>NZ_JBKIXC010000002.1:0-1002392 GCF_046604225.1 Hydrogenophaga sp. RWCD_12
TTTCGCCATCCGCGAAGGCGGCCGTACCGTCGGCGCCGGCGTGGTTGCCAAGATCATTGCCTAATCGCCCTCCGAGGGGCACCAGCCAGTAGGGGTATAGCTCAATTGGCAGAGCGTCGGTCTCCAAAACCGAAGGTTGTAGGTTCGATTCCTACTGCCCCTGCCACCAGACAGAACGCTTGAAACCGGATTTCCGGTGCTGTTCGTCGGGTGGTTTTCAGGCCCACCGAAGTCCCGAGACTTCTGGTGGGCTTGCGTGTCTGGGGTCTTTGTTCCCTGAGACCTCAGAAAGTCAAGAACCGTCTGATATCCATGGCCACTTCCGAAGTTCAAACCGTCAACACCGGCGCCGACAAGGCCAAGCTGGCGGCTGCTGCCGGGCTGCTGCTGGCTGCCTTTGTTGGCTTTTACCTGCTGTCCGGCAAGGGTGCCCTGGCACAGTGGGCAGCACTGATCGTCGGTGTGGTGGCGGCTGTGGCTGTGTTCGGTGTGTCCGAGCCTGGTCGTCAGCTGGTGGCCTTTGGTCGCGAAGCCTGGCGCGAAACGCGCAAGGTGGTCTGGCCTTCCCGCAAGGAGGCCCTCCAGATGACGGCCTACGTGTTCGCCTTCGTGGTCATCATGGCGCTGTTTCTGTGGCTCACCGACAAGACGGTCGAATGGCTGTTCTATGACCTGATCCTGGGCTGGAGAAAGTAATGAGCGAAACGAATAGCCTGTTGGGAACGCCGACCGAAGGCATGCGCTGGTATGTGGTGCATGCCTATTCGGGCATGGAGAAGGCGGCCGAGCGCAATATCGTCGAGCGCATCAACCGCGCTGGCATGCAGGACAAGTTCGGCCGCATCCTGGTACCGACCGAAGAAGTGGTCGAGGTCAAGAACGGCCAGAAGCGCACCACCGAGCGCAAGTTTTTCCCTGGCTACGTGCTGGTGGAAATGGTGATGGACGATGAGTCCTGGCACTTGGTCAAGCACACCAACAAGGTGACCGGTTTCGTTGGCGGCGCCAAGAACCGTCCGGCCCCGATTTCCGAGGAAGACGTTCAGAAGATCGTCAACCAGATGCAGGAAGGCACCGACAAGCCCCGCCACAAGGTGGAGTTCGTGGTCGGCGAGTACATCCGCGTCAAGGAAGGCCCGTTCACCGATTTCAACGGCACGGTCGAAGAAGTCAACTACGAAAAGAACAAGCTGCGCGTGTCGGTGACCATCTTTGGTCGCGCCACGCCGGTGGAGCTCGAATTCAGTCAGGTCGAGAAGACCTGATCCTTTCGGATCTCAGGCGGATCAACCCGGCGCCTGCGATCTCTGTCCTTTCCGGGTTTCAACCGCGAGGAGGCTGCGCAATCCGCAGCCGTTTGCACTCGCAGGAGCTGAAATATGGCGAAAAAAATCGTCGGCTTCATCAAGCTGCAAGTGCCAGCTGGTAAGGCCAACCCCTCTCCCCCGATCGGTCCGGCGCTGGGTCAGCGCGGTCTGAACATCATGGAGTTCTGCAAGGCGTTCAACGCCCAGACCCAGGGCGTCGAGCCCGGTCTGCCGCTGCCGGTGGTGATCACCGCCTTCGCGGACAAGAGCTTCACGTTCATCATCAAGACCCCCCCGGCGACGACCCTCATCAAGAAGGCCATCAAGCTGGACAAGGGCTCTCCGGTGCCCAACAAGCAGAAGGTCGGCAAGATCACCCGCGCTCAGCTGGAAGAAATCGCCAAGACCAAAATGAAGGACATGACCGCTGCCGACATCGACGCAGCCGTCAAGACCATCGCCGGCTCTGCCCGTTCGATGGGCGTGATCGTGGAGGGCGTGTGACATGGCCAAGCTGACCAAGAAACAAAAAGCCTTCGAAGGCAAGGTCGACAGCAACAAGCTGTACGCCCTGACGGACGCTCTGGCGATCGTCAAGGAATGCGCCAATGCCAAGTTCGATGAATCCATCGACGTGGCCATCCAGCTGGGCGTGGACGCCAAGAAGTCCGACCAGGTGGTGCGCGGCGCCGTCGTGATGCCCAACGGCACCGGCAAGACCAAGCGTGTGGCCGTGTTCGCCCAAGGTGCCAAGGCCGAAGAAGCCAAGGCCGCTGGTGCTGACATCGTCGGCATGGACGATCTGGCTGCCGAAATCAAGGCCGGCAAGATGGATTTCGACGTGGTGATCGCTTCTCCGGATGCGATGCGCGTGGTCGGTACCCTCGGTCAGGTGCTGGGTCCCCGTGGCCTGATGCCCAACCCGAAGGTCGGTACCGTGACGCCCGATGTGGCCCAGGCTGTGCGCAATGCCAAGGCCGGTCAGGTGCAGTTCCGCGTGGACAAGGCCGGCATCGTGCACGGCACGATCGGCCGCCGCTCGTTCGACGCCGACAAGCTGCAGGGCAACCTGGCTGCTCTGGTCGACGCCCTGAACAAGGCCAAGCCGGCCACCAGCAAGGGTGTGTACCTGCGCAAGGTGGCTGTTTCGTCGACCATGGGTGTGGGCGTCCGCGTGGACACCCAGTCCATCTCGGCGTAATCGCAAGAGATTCCCGGGCAACTCCGGTTGCCCGGGCGTGGTGGGCCCGCCCGCCGGCCGAAAGGCCAGCAGGTGGGGCCATCCAAGACCGCTGGTGTCGCAAAGGCCTTCGGGCCAAGAGCGGCTTAATGGTGAAACGCCAGCGCAGATGGCGATCCCGCTGCAGATGGAACCCTTTCCTGAACAGTTGGTCGCTGCAATGAAGCGTGTGGAGGGCTCCGGCCCGAAGCACATTGAAGGAGTAGACCTTGAGTCTGAATCGCAGTGAGAAAGAAGCGGTCATTTCCGAAGTGACCAGCCTCGCCGCAAAAGCTCAAACGCTCGTGATGGCGGAATACCGCGGCATCACGGTCGCTGCCATGGACAAACTGCGCGTCAACGCACGCAGCAATGGTGTCAGCCTGAGTGTTCTGAAGAACACCCTGGCCCGCCGTGCTGTGGCTGGCAGCCAGTTCGAAGTGGCCGGCGACCAGATGACCGGTCCGCTGATCTATGGCTTCTCCGAAGACGCTGTGGCCGCCGCCAAGGTGGTGGCCGAGTTCGCGAAAACCAACGACAAGCTGGTGATTCGCGCAGGTGTCTACGGTGGCAAAGTCCTGGACGTCAATGGCGTGAAGCAGCTTGCAAGCATCCCTTCCAAGGAAGTGCTGCTGGCCCAGCTGTGTGGCTTGCTGATGTCGCCGATGTCCCGCACCGCCGTGGTGCTGGGTGCCCTGGCGGCCAAAAAAGGCGAAGGCGCTGCCGCTCCGGCAGCAGAAGCTGAAGCTGCTGCCGCCTGAAGGCGCAGTCAGTTCGTTTAACCAATTGTTAGGAAATCAAAATGGCATTCGATAAAGACGCATTTCTGACGGCGCTGGACAGCATGACCGTCATGGAACTCAATGACCTGGTCAAGGCCATTGAAGAGAAGTTCGGCGTGTCCGCCGCCGCCATGGCCGCTCCGGCCGCTGCTGGTGGTGGTGCCGCTGCTGCCGCCGAAGAGAAGACCGAATTCAACGTCGTCCTGACCGAAGCCGGCGCCAACAAGGTGTCCGTCATCAAGGCCGTGCGCGAAATCACCGGTCTGGGTCTGAAGGAAGCCAAGGACCTGGTCGACGGCGCTCCGAAGAACGTCAAGGAAGGCATTGCCAAGGCCGACGCCGAAGCCGCCGTCAAGAAGCTGGTGGAAGCCGGCGCCAAGGCCGAACTCAAGTAATTCGGTTCTGGTCAGGGGCTGGAGTGCTCGAAAGGGCCTCCAGCCTTTGGTGCTTTCAGAGCGCACCCAAAAGCGCCGTGGCTTCGCAGTGAATCCACCGTGTTTTTGAGTGTCTTCTGACCCCGACTGCAGAAGACCACTTGGTCCGGGCCCGCGTGCAATGCGCGGGTCGTCCGCCAACGGCAGGTAGTGGCCTGCCGCCAAGAACGTCACCCGCCGCCTTGCGCGCCGGAATGGCCGATCAGTCGCCGCAGACCTCAATCCCGGAGATCTCATGGCATCCGCATCGAAATACTCATACACCGAACGCAAGCGCATCCGCAAGAGCTTTGGCAGCCGCGAGAATGTGCTCGCGATCCCCTACCTGCTGCAGATGCAGAAGGACGCGTACACCGCGTTCCTGCAGGCCGATACCGCGCCCAAGAAGCGCACCGCCGAGGGCCTGCAGGCCGCCTTCGAAGCCGCCTTCCCGATCGTCTCGCACAACGGTTTTGTCGAGATGAAGTTCGTCGAGTACAACCTGGCCAAGCCGGCGTTCGACGTGCGCGAGTGCCAGACCCGTGGTCTGACCTTCGCGTCGGCGGTGCGCGCGCGCGTGCAGCTGATCATCTATGACCGCGAGTCGTCGACCTCGCAGTCCAAGGTGGTCAAGGAAGTCAAAGAACAAGAGGTCTACATGGGCGAAGTGCCCCTGATGACCGACAAGGGTTCCTTCATCATCAACGGCACGGAGCGCGTGATCGTGTCGCAGCTGCACCGCTCGCCCGGTGTCTTCTTCGAACACGACAAGGGCAAGACCCACAGCTCGGGCAAGCTGCTGTTCTCGGCGCGGATCATTCCCTACCGCGGTTCCTGGCTCGACTTCGAATTCGATCCGAAGGACGTGCTGTTCTTCCGCGTCGACCGCCGCCGCAAGATGCCGGTCACCATCCTGCTCAAGGCCATCGGCCTGACGCCGGAAACCATCCTGGCGAACTTCTTCGTCAATGACCACTTCCGCCTGATGGACAGTGGTGCCCAGCTGGCCTTCGTGTCCGAGCGCCTGCGCGGCGAAGTGGCCCGCTTCGACATCACCGACAAGTCGGGCAAAGTCGTTGTCGCCAAGGACAAGCGCATCACCGCGCGCCACACCCGTGAACTGGAACAGTCCGGTACCACGCACATCAGCGTGCCCGAAGACTTCCTGATCGGCCGCGTGGTCGCCAAGAACGTGGTGGACGCCGACACCGGTGAAATCATCGCCAAGGCCAACGACGAACTGACCGAGGCGCTGCTCAAGAAGCTGCGCCTGGCCGGCGTGCAGGAACTTCCCTGCATCTATACCAACGAACTCGATCAGGGCGCTTACATCAGCCAGACCCTGCGCGCCGACGAAACCGTCGACGAGTTCGCCGCCCGCGTGGCCATCTATCGCATGATGCGCCCTGGCGAGCCGCCGACCGAAGACGCTGTGCAGGCGCTGTTCCACCGCCTGTTCTACAACCCGGACACGTACGACCTGTCGCGCGTGGGCCGCATGAAGTTCAATGCCCGCGTGGGCCGCGACGAATCCACCGGCCCGATGGTGCTGTCCAACGACGACATCCTGGCCGTGGTCAAGATTCTGGTCGACCTGCGCAACGGCCGCGGTGAAGTCGACGACATCGACCACCTGGGCAACCGCCGCGTGCGTTGCGTCGGCGAACTGGCCGAAAACCAGTACCGCACCGGTCTGGCGCGTATCGAGAAGGCCGTCAAGGAACGTCTGGGTCAGGCCGAGCAAGAGCCGCTGATGCCGCACGACCTGATCAACTCCAAGCCGATTTCCGCGGCGCTCAAGGAGTTCTTCGGCGCGTCCCAGCTGTCGCAGTTCATGGACCAGACCAACCCGCTGGCCGAGATCACCCACAAGCGCCGCGTGTCGGCCCTTGGCCCGGGCGGTCTGACCCGCGAACGCGCCGGCTTCGAAGTGCGCGACGTGCACGTGACACATTACGGCCGCGTCTGCCCGATTGAAACGCCGGAAGGCCCGAACATCGGTCTGATCAACTCGCTGGCCCTGTACGCCCGCCTGAACGAGTACGGTTTCATCGAAACCCCGTACCGTCGCGTGGTCGATGGCAAGGTCACGAACCAGATCGACTACCTGTCGGCCATCGAAGAAGGCAAGTACGTCATTGCCCAGGCCAACGCGGCGCTGGACAAGGAAGGCAAGCTGACCGGTGACCTGATTTCTGCCCGTGAGAAGGGTGAATCCATCCTGACCCCGGCCGACACCATCCAGTACATGGACGTGTCGCCCGCGCAGATCGTTTCGGTGGCTGCTTCGCTGGTGCCCTTCCTGGAGCACGACGACGCCAACCGCGCACTGATGGGCGCCAACATGTCGCGCCAGGCCGTGCCCGTGCTGCGCCCCGAGAAGCCGATGGTCGGCACCGGCATCGAGCGCGTGGCCGCGATCGACTCCGGCACCGTGGTCACCGCCCGCCGCGGTGGTGTGGTCGACTACGTGGATGCGACCCGCATCGTGATCCGCGTGAACGACGACGAAGCCGTCGCCGGTGAAGTCGGCGTCGACATCTACAACCTGATCAAGTACCAGCGTTCCAACCAGAACACCAACATCCACCAGCGTCCGATCGTCAAGAAGGGTGACAAGCTGGGCAAGGGTGACGTGGTGGCCGACGGCGCCTCGACCGACCTGGGTGAAATCTCGATCGGCCAGAACATGCTGATCGCCTTCATGCCCTGGAACGGCTACAACTTCGAAGACTCGATCCTGATCTCCGAACGCGTGGTCGCCGAAGACCGCTACACCTCGATCCACATCGAGGAACTGGTGGTCATGGCACGCGACACCAAGCTGGGCGCGGAAGAAATCACCCGCGACATCCCGAACCTGGCCGAGCAGCAACTCAACCGCCTGGACGACTCCGGCATCATCTACGTGGGCGCCGAAGTGCTGCCCGGCGACGTGCTGGTCGGCAAGGTCACGCCCAAGGGTGAGACCACGCTGACGCCGGAAGAGAAGCTGCTGCGCGCCATCTTCGGCGAGAAGGCTTCCGACGTGAAGGACACCTCGCTGCGTGTGGACCAGGGCTCGCAAGGTACCGTGATCGACGTGCAGGTCTTCACCCGCGAAGGCATCACGCGCGACAAGCGCGCCCAGCAGATCATCGACGACGAGCTCAAGCGCTTCCGCCTGGACCTGAACGACCAGCTGCGCATCGTCGAGGCCGACGCCTTTGACCGTATCGAGAAGCTGCTGACCGGCAAGATCGCCAACGGCGGTCCGAAGAAGCTGTCCAAGGGCACCAAGATCGACAAGGCCTATCTGGACGACGTCGAGAAGTACCACTGGTTCGACATCCGCCCGGCGGAAGATGATGTGGCTGCCCAGCTGGAGTCGATCAAGAACTCCATGGAGCAGACCCGCCACAGCTTCGACCTCGCCTTCGAAGAGAAGCGCAAGAAGCTCACGCAGGGCGACGAGCTGCCCGCGGGCGTGCTCAAGATGGTCAAGGTCTACCTGGCCGTCAAGCGCCGCCTGCAGCCTGGTGACAAGATGGCCGGCCGTCACGGCAACAAGGGTGTGGTCTCCAAGATCACCCCGGTCGAAGACATGCCCCACCTGGCCGACGGTACGCCGGTCGACATCGTGCTGAACCCGCTGGGCGTGCCTTCGCGCATGAACATCGGTCAGGTGCTCGAAGTCCACTTGGGCTGGGCCGGCAAGGGCCTGGGCCAGCGCATCGGTGACATGCTGCAGCGTGAAGCTGCCACGACCGAGATCCGCGGTTTCCTGGAACAGATCTACAACGGCACCGGCCGCAAGGAAGAGCTGTCCAACCTGTCGGACAACGAGCTGCGCGTGATGGCGCAGGAGCTGACCAGCGGCGTGCCGTTTGCGTCGCCCGTGTTCGACGGTGCGTCCGAACAGGAAATCATGGACATGCTCAAGCTGGCCTATCCGGACGACATCGCCAAGGCCAAGGGCCTGACGCCGACGCGCACCCAGGCCCAGCTGTATGACGGCCGCACCGGCGACGCCTTCGAGCGTGTGACCACGGTGGGCTATATGCACTACCTGAAGCTGCACCACCTGGTCGACGACAAGATGCACGCCCGTTCCACTGGCCCGTACTCCCTGGTCACGCAGCAGCCGCTGGGTGGTAAGGCGCAGTTCGGTGGTCAGCGTTTCGGTGAGATGGAAGTGTGGGCGCTGGAGGCGTATGGCGCTTCCTACATCCTGCAGGAAATGCTCACCGTCAAGTCCGACGACGTGCAGGGCCGCACCAAGGTGTACGAGTCCATCGTCAAGGGCGAGCACGCGATCGAGGCCGGTATGCCGGAATCATTCAACGTGCTGGTCAAGGAAATCCGTTCACTCGGTATCGATATCGAGCTGGACCGCTCCTGATTCACTGAAGAAAAGGAAAGCATTTCATGAAATCCTTGCTCGACCTGTTCAAGCAGTTCACGCCCGACGAACATTTCGATGCGATCCGCATCGGCCTGGCCTCGCCGGAAAAAATCCGCTCCTGGTCCTTCGGTGAAGTCAAGAAGCCGGAAACCATCAACTACCGCACGTTCAAGCCCGAACGCGACGGCCTGTTCTGCGCCAAGATTTTTGGTCCCATCAAGGACTACGAATGCCTGTGCGGCAAGTACAAGCGCCTCAAGCACCGTGGCGTGATCTGCGAGAAGTGCGGCGTTGAAGTCACGCAGACCAAGGTGCGCCGCGAGCGCATGGGTCACATCGACCTGGCTGCGCCCTGCGCCCACATCTGGTTCCTGAAGTCGCTGCCGTCGCGTCTGGGCCTGGTGCTCGACATGACGCTGCGCGACATCGAACGCGTGCTGTATTTCGAAGCCTACGTGATCGTCGATCCCGGCATGACCCCGCTGAAGAAGTTCGCGATCATGTCCGAGGAAGACTACGACGCCAAGCGCAAGGAATATGGCGACGAGTTCATCGCCAAGATGGGCGCCGAGGGCATCAAGGAACTGCTGGAGTCGATCGACCTCGACATCGAGATCGAGAAGCTGCGCAACGACCTGACCGGCTCCGAGCTGAAGATCAAGAAGAACGCCAAGCGCCTGAAGGTGCTGGAAGCCTTCAAGAAGTCGGGCATCAAGCCCGAGTGGATGGTGCTGGACGTGCTGCCCGTGCTGCCGCCTGACCTGCGTCCGCTGGTGCCGCTGGACGGCGGCCGCTTCGCGACCTCCGACCTGAACGACCTGTACCGCCGCGTCATCAACCGCAACAGCCGTCTGCGTCGCCTGCTCGAACTCAAGGCCCCTGAAATCATCGCCCGCAACGAAAAGCGGATGCTGCAGGAAGCCGTGGACTCGCTGCTGGACAACGGCCGCCGTGGCAAGGCCATGACGGGCGCCAACAAGCGCGCCCTGAAGTCGCTGGCCGACATGATCAAGGGCAAGAGCGGCCGTTTCCGCCAGAACTTGCTGGGCAAGCGCGTCGACTACTCGGGCCGTTCGGTCATCGTGGTCGGCCCGACGCTCAAGCTGCACCAGTGCGGCCTGCCCAAGCTGATGGCCCTGGAGCTGTTCAAGCCGTTCATCTTCTCGCGCCTGGAGGCCATGGGCATCGCCACCACCATCAAGGCGGCGAAGAAGGAAGTCGAATCCGGCACGCCGGTGGTCTGGGATATCCTGGAAGAGGTCATCAAGGAGCACCCGGTTCTGCTGAACCGTGCGCCCACGCTGCACCGTCTGGGCATTCAGGCCTTTGAGCCGATCCTGATCGAAGGCAAGGCGATCCAGCTGCACCCGCTCGTCTGCGCGGCCTTCAACGCCGACTTCGACGGTGACCAGATGGCTGTGCACGTGCCGCTGTCGGTGGAAGCCCAGCTGGAAGCCCGCACGCTGATGCTGGCCTCCAACAACGTGCTGTTCCCGGCCAACGGCGAACCCTCCATCGTGCCTTCGCAGGACGTGGTGCTGGGTCTGTACTACGCCACCCGCGAGCGCATCAACGGCAAGGGCGAAGGCATGATCTTTGCCGACCTCGCCGAGCTGCAGCGCGCGCTGGACAGCGGCGTGGTCGAGATCACCGCCAAGATCAGCGTCCGCCTGACGCAGTGGAACAAGAACAAGGAAACCGGCGAGTTCACGCCCTACGTGACCCTGGTCGACACGACGGTCGGCCGCGCGCTGCTGTCCGAGATCCTGCCCAAAGGCCTGCCTTTCGAAGTGCTGAACAAGGCGCTGAAGAAGAAGGAAATCTCCAAGCTCATCAACGTGTCGTTCCGCAAGTGCGGTCTGAAGGAGACCGTGGTCTTCGCCGACAAGCTGCTGCAGAACGGTTTCCGCCTGGCCACCCGCGCCGGCATCTCGATCGCCGTGGACGACATGCTGGTGCCCAAGGAAAAGGCCGGCATCATCGAACGCTCCGAAGCCGAGGTGAAGGAAATCGCCCAGCAGTACGCCTCCGGTCTGGTGACCGCCGGCGAGCGCTACAACAAGGTGGTGGACATCTGGGGCAAGGCCGGTGACGAGATCTCCAAGGTCATGATGGCCCAGCTGGCCAAGCAGAAGACCATCGACCGCCACGGCAAGGAAGTGGACCAGGAGTCGTTCAACTCGATCTACATGATGGCCGACTCGGGTGCCCGCGGTAGCGCGGCCCAGATCCGCCAGCTGGCCGGCATGCGCGGCCTGATGGCCAAGCCCGACGGCTCCATCATCGAGACCCCCATCACGGCGAACTTCCGCGAAGGTCTGAACGTGTTGCAGTACTTCATCTCCACCCACGGCGCCCGAAAGGGTCTGGCCGACACGGCGCTGAAGACCGCGAACTCCGGTTACCTGACCCGCCGCCTGGTGGACGTGACGCAGGATCTGGTGGTGAACCAGGACGATTGCGGCACGACCAATGGCACGCTGATGCGCGCCATCGTCGAAGGTGGTGAAGTGATCGAGTCGCTGCGCGACCGTATCCTGGGCCGCACCACGGCCGAAGAAGTGATCCACCCCGAGACGCGCAATCCGCTGATCGCTGCTGGTGTGCTGCTGGACGAAGACATGCTCGACGAGCTGGAAGCGGCTGGCGTGGACGAAGTCAAGGTCCGCACCGCGCTGACCTGCGAAACCCGGTTCGGCATCTGCGCCAAGTGCTACGGCCGTGACCTAGGCCGCGGTGGCCTGGTGAACATCGGCGAAGCCGTCGGTGTGATCGCTGCCCAGTCCATCGGTGAACCCGGCACGCAGCTGACCATGCGTACCTTCCACATCGGTGGTGCGGCGTCGCGTGCGGCGGTGGCCTCCAGCGTGGAAGCCAAGTCGGCGGGCGTGATCGGCTTCAACGCCACGATGCGCTATGTGACCAACAGCAAGGGCGAGCTGGTGGTGATTGCCCGTTCCGGCGAAATCATCATCCACGACGAACACGGCCGTGAGCGCGAGCGCCACAAGGTGCCGTACGGCGCGATCCTGGCGGTCAAGGCAGACCAGTCGATCAAGGCTGGTGCGATCCTCGCCAACTGGGATCCGCTGACCCGACCCATCATCACGGAATTCGCCGGTCAGGTGAAGTTCGAGAACGTGGAAGAAGGTCTGACGGTGGCCAAGCAGGTCAACGACGTGACCGGTCTGTCCTCTCTGGTGGTGATCGATCCGAAGCACCGCGGCTCTGCCAAGGTGGTGCGTCCGCTGGTCAAGCTGCTCGATGCCCAGGGCCAGGAAGTGAAGATCCCCGGCACCGACCACTCGGTGACGGTGGGCTTCCAGATCGGCGCGCTGCTGGAAGTGCGCGACGGCCAGGACGTCGGCCCCGGCCACGTGCTCGCCCGCATCCCGGTCGAAGGCCAGAAGACGCGCGACATCACCGGCGGTCTGCCGCGGGTGGCCGAGCTGTTCGAAGCCCGCAGCCCGAAGGACAAGGGCATGCTGGCCGAGATGACCGGTACCGTGTCGTTCGGCAAGGAGACCAAGGGCAAGGTCCGCCTGCAGATCACCGATCCGGAAGGCAAGGTCTGGGACGAGCTCATCCCCAAGGAAAAGAACATCCTGGTGCACGAAGGCCAGGTGGTCAACAAGGGCGAGAGCGTGGTCGACGGTCCGGCCGATCCGCAGGACATCCTGCGCCTGCTGGGCATCGAGGAACTGTCGCGCTACATCGTGGACGAAGTGCAGGACGTGTACCGACTCCAGGGTGTGAAGATCAACGACAAGCACATCGAGGTGATCGTTCGCCAGATGCTGCGTCGCGTGGTTGTCGACAGCGTGGGCGATTCGAGCTACATCGCCGGCGAGCAGGTCGAGCGTTCGGAGATCCTCAACACCAACGACGCCCTGCGCGCCGACGGCAAGATCCCGGCGACCTACAGCAACGTGCTGCTGGGCATCACCAAGGCCTCGCTGTCGACCGACTCGTTCATCTCGGCCGCTTCCTTCCAGGAAACGACCCGCGTTCTGACCGAGGCCGCCATCATGGGCAAGCGCGACGAACTGCGCGGTCTGAAGGAAAACGTCATCGTCGGTCGCCTGATCCCCGCAGGCACCGGCATGGCCTATCACGAAGCCCGCAAGGTCAAGGAAAAGATGGACGACGAAGAGCGCCGTGCCATCGCCGAGGCCGACGCGCTGTCGCTGGCTGCTGACCAGGCGGAAGCCGCCGGCACCAGCGAATCGGCTGAGTAAGCCTTCGGACCGGACCTCCGTCCGGCCTGCCAGCGCCCCCGGTCGTCAGACCGGGGGCGTTTTTCTTTGTACGCGTGAACTGTGCTGTTGGGTGCGCCGGAGCCTTGGGCTATATTGCCCAGCGCCTGCCGGCGGTGTCCGGTGCCTGTCGTTCGATGGAGGTTGGAAGATGTCACCTGTTTCGTGGATCCTGCTGGTCGTTCTCCTGTTGATGTTGTTCTGGGCCATTGGCGCCTTCAACCGCCTGACGCGGCTCAAGAACGCAATCGCCAACGCCTTCGGACAGATCGATGTGCAGCTCAAGCGGCGCTACGACCTGATTCCCAACCTGGTCGAGGTCGCCCGCAAGTACCTGGCGCACGAAGCCCAGACACTCGAAGCCGTGATCGCCGCGCGCAACCAGGCGCACAGCGCCGAGCAGTCGGCGGCGGCCAGTCCGCTGAGTGCCGGCGCCATCGGTGCGCTCGGTGGCGCCGAGCAGGTGCTCGGTGGCGCGCTCGGTCGCCTGTTCGCCGTGGCCGAGGCCTACCCCGACCTCAAGGCGGACCAGACCATGCGCGAACTCAGCGAAGAGCTCGCCAGCACCGAGAACCGCATCGGTTTCGCAAGACAGGCCTACAACGACCATGTGCTGGAGTTCAACGATGCAGCCGCGCAGTTTCCGGCGCTGATCGTGGCGCGCCTGTTCAATTTCCAGCCCCAGCCCATGCTCGCCTCCACCACCAGCGAAGCCGAGCGGCAACCGGTCAAGGTCGCGTTCTGACGCGCCTGAGCCGCCGTGCTGATCTTTGAGTCGCAGCGGGAGGCACGCGGCCGCACGCTGCGGCTGCTGCTGGCGTTCGGTCTCACGGTGCTGCTGCTGGTGATCGCGGTCAACGCAGCGCTGGCGCTGGCGGTCGGCGTGTGCTGGAGCTTCTGGGTGCCCGGCGCGGGCTACCCGCGCTATTTCTTCGAGGTCAACACAGCGGTCACGCTGCTGTTCGTGCTCGGCGGCTGGTGGGTCGAAACCTCACGCCTGTCCAAGGGCGGGCAGGCGCTGGCCGAACAGATGGGTGCACGTCTGGCGCAGCCGGGCACCCACTTCGAGGAGCGGCGCTTCGCGCACATCGTCGACGAGATGGCGATCGCCGCTGGCATGAAGCGGCCGGCAGCGATGGTGATGGCGCGCGACCTGGGCATCAATGCCTTCGCCGCCGGCTGGGACGAGGATGATGCGGTGGTGGCGGTCACCAGCGGTGCGCTGGAGTTTCTTTCCCGCGAGGAGTTGCAGGGCCTGGTCGCGCACGAGTTCAGCCACATCCGGGAAGGCGACACGCGGTTGAACATGCGGCTGGTGGGCATGGTGTTCGGGCTGGAAATGCTGTTTCGCATGGGGCAGGACCTGGTGCCGTCCGATGTGCGGGAAGACCGCAGCCCGGTGCTGGCGGTGCTGGGGCTGGCCCTGATGGCGGCCGGCTGGCTGGGTTGGGTGGCCGGGCACGCGTTGCAGGCGGCGGTTTCCCGCCAGCGCGAGTTCCTGGCCGACGCGCGCGCGGTGCAATGGACACGCAGCCGCGACGGGCTGGGCGGCGTCCTGCGCAAGGTGATGACCCAGTGGAACGAGGGTGTCGAGTCGCGCCGCGTCGGCTCGGTGGTCCAGCACCTGTTGCTGGTGGGCACCGAGCAGGGCGGCATGGCACACTGGTTCGATTCCCACCCGTCCCTGGAAGAGCGCGTGCGCCGGATCTACGGCCGGCGCATGGAGCCGCTCCCGCTGGAGCGCATCGGCGAACCCGATGCGCCCCGAGGCGACACCACACCACCCGCACCCGCGGGTGTGGTCGCCCCCGGATGGACCCTGGGCTGAACCCGGCGCCTGAACACTTTGAACCACTCTTCTTCATCTTCTTCCGCGCCAGTCCGCCTGGCGCCGCCCCTGTCAGAACAACTGCACCACGTCGCGCGCTGCGTGCTGGCCGTGGAACAGGGCCGTTCCCTGTCCGAGGTCCTGCCGCAAGTGGCGGCGGGTCTGCGTCCCGGCGTGCAGGCTCTGTCGTTCCAGGTGCTCCGGCATCTGGGGACCGCCCGCGTGGTGGCGCAATCCCTGGCCCGACGCCCGCCGGCGCCGCCGGTGCAGGCCCTGTTGCACACGGCGCTGGCGCTGCTGATCGGCGACGGCCAGGGCAGCGATTACCCGGCGCATACCCTGGTCGACCAGGCGATCGAGGCCGCCAAGCGCGACCGCGACACGCGGATGCAGTCGGGGTTCCTCAATGCCTGCCTGCGCCGGTACCTGCGGGAGTCGGTGGCTTTGCTGGCGCAGGCCCAGCGCGAGCCGTCGGCACAGTGGAACCACCCGCGCTGGTGGGTCGAGCGCCTGCAGCGTGACCATCCCGCGCAGTGGGAGGCCATCCTGGCCGCCAACAACCGGCCGGGACCGATGTTCCTGCGCGTCAACCGCCGCCAGGTCGCGCGCGAGGACTACCTTCAGCAGCTGGCCGCCGCAGGCATCGCCGCGACCCCCTCGGGCAGCGATGGCGTGGCACTGGCCGCGGCCCAGCCGGTGGAGCGGCTGCCCGGATTTGCCCAGGGGTTCTGTTCGGTGCAGGACGGGGCCGCGCAACTGGCGGCCGGATTGCTGCTGGATGGACGCGACTGGGCGCCGACCGACCGCGTGCTCGACGCCTGCGCCGCACCCGGTGGCAAGACCGCCCACCTGCTGGAGCGGGCCGATCTCGACTTGCTGGCACTGGACGTGGATCCGCGCCGTTGCGACCGCATCCACGACAACCTGCAGCGCCTGGGCCTGCGCGCCGAGGTCAAGGCGGCCGATGCCGGCGAGCCGCCGGCCTGGTGGGACGGCAGGCTGTTCGACGCCATCCTGCTGGACGCTCCCTGCACTGCCTCGGGCATTGTCCGGCGCCATCCCGACGTGCGCTGGTTGCGCCGCGCCAGCGACGTCGAGCAGCTCGCCGCCGTCCAGCGCCGCCTGCTCGACACGCTCTGGCCGCTGCTCAAACCCGGTGGCCGGCTGCTGTATTGCACCTGCTCGGTATTCAAGGCCGAAGGACAGGACCAGGTCGCCGCGTTCCTTGGGCGCCACACCGATGCCCGGCATGTCCCCGTTGTGGGGCATTTGCTGCCGGGTATTGCCGTGGCCGGCGGGGAGTTCAACGACAATGCCTCGGGTGGATACGACGGCTTCTACTACGCGCGCCTGGACAAGACGCAGGCCTGAGGGCAAGACGCCCGGGGCAGCCGTCCGCCATGCAGTCCGCGCCTGGGCTGCCTGGCTGGTGGGGCTGCTGCTCGCGTTGTCGCTGTTTCCGGCCCTGGCGCGCGAGCCCGAGGTGCTGCAGAGCACCCTGCGGCGGACGGGTGACGGAGCCCAGCTCTCGGTCCGGCTGGGCCTGGAGCCGTCCCCTGCGGTGGAGGATGCCCTGCTCAAGGGCGTGCCGATCTACTTCGTCTGGCAGGCCGACGTGATGCGCGAGCGCTGGTACTGGACCGACAAGCGCATCAGCCAGGCGACCCGGACCGTGCGCCTGGCCTACCAGCCACTGACGCGGCGCTGGCGAGTCAGCTATTCCTCCGACAGCCCCGGCACGCCGGTGGCCGGGATCCAGTACCCCCTGCACCAGAACCACGACACCCTGGCCGACGCACTGGCGGGTGTGAGCCGTGTGGCCGGCTGGCCGATCGCCGAGCCGGGCCGGCTGGAGGACGGTGTGCGCTACACCGCCCAGTGGCGGTTCCGGCTGGATCTGTCGCTGCTGCCGCGGCCGTTCCAGATCGGCATGGCCAACCAGCCTGGCTGGGACGTCGAGGTGCAGCGCTCGCTGGAAGTGCCGTCCCGCAATGAGCCGGAAGGCGCGTCGATGGCGACCGAGGTGCGCTGATGTCGGCCGCCACCGACCTCGGTCCTGACGCGCGCGCCGACCACCGAACGGCCCGCCGGCGACGCTGGGCCCTGGTGGTGGCGCTGGTCTTCATGGCCGGGCTGGGCATGGTGCTGCTGTTCCTGCTTACGCTGGCCACCCGCAACCGCGCGTTCTACGAACAGAACTTCGGCTGGCTGGCGGCGGTTAACGTCGGGGTGGCGGTGCTGCTGGCGCTGATCATCGTCTGGCTGGCGGTGCGGTTGTTCATGCGCTACCGCGTGGGGCGTTTCGGCAGCCGGCTGCTGCTCAAGCTGGCGGCGATCATCGGACTGGTCGGGGTGTTGCCCGGCGTGCTGATCTACGCGGTGTCCTACCAGTTCGTGGCGCGCTCGATCGAGAGCTGGTTCGACGTGCGCGTGGAGTCCGCACTGGCCGCCGGCCTGAACCTGGGGCGCACGACGCTGGACACACTCAGCGCCGATGTCAGCGGCAAGACCCGCGTGGCGGCCGAAGAGCTGGCGCGCATGCCCAACTCGTCGGCGGTGCTGGCGATGGAGCGCCTGCGCAACCAGTTGGGCGCCAGCGACCTCATTCTCTGGAGCGGGGCAGGGCAGGCGCTGGCCACCGCCGGCGCATCGCGCTTTGACTTCACGCCCAACCGGCCGCCGCTGGCGGTGCTGCGCACCGTGCGGGCCAACCGGGTGGTGGCTCAGATCGAAGGCCTGGAAGAGAGTGCCGAGGCCGGCGACGCCGCCAGCGCGGCCCCGGCCTCCGCGCAGGCGCGCATCAAGGTGCTGGCCCTGGTCAGTGCCCCAGGTTTCGGGCTGGACGATGAGCCGCGCTACCTGCAGGTGACGGTGCCGTTGCCCGCGGCGCTGGTGACCGACGCGCTCGCGGTGCAGGTGGCCAACCGCGAATACCAGGAACGGGCGCTCGGCCGCGAGGGCCTGCGGCGCATGTACATCGGCACGCTGACGCTGGCGCTGTTCCTGTCGGTGTTCGGCGCGGTGCTGCTGGCAGTGGTGCTGGGCAACCAGATGGTGCGTCCCCTGCTGGTGCTGGCCGAGGGCATGCGCGAGGTGGCGCAGGGCAACCTCTCGCCCAAGTCCGCGCTGACCTCGAAGGACGAGCTGGCGGGCCTGACGCGCACCTTTGCCAACATGACGCAGGAGTTGTCCGATGCGCGGTCGGCCGTGCAGCGCAGCATGCAGCAGGTCGACGCTGCGCGCGACAACCTGCAGACCATCCTCGACAACCTCACCGCTGGCGTGGCCGTGCTCGACGAGCAGGGGCATCTGCGCAGCGTCAACCCAGGCGCCGCGCGCATCCTGCGCAAGCCGCTGGGCCTGTACCTGGGTTTTGCTTTGCCCGAAGTGCCAGGTCTGGAAACCTTCGGCGCTGGCGTGCTGCAGGAGTTCGAGCGGTTCCTGTCCGACGAGACGCCGCGCGAGGGCGGCCACTGGCAGCAGTCGTTCGAGCTGGGTCTGCCGGGCAGTACGCCGAACAGCGACGGCATCACCCTGATCGCGCGCGGCGCGCTGCTGCCCAACAACGAACGCCTGCTGGTGTTCGACGATGTGTCGGAGATGGTGTCGGCGCAGCGGGCGCAGGCCTGGGGCGACGTCGCGCGCCGTCTGGCGCACGAGATCAAGAACCCGCTGACACCGATCCAGCTCTCTGCCGAGCGGCTGGCGATGAAGCTTGACGGCAAGGTCCCGCCGGCCGAGCAGACCATCCTCAACAAGTCGGTGCGCACCATCGTCGACCAGGTCGACGCGATGAAGCGGCTCGTCAACGAGTTCCGCGACTACGCGCGGCTGCCGGCGGCGCAGATGCTGCCGACCGACCTCAACGCGCTGATCAAGGACATCCTGGTGCTGTACGACCACGCCACGGTGCCGGTGCGCACCGAGCTGGCCGACGACTTGCCACCCGTCATGGCCGACCCGCAACAGGTGCGCCAGATCCTGCACAACCTGGTGCAGAACGCGCAGGACGCGATGGGCGGCCAGCCGGATGCGACGGTGCTGCTGCGCACGCGCCGCGCCGACAGCGGACCCTGGGTGCGGCTGTCGGTGATCGACCAGGGGCCTGGTTTTGCCGAACACATCCTCAAGCGCGCCTTCGAGCCTTACGTCACCACCAAGTCCAAAGGCACGGGGCTGGGCCTGGCCGTGGTGCGCAAGATCATGGAAGAGCACGGCGGACGCGTCGACATCAGCAACCGCGTCAGCGAGAACCGGGTGACAGGGGCCCAAGTGTCGTTATCATTCGCAGTTGCGAATTGACAACATATTCCGAGGGAACCGAACCGCACCATGGCAACTATTCTGGTGGTAGACGACGAGCTGGGCATCCGCGACCTGCTGTCCGAAATCCTCAACGATGAGGGACACACGGTCGAGCTGGCCGAAAACGCCGCGCAGGCCCGAAGCGTCCGCACCCAGTTGCGCCCGGATCTGGTGCTGCTGGACATCTGGATGCCCGACACCGACGGCGTGACGCTGCTCAAGGAGTGGGCCAGCACCGGTCTGCTGACCATGCCGGTGATCATGATGAGTGGCCACGCCACCATCGACACGGCGGTCGAAGCGACACGCATCGGCGCCACGGCGTTCCTCGAAAAACCGATCACGCTGCAGAAGCTGCTCAAGGCGGTGGATGTCGGTCTGAACAAGCCGGCCCTCAAGCCCGCCGCGCCCGTGGCGCAGAAGCCGGGTGGACTGGCGATCGCGCCGGCCGAGCTGACGGTCGAGGCCGCCATGACCGGTGGCACCCTGCCGGAGATGGTGCTCGACATCGGACCGCAGTCGCAGCAGTCGTTCAACCTCGACAGTCCGCTGCGGGAAGCGCGAGACGAGTTCGAGAAGGCCTACTTCGAATACCACCTCGCCAAGGAGTCGGGTTCGATGACCCGCGTGGCCGAAAAAACCGGGCTGGAGCGCACCCACCTCTACCGCAAGCTCAAGCAGCTGGGCGTGGACCTGGCCCGCAGCAAGCGCAACGCACTCTGATCCGCAGCGCAGAAACTGCTGCTATAATCGAGAGCTCTTGGCCCGGTAGCTCAGTTGGTAGAGCAGCGGATTGAAAATCCGCGTGTCGATGGTTCGATTCCGTCCCAGGCCACCAAATCCCAAAACGCCCAGCCCTGCTGGGCGTTTTGCTTTGTGGCTTCACCGCCTCTCTGCCGTGAGATCCTCGATCCACATCGTCGACGTTGACCGCACCGAAACCTGGACGCGTTACCGCGCTGGGCTGTGTGATTCCTGCGTTGCCAACTGCTGCACCATGCCCCTCGAAGTGCGGCTGCCCGATCTGGTGCGGCTGGGCCTCGTCGATCCGTTCGAGGTGGAGCACGAAGCGCCCAAGCAGATTGCCAAACGCCTGGAGAAGGCGGGGCTGATCGACCACTTCAACTTCAAGCGCGAGGTGTTCACGATCGCACGGCGCGCCAGCGGCGACTGCCATTTCCTGGACGCCAAGACGCGCCGCTGCACGGTGTACGAGCAGCGGCCCGACACCTGCCGCAAGCACCCGCTGGTCAGCCCGCGCCCGAACCACTGCCCTTATGGCGCCAAGCGCACCGCGGGGTCTGGTCCTCTGCATGAGCGCTGAGTCTTTGCCACTGCTGTCGGCCGCCGATCTGGTGGTGCTGGCGGCGGTGGAGAGGCGCCCGGAATGTGCGGCTTGTGCGCCGCTGGTGTGTCCAGGCTGGGAGTCGGTGCCCTCGACGTTCGATCTGTCGACGCTGCAGCGCGTGGATACTTTGCGCGGCGAAGACGCCGAGGAGTCCACTCTCCTGGAACACCATCCGCGCGGCACCCACGGCTGGTCGGTCGATGCGCCGATTGCGCCGGCCTTCTTTCCCTACAACCGCTGCGAGGTCTGGACTTGCAAGGCCTGCGCGAGGCCGTTCCTGCGTTACACCGAATACGGCGGCTACTACGAAGACCAGCGCATCCGCGAGATCCGTGCGGAGCGGATCGAGGACGCGCGGCCCTGAGCGCTGGATCCGCGCGTCGCAGCTTCTGGGTGCCGCCGTCCGATGGCGGTCTATGAATGCGCCTCAGCGCCGCACAGCGCTTCGCTGCAGCAGAAATTGCAGCGCCGGGCCGACGGCGTCGCGCCCCTCGGCCGGACGGCGCACACCCCGGATGGTCCGGCCGCAGTCGGTGGGCTGGCCGGTCCAGACCGCGTCCATGGTGCGGCCATCGCCCGACTCGTCAAGATTGAACTCGCCGTCGGTCACGTCGCCGGACACTTCGGCCTCCAGATCGGCGCCGGGTCCCGAGCGCCGCAGGCGCCCCCGCACGCTGCCCGCGTACTCGGGGTGCGGGCCGAACATCACTGCGCCGGTGGAGGCGGGCTCGGCTTCCGTGGCCCCTTCCGGCCACAAGCTGAGTTGCCACAGGCCGAACAGATCGGCCGGGGTCAGGTCGTCGGCCGACGGGCACCGGGGCGACGGCGGTGGCGTGGTCGCCGTCTGCGCACCGGCGGTCGGTGCGAGCACGAACGGAAGGGTCAGGGCAAGGACCAGGGCCAGCGGTTTCATGGTGCCTCCGGCTTGGGGGCGTTGGCGACGCGTTGCGCAAACTCGGCCCGCAGCGCGCGCAGCTTCTCGCGCGGGTCTTCTTTCACGGTGGCCTGGTCCAGCGCCATTTCCTTGATGAAGCGGCTGGGTGTGCCGGGCACGCTTTCGCGGCCCTTCTTGCGGCGCTTGAGCCAGCTCACCGCCAGCGTGCGTTGCGCGCGCGTGATGCCCACATACATCAGGCGCCGTTCTTCCTGCACGCGCAGCGCCAGCAGATCGGCGCTGAGGTCGCTGTCGGCGTCGTCGGTCTTGAACGGCAGCAGGCCTTCGTTCACGCCGACCAGCGTCACGTGTGGCCACTCCAGTCCCTTGGAAGCGTGTAGCGTCGAGAGCGTGACCACATTCTGGTCCTGCTCGCGGTCGGACAGGGTGGAAATCAGCGCGATGGTCTGCACGACTTCCAGCAGCGACTTGCGTTCGGTCTCCACCTGCACGCCGCCGTCGTCTTCCATCTTGCCGCCGCAGCGTCCGGCGACCCAGTCGCAGAAGTCCATCACGTTGGTCCAGCGCGCGGCCGCGATCTTCTCGTTCTCTTCGCTGTCGTACAGGTGCTGCTCGTAGGCGATGTCCTTAAGCCAGTCGGTCAGGAAGGTGCGTGCGGCTTCATGGCCGATGGTGTGGCGAGCGCGGTATTCGAGGTCGTTCACCGCGCGGCCGAACTCGTGCAGCGTGTGGATGGCGCGGCTGTTGACTGCGCTGGGCAGCGAGTGCGAGAACAGGGCGTCGAACAGGCTGAGCTTGTACTGCGTGGCAAAGGTGCCCAGCTGGCCCAGCGTGGTGTGGCCGATGCCGCGCTTGGGCGTGGTCGCCGAACGCAGGAACGCCGGGTCGTCGTTGTTGTTGACCAGAAGGCGCAGCCAGGCGCAGAGGTCTCGGATCTCGGCCTTGTCGAAAAAACTCTGGCCGCCCGAGACTTTGTAGGGAATGTTGGCGCGGCGCAGCGACTGCTCGAACGAGCGTGCCATGTGGTTGGCGCGGTAGAGGATGGCGAAGTCGCGCCACTCCTTGTGCTGGGAGTTCGCGCGCAGGCTCTGGATGCGCGCCACCGCGCGCTCGGCTTCGTGCTCTTCGTTGTCGGCGTCCACCACGCGCACCGGCTCGCCCTCGCCGAGGTCGCTCCACAGGGTCTTGGGGAACAGCTTGGGGTTGGGGCCGATGACGTTGTTGGCCGCGCGCAGGATAGCGCTGGTCGAGCGGTAGTTCTGCTCCAGCTTGATCACGCGCAGCTGCGGGAAATCGATTGGCAGCTTCTTGAGGTTGTCCAGCGTGGCGCCGCGCCAGCCGTAGATCGACTGGTCGTCGTCGCCCACCGCGGTGAAGCGCGCACGCTCGCCCACCAGCAGCTTGAGCAGCTCGTACTGCGTGGCGTTGGTGTCCTGGTATTCGTCGACCAGCACGTGGCCGAGCTTCTTCTGCCACTTCTCGCGCACTTCTTCGTGCTGCCCGAGCAGCTTGAGCGGCAGGCTGATCAGGTCGTCGAAGTCCACGCTCTGGTAGGCCGTCAGGCGCTCTTCGTAGCGCGCCATGATGGTGGCCGTAACACGCTCGTTCTCGTCCTTGGCCAGCTTCAAGGCCTCGGCCGAGGTGAGGCCCGCACTCTTCCAGCTGCTGATGGCCCACTGCCAGCCGCGTGCGGTGTTGGCGTCGGTGGTGCCGCCGCAGTCCTTGAGCAGGCTGGTGATGTCGTCGGTGTCGAGGATGGAAAACTGCTGCTTGAGGCCCAGTACCTGTCCGTCCTCGCGCAGCAGGCGCACGCCCAGCGCGTGGAAGGTGCAGATCAGCACCTTGCGCGCATCGCGCCCGACCAGCTGGGCGGCGCGCTCGCGCATCTCGGCGGCGGCCTTGTTGGTGAAGGTGATGGCGGCGATGCGGTCGGCCGCCAGACCGGCCTGGATCAGGCGTCCGATCTTGTGCGTGATCACCCGCGTCTTGCCCGAACCGGCACCGGCCAGCACCAGGCAGGGACCGCCCAGGTGGTTCACCGCATCCAGCTGCGCAAGGTTGAGGCCGGGACCGGCGGAGGACGACATGGAGGCGGGGAAGGCGGGGGGCGAAGCGGCGAATGATACGGGAGCAACAGGGCAGCCCTCAGGGCATGCGCAGGCCGTATTTCTCCAGGTCGGCCGGGTTGCGTTCGTCGGTGTAGATGCCGCGGGCGGCGGGTTGCCCGCCGGCGTGGCAGGTGACGATCACGTTGGCGTTCGCCTGGGCTTTCTGCAACACCTCGGTGCCGCAACGGCCATAGACGCTTTCGACGGTGTCGAGCACGTGGCGTGCGTAGGGGGAGGCCAGCCTGCTGTCCAGGATCAGGTTGGCCATCAGCACCCCATTGGGGCGCATCACGCGGCGGGAGGCTTGCCAGAACTCCCGGGTGACCAGGTGGCTCGGAATGGCCGCCCGGTCGCTGTAGACGTCGACCACCACGGCGTCGAAGCGCCGCTCGGTGGTCGAGACAAAGTGGCGGGCGTCCTCGGCGATGAACTCGCCGTGCACCGGGCCGCGCAGGAAATGCTGTTCGGCGATGGACCGGATCGAGGGGTCGATGTCGACGTACGTGTAGCGGTTCAGTGGTTCCTGGTGCGACAGGGTGAAGCCGCCGGCGCCGAGGACGAGGATGTCCTTGTCGCGCAGCTGGAGTTCGTCCAGCAGGGTCTGCCGCAGTGCGCGGATGTAGCGGTGGGTGTTGGGCGGGGTGCTGTCGTCGACCTGTGAGGAGCGGGAGCCGTTGGACATGAACAGCCGGGGCTGGATCTGGCCCGGCAGGTCCAGTGGTCTGACCTGGTAGTCGGCATAGGCGGTGTCTGCTGCGGCGATGGGCGTGTGGTTGGCCCAGAGGACCAGCGCAGCGGCAGCCAGTGGAGCCAGTGCGTGAAGCCATCGCCGGTGCTGCAGGATCAGAGCGCCCGCCAGCAATCCCAGGGCACAACTGGCCACAGCGACCGAGACGCCGAACCATTGCATCACCAGCACCGACAGAGAGAGCGATCCGAGGAAGGACCCCAAGGTCGACCAGTACAGTGCCAGGCCGCTGGCCTGACCCACGTGACTGTGTTTCATCAGGTTGCTCAGGATGGGCACGGTCTGGCCCAGCAGCCAGGCGATCGGGCAGAGTACGGCGCCGACAAACACGAGATAGGCCATCAAGGCGGGCTGCAGGTGTGTGAACAGGACATTCACCGTCGGACCAGCCAACCCAACCCCGGCGATCACTCCGGCCAGCAGGAAGTTGCGGGCCACCCGGGGCAGGTGCCCGTCCACCACCTTGCCCCCGGTGGCGTAACCGATGGCCAGCGCGAGCAGAAAGAAGCCGATGGTGGGGGCGGTGACGACGATGGAACTGCCCACGTGGGGCACGAGCCGCCGCAGCGCGATGACCTCTGCGCCCAGTGAACAGAAGCCTTCGATGAAGACGATCAGGTAAATCAGCACGGTGACAGCGGACGCGAATGTTGTTCTGTCATTGAGTGTGCCCGACTTGTCAGAGGGCGGCCGCGCCACCCTGAGACAATCCCCCGCTGTGCTGAACATCCTGCTCGTCACCTTCCCCTTCTTTGCGCTTGTGGCGGCGGGTTATGTCGCCGCGCACCGGCGCATGTTGCCGCTGGAGGCGATCCCGGGGCTCAACGGTTTCGTGCTGTTCTTTGCGCTGCCCTGCATGCTGTACCGCTTCGGGTCGACGACGCCGATCGCGCAGTTGCTGGACCTTTCGGTGGTCGGCGTTTACCTGCTGTGCGGTCTGGTCATGGTGGCGTTTGCCATCGCGATGACCATGAACGAGCGCATCCGCTGGAACGACGCGTCGCTGGGTGCACTGGTGGCGGCGTTTCCGAACTCGGGCTTCATGGGCGTGCCGCTGCTGGTGGCATTGCTCGGGCAGCGCGCGGCAGGGCCGGCCATCCTGACCATGCTGGTGGACATGCTGATCACCAGTTCGCTGTGCGTGGCGCTGTCGCGGCTGGACGAAGGCGAGGGCCACGGCCGTGATGCGATGCTCGACGCCGGCAAGAAAGCGCTCAAGGGCGTGGCGGCCAATCCCATGCCATGGGCTATTCTGGGCGGGGCGCTGGCGTCCTACTGGCAGTTCCGCCTGCCCGGCCCGGTCGAGAAAACGGCCTGGCTGCTGGCCGATGCGGCCTCACCGGTGGCGCTGTTCACCATCGGCGCGGTGCTGGCGCGCTCGCAGATCCAGTCCAGCCACCCGATGCCGGTGAGCGACTACCTGCCGGTGGCGTTGATGAAGCTGCTGTTGCACCCGCTGCTGATCCTGGTGGTGGGCACGGCGGCGCGGCAGCTGGGCGTGCCACTGGACGGTGACGCGCTGACCATCGTGGTGCTGGTCGCGGCCCTGCCCAGTGCCAGCAACGTCTCGCTGCTGGCCGAGCGCCTGGGCGCGGACAACGGGCGCATCGCCCGCATCATCCTGGTGACCACCGTGGCGGCCTTCGTCACGTTTTCGGCCGCCGTTTCGTTGCTGACCTGATCCCTGACCCGTCCAACGCTGCGGTTGCGGCAGGCATTGGCATTGGCTATTTCATCGATTCAATCAATTGAATCGACATATCTATAGTCAAATCCTAAAGTCATGGCTCCCACCCACCAAGGAGCCCGTCATGACGCCGACACCCCCCGCCCGCAACGTCCACAACAGCTGGATGGATGTGCTCGCCGCCCTGGCCGCCACTTTCTAAGTTCCGATTCCGTCCCGGTTCACCGCCCCAACAGGAGATCACCATGAGCAACCCCGCATCCGAAGCCAAGTGTCCGTTCCACGCCGCCGGCGGCGCCCGCGCCACGCACGGCACCCGTTCCAACGCCGACTGGTGGCCCAACCAGCTGAACCTGGCCATCCTCCACCAGCACAGTCCCGCGTCCAGCCCGATGGACCCGGACTTCGACTACGCCCACGACTTCGGCACGCTGGACTACGCCGCCCTCAAGGCCGACCTGGCTGCGCTCATGACCGACAGCCAGCCCTGGTGGCCGGCCGACTGGGGCCACTATGGCGGCCTGTTCATACGCATGGCCTGGCATTCGGCCGGCACCTACCGCACAGCCGACGGTCGCGGCGGCGCCAGCACTGGCAACCAGCGCTTTGCTCCGCTCAACAGCTGGCCCGACAACGGCAACCTCGACAAGGCCCGCCGCCTGCTCTGGCCGATCAAGCAGAAGTACGGCAACGCCATCTCCTGGGCCGACCTGTTCGTCCTCGCCGGCAACGTCGCCATGGAGTCGATGGGTTTCAAGACCTTCGGCTTCGGCGGCGGCCGCCAGGACATCTGGGCGCCGGAAGAAGACATCTACTGGGGCGCTGAAAAAGAGTGGCTGGCCACCAGCGACAAGGCCGACAGCCGCTACAGCGGCGAAAGGGATCTGGAGAACCCGCTGGCCGCGGTGCAGATGGGCCTTATCTATGTGAACCCCGAAGGCCCGGACGGCAAGCCCGACCCGGTCGCCTCAGGCCGCGACGTGCGCGAGACCTTCGCCCGCATGGCCATGAACGACGAAGAAACCGTGGCGCTGATCGCCGGCGGCCACACCTTCGGCAAGGCACACGGCGCCGGCGACCCCAAACTGGTCGGTCCCGAACCCGAAGCCGCGCCGATGGAAGCCATGGGCTTTGGCTGGATCAACCAGCACGGCAGCGGCAAGGGCGGCGACACCACCACCAGCGGCATCGAAGGCGCCTGGAAACCCAACCCCACGACCTGGGACATGGGCTACTTCACCGTGCTGTTCAAGTACGACTGGGAACTGGTCAGGAGCCCGTCGGGTGCCCACCAGTGGCGCGCCAAGGACGTGGCGCCCGAGGACATGATCCCCGACGCGCACGACCCGTCGAAGAAGCACGCGCCGATGATGACCACGGCCGATCTCTCGCTCAAGTTTGACCCGGCCTACGAGAAGATCTCGCGCGATTACCTAGCCCACCCGGACAAGTTCGCCGACGCCTTCGCCCGCGCCTGGTTCAAGCTGACCCATCGCGACATGGGGCCGAAGTCGCTCTACCTTGGCCCCGAAGTGCCGGCCGAAGACCTGATCTGGCAGGACCCGGTGCCGCCGGTCACGCATCCGCTGATCGACGCCGCCGACGCGAAGGAACTCAAGGCGCGCATCCTCGCCAGCGGCCTCTCGGTGAGCGAACTGGTGTCCACCGCCTGGGCCTCGGCTTCCACCTACCGTGGCAGCGACCGGCGCGGCGGCAGCAACGGTGCCCGCGTCCGCCTGGCCCCGCAGAAAGACTGGGAAGTGAACCAGCCGGCCCAGCTGGCCAAGGTGCTGGCCGTGCTCGAAGGCATTCAGAAGACCTTCAACGCTGGCGCCACCAGTGGCAAGCAGGTCTCGCTGGCCGACCTGATCGTGCTGGCGGGCAACGCCGGTGTGGAAAGCGCCGCCCAGGCCGCCGGCCACGCGGTGCAGGTGCCCTTCACGCCGGGCCGCACCGACGCCACGGCCGAGCAGACCGACGCCGAGTCGTTCGCCGTGCTCGAACCGCAGGCCGACGGCTTCCGCAACTACCGCAAGGCGGCCTACCGTGTCTCGCCCGAAGAGATGCTGGTCGACAAGGCGCAGCTGCTCACCTTGAGTGCCCCGGAAATGACGGTCCTGGTCGGAGGTCTGCGCGTGCTCGGCGCCAACCACGGCGGCACGAAGGCCGGCGTCTTCACCCAGCGCCCGGGTCAGCTGATCAACGACTTCTTCACCAACCTGGTGGACATGTCCACCGCCTGGACGCCCAGCGGCAATCCCTCGACGGATGGCGCCTACGAAGGCCGCGACCGCGCCACCGGCGCCGTGAAGTGGACCGCCAGCCGCGTGGACCTGGCCTTCGGCTCCAACTCGCAGCTGCGCGCCATCGCCGAGGTGTACGCGCAGAACGACGGCGGCAAGAAGTTCGTGAAGGACTTCGTCGCGGCCTGGGCCAAGGTGATGGGGCTGTAAGCACCCCCTGCGCGGCGGACGCTGCTTCCCCCTCTCTCGCCTGCGGCGGGAGGGGGACGCACCCTGAGGCCCGGCGGAGCCGGTTCCTCGGGTGTCCTTGAAAACTTCCCCTCTTTTTTGGAGGGAGTTTTTCGTTCCGGGTAGCCGTTTTTGGCAATCGGTGCAGCTTGCGGTCTGGCCGCGACACCTGCTTTGGTGCATCGAATGTCCTGTGCCACCATGTCCTCATGTTCGGCCTGCTTGCTCCGCTGCTGGCACGGCGGCGCCCGGAAAGAGAGCGCCGCCACTGGGCGTGGCTGTTCGGTTTCGTGCGGCCGCGCAGGCGCGCCATGGCGGTGGTGCTGGGGCTCTCCGTCCTTTCGTCGGCGCTGGTGCTGTTGCAGCCGCTGCTGGTCAAACGCCTGATCGACGACGGCCTGATCGCGCGCAACCAGACGGTGCTGTGGACCACGGCGCTGGCCATGCTGGTCGCCGGCCTGGCGGCCACGCTGCTCGCAGGCTTCAACCGCTACCGCCACACCCAGCTGTCGGCGGCGGTGCTGTTCGACCTGCGGCACGACGTGTTCGCGCACCTGCAGCGGCTCTCGCCCGCGTTCTGGGCGCGGCGGCGCACGGGCGACGTGATGTCGCGGCTGGATGGCGATGTGGCCGAGATCCAGCGCTTTGCGGTCGACAGCCTGTTCGCGCTCTGGTCCAACCTGCTGGGCCTGGTCGGCGCGGTGGGCTGGATGCTGTGGCTGTCGTGGAAGCTCTCCCTGGTCGTGGCGCTGCTGCTGCCGCTGGAATGGTGGTGGCTGCGCCGCATGCGCCCGCGCGTGGCCGACGGCACGCGCACGCTGCGCGAGCGCTCGGGCGACGTGTCGAGCTTCTTTGTCGAGGTGCTGCCCGCGCTCAAGTTCGTGCAGGCCAGCCGGCAGGAGGCGCGCGAGGCACGGCGGCTGGACGGTCTGCACGGCGCCTACCTGTCGTCGCTGCTGCGGCTGCAGGTGCTGGAGTTCGCGACCCACGCCGTGCCCGGCCAGCTGACCGCATGGACGCGCGCGCTGGCCTTCCTGGTCGGCGGCGCCTGGGTCATCGACGGGCAGTGGGCGCTGGGTTCGCTGGTCGCCTTCTCGACCTACCTGGGCATGGCCAGCGGGCCGGTCAACAGCCTGCTGGGCTGGTACGTGGGGCTGCAGAAGGTGCGCGTGAGCCTGGACCGCGTGGCCGAGTTGCGCGACGAGCCTGTGGCGGTGAGCGACCCGGCCGAGCCGCGGCCACTGCCCGCGCCGCTGCATGGCGAACTGCGGCTGGACGGCGTGGTGTTCGCCCACCCTGGCAGCGACGGACCGGTGCTGGCCGGTGTGAGCGCGGTGATTCCGGCCGGCCAATGTGTGGCGCTGACCGGCGCCTCGGGCGCGGGCAAGAGCACATTGATCGACCTGCTGCTGCGCCACCACGACCCGCAGGCCGGAATGGTCACGCTCGACGGCATCGACCTGCGGGACCTCGCGCTGGCCGATCTGCGCCGCGTGGTTGCGGTGGTCAGCCAGGACATCGTGCTGTTCCGGGCGCCGCTGCTGGAAAACCTGAGCTACGCCTGCCCAGATGCCGACGAGGTGGCGGTGGCGCAGGCGGCGCAGCGCGCCGGCCTCTCGGACTGGATCGCCTCCCTGCCCGACGGCCTGCACACCACCGTGGGCGAACGCGGCCAGACGCTTTCGGGTGGGCAGCGCCAGCGCATCGCGATTGCGCGCGCGCTGCTGCAGAACCCGGCGGTGCTGATCCTGGACGAAGCCACCTCGGCCGTGGACGAAGCGATGGAGGCGCAGATCCTGGCGCAGATCGATACCTGCTTCGCGGGCCGCACGCGCCTCGTGGTCAGCCACCGGCCCAGCGCCTGGGCGGGCTGTTCGCTGCACCTGCATTTGTCGGACGGGCGCATCGCGGTGCGCGCGGCAGCGGGGGCCAGGCCGGCGGAGGTGGCGCATGGCTGAACCGGTGCGGGTGGGGGTGGTGGACAGCGGCTGGTCGCTGGCGCTGCGGGACCGGGTGGACGCGGCGCTCAGTCTGGTGGTCGAGGGTGGCGACGCGCAGGACCGCATCGGCCACGGCACGCGGACGCTGCAGGCGATGGCCCAGCTCGCGCCGTCCGCGCGCTTCGCTGTGGCCCAGGTGTTCGGCTCCGCGTTGCGCACCGACGGCGTGTCCGTCGCGCGGGCGGTCGACTGGCTGGCCGACCAGGGGGTGGCGCTCATCAACCTGAGCCTCGGTGTGCGGCAGGACCACGCGCCGCTGCGCGCCGCCTGCGAACGCGCGCAGGCGCGCGGCTGCCTGCTGGTGGCGTCCACGCCCGCGCGCGGCGAGCCGGTGTTTCCCGCGGCCTACCAGGGCGTCTTGCGCGTCATGGGCGACGCGCGCTGTGCGCCGGGCCAGCATTCCGCACTGCTGCTGCCGCACGCCGACTTCGGCGCCTGCGTGCTGCCGCCCGATGGCGACCGGGCGCACGCGGGCGCGAGCCTGGGCTGCGCCCATCTGAGCGGTCGCGTGGCGGCGCTGCTGGCGCAAGGCGTGGCGCACGACCGCGCCACCATCTGGCAGGCGCTGATCGACAGCGCGGCCTTCCACGGCCCGGAGCGGCGCAGTGCATGAGCGCCGCCGGGCCGCTCCCAAGGCGCTCAGCCCTGCAATGCGCAGCGCGGAGGGTCATCCGGTGAACGCCGCCGGGCCGCTCCCAAGGCGCTCAGCCCCGCAGTGCGCAGCACGGAGGGTTTTCCAGTGAACCCGCCGCTCGAACGCAGCATCGTGGTCCTGGGCGGCGGTCCGGCCGGCGCCGCCGTGGCGCTGGGCCTGCGGCGGCTGGGGCATGCGGTGACCGTGATCGGCGTGCCGCGCGCCTTCGACGCAATCGAGGGCGTCTCCGACCGCGTGGTGGCGGGCCTGCAGGGCGTGGGCATCCATGCCGCGCTGGCGGCCATCGAGGCGCCGTCGCCGCGCCGCGCCACCTGGGCCGGCCAGACCACCGCGCTCAACAGCGAACGGCTGGTCGATCGCGCCGCCTTCGACCGCCTGTTGTGGCAGGAGTTGCAGGACCACGGCATCGAATGCCTGGCGGCGCGGGTGCTGCGCTGGCAGCCGCAAGACGACGCCCACGTCCTGCAAGTCCAGCGCACGGGTGACGAACGGTCGCTGACCTTGCGGGCGCATTTTGTGGTCGAGGCGCGCGGGCGCCTGGCGCCGCATGTGTCGGCCGGCGTTGCGCGCGGACCGGAGACGGTGGCGCTGCTCTGGCGCGGGCAGGGCGCCCCCGGCGGTGACGCGGCGTCGGCGGTCGAGAGCCTGTGCGACGGCTGGGCCTGGTGCGCGCGCCTGTCAGGCGGTGGCGTCGCGTTGCAGCTGACGGTCGATCCTTCGGCGCTGACGCTGCCACCGCGCGCGCAACTGGGGGCATTCATCCGCGAACGGCTCGCATCGGTCGGGGCGGCCTTGCCGTTTCTGGATATCCCCGCCGACGAGGTGCACGCCTTGGCGCGCACCAGCGGTGCGGTGCTGGCGCCGACGGTGTGCGGCAACCACTGGCTGCGTGTTGGTGATGCGGCCATGGCGGCCGACCCGCTCTCGGGCAACGGCATCTTCCAGTCGCTCTCGTCCGCGCTGCAGGCGCCGATGGTCATTCACACCCTGCTCAATCACCCGGCCGATGTCGTGCATGCGAAGCGTTTCCACCAGGATCGGGTGCATGGCCTGTTCCAGCGTTTCGCCCGCATCGGCCGCGACTTCTACGTGCAGGAGCAGCGCTGGGCCGACGAACCCTTCTGGGCCGCGCGCCGCGCCTGGCCGGACAGCCTGCCCGCGCACGGCACAGCGGGCGCCGCCGCGCCGCGCATCGAGGCGCGGCCGGTGGTCGACCGCGACCGCATCCGCCTGGCCGAGGTGGTGGTGACCGACGAACAGCTGCTGGGGGTGTGGCACGTTGACGGTGTGGCGGTGGCGCCGCTGTGGCGCGCGGTACAGGCCGCGCCGGGGCAAGAGGTCGAAGCGCTGACGCCGCTCATGGGTGGGGCGCACGCGCGGGCGCAGGCGATGCTGCGATGGATGCGGGCGCAGGGCTGGCTTTGAGCCGGCGCACCGGTCTTTGGCTCAGTGCTTCACCGCGGCCTTGAGCGTGGCCGAAGGCAGTTCGCCGAACAGCGACCGGTACTCGGCCGAAAACCGCGAGGGGTGCCAGAAGCCCCAGCGCGCCGCGATGTCGGCCACCGGTGCGCGCTCGTCGGTCTGGCGCCGGATCGCGCGCCGCGCGCCGTTCAGGCGCATGTTGCGCAGGTAGCGCGCCGGGTTCGTGCCCAGCACGTCCTGGAACGAGTACTGCAGCGTGCGCCGGGAGACGCGGATGTGGGCGCACAGCTCGCTCACGGTGATCGGTTCGTCGACGTGTTCGCGCATGTAGTCGCGCGCCTTGTTCACCACATACTGCCGCGTGTTGGCGGTCAGGTCCTTGCCGTCGCGCTCGGTCGGTGCGCAGAGGTTGAGCAGGGTGCTGAACAGGCCTTCTTCCAGACAGCGGCGCATGGTGGCGTGGCGCAGCATGTCGGGTGAGTGACGGATGCTGAGCATCAGGCTGGCCAGCATGCTCGCCAGTTCGTCCTGCGGGTGCTTGCGGATCAGGCCGTTGTCCACGCAGGCGCCGGGCGGTGGCAGCTCGCCCACGCGCTGGCAGTAGGCGCCAAAGCGCTCCATGTCCACGGTGACCGCGGCCAGGGTCACGCGCTGCGGCGTGCGGAAGTGGAACTCCTTGCCGCCGCGCAGGAAGAAGTGGTGGTCGCTGGTGACCGGCGCGCCGCAGAAGCGGCCACCGTCGCCGGCATCGAGCAGCGCGGCCATCGTCATCGTGCCCGGTTGCGGCTGGCCGTACTGCTGCACCACCTGGTTGGTCTCTTCGCGGAACAGCTCGACGCCATCGAAGCAGTAAGACTCGAAGCGCCCGTCGAAGGCCCCGCTGCTCATCTGCTCGTAGCACTGCCCCCAGTCGGTCAGACAGGCCGCCTGCTCGTCGGCGTCGTGCGTGTTGTTCACGCGGATGCTCACGGTCTCGCCGGCCGGTCGTGGCAGTGCCGCCTGTCCTAGGAATCGGTTCATGGAACGCCCCTCGCTCGTGGGAGATGTTGCTCTGCACGCTCGTGGTGCGTGCTTGTTGTGCGGTGCAAAAAACATGCCGTTCGGCAGAGGCTCAAGCGTTTGCCAAAAGTGGATACGGCGCCATCGGGAATCCCCCTAGCATGAATTCACGCCGCCATGGCGCAGGTCATTTGTCGAGGAGAGAACCCCATGAAATGGATGCAGACACTCAGGTCGCTGGCGCCAGTGTGCGCGGCGCTCGCATGGACGGCAGCAGTGCCGGCCGCGGGAGCCGCCACGCTGTCGGCGCAGGACATCATCAACACCAAGTGCGTCACCTGCCACACGAAAAGCGGTGAGCAGGTCAACCGCCTGCAGCAGCGCAAGACGCCCGAAGGCTGGCTCATGACGCTCACGCGCATGCGCATCGTGCACAAGGCCGACCTCTCGCCCGACGAGGTGAAGACGGTGGTGAAGTACCTCGCCGATACGCAGGGCCTGGCCCCTTCGGAATCGCAGCCCGCGCGCTATGCGATGGAGCGGCGGCTCAACACGGTCGAAAGCCTCAAGACCGAACAGTTCACCCAGATGTGCGCGCGTTGCCATTCCGGTGCGCGCGTGATGCTGCAGCGGCGGCCGATGGCCGAGTGGGACAACCTGGTGCATTTCCACGTTGGCCAGTTCCCGACCATCGAGTACCAGGCCCTGGGCCGCGACCGCGACTGGGTCAACATCGCCTTCAAGGAGATGGTGCCGTTCCTGACCAAGAACTTCCCCTACGAGTCCAAGGCCTGGACCGACTGGAAAGCCAGGGCACCGGTGAGCCCGGTGGGTCGCTGGACCGTGGCCGGTCACTGGCCCGGCAAGGGCGACTACGCTGGCGTGATGGAGGTCAAGGCCGGCGAGGCGGCCGATCGCTACGCCGTGAGCATCGATGGCGCCTGGGCCGACGGCAGCGCCTTGAAGGGCAGCGGCTCCGCACTGGTCTACACCGGCTACGAGTGGCGCGCCGATCTCGACATCGGCGGCGTGAAGATGCGCCAGGTGCTGGCCCTCGACGGTGACCGCGCCAGCGGCCGCTTCTTCGAGCGCGAACAGGACGAGGTTGGTGGCGACCTCAGCGCTGCGAGGCAGGGCGCGGGCAGCGCGGTGCTGGCGCTGCAGCCGGCCCACATCCGCGCCGGCGAGACCGCCACGCTGCGCGTGGTGGGCACCGGGCTCGATGGCGACGTGAAGCTGCCCAAGGGTCTGAAGCTGGTCGAGACCGTCTCGCGCGATGCGCAGCAGCTGGTGGTCAAGGTCATGGCATCGAAGTCCGCGGCCACGGGCATGCAGCCGGTCCAGGTCGGCGCCGCGTCCGCGAAGCTGGCGGTGTACGACCGCATCGACTACGTGAAGGTCACCCCCGACTACGCCATCGGCCGCATCGGCGGCAACGGCGGTTCGACCCCGGTGGTCCAGGGCCGTTTCGAGGCCATCGCCCACTCCGCCGGCCGCGACGGTAAGCAGGGCACCAAAGACGACTGGGCCATCGGGGTGGTGCCGGCCAAGTGGTCGGTCGAACCCTTCGACGACACCGCCAAGGCCGAGAAGGACGTCGAGTTCGCCGGCACCATGAACGCCGACACGGGGGTGTTCGTGCCCGGCGCCGCCGGCCCCAACCCGAAACGCCGCATGAGCACCAACAACGCCGGCAACCTCAACGCGGTGGCGACGGTGACCGAGGGCAAGAAGACGCTGACCGGCAAGGGCCACTTCATCGTCACCGTGCAGCGCTGGAACAACCCGCCGCTGCCCTGATGTGCACACCCCAAGGAGCACGACATGAGTGAAACCCTGACATTGCGCGACCACAACCTGCACAAGGTGCGGGTGGGCGAGCGCACCATGATGCTGCACATCCCGACCAACGCGCTGTACGGCATCGACGAGATGACCGACACCGTGCTGGAGCGGGTACGCGCCGAGTCCCTCTCTGCCGATCAGCTGGTGCAGCAACTGCGCGGCCGGTTCGACGAGCAGGACCTGCGCGAGACCGTCGGCGAACTGCTGACGCTGGACCTGCTGAGCGACGGTCGCCCCGTGCCCGCCGCCAAACCGGTCACGACCGTGGGCAACCTGGCGATCAACACCGTGGTGCTGAACGTCAACACCGGCTGCAACCTCAGCTGCACCTACTGCTACAAGGAAGACCTCGACACGCCCGACAAGGGCCGGCGCATGTCGCTGGAGACCGCGCAGCAGTCGATCGAGCTGATGCTGGCCGAGTCGCCCAACGAGAAGCGCTTCAGCGTGGTCTTCTTCGGTGGCGAGCCGCTGTCCAACCTCAAGCTGATCCGCGCGGTGGTGGACTACTGCGAGGCCCGCTTCGCCCAGCTGGGCAAGCAGGTGGATTTCGTGATGACCACCAACGCCACGCTGCTGACCGACGAGATCGTCGACTGGCTGGACGCGCACCACTTCGGCCTCTCGATCAGCATGGACGGACCCGAAGCGATCCACGACCGCAACCGGCGCACCGTGGGCGGCAAGGGCACCTACCGCACCGTCAGCGACAAGGCGCGCAAGCTGCTGGCCCGCTACCACGCGCGGCCCGTCGGCGCCCGCGTCACGCTGACGCACGGTACCACCGAGGTCGAGCGCATCTGGGACCACCTGTTCAACGAGATGGGGTTTGCGGAGGTCGGTTTCGCACCCGTGACCTCGGGCGACATCGACACCTTCAACCTCTCGGTGGACGAGCTGCACGAGGTCTTCGCCGGCTTCAAGCGGCTGGGCGAGCGCTACCTGAGTGAAGCGCTGCAGGGCCGCACCACTGGCTTCTCCAACCTGCACCAGCTCATCACCGACCTGCACGAAGGCCAGCGCAAGGCGCTGCCCTGCGGCGCGGGGCTGAAGATGCTGGCGGTGGACCACGAGGGCGGACTCAACCTCTGCCACCGCTTCACCGGCTCCTCGCTGCCGACCTTCGGCGACGTCAAGACCGGCATCGAGAAAGAGGCCCTGGGCGCGTTCCTCGACCAGCGGCTGGACCGCAGCGGCACCGGTTGCGAGACCTGCCGCATCCGCAACTTCTGCGCCGGTGGCTGCTACCACGAGAGCTACGCCCGCTACCAGGACCCGATCCACCCGACCTACCACTACTGCAACCTGATGCGGGACTGGGTCGACTTCGGCATCGGCGTCTACAGCGAAATCATGGCCAAGAACCCTTCCTTCATCGACCGCTTCATCTCCCCCCGAAAGGTGCACTGACATGAAACACCTCCAAGCCATCAACCAGAAGGCCCAGCTGCTGGACCAGGCGGCCGAGCAGAACAAGGTCGAGGACGTCGTCGCGATGTCCAGCGTCGTCGGATGCGCCAGCACCTTCGACCCCGGCTGGGAAGTCGACGCCTTCGGCGGCGTCGCCTCGCTGTGCCAGCCGATGGAGGCCGACCTCTACGGCTGCGCCGACCCCTGCTGGTGGCCGGCCCAGGTGCCGGACACCATGAACACCTACCCGGACTGGAACAAGAAGGCCGCCAGCACCAAGGACGACTGGCGCAACCTCGGCTCCGTCTTCCCCAACGACTGACCGCCCGGAGAATCCGCATGAAAAACAGCTTTGCCCCCGGGTGGTGCGCGCTCGCGCTGGCCGCCCTCGCACCCGCCGCCGTGCAGGCCGCGCCGCTCAACGCCGACAAGCCGCTGGTCCCGGGCGACGAATACCTCGTCGTTGCCAGCAACCCCGACAACCTGCACGTGGTCGACCTCAAGGCCGACGCGCTCTACAAGAGCTGCGCCGTCCCCGGATCGGTCGCGCCCGGCACCATGGTCATGTCGCCCGACAAGACCACCGCCTACCTCGTGACCAACCACTTCGACGAAGTGCACGGCATCGCGCTCGACACCTGCCAGGTCGTCTTCCACGCAAAGATGGCGCAGAAGCCGGAAGAACGCGCCAAGGCGCTGTTTGCCCTCTCGGTCAGCAACGACAGCAAGCAGCTCTACGTGATCCAGACCCCGACCACGCTGCACAGCGACCATTACCGCATCGGCGAGCCGCGGCTGGCCGTGTACGACGCGAAGGCCGGCGAGGGCGCCAAACCGCTGCGCACCCTGCCCGCGCCGCGGCAGGTGACCGTGATGGCCACCGGCCACGACGGTTCGCTCTACATGGTCGGCCCGGACATCTACAAGTTCGATCCCGTGACCGGCAAGCAGACGGTCGCGATCCCTTCGCGAAACTGGAAGCGGCCGCACTTCGCGCCGCCGGACGTGCTCAGCGTCTGGCCGATGAAGAACGCCAACGACGACTTCACCATCCTCTACACGACGGCGAAGTTCAAGGGCAAGGACGGCGACATGGCCAACGCCGAGTTCCTCTACGGCTACTTCAACGTCAACCTCAAGACCGGCAAGACCGAGACCCGCGACTTCGCGCCGTTCACCGAGATCTACTTCACCGGAACCCGCTCGCCCAAGGATCCGAACCTGATGTTCGGCGTGCTCAACCGGCTGGCCAAGTACGACATCAAGCAGAAGAAGCTGCTCAAGGCGGCCGAGATCCCGTACTCGCACTACACGGTGTCGATGAACCGCGAAGGCAGCAAGGTGTACCTGGGCGGCACCTGGAACAATCTGACGGTCTACGACGCCGCCGAGCTCAAGCCGGTGACGACGATCGCGCTGCCGGGTGGCGACATGGGGGCGGCCTCGCCGCAGACCTTCACGCGCTGAGCGTGTCCTGACAAGGTGTGCGTGCCGGGTTCCCGGCGCATCAGGGCTGGGGTGTGTCCGGTAGGCTCGCCGGCACACCCCTTTTTTTGTGCCCCGGCACCGGACCCATGCCCTTCACCCTGCTGGTGGCCCGCCACGGCCAGACCGACCTCAACATCGACGAGCGCTGGCAGGGCAGGCTCGATCTCCCGCTCAACGCGACCGGCCAGGCGCAGGCGCGGCAGCTCGCGCGCGACCTGCCGGCCGGCATCGATGCCATCGTCGCCTCGCCGATGCAGCGCGCGCGCCAGACCGCCGAACCGGCGGCGCAGCGGTGGGGCCTGCCGGTGAGCTTCGACGCCGACTTCCGTGAGCGCGACTTCGGTGTCTTCGAGGGCCTGACCGAGGCCGAAGCCGCTGTGCAATTTCCCGAACTGATCGCCCGCCCGGCGGCCTACCGCTGGGACGAAGAGCCGCCCGGCGCCGAGTCCACGCGCGCGGTGGTTGACCGCGTGGCGCGCGGCCTGCAGCGCCTGCGCGAACAGCACGAGGGACGCACCGTGTTGTTGGTTTCGCACGGCTTCGTGGTGCGCTGCCTGCGCTTCCTCATCGATGGGGTGAACCCGGCCGACTTCTTCACCGCGCCGCGCATTCCCAACGGCAGCCTGCTCACACGCCAGCTGCCCTGAGTCCTCGGGTGGCGCCTGCTGCGGCGCGGTACGGGCCTGTGCGCTTGCGAACAGACGGCACCTCCGGCAAGTCCTAAAACTATGTTTCGCTGCACGCCGGGTTGTTCCGGCCGTGGGCTTCACACCGAGGACTTGCTCCATGACTTCACGCACTTCGACGGCCCGCGCGGCCGCCTTCATCGTCGCCGCCACCCTGTGCGGCGCCCATCCCGCCTGGTCGCAGGTGGCCGGCGGCAGCACCACGGTTGGCGTCAGCGTGGTCGAGTCGACCCAACTGGCCATGGGCTGGAGCGTCAAGGAGACGCTGCTGGGCAAGCTGATCTACAACGAACAGGGTGACAAGGTCGGCAAGGTCGAAGACCTGATCATCTCGCCCGACCGCAAGCTCTCGTATGTGATCGTGGGCGCGGGCGGCTTCGTCGGCATCGGCCAGCACGATGTGGCCGTGCCGGTGACGCAGATCGAAGACCGGGCCGGCAAGCTGGTCATGCCCGGCGCCACCAAGGTCCAGCTCAAGGCGATGCCCGCCTTTGTCTACGCCAGCGACACCACGCGGCGCGACCAGTTCGTGAGCGCCGCCGAGACCGACATCGCGCACGGCAAGGCCCGCGTGACCGATCTGGAAAAGAAAGCCGGCACGGCCGCCACCGACACCAAGGCCGCGCTCGACCTGCAGATCACCACGCTGCGGCTGGACGTGAAGTCGGCCGAAGGCAAGCTGACCGAACTCAAGCAATCGGGGCTGAACCGCTGGAGAGAGTTCGAAGCCGGCGTGAGCGCCGCCACCGCACGGCTGCGCAAGTCGATCGATTCGGCCGCCGGCTGAACCGCCAACTTCTTACCGACAGGACACCCCATGAACAAGATGCTCGTTGCCATTTTTGATTCCGAAGTCGCGGCCGACGCCGGCCTGCACGCGCTGCGGCGCCTGCACAGCGAAGGCGACATCACGCTCTACGCCACCGGCGTCATCGCCAAGGACGCCTCGGGCCTGGTCAGCGTCAAGTCTTCGCTCGATCACAGCAACGCCGGCGCCGGTCTGGGGCTGGCGGTGGGCAGCCTGATCGGCCTGCTCGGCGGCCCGCTGGGCATGCTGATCGGCGCCTCGACCGGCGCGGTGGCCGGCTCGGTGCGCGACTACTGGGTCGCTGGCGTGGGTCTGGACTTCGTCGAAGAAGCCGAGCGCCAGCTCAAGCCCGGCAAGGTGGCACTGATCGCCGAGGTCGACGAAGAATGGGTGACGCCGGTCGACACCGCCATGGAAGCCACGGGTGGCACCGTGTTCCGCCGCTCGCGCAGCGAGGCCGTCGAGGCGCAGTTCGACCACGACATCGAGGCGTTCAAGGCGGAGATCCGGGATCTGGAAGCCGAATCGGCCCACGCCAGCGACACGGTCAAGCTGCGCCTGCACATCAAGTTGGAAGCCGCAAGCGTCAGCCTCGGCGCGGCGGTGCACCGGGCCCAGCAGCAGGTCGAGATGATCAAGGGCGAGGCCGACGCCAAGGCCGACTCGCTCAAGGCCCAGATGAACGACGCCCGCAGCGACGTGCATGACCGCATCGAGAGCCGCGTGAAGCGGGTCAAGAGCGGCTACCACGCGCGCGGCGCCAAGCTCTCGCACGCCTGGAGCCTGACCAAGGAAGCGCTGAGCGCCTGACGGTGGCCAGAGCGGCCCGGTGGCTAGATCGACACCGGGTCGATGTCGACCGCAAACCGGATCAGGCCGCGCGCCCCCGGGATGCTGCGGCCATCCAGCAGCAGCGGCTGCCAGGCCGCGAGGAAACGCTGCAACGCGGCGCGCGAGGCGGCCTCGACCAGCAGCTGAGCGCGCTCGACGTTCGCCACGCGCTGGATCGTCAGCGGCACCGCCGGGTAGAGCGTCACTTCCTCGCGATGCGGCAATGCGGCGGCGGCTTCGGCGGCAGCGTTGAGGAAGGCCTGCGCGGCTTCCTGCGTGCGCGCGTCGGCGCGCAGCAGCGCCTGGAAGCCGAACGGTGGCATGCCGGCGGCCTCGCGGTCGGCCAGCTGCGCCGCCGCAAAACCCGGAAAGTCGTGTTTGCGCAGCGAGGCGAACAGCGCGTGGTCCGGGTGCCAGGTCTGCACCCACATCTCGCTCGCGCCCGCCTGCGCCGCGTCGCGCCCGGCCCGGCCCGCTGCCTGCATCAGCAGCGCGAACAGCCGCTCGGGCGCGCGGTAGTCGCTGGCGAACAGGGCCGCGTCGGCGTTGATGCTCGCGACCAGGGTGATGCGCCGGAAGTCGTGGCCCTTGGCGACCATCTGCGTGCCGACCAGCACATCGACCTCGCCGCTGTGCAGCGCGGCCAGTTGCTGCTCCAGACTGCCCTTGAGCCGCGTGGTGTCGGCGTCCATGCGCGCGACCTTGGCGGGCTGGCCGTCGGGGCGCTTCACGCTGGAGAGCAGCCCCGCGAGCTGTTCCTCGATCTGTTCGGTGCCGCGGCCCACCGGCGCGATGTCCAGGTTGCCGCAGTCCGGGCAGGCGCGCGGCACGCGCGAGGTGAAGCCGCAGTGGTGGCAGCGCAGCGTACGGTCGAGCTTGTGGAACACACGGAAGGCGCTGCAATTGGGGCACTGGCTTTTCCAGGCGCAGGCGTCGCACGAGAGCACCGGCGCATAACCGCGCCGGTTCAGCAGCACCAGGCACTGCTCGCCGCGCGCGATGCGCTCTTCCATCGCCGCCAGCAGCGGTGGCGCAATGCTCGCGCCCTTGGGCTGGTGGTTCATGTCGACCAGCCGCAGCTTCGGCAACGAACCGCCGCCGATGCGCGCCGGCATCTCCAGCCGCTTGTAGCGGCCCTGATCGGCCGCGTGCCAGCTTTCCAGCGACGGCGTGGCCGAGCCCAGGATCACCTGGCAGCGCTGACCGCGCGCCGCCAGCGCCTCGCTCTCGACCTTGGCGCGGTACACGGCGAGGTCGCGCGCCGAGTAGCGTGCGCCGTCCTGGCTCTTGTAGCTCGGGTCGTGTTCCTCGTCGACCACGATCAGGCGCAGGCCCGGCAGGCTGGCGAAGATCGCCATGCGCGTGCCCAGCACGATGCGCGCCGCGCCGCTGTGCGCCGCCAGCCAGCTGCCCAGCCGCTGCGCCGGCGTCATGCCGCTGTGCATCGACACCACGGCGCCGTCGCCGTATTGCGCCGCGAAGCGCTCGCGAAAGCGCGCCTCCAGCTGCGGCGTCAGGTTGATCTCGGGCACCATGACCAGCACCTGCGCCGCCGGGTCGGACGCCAGCGCGTCTTCGGTCATGCGCAGGTAGACCTCGGTCTTGCCGCTGCCGGTCGCGCCGAACAGCAGCACCGGTTCTGTCGCCGCCGGCAACGCCTGCAGCACGGCCTCCTGCTCCGGGCTCGGTGGCAGGACGGCCACCGGCGTGCCGGTCGGCGCCGGGTGGGCCGCGGCGGCCTTGGCCTGGCGCTTGAGGCGCCGCGCCAGCTGTGCGGCGTCCAGTTCGCGCAGCTGCGGCGGCAGCGCCGCCAGCGCCACCTCGCCCAGGCTGCGCTGGTAGTAGCGCGCGGCGAACGTCACCAGTTGCCGCCATGCAGCATTGAGCGGCGTCAGCCCCTCCAGCGCGCCGAGCACGGGTTTACCCTGTGAGGCGTCCATGCCCGGCGGTGGTCCGTCCGGGCCGTCCCAGGCCACACCCAGCACCTCGCGCGCGCCCAGCGGCACCCGCACCAGCGTGCCCGGCGCGAGCGACAGCTCACTTCGGTAGCTCAGCGTCGGCCCCAGACCGCTGTGGGCCGGGGTCGCCACGACCACGCTGGACCAAGTAGGCATATTTGGCGCTTTTTCCTCAGTTGAAGTGTCGGAAAACCGGGTAAGTCATTGATTTGTCATGTCTTCCACAGCTGTCCTCAAAATCTGTGGATAACTTTGTTGATAGTTGCGTTTTGCCGGGCCGTATCCCTTGTAAATCAAGGGCTTTCTTAAAATGCCCGTTAAAACGGCAAACCACAAACCTCAACAAAATCAACAACTTAACAGACTCACCCAAACAGGGTAGGCGGGGATGGTTACAGAAAGTACCTTCCGCACCGCAGCAAAAATTTTGTGTATAACCAAACCCTGTCAAGCGCCTTTTTTCAGAAAAATTTGAGCCAGGAGCCTTGACAGGGGCTCGCGGGGGCGCTCCGCTAGGCGGGGCGCGGTTTCCAGCGCGATTGTGGTCTTACGACTTCGCCCGCAGGCGCTTCGAATGGGCGTGCACTGCGTCCACCAAGACCTTGACATGGTCCGGTGGCGTGTATTGGCTGATGCCGTGTCCGAGGTTGAAGATGTGCGTCGGGCCGGTGCCCGTGCCCTGGTGCGGTGTGCCGAAACTCTCCAGCACGGCCGCCACTTCGCGGTCGATCGCTTCCGGCGGCGCGAACAGCACATTCGGGTCGATGTTGCCCTGCAGCGCCTTGCTGTCACCCACGGCCGCACGCGCCTTCGCCAGGTTCACCGTCCAGTCCAGGCCCAGTGCTTCGCAGTCCAGGCCCTTCATGTCGTCCAGCCACAGGCCGCCGCCCTTGGTGAAGACGATGCGCGGGATGGTCGCGCCGGAACTGTCGGTGCGCTTGAGTTGCGCCAGCACGCGTTTCGTGTAGGCCAGCGAAAACTCCTGGAACTTGCCGTCGGCCAGCACACCGCCCCAGCTGTCGAACACCATCACTGCCTGCGCGCCAGCGTCGATCTGCGCGTTCAGGTAGGTTGCGACCGAGTCGGCGTTGATCGCCAGGATGCGGTGCATCAGGTCTCGGCGGCTGTACATCAGGCTCTTGACCGCGCGGTAGTCGTCCGAACCACCGCCCTCGACCATGTAGCAGGCCAGGGTCCAGGGGCTGCCAGAAAAGCCGATCAGCGGCACCCGGCCGTTCAGCGCCTTGCGGATGCTGGTCACCGCGTCGAACACATAGCGCAGCTTTTCCATGTCCGGCACGGCCAGCGTGGCCACATCGGCCTCGGTGCGGATGTTGCGCGCGAACTTCGGACCCTCGCCCTGCTGGAACGTCAGGCCCAGGCCCATCGCGTCGGGCACCGTCAGGATGTCGCTGAACAGGATCGCCGCGTCCAGCGCATAGCGCTCCAGCGGCTGCAGCGTGACTTCGGTCGCGTAGTCCACGTTCGTCGCCAGGCCCATGAACGAGCCCGCCTTGGCGCGCGTCGCGCAGTACTCGGGCAGGTAGCGCCCGGCCTGCCGCATCAGCCACACCGGCGTGTGGTCGGTCGACTGGCGCAGACAGGCGCGCAGGAAAGTGTCGTTCTGCAGGGGGGCAAAGCTCATGGGGGGTGTCCGGTGCGGGGCTTCAAAAGGAAGCGGCGATTATCCCGCGCGGACCTTGCGGGCCGGTTTGCGCTGGCGCAGGGTTCAGGCGGGCCGCTGGGCGTACCCGCAAGGCCCTGAGCTGATGCGAGTCACCTGGCACACAAACGCTGTTGTCCACAAGACGCAAGCCTCCTCGGTTTGCAGGCCGTCGTGCAGATGAAAAACCCGTTCGCGCGCTTGGTCCGGCTGCCTGGCAGGCCGAGGAGGAACCCCGTTGGACTTGTCGGATATCCTGCGACTGTCTTTCACGGCATCGATTGGTGTTGTTTGCCGTAATGCGGGTTTTGATCAACGTTGGAGCTCACTTTGACGGGTACGCGAACCACCACTACGCCGGGTGAAGCGGCATCTGTTTCCGCCATCTGCTTTGGCTGGGCGATCCTGTCTTCTACCCAGTCGGTCGCGGCTGGATTCGAAAGCAGCTCTTTCAGCGATAGCAACATGCTCGGCCTCATCGGAATGGAGGTCGTTTTCGGCGCCCTGGCGCTGCTCGTGCTTTATCTGCGGGGCTACTCCCTCTCAAGCCTGTACCCTAGTCCTTCTCTTGCTGGCTTAGGTAAGGGCATCGGCCTGTATATCGCGAGCCTGATCGCGAGCTGGATCGCCATCGCACCATTCATCGCGAGTCAACCGTCGCAGCCCATCGATGCGCTCGTATCTAGCGCTTCCGTCTCTCTTTCTTCAGTGGTTGCCGTTGCCCTGGTCAACGGCGCCTACGAAGAAATCTTCCTGCTTGGGTTCCTATTGAAGGGGCTGCGCGGCTACGGCTTGTCAGTCGCCTTGGGCGTTTCACTGCTTGTGCGCGTGCTCTACCACCTCTATCAAGGCCCGCTGGGTGCAGTGTCAATCCTTGCGTTTGGCCTGGTTCTCAGCCTGTACTACGTCAAGACCAATGCGTTGTTTCCAGCGGTCTTCGCGCACGTGCTCGCTGACATCATTCCTTTCTTGTGAGCCAGTGAACCCGAACCCCTCGCTGGAGTGGACTCGCAAGAGCTTGCAAGTGGCCAGCGAGGCTCCCAGGTTGGGCATGCGACTCGCGGGCCAAGCACTACCCTAGTCTCAAGGCTGGTCCAGATCATGGCAATTGGCAACCGAATCACCTTCGCAATCATCAGCGCCGTGTTCGGCGCTCTGGTCAGTGTCGCGTGCTGGTGGCTTTACGGCCTGTCGCACTCACTCAACTACGACGGTCCGGGCATGGATCCTGTTCTGCGACATTGGCTCACCTATCTCACTGCTGCCTTTGCGGCACTCGGCTTCACCTTGCGCGAGCGGGCGGGAGACATCGCTGGTGACACGCTCAATGCCATCTTTCACTTCGAGATCAACGACACCTCGGGCAACACGTTGGGGGCCGCTGCTGCCAGCATCTACTTGACGATCGTCATAGCCGCCATCTGGTTTGCTGTTCCTTTATGAGCGCATTGCACCCCTGCCAATCCCGGAGAGAGCAGCATGTCTGATGATGAGTTTCAAAATTTTGTCGACGATTGCTTCAATCAGCTTGAGAAGAAGCAAGACTACCTGCAAGAGACCTTCGCCCTGGGTGCTCATGCACGATGGCATGTGGATCAGATCTCTGAGAAACTTCAGTTCTTTGATTCAACTGATCGGTTGGTGGTGCAGGCGACCGTGATCAATATCGGGAGCTTCGCTGCAAACTCCAACACTTGGAAATGGGCTTGGGCCAATGACTCTGTGCCTCCCGGACTCCGCAAGAAGTCGGAGCCCCTTAAGGAGCTTTCCACCGTCACTGGTCTGGACCTCTTTTCGTCAGTCGACCCCGTGTCAGTCGAGGATGAAAACATGGCTTGGGAGGTAGCTGCAATGTGTGTGCATCATCTCAATGCACTGGGAGCATACCGAGCGCCGTCTTCGTCTAGGCCGCTGGCCGTGTTCCTGGCGATTACCTCCATCGAGCACGTCCGAAAGGAGCGCTATGGCAACGCAATTGAATCGCACGAAGGACAACCCTTGGAGGTTGAAGACACCGCCCGGCACGTCGGAGTACACGATGCACATGGACGAGAAGGACGATAGGCCAATCATCGTCTGCACTGTCGGTAGCACGGTCCTGCACTACGACGCTCGATGCATTGAAGATCTCCACGCGATGCTCAAGAAGGCAGGAGACTGGGTCGAACTGGGCGGTGCCGATGGGCAGAAGCCCGCGAAGGAAGGCTCGGTCGAGGCTTGGGGCCGCGCGAGCACAAATCCAGTTGGTGGCTGGTACAGCTTGAAGAAGGGTCTGCGCGGGCGGTTCGGTGTGTATGTGCCGCCGCTCATGGAGGCGCTTGGCCTGTGCGAGCTGGAGCACAACCCGAAAGGCAATCGCATGCGAGCGCGGTGACTTCTAACCCTCCACGTAAACCAAGGGGATACCCATGATCGTTGTGCTCGGAAGTGTCCAGGTTCAAGAAGGCAAGCTTCAAGAAGCGCTCACTCTCAGCCAGGAACACGTCCTTCGCTCGCGTGAAGAACCGGGCTGTATCGAGCATGGCGTCAGCCAAAACGCCGAGAATGCCGGTCGCTTGGTGTTCGTGGAGCGTTGGGATTCCATGCAGTCGCTTCAAGCGCACTTCGCCGTTCCGGCATCTCGCTCGTTCGCCAAAGAATTGGCCGAATTGGCCTCCGCGCCTGCCACCATGGCCTTGTATGAGGCGAGCCAAATCGCGCCCAGCGGCAAGAGGGCGGCCTAGTCCGTCGCCCCGATGAGCGGTCGCACTTCCCGTCGTGTTGACTGGATGCCGTACCCTGCAGATGCGCAGATCATCCGGGACAGTGAAGCCCCTTTCATTCGTTGAGCCTCTCGAGAGCCGCCATGCCGAACCTCCGCGTCACTGAAATCAAGGCTTTCGTTCCGTCGATGGACTTCGAGGTCTCCAAGCAGTTCTACAAAGATCTGGGCTTCACCCAGGCATCCGAAGGGGGCGGCGTCGCTTACTTTCATTTCGGGCATGTGAGCTTCCTGCTCCAGGACTTCTGCGCCGAGGGGCTGGCCGAGAACTTCATGATGCACATCCTCGTAGAGGACGTCGAAGCCTGGTGGAACCATGTCCAGGCCAGTGGTGTCGAGTCGAAGTACGGCGTCGCGTGCACCGGCATCGAGGCGCAGCCCTGGAGAATGAAAGACTTCTGCCTCGCTGACCCGTCGGGCGTTCTGTGGCGTATCGGCCAGAACACCGATTGAACTGTCCACCGCCAGGAGCCGCCAAACCCAGATCCAACGCGAGGCGCCGACTCGAACGTAAGACCGCGCGAAAGCTTCGAAGACTAGCACAGACTCGCCATGAATTCTTCTGCTCTGTTTCCCGTCGAAGGTGGCTGCGACTGCAAGGCCGTCCGCTACCGCATGACTTCAGCTCCGCTCTTCGTGCATTGCTGTCACTGCCGCTGGTGCCAGCGGGAGTCGGGCTCAGCGTTTGCACTCAATGCAATGATCGAGGCCGACCGGGTGGTGAGCCTCGGCATGGACCCAGACCTGGTGCATACCCCGTCCAACAGCGGCCTCGGGCAGAAGATCGCCCGATGTCCTGTCTGCAAGGTCGCGGTCTGGAGCCACTATGCGGGCGCTGGTCCGGTCGTGAAGTTCGTCCGCGTGGGCTCGCTCGATCAGCCGGACCTGTTGCCACCGGATGTCCACATCTTCACGGCGTCCAAACAGCCATGGGTACTGCTGGACCCAGATGTTCCGGCGTTCGAGGAGTACTACGACCGGGATGCGATCTGGCCCGAGGAGAGCCTGGCCCGCCGTGCGGCGCTGCGACTTCAGCCTTGATCCGCCGCTGGCATCGCCGTCGGGTCCATCCAGAAGGTGCCCCACAGATGGCCGTCGGGGTCGGCAATGTCCCGGGAGTACATGAAGCCGTGGTCCTCGGGCGGGTTCGCGTCGGCCTGGCCGCCGTGCGCGGCAGCGGCCACATTCATCGCGTCGACCGCCTCGCGGCTCTCCAGGGCCAGTGAAAGCATCGACGCACTCGTCCCCGCGGGCGGAAACGGCCGCTGCGTGAGCGTGCGCCACTTGGCGTGGCTGAGCAGCATCACGCAGATGGCGTCGCTCCAGCGCATGCAGGCAGTGTCGACGCTGCTGAACTGTGGTTTGTCCTCGAATCCCAGCGCCTTGTAAAAGACGATCGAGGTGTCGAGGTTGCTGACCGGCAGGCTGATGTAGATCGTTTTGGTCATGGGGAGTTGGCGTGGGTGCAGGGTCGGATCAGAATCTCCATTGGCAGGAGTTTCTGCTGTACGACGATCCAACATTGCCGGATTCGACAGCGGTCACCGATACCATGCAGCGTTGTTTCAGCTTTCAAAGGGAGTTCACATGCGCCTTCGTTCTTTCTTCGTCGCCCTGTCTCTCGGTCTGTTGGCATTCGGTGCGTCGTCCGCCGAGGGGCTGATCGCTGTCAAGAGTCCCCGGAACGCCAAAGACACCATGTCCCGCCTCGAAGAGGTGGTCAAGCAAAAGGGTCTCAACGTGTTTGCGCGCATCGACCATGCCGCCGGCGCGGCCAAGATCGGCAAGTCGCTGCGGCCGACCGAGGTGCTCATCTTCGGCAGCCCGCAAGGCGGTACGCCGTTCATGGAGTGCGAGCAGACCGTTGGCATCGACCTGCCGCTCAAGGCGCTGGTCTGGGAAGACGCTTCCGGCCAGGCCTGGCTGGGCTACAACGACCCGGCATTCCTGGCCCAGCGCCACGCCGCCGCGCAGTGTCCGGCGGTCGAGAATCTTCGCAAGGCGCTGGCTGGCATCGCCGAGTCCGCTGTGGCGCAGTGAGCACCCATGTTCATTCGCCGCCAACTCGCGTTCGTCGCGATCACTTTGCTTCTGCTGAATCCGGCCATGGCCGCGCCTGCCCCGCCAGCTGTGCGGGCCGAGATCGACGCGGTCTTCAAGAAGCTGCAAGTGCCCGGGTGCCAGTTCAACCGCAACGGGTCCTGGTACACCGGTGCCGAAGCACAGAGTCACCTGATGAGAAAGCTGGAATACCTGGAAGACAAGGACCTGGTCAAGACCACGGAAGACTTCATCACGCTGGGAGCGTCCACCAGCAGTTCCAGCGGCAAGGCCTACCAGGTCCGTTGCGGGGATGCGGTGGCCGTGGAGAGCAAGGTCTGGTTGCTGGAGCAGCTCAAGTCGGTTCGCCGCGGGAAGTAGTGGTGCTCCCAAATGGCTGACCAACATCCGTCGCGCCATGACGCATGGCGCCATTACCGGGTTGGCTGCCCAGCAAGGGCTGGAAGGGGTCGGGACGGCGATCTCGCTCGTGCCTGGCGGAGGGAAGTGAACCATGGCCGTTGAAATCGAACGCAAGTTCCTGGTCACAGGCGCCGACTGGCGGACCGCCAAAGGTCAGCGCATCGTGCAGGGCTACCTCAACCGCGACAAGCAGCGGACGGTCCGCGTGCGCATGGCGGGGGAGCAGGCTTTTCTCACCATCAAGGGCATGACGTTCGGCGCTACGCGGGCGGAGTTCGAATACCCGATTCCGCTGGCCGATGCAGAGGCGCTGCTGGCCCTGTGCGACGGTCCGCTGATCGACAAGATCCGCCACCGCGTGGATCATGCGGGACTGGTATGGGAGGTCGACGAGTTTTTCGGCGACAACGCGGGACTGGTGGTGGCCGAGGTCGAGCTGTCGAGCGAAGACCAGTCGGTCGCACTGCCACCCTGGGTGGCGGACGAAGTCACCGCCGACAGCCGCTATTTCAACTCGAGCCTCGCGACGCACCCTTATTGCCAATGGCCTAGCCGGTAGCCGTATCCGATACCGGCAGTGGCAAATGTCGGCCCGGACAGTGCATGGCCGCGGTGCTTTGCACCGGTGCCCTGAACATGGCTCCGTCGTGCGCGACACAATCACCGATCAAAGCACTGGAGGAAGAGCGAATGAGCAAGAGCTTGCGACTGTCGGAGAAGTGGTTCCACCGGGGCCTGTGGCTGGTGGCGTTCCTGTTTGCCTGGTTTCTGACCGGTCTGGGCAGCACCATCGTCGGCGACTTGCCCCGGGTAGAGCAGTCGCAGTCGCTGGAGGACTTCATGGACCCGCAGCGCACGCCCGCGCTCAAGGAGTCGATCAAGTCCGCCCAGCGCGTCTCGGAAGAGGCGCAGGCCGCGCTGGAGCAGGCGCAGCTGAAGCTGCAGGCGGCCCGCGCCGACAACCGCGCGGCCCGCGAAACCTTCGACAACTGGCTGGCGACACGCAGCGTCACGCAGCGCTCCGAGCAGGACCAGGAAGTGCTGCAGCGCACCCGCGAGCTCGACGGTCTGCGCAAGCTGGAGCGTGATGCGCTTGCTTCGGTGGAGAAACAGCAGCAGATCGCGCTGGATGCGAAGCAGGAAGAGCAGCGCGCGCAGGCCGAACTGCAGACCCTGCGCAATGCGGCCAGCGACACGTTCGAGCAGGCGCAGCATGCCCAGGAGCTGCGTGTCTTCGGCTACCGGCTGGCGCTCACGCTGCCCTTGCTGGCCGTGGCGGGTTGGCTGTTCCGCAAGTACCGCAAGAGTTCGTCGTGGCCCTTCGTCTGGGGCTTCATCTTCTTCGCGCTGTTTGCGTTCTTCGTCGAGCTGGTGCCCTACCTGCCCAGCTATGGCGGCTATGTGCGCTACATCGTTGGCATCGTGCTCACCGTGATCGGCGGCCGCTACGCGATCCAGGCGCTGCAACGCTACCTGGAGCGCCAGAAGGCGGCCGAAGCGCAGCCGGCCCAGACGCGCCAGCGCGAGATGGACTACGACCTGGCGCAGGCGCGCATGGGCAAGAACATCTGCCCGGGCTGCGAGCGCACGGTGGACATGAAGGACGGCAAGACCGACTTCTGTCCGCACTGCGGGCTCTGTCTGTTCGACCGCTGCGGCCACTGCAGCACGCGCAAGAACGCGTTTGCGCGCTACTGCTTCTCGTGTGGCGCGTCGGCGAAGGAACCGGCGCAAGAGGCAGGCACGGCCGCAACCACCTGACGGTCGGCGGCCAGGCGCGACTTACTCGGCCACTGCGGCGTCGGCGTCCGGGTGCGCCCGGTTGAACTGCGCCACGTCGCGGATGTTCTTTTGCACCGCGACAGCGCCGAACAGCGACAGCAGGAAGGCCATGGCGTAGAAGCCCTTTTCGCTGGCGGCCAGCGTGGCGTTCCACAGGCCCACCGTCAGCAGCGCCACGGAGATGCCCAGCGACACCCAGCACAGGCCGTAGTAGATGCCGGTGACCGGGATGCCCTCGATGCGGTCACGCACCGACTTCTGCAGGGACACGGCGGAGAACAGGCCGTACATCAGCAGCGTGAAGTAGTAGCCCTTTTCGTTGAGCTGCATCTGGGCGTTCCACAGACCCATCAGGTACACCACGGCACCAACCAGCAAGGCAGCCCAGGAGGCTCCGATGAAAGCGCCGGTGGGGCGTTGGGCGACGTAGGCGGGTGCGGGCATGGGGATCCTCCAGGGTGGTTGTTCGGGGAAGGACTTTACCGGATGCCCGTCGCCGCCCGCCGCTCTTCGCGCACGAGCCGCCAGATCGCCCAGACCCCGAGCGCCGGCCCCGGGGCCAGTCCGGTCAGCAGCCAGCCAAGAGGCACGGACTGCGACAGCGAGACGAACAGCAGGATGCTCAGGATCGACAGCGCAAACCCCGCGCTGTTGGTGAGCGTGAGCACGCTGCCGACCGCCTGTGGTGGCGCGTTGCGCGCGGTCAGGGTCGAGAACTGCGGCGAGTCGCCCGAGACGGTGATGCCCCACACCAGCAGCCAGGCGTAGAAGGCGATATCGGGTGCGTGCATGAGCAGCGGCGCCAGCAGGCAGCACAGGCCGCTGGTGCCCAGCTGTGCGGCCGCCACACGTGCACTGCCAAACCGCGGCGCCAGCCAGCCGCCAGCGACGCAGCCGATGGCGCCGACGCCCAGCACCACGAAGGCGGCCCACGACAGGCTGGTGCCCTGCAGCCGCGTCGCCAGGATCAGCGGCATCAGCACCCACAACGTGTACAGCTCCCACATGTGACCGAAGTAGCCGAGCACCGAGCTGCGCACGCGCGCGTCGGTGCCGATGGTCGCCAGCGCGCGCCACTGCAGCGTGCTCACACGGGCCACGGCACCGGGCGGCTCGGGCAGCAGGGCAAACAGCAATACGCCGCCACCAGCTGCCAGCGCGGCCACGCCCAGCATCAGCGATGGCCAGGGCAGGGTGTCGCCGATGGCACGCAGTGCGTGTGCACTGGCCGAGCCCAGCACGAGTGCGCCGATCAGCAGACCCAGCGCCGGGCCCAGCCCGCGCGAATACCACTGCGAGGCGATCTTCATGCCCACCGGATAGATACCGGCCAGGCACACGCCGGTGAGAAAGCGCCAGACCAGCAGCGCTTCGTAGTGCGCCACCATTGCCCAGGCGCCCACGGTGCAGCCCGCCCCGGCCAATGCGCAGAACAGGAACACGCGGCGCGGCGCGAACCGGTCGGCAATGGCCAGCAGCGCGAAAACCAGCGTGCCGAGGATGAAGCCGAACTGGAGGGCCGAGGTCAGGGTGCCGACTGCGGTGGCCGGCCAGCCGAACTCGCGCTGCAGGTCGGGCATGACCGCGTTGACCGCGAACCAGAGCGAGGTGCCGGCGAACTGTGCCATCACCAGCACGGGCAGCACGTGGCGGGGCACGGCGGGCTGGTTCATGACCGGGTCCACCGCGCCCAGCGGTGCTGCTGCTGGCGCTTGAGCACCCGCCCCGCCCGCCACGGCCAGGAGGCGCGCACCTGTGCCAGCAAGGCTTCCTTCCAGACCGACCAGCGTGCCCACAGGCGCGCGAACCAGGCCAGGCGCATGAGGGCCGGCTGCGTCAGTGTGAAGAGGCGCGCCACCAGTGCGGTGCCCACCACCTTGGCGGTCAGGATGATCAGCAGACCGAGCACCGCCTGGCCCTGGCCGATCAGCCACAGCGCCGCCAGCTTGACCGGCAGCAGCAGGAGGGCAGGCAGCGCAAACAGGGCCAGCGCCGCGTAGGGCGGCAGCGAAGTCACCAGTCCTTCGATCCATCGGAAGCCAGGCCAGCGCCCGATGCGCGCCAGCAGACGCTGCAGCGGTTCCCAGCCCCACTCCTCGAACAGGATCAGCAGCGCCAGCAGCCACTGGAACGGCCAGAGCAGGGCGCGCAGCCAGACGGGCCGGGGGCGGCGTGGAGGCGGTGAGTGCATGGCTGCACTGTAGGGCAAGCCCGCGGTATCTCCGGGCAATGCCGCCGGCACCGCTTTACAAGCCTTTGCTTTCGGATGGTGGTTTCTTGACATGGACCGATGACCATGCGCGCACAAGCATGTGCTTGGGCCTTGAGGATCTGTATGGATGTCTTGAATGTGGTTCGTTCTGCACGCCGACCGCTGGCGGTGGCCAGCATGGCCGCGGTGGTCGCTGCGCTGGCAGCTTGTTATGTGGTGCCGATCGATCCGCGCACCGGGCAGGCTGTGCCGGCGCAGACACCGGTGGCGATGCCGGCGCCCGCAGCACCACTGGTGTTCACCGCGCGGCTCTACCCGGCCAACGATCTGGCCAGCGGATTCGGCGTCGTGCACGCCAGTGTCACCAACGACCTGCAGGGACGTGGAACGTTCAATACCGTCATCGGCGGCGAATCGTTCAGCGGAGAGGCAACACGCAAGGCAGGCTCCAGCCGAGAAGGCCTGGCCAACGGTGCCGGCAACCGGGGCGGGTACATCACCTGCGCCTACACGATGAACTCGGCGACCATGGGCTCAGGCACCTGCCGCCTGTCCAGCGGCGCGCTGTTCAGCATGCACGTGGGGAATTGAGCCCCCACGCTCCGCCGCTGGGCGGGGCGCTACTCGGCCTGTCCGACGGTCACTTCGGTGGCTGTCGGCAGGGCTGGTGCCTTGAGGTGGCCGACGTACTGCAGTGCCTGTTCTGTGCGCACCGATGGCACATCGCCTTCGCGCATGTGCAGCAGGTCGGCCGGGCTGATGAGGCGCGGGTCGGCGGAGGTCAGCGGCAATTGGGCGTGGCGGTAGGCTTCGAGCACGAACTGCGAACAGAAGAAGCGGTCGTTCTTGACCGCGCCCAGCTGGATCGCGGCGAGACCGCGGATGCAAAAGTCCCGCACCAGGCCGGGAATCAGCGGCAGCTCGCAGTACTGCCGTCCGATGCTGAACGGTGCCTGCAGCACGATGCCGGCGGTGTTGTACTTCTTGCCCACGTGCATGCGCGTGAATGCGTTCAGTGCCGTCACCTGCGCCTCGCCCATGCCCGGGTGCCGGAATGCCACGATGGTGGTCTCGTCGTCCATGAACTCCTGCGTGCTGCGCGTGCGCACGCCGGAACCCACCGCTTCAACAAAGGTGCCGTCGCCCAGATAGAGCGCGGCGTGGCTGACGGGCGCGAGCGTGATCAGTCGAACGCCCATCGAGACGATGCCGTTGGTCGAGCTGAGCACGATGTCGCCGGGGCGCAGGTCCTGTGGCGTGATCTGCACGCCACCGTTGGCGGGCGTGAGCAGCAGGCGCTGCTGCACGCGCAGGGCCGGCTGGCCGGGCTCGGGCGCGAAATCCACCTGGGTAGCGCAGCCGGTGGCAAGCAGGAGGAGGGCGGCGCCGGCGAGCCGGCACAGCAAGGTCACGAGCCGGGAGTGCATGGGTGTCAGACCCCGTGCGCGCGGTCGGCCTTGAACTGCTGGCGGAAGGCCTCGAAGCGGCCCGCGTCCAGCGCGGCGCGCACTTCCCGCATCAGGTTCAGGTAGTAGTGCAGGTTGTGCACGGTCGACAGCATCGGCCCCAGCATCTCGCCGCAGCGGTCCAGGTGGTGCAGGTATGCGCGCGAGAAACCGTCGCGCCCGCCGTCGGCCCATGGCACGCCGGCCTTGCCGGCGCAGGCGTAGCAGGTGCAGGTCGCGTCCAGCGGCTGGTGATCGGTCTTGTGGCGGGCGTTGCGGATCTTCAGGTCACCGTAGCGGGTGAACAGCGTGCCGTTGCGCGCGTTGCGCGTGGGCATGACGCAGTCGAACATGTCCACGCCGTCGGCCACGCCCTGCACCAGGTCCTCGGGCGTGCCCACACCCATCAGGTAGCGCGGCTTGTGGGCCGGCAGCCGGTGCGGCGTGTGCGCCATGATCTGCAGCATCTGTTCCTTGGGTTCGCCCACACTCACGCCGCCAATGGCGTAGCCGGGGAAGTCCATCTCGACCAGCGCTTCCAGCGACTCCTGGCGCAGGGGCTCGAACATGCCGCCCTGCACGATGCCGAACAGCGCGTTGGGGTTCTCCAGCCGCGCGAATTCTTCTTTGGAGCGCAGCGCCCAGCGGCGGCTCATCTCCATGCTTTTGCGCGCTTCGGCCTCGGTGGTCAGGTGGTCGTTGGTCTCGTACGGCGTGCACTCGTCCAGCTGCATCACGATGTCGCTGTTCAGACCGGTCTGGATCTGCATGCTCACCTCGGGCGACATGAACAGCTTGTCGCCGTTGACGGGCGACGCGAACGTCACGCCTTCTTCGGTGATCTTGCGCATCGCGCCCAGCGACCAGACCTGGAAGCCACCCGAGTCGGTGAGGATGGGCTTGTTCCACTTCTCGAAGCCGTGCAGGCCGCCGAAGCTCTTCATGACGTCCTGGCCGGGACGCATCCAGAGGTGGAAGGTATTGCCCAGAATGATCTGGGCGCCCATGTCTTCCAGGCTCGCGGGCGTGACACCCTTGACGGTGCCGTAGGTGCCCACGGGCATGAAGATGGGGGTCTCAACCACGCCGTGGTTGAGGGTGAGGCGGCCACGGCGAGCGTGGCCCTCGGTCTTGAGAACGTCGAACTGGAGCATCCGGCGATTGTCGCCGAGCGCTCCAGGTGACCTGCCGCCGGGCCGCCCCAAGGCGGGTCGGCCCCACGACCCGGTATTGACCGGGTCCCTCCCCGGTCAAGGGGCCAGCGACCCGCGCAGCGGCGGAGCGTGGGGGCGGCTTTTTATTTCTTGGCTTCCAGGGCCAGGATCCAGGACACCAGCTTGGCCGCGTCGGCTTCGGTGATTGCCACCTTGTTCGGCGGCATGGCCAGACCGCTGACCTTGTCCTTCCAGTGGCTTTCGTACGGGCTGGAGCCGGCGAGCACGGTGGCGGTCAGCTGCTGCTGTGCGCCTTTTTGTGCCTTGTACTTGGCCGACACATCGCGCCAGGCCGGGCCGATCGGTGCCATGCCATTGGGGCCTTTGGCGCCGGGTTCGATGTGGTGGCAGGTCATGCAGCCGGCGCCGGTCGCCAGCTTGATGGCCGCTTCGTCGTCGGCAGGGCCGGCCCAGGCCGACAGCGCCAGCAGGGCGGCCGACAGGGAAATCAGGGTGCGTTTCATGGATGGCTCCTTGGGTTTCTGGGGGAATGTCCTCAGGCTATCAGCCGTCCCGGGCCGCAAATTGATCCTTGTCAAGGCGGCGGGCGCTCCGTCTCAACATGAGACGGGCGGTGGCCGGTGCGCCACAGATGGCGCCAACCGGAGCTCAGGAGCCGCTTTTCTTCGGGGTCTCGGGGGCGACGACCAGCACGCTGCGGTTGCGGTCCTCGACGATCCACAGCCGCCCCTGCCGGTCGACCGTGATGCCTGCCGGTGTGCCCTGCGGGCGCAGGCCGGGCATCCCCAGCCAGCCGGACACGATGTTTTCTGCCGCGCCCGTTGGGCGGCCGTCGGGGCCGATGCGCCAGCCGACGACGCGGTGGCCCTGTGTGCGGTAGCCGTGCCAGACCGACAGCAGGCGCCCGCTCCAGGGCCGCGCAGCCTGTCCTTCTCCTGCAGGCGGGACGGCCAGCAGCTGCAATGGCGCGACATGGGCCGGCAGGGCCAGGAATGGCGGATGCTGGGCTGGGCGCTGGCAACGGCCCCGGTTTTCGTAGCCGCGCGCCAACACACTGCGGCCGCGCGCGTCGCTCACGCAATACGGCCAGCCGTAGCGCGCGCCGCGCGCCAACTCGTTCAGCTCTTCGGCGGGCGCGCTGGCGTCGGTGTAATCGATCGAGTTTTCAGCCTGCCAGACCCGCTCGGTGCCGCTGGCGTCCAGCGTCACGGCCAGCCCCAGCGAATTGCGCAGGCCGGTCGCGAACGGACGCAGGTGCTGGATCTTCTGTTCAGTGCCCTGCAGCGTCGCTTCATAGACTGCCGCCCGGGGTCGGTCGCCCTCGGTTTCCGGGCAGGGCAGTGGCTGTTCCTGCCGCTCGTTGCGGCAGGCATCGCTGGCCGAACCCAGGTTGAGATAGAAATTCCCCTTGCGGCCGAACGCGAGCTCCTTGAGCGGGTGGGCGCCGTCGGCTGGCAGGTCGCGAAGCAGGTCCTCGCGTGCCAGGGCAGCGGTGGGTGTGCGCCAGATGGTGCCGGCCTCGCCTACATAGACCTTGCCGTCGGGGCCTTGCACCAGGCCGTGCGGACGGTCGAGGCCCCTGGCCAGCACCTTGATCCGGCCAGCGTCGCCGGCCTGGCCGGCGGTATTCAGCTCCAGCAGGCGGCCGCGCTTGGGCTCCCAGTTGCCCATGTCGGTGATCCAGAAGCGTCCCGGGGCAATTTCGAGCAGGCGCCGCGGCATCTGCAGACCGTCGCGCGCATCGGCCACCAGGCCGACGCACCAACCCTTGGCCACGGTCAATGCGACACGCGGGTAACCGGCGCACAGCCCCTGGGTGGCGTAACGGGAGCTTTCTTCGGCGAACGCGGCAGGGACGAAGAAAGACAGCAGCGCCCCCAGACCGAGGGCGCGGGCTTTCCAGAAAAGCGGGGCGCGCATGGCGCCATTGTGGTCCGACTTTGGGCCGGCGAAGTCGCCGGCGCCGGATCAGCGCAGCGGCGCTGGCGTCGCTGCGGAGGGCTGCGGAGCGTCCGTCACCACGGCCGTCCGCTCGTCCGAACTGGACCATCCCCAGGCCAGCAGCAGGGCCAGGCCCACAGACAGCAGCAGGGCAAATCCCAGGCGGAACAGCATTTCGATCACAGAGAACTCTCGGCGGTGGTGACAGGTGGCCGCTATTGTGCCTGCTCGGTCCATTGCATTTGGGTGGCTCTTAGGTCTCAGGTGCTCAAACGTCACAAATTTCACCGAATCTGTAGCGCTTTAGTGCCAGAACAAACACGCGATGACGCGACTGTTGCCAGCGCTGACAGTTGCACGAACGCTACGGAGCGCCGAAACACTGCGCAATCAGCCCGCGCAACCACTGGTGGCCGGGGTCGCGATGCAGGTGGGCGTGCCACAGCTGGGCGATGGTGCTGGTCGGCAGGCGCAGCGACAGCGGACGCGCGACCAACTGGTGCGGGCCAGCCAGGCGCTCGGCCAGGCGCTGCGGCACGGTCGCCACCAGGTCGGCGCTGCCCAGCACATGGCCCAGTGCGACGTAGTGGGGCACCGTCAACTGCACCGTGCGCACCATGCCGAGTTTGTGCAATGCATCGTCGACCTGACCGTGCGCGGTGCCGGCCGAGACCACGCGCACATGGGCGGCTTGCCGGTACTGTGCGGCCGTGATCTGCGTGCGTGCCGCCAGCGGGTGGCCGGCGCGCATCAGGGCCACGTAGTGCTGGCGAAACAGCGCCTGCTGGAAAAAGCCCGCCTGCAGCTTGGGCAGCGATCCGAGGGCGATGTCCACCCTGCCAGCCGCCATGTCCTCGCCCAGGGCGGCGTCGGCCACGGTGACGGCCTGCAGCGTCACACCCGGCGCCTGCCGGGCCAGCGCGTCCATCAGCACCGGCAGGAAGTAGATCTCGCCCACGTCGGTCATGGCCAGCGTGAAACAGCGCTCGCTGCGGGCAGGATCGAACGCGGCGCGCACGTTCAGCGCGCCCTGCAGGGCCTGCAGTGCCTGCGCCACCGGTCCGGCCAGCTGCTGCGCATACGGCGTGGGCGCCATGCCCGTGGGAGTGCGCACGAACAGCTCGTCGCCCAATGCATCGCGCAGGCGGCGCAACGCGTTGCTCACCGCCGGCTGGCTCAGCCCCAGCGCGTCGGCCACGCGCGACACACGGCCGTCCTGCACCAGGCGGTCGAACACCAGCAGCAAATTGAGATCAAGGTCGGTGAGCTTCACAGCGCTTCCCATTCATGCGGTGAATAAAGCGTATCACTGGAATTCACTTGCCGGATGGGATTGCGCTCCCCATGATCCGGGTTCACAAGAACAGGAGACAACGCATGAACCCAGCCACGGGGCCCGACACCCTGCAGTGGGAAGGAGGCGGCACCAGCCGCATTCCCTTCGCCGTCTACACCGACGAACAGCGCCACCAGCGCGAACTTGACCGCTTCTTCTACCAGGGCCACTGGTGTTACGTGGGCCTGGAGGCCGAGATCCCCAACCCCGGCGACTTCAAACGCACCGTGGTCGGCGAGCGCTCGGTCATCATGACCCGCGCCTCCGACGGCCAGATCCACGTGGTCGAGAACGTCTGCGCGCACCGCGGCATGCGTTTCTGCCGCAAGCGCCATGGCAACCAGACCGAGTTCGTCTGCCCCTATCACCAGTGGAGCTACGCCCCCAACGGCGACCTGCAGGGCGTGCCGTTCCGGCGCGGCGTGCGGCAGGACGGAAAGGTCAACGGCGGCATGCCGGCCGACTTCAATCCCAAGGACCATGCGCTCACCAAGCTCAAGGTGGCGGTGCGCGGCGGCGTGGTGTTCGCGTCCTTCGACCACGAGGTCGAGTCGCTGGAGGACTACATGGGGCCGACGATCCTGCAGTACTTCGACCGCCTGTTCAACGGCCGCAAGCTGACCATCCTGGGCTACAACCGCCAGCGCATTCCGGGCAACTGGAAGCTGATGCAGGAGAACATCAAGGACCCGTACCACCCGGGCCTGCTTCACACCTGGTTCGTCACCTTCGGTCTCTGGCGCGCGGACAACAAGAGCGAGCTGCGCATGGACGCCCACCACCGCCACGCGGCCATGGTGTCCACCCGCGGCAGCATGGGCCAGGCCAGCGGCCAGGCGGCGCAGGTGACGCAGGTGTCCAGCTTCAAGGCCGCGATGGAACTGGAAGACAAACGCTTTCTGGACATCGTTCCCGAGCCCTGGTGGCAGCTGGGCGAGCAGATGCCCACCGCCGTGATGACCACGCTGTTCCCCAGCGTCATCTTCCAGCAGCAGGTCAACAGCGTGAGCACGCGCCACATCCAGCCCGACGGTCACGGCGCCTTCGACTTTGTGTGGACGCATTTCGGCTTCGAGGACGACACGCCAGAGATGACCGAGCGCCGCCTGCGCCAGGCCAACCTGTTCGGCCCAGCCGGCTTCGTGAGCGCCGACGACGGCGAGGTGATCGAGTTCTCGCAGCAGGCCTTTGAAAGCAAACCGCAGCACCGCGCGCTGGCGGAGCTGGGCGGGCGCGAGGTGGGCGAGACGGATCACATGGTGACGGAGACCCTGATCCGCGGCATGTATGAATACTGGCGGAAAGTCATGGAAGCCCCTCGGGAGAACGCAGGGGGTGCCGCATGAGCGCGCTCGTCAAAGTGGACTTCGAGACCTGGCAGGCGCTGCAGGCGCTCTACAGCGATTACGCGTCGGCGGTCGACAGCGGCCAGTGGGAACTCTGGCCCAACTTCTTCACCACCGACGGCGTCTACAAGCTGCAGCCGCGCGAGAACCATGAGCGGGGCTTTCCGCTGTCGACGCTGGCCTTCGACAGCCAGGCCATGCTGCGCGACCGCGTCTACGGCATCCAGGAGACGCTGTTCCACGACCCGTACTACCAGCGGCATGTGGTGGGCGCGCCGGTCGTGCGCGAGGTCGATGCGCAAGGTCGCTGGCACTGCGAAGCCAACTACGCGGTGTTCCGCACCAAGCTCGACGGCGCGAGCAGCGTGTTCAACGTGGGTCGCTATCTGGACATCGTGGTAAGCACGCCCGAAGGGTTCAAGTTCTCGCAGCGTCACTGCATCTACGACAGCGAGATGATTCCCAACTCCATCATCTACCCCATCTGAACAGGACAGCACTCATGAGCAACTGGACCGACGTGGCCGCCGAGGCCGATCTGTTCGAAGGGGCGGGCATTCCGGTGGCACCGGGCGGGCGCGACATCGCGCTGTTCTCCGTCGACGGCGAGGTGTTCGCCACCGACAACCTCTGCACCCATGGCAACGCCAAGCTGTGCGACGGCTTCGTGGAAGGCCACGAGATCGAATGCCCGTTCCACCAGGGGCGCTTCGACCTGCGCAGCGGTGCACCAACCTTCGCACCCTGCACCGAGGCCATCAAGACCTGGCCGGTGAAGATCGAGGCTGGTCGCGTCTTGCTGGATCTCGGCGCCTGAACGTCAGCTGGAGCTGCGCTCCAGCAGCATCGCGTCGCCGTAGCTGAAGAAACGGTAGCCCTGCGCCACCGCGTGGCGGTACAGCGCCATCACGCGCTCGTACCCGGCGAACGCGCTGACCAGCATCATCAGCGTGCTCTTGGGCAGGTGGAAGTTGGTGACCAGCACATCGACCACACGGAACTCGAAACCTGGCGTGATGAAGATGTTGGTGTCGCCCTGCACCTCGCCGCTGCGCGCCCAGCTCTCCAGCGTGCGCACCGTGGTCGTACCGACTGCCACGACGCGGCCGCCGCGCGCGCGGCAGTCGGCGATGGCCTGCAGCGTCTCGGGTGGGATCGCGTAGCGCTCGTGGTGCATCACGTGTTCTTCGATGCGCTCGGTCTTCATCGGCGCGAAGGTGCCGGCGCCCACGTGCAAGGTGACGTTCGCGCGGCGCACGCCGTGCGCGTCCAGCGCGGACAACACGCCTTCGTCGAAATGCAGCGCTGCGGTGGGTGCGGCCACTGCGCCGGGGACGCGCGCGAACACGGTCTGGTAGCGGCGCTCGTCGTCGGCGTCGTCCCCGTGCGTGATGTAGGGCGGCAGCGGCACGTGGCCGTGGCCCGCCATCAATTCGTAGGGTGTTTCGCCCGCCGGGCCTTCGAGGCGCAGGCGGAAAAGTTGTCCCCGCTCGTCGGGCCAGCGGCCCAGGAACACCGCGTCAAAACCGCCGCCATTCAACCCGCCGGCCAAGTGGAGCAGGCCACCCGGCTGGGGTTTCTTGCTCACGCGGATGTGGGCCACGACTTCCTGCCCCGAACCATCCAGCGCCTCGTGCGGCAGCAGCACGCGCTCGATCAGGATCTCGAACTTGCCACCGCTGGCCTTCTCGCCAAACAGACGTGCCTTGACCACCTGCGTGTCGTTGAACACCAGCAGGTCGCCGCTGCGCAGCAGGCCGGGCAGCGCGCGGAAGATGCGGTCAATTGGCTGTGGCCCGGTGCCGTCGAGCAGGCGCGAGGCGCTGCGTTCGGCGGCGGGGTGCTGAGCGATCAGGGATTCGGGAAGCTGGAAATCGAAGTCGGCGACGGTGAAGACGCGGGTCGGGGCAGGGCTGGATTCGGGCATGCTGCTTGAGGGCCGGACAAGGCCCGTTCCAAGTGGAAACAGGGAGGGGTGGATAAAAATACAGGCAGAATTCTCCCATGCCCGACGCTGCGCCGCCCACAGCCCCACGCAAGGAACTGTCCGCCCCGCAGAAGGCGATGCACAAGCTCGGGCTGGTGCGGGACATTGACCTGGCGCTGCACCTGCCACTGCGCTACGAAGACGAGACCCGCATCGTCACGCTGCGCGAGGCGCGCGATGGCGAAGTCGTGCAGGTCGAAGCCACAGTCACGAAACAGGAGATCACCTATCGCCCGCGCCGCCAGCTGCTGGTGACGATCGACGACGGGTCGGACACCTGCGCCTTGCGCTTCTTCAGCTTCTACCCCGCGCACCAAAAGACCCTGGCAGTCGGCGCACGGGTGCGGGTGCGCGGCGAGGTGCGTGGCGGCTTCATGGGCAAGACCATGATGCACCCGGCCTTTCACGCGGCTGGCGGCGAACTGCCCGACGCACTGACGCCGGTGTATCCGACCAGCGCCCAGCTGCCGCAGGCCTACCTTCGCAAGGCGGTGGTCGGCGGCTTGCGGCGCGCCGATCTGAGCGAGACCTTGCCGCTGCCGTTGCTGACTTCGCTGCAGGACGCGCTGCGCGGCCTGCGCGCTCCGCTCATGTCGCTGCGCCAGGCACTGGAGTACCTGCACCACCCGGGGCCGGACGTGTCGCTGGGGGCGCTGGAAGACCGCAGCCATCCGGCCTGGCAGCGCCTGAAGGCCGAAGAACTGCTGGCACAGCAACTCTCGCAGCTGACCGCCAAACGCGAACGCGATGCGTTGCGCGCACCCGCGCTGAGGACCACGGACGGTGGCCTGCACGAACAGCTGCTGGCGGTGCTGCCGTTTGCGCTGACCGGTGCCCAGTGCCGCGTGAGCGAGGAGATCGCGCACGACCTGGCGCGCGCCGTGCCGATGCACCGCCTGCTGCAGGGCGATGTGGGTTCGGGCAAGACCGTGGTCGCCGCGCTGGCCGCAGCGATCGCCATCGACAGCGGCTGGCAATGCGCGCTGATGGCGCCGACCGAGATCCTGGCCGAGCAGCACTTCGCCAAGCTCATCGGCTGGCTGGAACCGTTGCTTGCGCCCCTGGGCAAGCGCGTGGCCTGGCTGACCGGCAGCCAGAAGAAAAAGCAGCGCGCCGAGATGCTGGCCCTGATCGCCAGCGGCGAGGCCGCGCTGGTGGTCGGCACCCACGCCGTGATCCAGGACCAGGTGCAATTCAAGAACTTGGCCCTGGCGATCATCGATGAGCAGCACCGCTTCGGCGTCGCGCAGCGTCTGGCGCTTCGCAGCAAGTTGGGGGAGGGCATCGCCGCCGGGCCGCCCCAAGGCGATGCAGCCCCCCCGGGGGGCAGCGACCCGCGAAGCGGTGGAGCGTGGGGGCAGCCCGTATCTGAGCCGCATCTGTTGATGATGTCGGCCACGCCGATTCCCAGGACCCTGGCAATGAGCTACTACGCCGACCTCGACGTCTCGACCATCGACGAACTGCCACCGGGCCGGACGCCCATTGTCACCAAGGTGCTGTCCGACAGCCGCCGCCACGAGGTGATCGAGCGCATCCAAGCCCAGGTCTCCGAAGGCCGGCAGGTCTACTGGGTCTGCCCCCTGATCGAGGAAAGCGAGGCGATCGATCTCTCCAACGCCACCGAGACGCACGCCGAGCTTTCGCAGCTGTTGCCCGGTGTGCTGGTCGGGCTGCTGCACTCCCGCATGCCGGTGGCCGAGAAGAAGGCGGTGATGAGCCTGTTCAGCGACGGGCACATGGGCGTGCTGGTGTCGACCACGGTGATCGAAGTGGGGGTGGATGTGCCCAATGCTTCGCTGATGGTGATCGAGCACGCCGAACGCTTCGGCCTGAGCCAGTTGCACCAGCTGCGCGGCCGGGTGGGCCGCGGCGCTGCGGCGTCGGCCTGTGTGCTGCTCTTCACCCCGAACGAAGGGGGCCGTCTGGGCGAGACAGCGCGCGAACGCCTCAAGGCCATGGCGGAAACCAACGACGGCTTCGAGATCGCGCGCCGCGACCTGGAGATCCGCGGCCCGGGCGAATTCCTCGGCGCCCGCCAGTCCGGCGCCGCGCTGCTGCGTTTCGCCGACCTCGCGACCGACACCCACCTGCTGGAATGGGCGCGCGGGGCGGCCGCTGACATGCTGGCCCGCTTTCCGGAAGCGGCCGAGCGGCATGTCGGCCGATGGCTCGGGACCAAGGCCGAATACCTCAAGGCTTGACCCCCCCGCGCCGCCTGCGGCGCGGGGGGAGCAAAATATCCTCATGACGCTCACCGAACTCAAATACATCGTGGCAGTGGCGCGCGAGAAGCACTTCGGAAAGGCCGCCGAGGCCTGCTTCGTGTCGCAGCCCACGCTGTCCGTTGCGATCAAGAAGCTCGAAGAGGAGCTGGAGCTCAAGATCTTCGAGCGCAATGCCAGCGAGATCGCGGTGACGCCGCTGGGCGAGCAGATCGTGCGCCAGGCGCAGACTGTGCTGGAGCAGGCCGCGGCGATCAAGGAGATCGCCAAGCGCGGCAAGGACCCGCTGGCCGGGCCACTCAAGCTGGGCGTGATCTACACGATCGGCCCCTACATCCTGCCTTCGCTGGTGCGCCAGGTCATCGAGCGCACGCCGCAGATGCCGCTGATGCTGCAGGAGAACTTCACCGTCAAGCTGCTGGAGCAGCTGCGTCTGGGCGAGATCGACTGCGCGATCCTGGCCGAGCCCTTCCCCGACACCAACCTGGCCATCGCGCCGCTGTACGACGAGCCCTTCATGGCCGCCGTGCCGGCCAACCACCCGCTGGCGCGTCGCAAGACCATCACCACCGACGAGATCAAGAACGAGACCATGCTGTTGCTGGGCAACGGGCACTGCTTCCGCGACCACGTGCTGGAAGTCTGTCCCGAGTTCGCACGTTATTCGAGCGACACCGAAGGCATCCGCAAGAGCTTCGAGGGCTCGTCGCTGGAGACGATCAAGCACATGGTCGCCGCCGGCATGGGCGTGACCCTGGTGCCGCGGCTGTCGGTGCCGCGCTCGGCGCTGGACGGCTCCGCCGACAACTCGCAGGACATGGGCGACGCCGCCTTCGTGCATTACCTGCCGTTCGACGGCGACCCGCCGACGCGGCGCGTGGTGCTGGCCTGGCGCCGCAGCTTCACGCGCTATGAAGCCATCGCCGAACTGCGCAATTCCATCTACGCCTGCGAACTGCCAGGCGTCAAGAGACTTTCATGAATTCCGCTGCCTTGCCCGACCCGCGCCCGTCGAAGCTGGCGCTCTACCTTGACCTGATCCGATGGAACCGGCCTGCTGGCTGGCTGCTGCTGCTGTGGCCCTCGCTGTCGGCGCTGTGGATCGCGGCGCAGGGCTTCCCGGGTCTGCACCTGCTGGCCGTCTTTGTGGCCGGCACCGTACTCATGCGCAGCGCCGGCTGTTGCGTCAACGACGTGGCCGACCGCGAGTTCGACAGGCACGTCAAACGCACGGCACAGCGGCCGGTGACCAGCGGGCGGGTGGGCGTGAAAGAGGCGCTGACGGTCGGCGCCGTGCTGGCTTTCGTGGCCTTCCTGCTGGTGCTGACCACCAATGCCGCGACCATTGCCTGGTCCTTCCTCGGGCTGGTGCTGTCGCTGATCTACCCCTATGCCAAGCGCCACGTGTCGATGCCGCAGGCGGTGCTGGGCGTGGCCTTCAGCTTCGGCATTCCGATGGCGTTTGCCGCCGTGACGGAAAACGTGCCCTGGCAGGCCTGGGCACTGATGGCGGGCAACCTGTTCTGGGTGGTGGCCTACGACACCGAGTACGCCATGGTCGACCGCGACGATGACCTGCGCATCGGCATGAAGACCTCGGCCATCACGCTGGGCGACGCCGATGTGCCGGCGGTCACCGCGTTCTATCTGGTGTTCCTGGGCCTCTGGACCGCGGTGCTGTGGGGGCAGGTGAGTCCGTCGGTCTGGAGCGCGACGCTGCTGGTGGCGCTGGCCCAGGTGGTCTGGCACTGGCGGCTCGTCAAGGATCGCACGCGCGACGGCTGCTTCAAGGCCTTCCGCCTGAACCACTGGCTGGGGTTCACGGTGTTCGTCGGCGTCGTGCTGGGCATTGCCCTGCGCTGAGCCCTATTTGCCGAACTCGGCGCCCAGTTCGGCGGCGCGCGTCTGAGCGGCGACCAGGGCCTTCTCGAACAGCGCCTTCATGTCTGACGCTTCCATCGACGTGATGGCCGCGTAGGTCGTGCCGCCCTTGGAGGTGACGCGTTCACGCAGGGTCTGCAGCGGGTCGGTGGATCGCTGGGCCAGTGTGGCGGCGCCGATGAAGGTGCCGATGGCCAGCTGCTGCGCCACCTCGGGCGCCAGGCCCATGCGGGCGCCGGCGTCGCGCATCGCTTCCAGGAAGAAGAACACGTAGGCGGGGCCGGAGCCCGAGAGCGCGGTCACGGCATCCAGGTCCGCTTCCACATTCACCCACACCATCTCGCCAGTGGTGCGCACCACGCGCTCGATCAGGGTCTTGTCGTCGGCCGTCACGGCGGCGCGCGCCATCAGACCGGTCATGCCCAGGCCGACCAGGGCGGGTGTGTTGGGCATGGCCCGCACGATGCGTTCACTGCCCAGCCAGCGGGCAATGCTCTCGCTGGTGATACCGGCGGCCACGCTCAGATGCAGGGCGCCAGCGACAAAGAGGTTGGTGGCGGCCGCAGCGTCCTTGAAGGTCTGTGGCTTGACGGCCCACACGACCAGCTCTGACGGCTGCAGCTCGGCACTGGCAGCGCCCAGCACGGCCATGCCCGGGAACTGCTGCGCCAGCTTCGCGCGCTGCTCGTCCCAGGGTTCGACCACCTGCAGGGCGCTGGCGGGATGGCCCTGGCGGACCAGGCCGCCGATGATGGCGCTGGCCATGTTGCCGCCGCCGATGAAGGTGATGAGGGGATGGGTGGACGTGTTCATGCCGGAATTGTCGCCGCCCGCGGTGCTCAGGGCGCGGTGGTCTGCCTGACCGCGTGCTCCCATTCGGCCATTTTTTCGGCGGCCCGCTCGCGCGACAGCGTCGGGTGAAACGTGCGCTCGGCGCGCCACTGCTTCGACAGCTCGTCCAGCCCGGCGTAGACCCCGGCGTGCAGGCCGGCGAGGTAGGCCGCGCCCAGCGCGGTGGTCTCGATCACGGCCGGCCGCACCACCGGAATGCCCAGCAGGTCGGCCTGGATCTGCATCAGCAGGTCGTTGACGCAGGCGCCGCCATCCACCCGCAGCTCGTTGACCGGCACGCCGCCGCTGGCCACTGCGTCGCGGCTCATGGCGTCGAGCAGGGCGGCGCTCTGGAAGGCGATGCTTTCCAGCGCTGCGCGCGCGATGTGGGCAATGGTGCTGCCGCGCGTGAGGCCAACAATGCTGCCGCGGCTGTCGGGCTGCCAGTAGGGCGCGCCCAGGCCGGTGAAGGCCGGCACCAGCACCACGCCGCCCGCGTCGGGCACGCTCTCGGCTAGGGCCTGCACTTCGCTGCTGGACTGGATGGCGCGCAGGCCGTCGCGCAGCCACTGCACGACCGCGCCGCCGATGAAGACGCTGCCTTCGAAGGCGTACTGCGGCTTGCCGGGCGGCTGCGCGGCGGCGGTGGTGATCAGGCCGTTCTGGCTGGTCTGGAAGCGCTCGCCGTTGTGCATCAGCATGAAGCAGCCGGTGCCGTAGGTGTTCTTGGCCATGCCGGCCTGGAAGCAGGCCTGGCCGAACAGCGCGCTCTGCTGGTCACCCGCGACCCCGCCGATCACCAGCGGGCCGCCCAACCATTCGGGACGCACCTCGCCGAAGTGGGCGCTGGAGGGCAGGACGGTCGGCATCATGGCGGCCGGGATATTCATCGCCGCCAGCAGCTCCTCGTCCCATCGCTGCGTGTGGATGTTGAACAGCATGGTGCGCGCGGCGTTGCTGTGGTCGGTCACATGGGCCGCGCCGCCGGTGAGCTGCCAGATCAGCCAGCTGTCGACCGTGCCGAAGGCCAGCTCGCCGGCCTCGGCCTGGGCGCGCGCACCGGGCACGTGATCCAGGATCCACTGCAGCTTGGTGCCGGAGAAATAGGCGTCGATGCGCAGCCCGGTTTTCTGCAGCACGCTGTCGGTGAGGCCGCGTTCGCGCAGCGCCACGCAGGTGCTTTCCGCGCGGCGATCCTGCCAGACGATGGCGTTGTAGACCGGTTCGCCCGTCTTTCGGTTCCATACCACCGTGGTCTCGCGCTGGTTGGTGATGCCCACGGCGCGGATGTCGCCGGCCTTCAGCCCGGCCTTGGCCAGCGCTTCGCGCGCGGTCTCCAGTTGCGTGTTCCAGAGGTCGCGCGGGTCGTGCTCGACCCAGCCGGGTTGCGGGTAGATCTGGCGGAACTCGCGCTGCGCCATCGCGACCACACGGCCGGCCTGGTCGAACACGATGCTGCGCGAACTGGAGGTGCCCTGGTCCAGGGCCAGCAGATAGCTCATGGGATGTCTCGCCTCTTGTTTTGTCGAAAGGATCAGGCGGCGTCGCGGCCGGCGACCACGCACTCCACATCGCCCTGCGCCAGCAGGTCGTCGAACGGCGGCGGCGGCGGCTCGTCGGTGAACAGCACGTCCACGTCGTCCAGCCGCGCCAGCTCCACCATCGCCGGACGGTTGAACTTGCTGCGGTCGGCCGCGAGCCAGACCTCGCGCGACTGCTCGATGATGGTTCGCGCGACCTTCACTTCGCGGTAGTCGAAGTCGCGCAGCGTGCCGTCGGCCTCGATGCCGCTGATGCCGATCAGGCCGATGTCGACCTTGAACTGGCGCATGAAGTCCACCGTGGCTTCGCCCACGATGCCCTGGTCGGCGCCGCGCACCTGGCCGCCGGCCACGATCACTTCGCAGTCCGGGTTGGCGCTCAGCAGGGCGGCCACGTGCAGGTTGTTGGTGATCACGCGCAGGCCACGGTGCTGCATCAAGCCGTGGGCGACGGCTTCAATGGTGGTGCCGATGTTGAGGATCAGCGAGCAGCCGTTGGGCACGCGCTGCGCAATCGCCCGGGCGATGCGCATCTTGGCTTCCGACTCCATCGCCTGGCGCTGGCGGTAGGCGATGTTCTCGGTGGTGGAACCCGGAAGCCGCACACCGCCGTGGAAACGCGAGAGCAGACCGGCTTCGGCCAGGCGCTGCACGTCGCGGCGCACCGTCTGCAGCGTGACGCCGAAGCGCTCGGCCAGGGCGTCGATGGTCTGCGGTCCGTGGGTGCGCACCACGTCCAGCAGATGGGTGTGTCGGGGGGCCAGGTTCATGGACAGCGGGCGGTCGGAAATCGGATGGCTCCGAACATAACGGAAAAAGAAAACCGTTCGTTAAGGGTAAATACCGAACTTAGAAGAACAAAAACGAACAATAAAATCGCCAAAACGAAAACGCTCGAAAACAGAGCGTGTGCTTTCCTTCACGCTTCATCCTCGAAACCAGACATGCAACTTTCCCTGGAGCAAGTGGGCAAAACGGTCGGGCCGGCGGTCCACCTGTACCCCATGAGCCTGATTCCGGCGCCTGACGCAGTCACGGTGCTGCTGGGCGCGACGCAGGCGGGCAAGACCAGCCTGATGCGGATCATGGCCGGCCTCGATGTGCCGTCGACCGGGCGCGTGCTGGTCGACGGGCGCGACGTGACCGGCACGCCGGTGCGCGAGCGCAACGTGGCGATGGTCTACCAGCAGTTCATCAACTACCCGTCTATGACGGTGTTCGACAACATCGCCTCGCCGCTCAAACTGAGCGGCCAGTCCAAGGGCGACATTGACCGCCGCGTGCGCGAACTCGCCGAAAAGCTGCACATCGACATCTTCCTGAACCGCCTGCCGGCCGAGCTCTCGGGTGGCCAGCAGCAGCGCGTGGCCCTGGCCCGCGCCCTGGCCAAGAACGCACCCCTGATGCTGCTCGACGAGCCGCTGGTGAACCTGGACTACAAGCTGCGTGAAGAGCTTCGCGAGGAACTGACCCAGCTGTTTGCAAACGGCGATTCGACCGTGGTCTACGCCACCACCGAGCCGGGCGAGGCATTGCTGCTGGGCGGCTACACCGCGGTGATGGACGCGGGCGAGCTGCTGCAGTACGGGCCGACGGCCGAGGTGTTTCACCGCCCGCAGTCGCTGCGTGTGGCGCGCGCCTTCAGCGACCCGCCGATGAACCTGCTGGCGGCCGAGGTGGCCGACGGCGGCGCGCGCCTGAACGGCGGGCCGCTGCTGGCGGTGGCTCTGCCGCGGCATGCGACCCGTGCGCTGACGCTGGGCGTGCGCGCCAGCGCCGTGCGTGTGACGCCGCGTCCGGGCGACGTGGCCTTGCCGGGCAGTGTGGAGCTGGCCGAAATTTCCGGTTCCGACACCTTCGTCCACGTGCACACGGCGGTCGGCGAGATCGTCGCCCAGCTGACCGGCGTGCACGACTTCGCCCTGGGCAGCGCGATCACGCTGCATGTGAACCCTGCGCAGGTCTACGCCTTCGACCAGTCCGGCGACCTGCTGGTCGCCCCCGAGCGCCTCGAGGTGACTGCATGAGCCGCATCGATCTCGACCTTGCCCACTCGTACAAGCCAAACCCGAAGGAAGACGGCGACTATGCGCTGCTTCCCTTGAAGATGAGCTTCGAGGACGGTGGCGCCTACGCGCTGCTCGGTCCCTCGGGCTGCGGCAAGACGACCATGCTCAACATCATGTCCGGCCTGCTGGTGCCCTCGCACGGCACGGTGAAGTTCGACGGCAAGGACATGACCCGCGCCACGCCGCAGGAACGCAACATCGCGCAGGTATTCCAGTTTCCGGTCATCTACGACACCATGACCGTGGCCGAGAACCTGGCGTTCCCGCTGAAGAACCGCAAGGTGCCGGCGGACCAGATCAAGGCCCGCGTGGGACAGATCGCCGAGATGCTGGAGATGAGCCACCAGCTGGACATGCGCGCGGCCGGCCTCTCCGCCGACCAGAAGCAGAAGATCTCGCTGGGCCGCGGCCTGGTGCGGCCGGATGTATCGGCGGTGCTGTTCGATGAGCCGCTGACGGTGATCGACCCGCACCTGAAGTGGCAGCTGCGGCGCAAGCTCAAGCAGATCCACCATGAGCTCAAGCTCACGCTGATCTACGTGACCCACGATCAGGTGGAGGCCCTGACCTTCGCCGATCAGGTGGTGGTGATGACGCGCGGCAAGGTGGTGCAGCTGGGCACGCCCGACGCGCTGTTCGAGCGTCCGGCCCACACCTTCGTCGGCCACTTCATCGGTTCGCCCGGCATGAACTTCCTCGAAGCGCAGGCCGAGGGCGGACAGTTGCGGGTCGGTGGGCAGGCGCTGACTGCGCAGACATCGTTGCCCGACGGCGCGCTGCGCGTCGGCATCCGTCCCGAGTACCTCTCGCTGGCGCCGCAAGGGGCCGCTTCGACCCTGCCGGCCACGGTGCAGAAGGTGCAGGACATCGGCACCTATTTCCTGGTGACGCTGGACGCGGCAGGGCAGTCCCTCAAGGCCCGTCTCGCGCCCGATGCCCAGCTGCCCGCGGTCGGCGAGGCCGTGGGCGTGCAGGTGCTGGGTGAGCACACCTGTTTTTACAAGAACGAGGAGCTGGTGGCATGAGCCAGACAACCAAGCCCGTCAACCAGAAAGCCTGGTTCCTGATCCTGCCCGTCTTCATCTGCGTGGCCTTCTCGGCCATCCTGCCGCTGATGACGGTGGTCAACTACTCGGTGCAGGACATCATCTCGCCCGAGCGCCGCGTCTTTGTCGGCACCGAATGGTTCGCCAGCGTCATGCGCGACGAAGACCTGCACGCCGCACTGTGGAACCAGATGCGCTTCTCGCTGGCCGTCCTGCTGGTCGAACTGCCGCTGGGCATCCTGCTGGCGCTGGCCATGCCGGCCGAAGGCTGGAAGGCCTCGGCCACGCTGGTGATCGTCGCGCTGTCGCTGCTGATTCCATGGAACGTGGTCGGCACCATCTGGCAGATTTTCGGCCGCGCCGACATCGGACTGATGGGCCACGCCCTGCAGAACCTCGGCATCGAATACAGCTACACCGGGGACGCGACCCACGCCTGGCTGACCGTGCTGCTGATGGACGTCTGGCACTGGACGCCGCTGGTGGCGCTGCTGGCCTACGCCGGCCTGCGCTCGATCCCCGATGCCTACTACCAGGCCGCGCGCATCGACGGCGCCAGCAAGCTGGCGGTGTTCCGCTACATCCAGCTGCCCAAGATGCGCGGCGTGCTGATGATCGCGGTGCTGCTGCGCTTCATGGACTCGTTCATGATTTACACCGAGCCCTTCGTGCTGACCGGCGGCGGCCCCGGCAATGCGACGACCTTCCTGTCGCAGTACCTGACACAGAAGGCCGTGGGCCAGTTCGACCTCGGCCCGGCGGCGGCGTTCTCGCTGATCTATTTCCTCATCATCCTGCTGTTCTGCTTCGTGCTCTACAACTGGATGCAGCGCCTGGGCGAAGCCGAGAAAGAGGTGCAGTCATGAACGACAAGCGTTTCCAGAAGCGGTCCCTGTTCCTGATCGCGTATCTGGTCTTTGCCCTGTTGCCCATCTACTGGATGGTCAACATGAGTTTCAAGACCAACGAAGAGATCCTCAGCAGCTTCAGCCTCTGGCCCCAGGCCTTCACCTGGGACAACTACAAGCTGATCTTCACCGACGAGAGCTGGTATTCGGGCTACATCAACAGCCTGATCTACGTGGGCATCAACACGGTAATCTCGATCACCGTCGCGCTGCCGGCGGCCTATGCGTTCAGCCGCTACAGCTTCCTGGGCGACAAGCATGTGTTCTTCTGGCTGCTGACCAACCGCATGACGCCGCCGGCCGTGTTCCTTCTGCCCTTCTTTCAGCTCTACACGACGGTGGGCCTGATGGACACGCACATCGCGGTGGCGCTGGCGCACCTGCTGTTCAACGTGCCGCTGGCGGTGTGGATTCTCGAAGGCTTCATGTCGGGCATCCCGCGCGAGATCGACGAGACCGCCTACATCGATGGCTACAGCTTCCCGCGGTTCTTCCTGACGATCTTCCTGCCGCTGATCAAGGCCGGCGTGGGGGTGGCGGCGTTCTTCTGCTTCATGTTCAGCTGGGTCGAGCTGCTCATGGCCCGCACGCTGACCAGCGTGAACGCCAAACCCATCGTCGCCACCATGACGCGCACGGTGAGCGCCAGCGGCATGGACTGGGCGACGCTGGCGGCGGCGGGCGTGCTGACCATCGTGCCGGGTGCGATCGTGATCTGGTTTGTGCGGCACTACATTGCCAAGGGTTTTGCGATGGGGAGGGTGTGATGTTCGAGTGGATGGCCTGGACCACGCCGGTCGCTGTTTTCTTCATCTGCATTGCGCTCATGCTCGCGGGCATGACGGTGTGGGAGATCCGTTCTCCCACCACCCTGCGCAAGGGCTTCCTGCCGATCGCCACCACGCGAGGTGACCGGCTCTTCATCGGCCTGCTCAGTGCGGCCTACATCAACCTGGCTTTTGTCGGTCTGGCGGGCCACTTCGCGGAGTGGTTCTCGCTGGAGAACGAGCCCAGCATCTGGATCAGCTTCGTGCTGTCCATGGGCTTTCTCGCGCTGGTGATGCGCAAGGGCTGAACGTTTTCGAGGGAATACGGCCCGGCGCTGCCCCGGGGCCGTGGTCACCCAACCGCCATGAGGGGCAGCACCTGGTTCAACCATCCAAGAGGAGACATTCATGAAGTTCCGTTACACCACCCTCGCGCTGGCTGTTGCCTGTGCCGTGGGTTCCCATGCGGCATGGGCCGACGAGGCTGCCGCCAAGAAATGGGTCGAGAGCGAATTCCAGCCCTCGACCCTGAGCAAGGACCAGCAGCTGGCAGAGATGAAGTGGTTCATCGACGCCGCCGCCAAGCTCAAGGCCAAGGGCGTGAAGGAAATTTCGGTGGTGTCGGAGACCATCACCACGCACGAGTACGAATCCAAGACGATGGCCAAGGCCTTCAGCGAGATCACCGGCATCACCGTCAAGCACGACCTGATCCAGGAAGGCGACGTGGTCGAGAAGCTGCAGACCTCGATGCAGTCGGGCAAGTCGATCTACGACGGCTGGATCTCCGACTCCGACCTGATCGGCACCCACTACCGCTACGGCAAGGTCCTGAACCTGACCGACTACATGAGCGGCGCGGGCAAGGACTTCACCAATCCTGGCATCGACATCAAGGACTTCATCGGCACCAAGTTCACCACCGCGCCCGACGGCAAGCTCTACCAGCTGCCCGACCAGCAGTTCGCCAACCTGTACTGGTTCCGCGCCGATCTGTTCGAGCGCAAGGACATCAAGGACAAGTTCAAGGCCAAGTACGGCTATGACCTCGGCGTGCCGCTGAACTGGAGCGCCTACGAGGACATCGCCGAGTTCTTCACCAATGATGTGAAGACCATCGACGGCAAGGCGATTTACGGCCACATGGACTACGGCAAGAAGGACCCGTCGCTGGGCTGGCGTTTCACCGACGCCTGGCTGTCGATGGCCGGCACCGCCGACATCGGAGCACCGAACGGACTGCCGATCGACGAGTGGGGCATCCGCGTGGCCGACGACAAGTGCACGCCCGTGGGCGCCTCGGTCGAGCGTGGCGGCGCCACCAACTCGCCGGCCGCCGTCTACGCGCTGACCAAGTACGTCGACTGGATGAAGAAGTACGCGCCCAAAGAGGCCACCGGCATGACCTTCGGGGAAGCCGGCCCGGTGCCCGCACAGGGCCAGATCGCCCAGCAGATCTTCTGGTACACGGCCTTCACCGCCGACATGACCAAGAAGGGCCTGCCAGTCGTCAACGCCGATGGCACGCCGAAGTGGCGCATGGCCCCTGGCCCCAACGGCCCGTACTGGAAGCAGGGCATGCAGAACGGCTACCAGGACGTGGGCAGCTGGACCTTCTTCAAGGACCACGACGCCAACAAGACCGCCGCCGCCTGGCTGTACGCCCAGTTCGTGACCGCCAAGACCACCTCGCTGAAGAAGACGATGGTCGGCCTGACCCCGATCCGCGAGTCCGACATCCAGAGCAAGGCCATGACCGACATGGCGCCCAAGCTGGGCGGTCTGGTCGAGTTCTACCGCAGCCCCGCCCGCGTGGCCTGGTCGCCCACCGGCACCAACGTGCCCGACTACCCCAAGCTGGCGCAGCTGTGGTGGAAGAACGTGGCCCAGGCCGTCACGGGTGAAAAGACCCCGCAGGGTGCCATGGACAACCTGGCCAAGGAAATGGACGACGTGATGGGGCGCCTGGAGCGCGCGGGAATGGCCAAGTGCGCGCCCAAGCTCAACAAGAAAGAAGACCCCAAGAAGTGGCTGTCGGACAAGCAGGCTCCCTGGGCCAAGCTGGCCAACGAGAAGCCGAAGGGCGAGACCATCGCCTACCAGACCCTGCTGGACGCCTGGAAGGCCGGCAAGGCGCGCTGATGCGTCCCTGCTGAGCTGAGTTGTTGAACCCACCGCATGCGCCTCGCGGCGCATGCGGTCACCCCCCGATTCATGACACGCGCAGAACTGCTCCAATCGCTCGTCCGGCAGCCCGTCTACGACCTGGTGGTGGTCGGTGGCGGCGCCACCGGTCTGGGCGTTGCGCTCGATGCAGCGCTGCGCGGCTTTTCCGTTGCCTTGCTGGAGTCGCAGGACTTCGCCGGCGGCACCTCTTCCCGTTCGACCAAGCTGCTGCACGGCGGCGTGCGCTACCTGGCGCAGGGCAACGTGGCCCTGGTACGCGAGGCGTTGGCCGAACGCGCCACCGTGCTGCGCATCGCCCCCCACCTGGCCCAGCCGCTGCCCTTCGTGATGCCGTCCTACGGCTGGTGGCAGACGCCGTTCTACGGCATGGGCCTCAAGCTGTACGACCTGATGGCCGGGCGTGCCGGCCTCGGGCGCACGGCTTTTCTTTCCAGGGCCGAAACCCTGGCCGCGCTGCCGGGTGCCAACCCCGAGGGTCTGCATGGCGGCGTGCGCTACTGGGACGGGCAGTTCGACGACGCGCGCCTGGCGCTGGCACTGGCCCGCAGTGCGGAGGCCGCCGGTGCACGCGTGCTCAACTACATGCAGGTCACCGGCATCCGCCGCGTGTCCGATGCGCCTGGAGCGCTGACCGAGCTGGACCTGCGCGACACCCTGAATGGGGTGGCGCACCGACTGCAGGCGCGCTGTGTCGTCAACGCCACGGGCGTCTGGGTCGACGATCTGCGCGCGCGCGCCCGGCGCGAGGGGCAAGACCCGGTGCCCGAACGCATGGTCAGCCCGAGCCAGGGTGTGCACGTGGTCGTCGATCGCGAGTTCATGCCCGGCGACCACGCCCTGCTGGTACCCAAAACGCGCGACGGCCGGGTGTTGTTCGCCGTTCCCTGGCTGGGCAAGCTCATTCTCGGAACGACCGACACCCCACGGCAGGACCTGCCGCGCGAGCCCGAGGCGTTCGCCGAGGAGCTGGACTTCATCCTCGGGGAGGCCGGCCGGGTGCTGAGCCGCGCGGTACGCACGGAAGACATCCGCAGCATCTGGGTCGGCCTGCGCCCGCTGGTGGCGCCGCCGTCGACCGCCGAAGGCGGCACCAAAGTGCTGTCCCGCGAACACACCATCGTGGTCGACGGCAACGGACTGGTCACGGTCACCGGCGGCAAATGGACGACCTACCGGGCCATGGCAGAAGATGTGCTGGACCGGTGTTTCTCCAGTGGTCTGCTGCCGCGGCGCGATGGTGGCTTGAGTGAGGATCACCGGCTGATCGGCGCTCCCGCCAGCGCCGATGGCGCGGTACCGCTGCACCTTGCACCCGGCATGCATATTTATGGCAGCGAAGCGCCACAGGTGCGGCAATGCCAGGGCGCCGACCGCCCAATCGGCCTGGGGCTCACCGAGGGCATGGTGCGCCATGCCGTACGAAGTGAGCATGCGCACACTGTCGAGGATGTGCTGGCCCGCCGGTGGCGCGCACTGTTCCTGGATGCCCGGCTGGCGGCCGAGATGGCGCCCGATGTGGCAGCCATCCTGTCGGACGAAGGGGTTCCGGAACCGGCGCTCGGCCACTTTCTGCAGCTTTGCCACCACTATTTGCCGCACCGGGCGGCAAATTGATCGCAGCAAGCTGTTGACACGCCGCTTTCGCGGTGCAATAATCTGCGGCTTCGCTCTAAAAGGCGAAGCTATCTGCCCAGCGACGCGGGCTGATTCCTGAGGGAAGCAGCAAGCTACGACGGGCCCAAGACTGATCACTTCCGGCCGTGGTGGCTGGCAGGATTCAAGTTGGGACTTAAATCAAATGATCCAAACGCAATCTCGACTCGATGTTGCTGACAACACGGGTGCCAAGTCCGTGATGTGCATCAAGGTGCTCGGCGGCTCCAAGCGCCGCTACGCCAGCGTGGGTGATGTCATCAAAGTCAGCATCAAGGAAGCAGCGCCCCGTGGCCGCGTCAAAAAAGGCGAGGTTTACAACGCTGTGGTGGTCCGCACCGCCAAGGGCATCCGCCGCCAGGACGGCGCCCTGATCAAGTTTGACGGCAATGCCGCCGTGCTGCTCAACGCCAAGCTGGAGCCCATCGGCACCCGCATCTTCGGCCCGGTCACGCGTGAACTGCGTACCGAGAAGTTCATGAAGATCGTGTCCCTGGCCCCCGAGGTTCTCTGAGGATTCACCATGAACAAGATTCGTAAGGGCGACGAAGTCATCGTCATCGCCGGTCGCGACAAAGGCAAGCGCGGCAAGGTGTTGGATCGCGCTACCGAAGACCGCGTTGTGGTCGAAGGCGTGAACATCGTCAAGAAGCACGCCAAGCCGAACCCCATGAAGGGTGTGACTGGCGGCATCGTCGAAAAGACCATGTCCATCCACCAGTCCAATGTGGCCATCTTCAATGGCGCCACGGGCAAGGCCGATCGCGTGGGTATCAAGCAGCTGGCTGACGGCAAGAAAGTGCGCGTCTTCAAGTCCAGCGGCGAAGAAATCAAGGTGGCCTGACCATGACACGCTTTCAAGAAATCTACCGCGACAAGGTCGCGCCCGAGCTGATCACGAAGTTCGGCTACAAGTCCCCGATGCAGGTGCCCCGCATCACCAAGATCACCCTCAACATGGGTGTGAGCGAGGCTGTGGCCGACAAGAAGGTCATGGACAACGCTGTGGGCGACCTGACCAAGATCGCTGGCCAGAAGCCGGTTGTGACCAAGGCCAAGAAGGCCATCGCCGGTTTCAAGATCCGCGAACAGCAGCCCATCGGCTGCATGGTCACCCTGCGTGGCGCCCAGATGTACGAATTCCTGGACCGTTTCGTCACCGTGGCTCTGCCCCGCGTGCGTGACTTCCGGGGTATCTCGGGCAAGGCGTTTGACGGCCGTGGCAATTACAACATCGGCGTCAAAGAACAGATAATCTTCCCCGAGATCGAATACGACAAGGTCGATGCCCTGCGCGGCCTGAACATCAGCATCACGACAACCGCCAAGACCGACGAAGAGTGCAAGGCTCTGCTGGCTGGTTTCCGTTTCCCGTTCAAGAACTGAGGTGGCGCGTGGCTAAACAAGCACTACTCCAACGTGAACTCAAGCGCGAGAAGCTCGCCGCCAAGTTCGCCAAGAAATACGCTGAGCTGAAGTCGATTTCGACCAGCGCCAAGCACTCTGATGAAGAGCGCGACGCTGCTCGTCAGGCGCTGCAAAAGCTGCCCCGCAACTCGAACCCGACCCGTCAGCGCAACCGCTGCGAGATCACCGGTCGTCCGCGTGGCACGTTCGCCTATTTCGGCCTGGCCCGTGCCAAGGTCCGCGAAATGGCCTTTGCCGGCGAGATCCCCGGCATCACCAAAGCCAGCTGGTAAGCACTAGGAGAACCACAAATGAGCATGAGTGATCCTATTGCCGACATGTTGACCCGCATCCGCAACGCGCAGATGGTCGAGAAGTCCACCGTGTCGATGCCGGCCTCCAAGGTCAAGGCTGCGATTGCCCAGGTCCTGAAGGACGAGGGCTACATCGACGGTTTCAAGGTGACCAACGAAGCCGGCAAGAGCCAGCTGGAAATCGCCCTGAAGTACTACGCTGGTCGTCCTGTGATCGAGCGCATCGAGCGCGTGAGCAAGCCTGGTCTGCGGATCTACCGCGGCCGTGATGCACTGCCGCAAGTCCAGAACGGCCTGGGCGTCGCCATCGTCACCACCCCCAAGGGCGTGATGACCGACCGCAAGGCCCGCGCCACTGGTGTCGGCGGCGAAGTCCTGTGTTACGTCGCCTGATGCGGGCATTGAGGAGTAACTGAAATGTCGCGTATTGGTAAGCAGCCGGTTGCCGTCCCCGCTGGGGTCGAAGTGGCCGTCAAAGACGACCTGATCAACGTCAAGGGTGCCCTGGGCGCCCTGGCCCTGGCGCAAAACGCCCTGGTCAAGGTCGAAAACAACGCTGGCTCGCTGTCGTTCACCCCGGTGAACGAATCCCGCGAAGCCAATGCCATGTCCGGCACCATGCGTCAGCTGGTGAACAACATGGTCAACGGTGTGAGCAAGGGCTTCGAAAAGAAGCTGACCCTGATCGGCGTGGGCTACAAGGCCCAGGCACAGGGTGCCAAGCTGAACCTGAACGTCGGTTATTCGCACCCGGTCGAAATCGAGATGCCTGCCGGCATCAAGGTCGAGACCCCGTCGCCGACCGAAGTGATCATCAAGGGCGCTGACCGTCAGCGCGTGGGCCAGATCGCCTCCGAAGTGCGCGCCGTGCGCCCTCCCGAGCCCTACAAGGGCAAGGGCATCCGTTATTCGGATGAAAAGGTCGTGATCAAGGAAACCAAGAAGAAATAAGGACCAGGATCATGTTGACCAAAAAAGAGCAACGTCTCCGTCGGGCCCGTCAAACGCGCATCCGCATTGCGCAACAGGGCGCCGTTCGCCTGACCGTGAACCGCACCAACCTGCACATCTACGCCAGCGTCATCTCCGGCGACGGCTCCACGGTGCTGGCGTCTGCCTCCACCGCCGAAGCCGAAGTCCGCAAGGAACTGGGCGCGTCCGGCAAGGGTGGCAACACTGCCGCTGCCACGCTGATCGGCAAGCGCATTGCCGAGAAGGCCAAGGCCGCCGGCATCGAGAAGGTCGCCTTCGATCGCTCCGGTTTTGCCTATCACGGCCGTGTCAAGGCCCTCGCCGACGCAGCCCGTGAAGCCGGTCTGCAGTTCTGATCAAGCGGAATACTCAAAATGGCTAAATTTACGGCGAATGTAAAGAACGAAGCGAACGACGACGGCCTGCGCGAGAAGATGATCGCGATCAACCGTGTGACCAAGGTGGTCAAGGGTGGTCGTATCCTCGGTTTCGCAGCGCTGACCGTGGTCGGTGACGGCGATGGTCGCGTTGGCATGGGCAAGGGCAAGGCCCGTGAAGTGCCGGTGGCTGTGCAGAAGGCTATGGAGCAGGCCCGCCGCAACATGGTGAAGGTCGCTCTCAAGAACGGTTCGCTGCACCATGCGGTGCACGGCGAACACGGCGCTTCCAATGTCATGATGCTGCCGGCCGCCAAGGGTACCGGCATCATCGCTGGCGGCCCGATGCGTGCTGTCTTCGAAGTGCTGGGCATCACCGACGTCGTGGCCAAGAGCCATGGCTCGAGCAACCCCTACAACCTGGTGCGTGCCACGCTGGACGCACTGAAGAACTCGACCACCCCTGCCGAAGTCGCTGCCAAGCGCGGCAAGTCGGTGGAAGAGATCCTCGGCTGATTGGAACGATCATGACCACCCAAAACACCGTCAAGGTCCAACTGGTGCGCAGTCCCATTGGCACCAAGCAATCTCACCGCGACACCGTGCGTGGCCTGGGTCTGCGCAAGCTCAACAGCGTGAGCGAGCTGCAGGACACCCCCGCTGTGCGCGGAATGATCAACAAGATCGCCTACCTGGTGAAGGTGCTGTAAGCACCCGACCGAAGAGGACTCATTCGTCATGGAACTCAACACCATTCAACCCGCAGCGGGCGCCAAGCACGCCAAGCGTCGCGTCGGTCGTGGCATCGGCTCCGGCCTGGGCAAGACCGCTGGTCGTGGCCACAAGGGTCAAAAGTCGCGCTCCGGCGGTTACCACAAGGTCGGCTTTGAAGGCGGTCAGATGCCGCTGCAACGCCGTCTGCCCAAGCGTGGTTTCAAGTCTGCCCAGCTGCAGTTCAACGCCGAAGTCACGCTGGCCGATCTGAACACGGTCGACGCCGCCGAGATCGACATCCTCGTGCTCAAGCAAGCGGGTCTTGTTGCCCAGCTGGCCAAGCGCGTGAAGGTCGTCAAGACCGGTGAAGTCACCCGCGCTGTTGTGCTCAAGGGTGTCGCTGCCACGGCTGGTGCCAAGGCTGCGATCGAAGCTGCCGGCGGCTCGCTGGCCTGATCGGCATTCGACAAAGGCATCCTGTGGCAACTGGCTCCACGACCCTGGCCAAGACCGGAAAATTTGGCGACCTGCGTCGCCGTCTCGTTTTCCTGTTGCTGGCACTGGTGGTGTACCGGATCGGGGCACACATTCCCGTTCCGGGAATCGACCCTGCGCAGCTTGAGCAGATGTTCAAGGGGCAGGCCGGCGGTGGTGGCATCCTCGGCCTGTTCAACATGTTCTCGGGTGGCGCCCTCAAGCGCTTCACGGTGTTCGCTCTGGGGATCATGCCGTACATCTCGGCATCGATCATCATGCAGCTGATGACCTATGTGATTCCTACCTTCGAGCAGTTGAAGAAGGAAGGCGAAGCCGGTCGCCGTAAGGTCACCGCCTACACCCGTTACGGAACGCTGGGCCTCGCAATCTTCCAAGCCATGGGCATCGCTCTTGCGCTGGAAAGCCAGGCGGGTCTGGTGATCAGTCCGGGCATGGGTTTCCGCTTGACTGCTGTCGTCAGCCTGGTGGCCGGCACAATGTTCCTGATGTGGCTGGGTGAACAGATCACCGAGCGTGGACTGGGCAACGGCATCTCGATCCTGATCTTCGCCGGTATCGCTGCGGGCCTGCCCAATGCGGTTGGTGGTCTTCTGGAGTTGGTGCGTACCGGCGCCATGAACATTCTGGTGGCGCTGTTCATCATCGTGCTGGTGGGTCTGGTGACCTTCGCCGTGGTGTTCGTCGAACGCGGTCAGCGCAAGATCCTGGTGAACTACGCACGCCGTCAGGTGGGCAACAAGGTGTACGGCGGTCAGTCGTCCCACCTGCCGCTCAAGCTGAACATGGCTGGCGTGATTCCGCCAATTTTCGCCTCGTCCATCATCCTTCTGCCAACGACCATTGTGAGCTGGGTGAGCACCGGGGACTCGACCCGCTGGTTGCGCGACATCGCTTCGGCGCTGTCTCCCGGTCAGCCGATCTATGTGGCTCTCTATGCCGCAGCCATCGTATTTTTCTGCTTCTTCTATACGGCGCTGGTTTTCAACAGCCGCGAAACCGCCGACAACCTGAAGAAGAGCGGTGCCTTCATTCCCGGGATCCGTCCTGGTGACCAGACGGCCCGCTACATTGACAAGATCCTGCTGCGTCTGACGCTGGCTGGAGCGGTTTACATCACGGCAGTCTGCCTGTTGCCCGAATTCCTGATCCTGAAGTACAACGTGCCGTTTTATTTCGGTGGCACCTCGTTGCTGATCATTGTGGTTGTGACCATGGATTTCATGGCCCAGGTCCAGAACTACATGATGTCCCAGCAGTACGAATCACTGTTGAAAAAGGCAAACTTCAAGTCCTAAGTTCCGGTTCTGTCGTATGTCAAAAGACGATGTAATTGAAATGCAGGGCGAGGTGGTAGAGAACCTACCTAACGCAACCTTCCGGGTCAAACTGGAAAACGGACATGTGGTGCTCGGGCACATCTCCGGAAAGATGCGGATGCATTACATCCGGATCCTGCCCGGCGACAAGGTCAAGGTGGAGTTGACTCCCTATGACCTGACCCGGGCGCGTATCGTGTTTCGGGCGAAGTGACCTGTCGGCATTGAATGTTTTGAATATCTAGGAGAAGACTATGAGAGTTTCGGCTTCGGTCAAGAAAATGTGCCGCAACTGTAAGATCATCAAGCGCAAAGGCGTCGTGCGAGTCATCTGCACCGACCCGCGCCACAAGCAGCGTCAAGGCTGATTCGGAAGTTCAGAGGAACCAACATGGCTCGTATTGCAGGCATCAACATCCCGCCTCACAAGCACGCCGAGATCGGCCTGACGGCGATCTTTGGTATCGGTCGCACCCGCGCCCGCAAGATCTGCGAAGCGTGTGGCATCGACTACGCCAAGAAGATCAAGGATCTGAGCGACGCGGAACTTGAAAAAGTCCGTGACCAAGTCGGCACGTTCACCATCGAAGGTGACCTGCGCCGCGAGACCACGATGAACATCAAGCGTCTGATGGACATCGGTTGCTACCGTGGCTTCCGCCATCGCCGTGGTCTCCCCGTGCGTGGTCAGCGCACCAAGACCAACGCCCGTACGCGCAAGGGTCCCCGTAAGGCCGCCCAGTCGCTCAAGAAATAATCGGTTGAAAGAGAAACATGGCTAAAGCTCCCAGCAGTTCGGCAGCGGCCCGCGTCCGCAAGAAGGTCCGCAAGAACGTGGCGGACGGCATTGCGCACGTGCACGCTTCGTTCAACAACACCATCATCACCATCACGGACCGTCAGGGCAACGCTTTGTCCTGGGCTTCGTCGGGTGGCCAGGGCTTCAAGGGCTCGCGCAAGTCCACGCCGTTCGCCGCGCAGGTCGCGTCCGAAGTGGCTGGTCGTGCTGCCATCGAACAGGGTATCAAGAACCTGGACGTCGAGATCAAGGGCCCCGGTCCTGGTCGTGAGTCTTCGGTGCGCGCTTTGGGTGCCCTGGGCATCCGCATCACGTCGATCTCCGACGTGACGCCAGTGCCGCACAACGGCTGCCGCCCGCAAAAGCGTCGCCGCATCTGACCCTCCGTCAGGAGGTACCGCGCAAGCGGTACAATCAAAAGCTTTTTTGAGCGCCACCGCAGTCGCCTGCGGTGGCATTTTTGCTAAGCCCACCGCTTTTCCTCGCCAGGAAAAGCTCCCGCAATGACACCGTCTGGTGTGGGTTGCGGCAGATATTTTCAAGGAACCCAACGTGGCACGTTACCTCGGCCCCAAGGCCAAACTTTCCCGCCGTGAAGGCGCCGACCTGTTGCTCAAGAGCGCCCGCCGCTCTATCAGCGACAAGGCCAAGTTCGACTCCAAGCCTGGCCAGCATGGCCGCACCTCTGGTCAGCGCACCTCCGACTTCGGTCTGCAGCTGCGTGAAAAGCAGAAGGTCAAGCGCACCTATGGCGTGCTGGAGCGCCAGTTCCGCCGCTACTTCGCTGAAGCCGACCGCCGCCGTGGCAACACGGGTGCTAACCTGCTGTTCCTGCTGGAATCGCGCCTCGACAACGTGGTGTTCCGCATGGGCTTTGCCTCGACGCGCGCCGAAGCGCGCCAGATCGTGTCGCACAAGGCCATCACGGTCAACGGCAAGCCGGTCAACATTCCGTCGTACTCGGTCAAGGCCGGCGATGTGGTTGCCGTGCGCGAAAAGTCCAAGAAGCAGGCCCGCGTGATCGAGGCCCTGGAACTGGCCAAGCAGATCGGCTTCCCCGCCTGGGTGGAAGTATCGGCCGACAAGGCCGAAGGCGTCTTCAAGAAGACCCCTGACCGCGATGAGTTCGGCGCCGAGATCAACGAATCTCTGATCGTCGAACTGTACTCGCGTTAATTTCGTTCCCGGTCGTCGTCGCTTCTGGCGCGGCCGGGCCATGCTCCGTCTGCCTTATCGGTGTAACGAGCCGAGGGAACTGAAGGAAGTTTGAATGCTGAACAATCTGCTCAAGCCCAAAACCATCAATGTCGAGCAACTCTCGACCAACCGTGCCAAGGTGACTCTGGAGCCTTTTGAGCGCGGTTATGGACACACCCTGGGCAATGCCCTGCGCCGTGTGCTGCTGTCGTCCATGGTCGGTCATGCACCGACCGAGGTGACCATCGCTGGTGTGGTGCACGAGTACTCCTCCATCGACGGCGTCCAGGAAGACGTTGTCAACATGCTCCTGAACCTCAAGGGCGTGGTTTTCAAGCTGCACAACCGCGATGAAGTCACCCTGAGCCTGCGCAAGGATGGCGAAGGCATGGTCACGGCTGCCGATATCCAGACGCCGCACGACGTCGAGATCGTCAACCCCGGCCACGTGATTGCCACGCTGTCTGCCGGCGCCAAGCTGGACATGCAGATCAAGGTCGAAAAGGGCCGCGGCTATGTGCCCGGCAGCCTGCGCCGCAACGACGATGCTTCGCGTTCGCTCGGCCGCATCGTCCTCGATGCCTCCTTCTCGCCGGTCAAGCGCGTGAGCTACACGGTCGAAAGCGCCCGTGTGGAGCAGCGTACCGACCTGGACAAGCTGGTGCTGGAGATCGAGACCAACGGGTCGATCGGTCCGGAAGAAGCCGTGCGTGCCTCCGCCAAGATCCTGGTGGAACAGCTGGCCGTGTTCGCGCAGCTCGAAGGTGTGGAACTGTCGGCGTTCGATCAGCCCGCTCAGCGCAGCTCGCAGCAGTTCGACCCGATCCTGCTGCGTCCGGTGGACGAGCTCGAACTCACCGTTCGTTCGGCCAACTGCCTCAAGGCAGAAAACATCTATTACATCGGTGACCTGATCCAGCGCACCGAGAACGAGCTTCTCAAGACCCCCAACCTGGGTCGCAAGTCGCTCAACGAAATCAAGGAAGTGCTCGCCTCGCGCGGCCTGACCTTGGGCATGAAGCTCGAAAACTGGCCGCCGGCTGGTCTCGACAAACACTGAACCGTCATCAACGTCTGACGAACCCCCAGTACCTGATCCGGCTGGGGGCAAAACACTGAAAGGAAATCACCATGCGTCACGGACACGGACTTCGCAAACTCAACCGCACCAGCGAGCACCGCCAGGCGATGCTGCGCAACATGATGAACTCGCTGCTGACGCACGAAGTCATCAAGACCACCCTGCCGAAGGCCAAGGAACTTCGCCGCGTGGTCGAACCCATGATCACCCTGGCCAAGGAAGCCACTGTGGCCAACCGCCGCCTGGCTTTCAACCGCCTGCGCGACCGCGACGTGGTCGTGAAGCTGTTCGACGAACTGGGCCCGCGCTTCAAGGCACGTCCCGGTGGGTACACCCGCATCCTGAAGATGGGCTTCCGCGTGGGCGACAACGCTCCGATGGCGCTGGTCGAACTGGTGGATCGTGCAGAAGATGCTGCACCGGCCGCAGATGACGCGAAAGCGTGATAGAATATATGGCTTGACGCGGAGTGGAGCAGCCTGGTAGCTCGTTGGGCTCATAACCCAAAGGTCGCAAGTTCAAATCTTGCCTCCGCAACCAATCCGGAACTGACCAGAGTTCCTCAAAAAAGCCCGCCGAAGTTGTCTTCGGCGGGCTTTTTTGTTTCTGGCCTCCGTTGGTGCTGCGCTTCAGTCGGGCAGCACCGCCGTGACCTCGATCTCCACCTTCGCACGTACTTCCACCAGGCGGCTGACCTCCACGCAGGTCATGGCGGGGAAACACTTGCCCATCACTTCACGGTAGGCGGCGCCGAGCTCCCGCAGGCGCGCGTTGTACTCGTCGCGGTCGGTGATGTACCAGGTCATGCGCACCATGTGCTCGGGGCCTGCGCCAGCGCTGGCGAGCACGGCGTGCACGTTCTGCAACGCCTGCTTGGTCTGGGCAATGAAATCGTCGGATTCGAACACCTGATCGCCGTTCCAGCCGATCTGGCCACCGACGAAAACGAGGGTGCCTTTGGCAGCGACGCCGTTGGCGTAGCCCTTGGGGGTGGCCCAGCCGGGCGGTTGCAGGAATTGCATGGGGGTCTTTCTTGGGGTCTTCAGGCCAGGCCGTCGGTGGCCATCTTGCGCAGCGCAAAACGCTGCAGCTTGCCGGTTTCGGTGCGCGGCAGGGCGCTCACAAAGCGCACCTCGCGCGGGTACTTGTAGGGCGCAAGAGTGTGTTTGACGTGGTCCTGCAACGCCTTGGTCTGCGCTGTATCGCCTTGCTGCCCGGGTTTGAGCACGATGTACGCGAGGATGACCATGCCCCGCTCGTCGTCGGGCTTGCCGACCACACCGCATTCGGCCACCGCCGGGTGTTGCAGCAACGCAGCCTCCACCTCCGGGCCGGCCACGTTGTAGCCGGCGGTGATGATCATGTCGTCGGTGCGGGCCTGGTAGACGAAGTAGCCGTCTTCGTCCTGAAGGAAAGCGTCGCCAGGGAAGTTCCAGCCGCCCTGCACGTAGTTGGCCTGGCGGGCGTCCTCGAGGTACTTGCAACCCGTCGGGCCCTTGACCGCAAGCCGGCCGACCTGGCCGCGGGGCAGACCCTTGCCCTGCTCGTCGACGATCTTGGCCTGGTAGCCAGGCACAACCCGGCCGATGGCGCCGCGCTTGACCTCTTCGGGAGAAGCCGAAATGAAGATGTGGAACATCTCGGTCGCCCCGATGCCGTCGAGCATTTCCAGGCCGCTCGCCTCTTTCCAAAGCTGTCGCGTCGCGTCGGGCAGACCTTCTCCCGCGCTGACGCTGAGGCGCAGCTTCCCGATGCCGTGCTGCTTCGCGAACGCAGCCATCTGGCGGTAGAAGGTGGGCGCGGTGTAGCAGATGGTGGCGCCGACCTGGCCGATGAGGCGGACCATGGCTTCTGGCGTGTAAGGGATGCTCGGGAAATACACCGACGCGCCGGCCCACATGGGGAACACCAGAAGACCGCCGAGGCCAAAGGTGAAGGCCAGTGGGGGCGAGCCCATGACGATGTCGTCGGGCGTGGCGCGCAGCACATGGCGCGGCCAGGTTTCGCACGCGGCCAACACGTCGCGGTGGGTATGCACAGCGGCCTTCGGGCTGCCGGTGGTGCCGGAGGTGAAGGCCAGCAGGGCGATGTCGTCCGCGCTGGTGGGGCAGGGGGTGACCCGCTTGCCGGCGTGGCGCGCCAGTGCTTCGAGAGAGTCGGTCAGCACCACTGCGGCGTCGCCGGTGTTGAACAGGCGCAGCGGCAGGGCCGCTGTCACCGGGCGCTGTCCCAGCGCGGCCTTGAGTTCGTCCTGCAACTTCACGTCGCACAGCGCGGCCGAGGGCTCGGCCTTGTCGATGATCGCCTTGAGTTCTGTGGCACGCAACAGCGGCATGGTGGCCACCGCGATCAGACCACTCTGCACCACCGCCAGCCAGGCCAGCGCCATCGCGATCGAATTGCCGCCGCGCAGCAGCACACGGTTGCCGGGCTGCAGGCCCATCCCGGCCAGTACGCTGGCGAAACGGTCCACCTCGGCACGGGTCTGCGCGTAGGTGAGGGTGCGCTCGTCGCTGCGCAGGAACGGTCGGTCGGCATGGCCATTGGCCAAGGCGCGGTCAAACAGCGCCTGCACCACGTTGAGCTGCGCGGGCAGCGCCTGCAGCTCGGGCAGGTCGTAACGCAGCTCGGGCCACTGATCGGGTGGGGGAAGCCGGTCGTGCACGAAGCGGTCGGTCTGGGCGGATGGGTGCTGGGCCATGAATGTCTCCGTGTCAGGCCTTCAAGGCGTGTTTGCCCAGGATGAGCAGCTGCACTTCGCTGGCGCCTTCGTAGATGCGGAGCGAGCGGATGTCGCGGTAGAGGTGTTCGACCACATTGCCCACCTGCACGCCGCGCCCGCCGAACATCTGCAGCGCCATGTCGATGACCTTCTGGGCGTTCTCGGTGGCGGTGAGCTTGGCGCTGGCGGCCGCTGCGGTGTAGGCCGGGGTGCCGGCGCCGCTGATGGCGCTGCCATCGCGCATCCAGGCCGCGCGGTAGGTCAGCATTGCGGCAGCATCGATGAGCGCGCTCATCTCGCCCAGCCGGGCCTGCGTGAGCTGGAAGTCGGCCAGGGTCTGGCCGAACATCCTGCGGCTCTTCGCGTGCACCACGGCTTCGGCGAAGGCACGGCGCGCCATGCCCAGCGCGGCAGCGGCCACCGAAGCACGGAAGATGTCCAACGTCTGCATGGCGAGCTTGAAGCCACCGTTGACATGGCCGACGAGCGCTTCCTGGGCCACCGAGCAGTCGCTGAACGTGAGCGTGGCCAGCGGGTGCGGTGCCATCACCTGGATGTGCGCGCTGCTGTCCAGTCCGGGTGCATCGGCGTCGACGATGAAGGCGCTGATGCCGCGCGCGCCGGCGTCAGGATCGGTCTTGGCGAACACCACATAGAAGTCCGCCATCCCGCCGTTGCTGATCCAGGTCTTCTGGCCGTTGAGTTGCCAGCCGGTGGCGGTCTGCGTGGCGCGCAGTGCCATGGCCGCGACGTCGGAGCCCGCGTCGGGCTCGCTCAGCGCAAAGGCGGCGATCTTCTTGCCCGCAGCGACGGCGGGCAGGTAACGCGATTGCTGTCCGGGTGTTCCGGCCAGGGTGATGGCGCCGCTGCCCAGGCCCTGCATGGCAAAAGCAAAGTCGGCCAGCGGCGAATGGAAGGCCAGGGTCTCGCGCAGGATCACCAGTGCGCGCGAATCGAGCGCGGGCAGGGCTCCGCCGTGCGCTTCGGGCACGCAGTAGCGCAGCCAGCCGGCAGCACCCAGGCGTTGCACCCAGTCCTTGCAGGCGGCGCGGTCGTCGCTTTCGTCCACGCGCTGCTCGCGGGTCCAGGCCACCAGGCCGGTGGCCAGCGCGCGGTGCGCATCGTCAAAGAAGGGCAGTTCCAGGTGGGCGGTCGGCGCCAGCGCGCCGTGAGGATGGGGGTGTTCGAAGGCGACCATTGGCGTGCTCTCAATCGCCTTCGAAGACCGGCCGCTGCTTGGCCGCAAAGGCTTCGTAGGCGCGGCGGAAGTCCTGCGTCTGCATGCATAAGGCCTGGGCCTGCGCCTCAGCCTCGATGGCCTGGTCCAGCGTCATGGCCCATTCCTGGTGCAGCATCGTCTTGGTCATGCCGTGCGCGAACGTCGGGCCTTGGGCCAGTTGCGTCGCCAGCTTGTGCGCGGCCGGCAGCAAGGCGTCGCTCTCGTGCAGCGCGTTGAAGAAGCCCCAGGCATGGCCTTCTTGCGCGCTCATGGCGCGACCGGTGAACAGCAGCTCGCTCGCGCGGCCCTGGCCGATCATGCGCGGCAGGAGGGCACAGGCGCCCATGTCGGCACCGGCCAGACCCACGCGGGTGAACAGGAACGCGACGGTGGCCGCGGGTGTGCCGAGACGCAGGTCGGAGGCCAGCGCCATCATCGCGCCAGCGCCGGCGCAGACGCCGTCCAGCGCGGCCACGATGGGCTGCGGGCAGGCGCGCATGGCGCTCACCAGAGCACCGGTCATGCGGGTAAACGCCAGCAGCTCGGGCATGGTCATCTTCGTCAACGGGCCGATGATTTCGTGCACGTCGCCGCCCGAGCAGAAGTTGCCGCCCGCACCGGTCACCACCACGGCCTTGATGTCGGTGGCGCGTTGCAGGCCGAGGAACCAGTCGCGCAACTCGGCATAGGAATCAAAGGTCAGCGGGTTCTTGCGCTCCGGGCGGTTGAGCGTGACCGTCGCGACACCGTCGGCCACGCTGAGCGCGAAGTGTTCGGGCGTGCGGTCGGCCATGGTGCTGTACTGGCCGCGCATGGGGTTGTGATCGGGGATGGGGTGTTTCATGTGGGTTTACTCGCCGACGTCGCCCATGCGCTGGTTAATGTCGAGTTGGTGTTGTTTGACCTTGCCCAGCAGCTTGTGCAGGCTGTCCAGGTCCTTGGCGCTCAGCCCTTCGAAGGCATCGACGATCCATTGCTCGTGCCGCGCCGCCATGTGTTCGAAAGCGCTGCGGCCTTCGGGCGTGAGGCGCACCAGAAAAGCCCTGCGGTCGCCTTCGACCGCCATGCGCTCCACCAGGCCTTCGGCCACCAGCTGGTCGGTGATGCCGGTGACGTTGCCACCAGTGACCATGAGCCGCTGCGACAGCTCCTTCATCTTCAGGCCCTCGGGGTGGCGTTCCAGCTGGGCCATCAGGTCGAAGCGGGGCAGCGTGGTGTCGAACTGCTCGCGCAGGCCGGCACGCACGCGCTTTTCGATCAGTTGCGAGCAGGCCAGCAGGCGCAGCCAGAGGCGCAGCTCCTGCGCATGTTCGCTGTGGGCGCGGGCTTCGAGGTCGAGAGTGTCGGGGGGTGTGGTCATTGGGTTTCCGCGGGGTCTTGTCTGGCGATGGTGCCCTGCAGGGATTGCTGGCGCGCGATCTCGCGGTAGAGCTGGTCGCGGCCACTCTCGTAGGGTTGCGGCCATTGCACCGCGCGGGTCTGCAGCCTGGCGGCCTCGTGCAGGGTCCAGGCGGGGTCGGCCAGGTGCGGGCGCGCCACGGCGCAGAGGTCGGCACGGCCGGCGCCGATGATGCTGTTGGCGTGGTCGGCCTCGCTGATGGCGCCGACGGCCATGGTCAGGATGCCGGCCTCGTTGCGCACACGGTCGGCAAACGGGGTCTGGTACATGCGGCCATAGACCGGCTTGGCCTGCCGCGTGGTCTGACCCGAGGACACGTCGATGACGTCGCAACCTGCGGCCTTGAACAGGCGCGCGATGGCCACCGCGTCGTCGGGCGTGTTGCCGCCGGGCGCCCAGTCGTGCGCCGAAATGCGCACGCTCATGGGCCGCTCGGCCGGCCACACGGCGCGCATGGCCGCAAACACTTCCAGCGGGTAGCGGCAACGGTTCTCCAGCGAGCCGCCGTAGTCGTCGGTGCGCTGGTTGGTGAGCGGGCAGATGAAGGCCGAGAGCAGGTAGCCGTGGGCCGCGTGCAGTTCCAGCCAGTCGAAGCCCGCGGCGGCGGCGCGCTGCGTGGCGGCGACGAAGGCTGCGGTCATCGCGTCCATGTCGGCGCGGGTCATGGCCTTGGGCACCTGGTTCTGTTCGCCATAGGGCACGGCGCTGGCCGAGAGCAGCGGCCAGTTGCCGCTCACCAATGGCTCGTCAATCGCTTCCCAGCCCAGTTGTGTCGATCCCTTGGCGCCACTGTGACCCAGCTGGATGCCCATCTTCGCGCTGCTCTGCTGGTGGGCAAAGTCCACGATGCGTGCCAGGGCCGCCTGCTGCGCGTCGTTCCAAAGGCCCGGGCAGCCGGGGGTGATGCGGCCTTCCGGTGTCGGGCTGGTCATCTCGACCATCACCAGGCCGGCGCCACCGACGGCACGCGCGCCCAGGTGCATCAGGTGCCAGTCGCCGACCACGCCATCGGTGGCCTTGTACTGCGCCATGGGCGAGACCACGATGCGGTTCTTCAGCTCGACACTGCGCACCTTCAGCGGCAGCAGCATGGGCGGCGTCGGGTGCTTCTTCGGCGCGCTGCCCGGCGCGGCCTGGGCTTCCAGCCAGCTTTCATACCCTTCCAGCCATTTGGCATCGCGCAGGCGCAGGTTCTCGTGGCTGATGCGCTGGCTGCGCGTGAGCAGCGAATAAGCGAACTGCTGGATCTCCATGCCGGTGTAGCGGTCCACATGCTCGAACCATTCGGTGGAGTTGCGCGCCGCGTTCTGGATCTTGAGCACCTCGACACTTCGGCGCGCCTCGTAGCCCTGCAGCACGGCTTCCATGTCCGCGCTGGTGCCTGCCTCGACATGGCGGCTGAACTCGTCGGCCAGGTCGATCGCATCTTCCAGCGCCAGCTTGGTGCCGCTGCCGATGGAGAAGTGCGCGGTGTGGGCGGCGTCGCCCATCAGCACGATCGGCGTATTCCTGCTGTTGATGTCTTGCCAGTGCACCCAGGTGTTGCAGATCACGCGCGGGAAGCGGATCCAGTTGGCCGAGCCGCGCAGATGCTTGGCGTTGCTGATCAGGGCGTTGCCGTCGAGGTACTTCGCGAACAGCTTCTCGCAGAACGCCACGCCGTCTTCCTGGCTCATGTCTTCGAGGCCGTGCGCCTTCCAGACTGGCTCGGGCGTCTCGACGATGAAGGTCGAGGTCTCATCGTCGAACTTGTAGGCGTGGGCCTGGAACCAGCCGTGTTCGGTCTGTTCGAAGGCGAAGGTGAAGGCGTCAAAGGTCTTCTTCGTGCCCAGCCAGACGAAGCGGCACAGGCGGGTGTCGATGTCGGGCTGGAAGGTGCTTTCGTAGCGCGTGCGGATGCGGCTGTTGAGGCCGTCGCTGGCGATCACGAGATCCGCGTTGTACTGCTGCGCGAGCGCCTGGTCGTCGGTCACATCGGTCTCGAACACCAGATCGACGCCGAGTGCGATGCAGCGCTCCTGCAGGATGTTGAGCAGGCGCTTGCGGCCGATGCCGATGAAGCCGTGCCCGGTGGAGCGCACGCTGCCACCTTTGTAGAACACCTCGATGTCGTCCCAGTGGTTGAAGGCGTCCTGCATGGACTGCGCGGTCTCGGGGTCGGCACGGCGCAGGTTCTGCAGTGTCTGGTCGGAGAACACCACGCCCCAGCCGAAGGTGTCGAACGGCCGGTTGCGCTCGACCACCGTCACCTGCAGGTGCGGGAAGCGGCGTTTCATGAGCAGGCCGAAATAGAGGCCCGCCGGGCCGCCACCGATGCACAGGATGCGCTGCAGCGCCAGAGTTGGAGTGTTCATGTCTGATTAGTTTAAGCATGAACTAAAGGCGGCCAACCGGGTAAACCCGTACCGCATTGACCGAACCGGTGTCGCCGGCCTGTGCAAGGTGCAAGAATGGGCAACCAACCAAGGAGGAACCATGTCTCTGTACCGATTTAAATCCCGCGAAACTGGCGACCTGGTGATGCTGGAGCCCAGCGGCAAGCGGATTCTGCAAATCCTGGGCAAGGACCCGGTGAACGCCGGTGTCATCCGACACGAGGAAATGGCCGGCGCCATCGAGGCCCTGAACACGGCGGCGAAGGCCGACGAGCTGGCGCAGCAGAAGATGAAGGATGAGGCCGCGGCCAACGGAGAGCCGGTGCCGCAGTTCGACGCGATCAGCCTGCGGATGCGCTGCGCGCCGTTCATCGAGATGCTGCAGCGCTGCCTCAAGGCCGAGGTCGAGGTGGTCTGGGGCGTCTGAAGACGAAAACAAAAAGGCCCGCAGAAGCGGGCCTTTTTGCGGGGAGCGGTGACACTCAGTCTGCAAATTCGCCGGCAGCGTCGATCGCGGCCTTGAGCTTGGTGATCTCGCTGGCCACGAAGGCCTTGTGCCCGGCCGGGGTGACGCGCTTGTCGCCCGCAGGAGCGACGACGGCACCCAGGTCGCCCTGGCGCTTGATGAACTCGGGGTCCTTGAGGGCCACCATCAGGGCGTCGTTGACTTTCTTCAGCACGTCGGCCGGCGTGCCCTTGGGGGCGTAGAGGCCGTGCCAGATGGTCAGGTTGAAGCCCTTGAGACCCAGACCGTCGAGCGTGGGCAGGTCACCCAGCTGCTTGTTGCCGGTCAGCGGCTTGGCGGTTGTGACGGCATAGCCGCGCACGCGGCCCGATTCGATCTGCGACGCGGTGTTGGTCGTCTGGTCGCACATCATGTCCACCTGGCCGCCGATCAGGTCGTTCATGGCCGGGCCCGTGCCCTTGTAGGCGATGGTGGTCAGCGGCTTGGGCAGCTTCATGGCCGATTGCCACATCAGCGAACACAGGTGCGAGGCGGAACCCAGACCGGCGTGTGCCAGGTTGACCTTGTCGGAGTTGGTGCGGACGTAGTTCTCGAAGTCTCGGTAGCGGCGGTTCTGCGCCAGCTTGTTGGAGCCGACGATGGTCATGGGCACGTCGTTGATGATGCCCAGGTACTCGAAGTCGTCCAGCGGCTTGAAGGTCTGCTTGCGGTAGAGGCTGGTGGTGGCTGCCATGCCGATGTGCCAGACCAGCAGCGTGTAGCCGTCGGGTGCGGCGCGGGCGACCTTGGCCGCACCGATCGTGCCGCCAGCGCCAGCGGCGTTGTCGACCACGATGTTGGCGCCGCCCAGGGGCTTGCGCATGGCCTCGGCCAGCTGGCGGGCCACGAGGTCGGTCGGGCCACCGGCAGCGAACGGCACGACCAGGGTGATCGGCTTGCTGGGGTAGGCCTGGGCGAAGGCGCCGGCGTAGACGGCGGCGGTCACGGCAAAAGCCAGGATTTTTTTCATGCAGGTGCTCCTTGGGGATGATCAGCGCTGCATGGTAGCCCTCGCCGGTGGCGGCGAAATGGCGGAAATTACTTAGCGGGCACCACGGGGAAACCCTTCATTTGCGCATCTTTCGCCGAACTTACTTGTAGCTGCGGGCGTCTTCGATCACTTTGCCGTCATTGGGCAGGCTGCCGGGGCGCACCACCTGCACCTGACCACGCAGCTTGGTGATGTCGCGCATGGCTTCCTCGATGCGCTCGCGCAGGCCGTCGGCCACGTCGGTGGCTTCGACCTGCAGGCACATGCTGTCGTTGGCCATCTCGCCACTCACCACCAGGCGTGCGCGCTGGACTTCGGGGAACCGCCTGGAAATCTCGGCGACCTGCGAGGGATGCACGAACATGCCCTTGATCTTGGTGGTCTGGTCGGCGCGGCCCATCCAGCCCTTGATGCGCGGCGCGGTCCGACCGGTCGGGCACTGGCCGGGCAGGATGGCCGACAGGTCACCGGTGCCGAAGCGGATTAGCGGGTAGGCGCTGTTGAGCGTGGTCACGACCAGCTCGCCGACCTCGCCGTCATCCACCGGCGTGCCGGTGCCGGGCCGCACGATCTCCACGATCACGCCTTCGTCCAGCACCAGGCCTTCACGGGCAGCGGTTTCATACGCCACCAGGCCCAGATCGGCCGTGGCGTAGGTCTGGTACACATCGACGCCGTGATCCTTGAACCAGGCCGTCAGGCTGGGCGGGCAGGCTTCGCCACCGACAGATGCCTTGGTCAGGCTGGGAAGCGCGATGCCGGACTCCGCCGCCTTCTCCAGCAGGATGCGCAGGAAGCTGGGCGTGCCGGTGTAGGCGTCGGGTTGGAGGTCGACCATGGCTTCAAGCTGCTGCTCGGTCTGTCCGACGCCGCCCGGGAACACGGTGCAGCCCACGGCGTGCGCGCCCGATTCGAGGATGAAGGCGCCCGGGGTCATGTGGTAGCTGAAGCTGTTGTGCACCAGTTCACCGGCGCGAAAGCCCGCCGCGAACAGCGCGCGGCCGGCGCGCCAGTAATCCTTGGTACTGCCTTCGGGCTCGTAGATCGGGCCGGGGCTGGCAAAGATGCGCGACATCGCCGGACCGCGCACCAAGGCAGAGAAGCCGCCGAAGGCGTCGTGCTGCCGCTTGGCCTTCTGACGCTCCAGCAGCTCGCTTTTGCGGGTGACAGGAATGCGGGTGAGCGCGGCACGGCTGTCGACGCCGGCCACATCGATCTCGCGCAGGATGTCGGCAAACGCCGCGCTGTTCTGCTTCGCATGGGCCAGCTGGCCCGGCAGCGCAGCCATCTGCGCCGCTTCGCGGTCAGCAGGCGATCGGGTTTCCAGGGCGTCGAAGTGTTCGGTCATGGTGAAAGCCACAGAGGTGCGATTGAGATGACTGGTTCGAGAACACCGCGGAACCGGCTTTGCCGGGCCGCAGGTGTTGCCCCCTTGAGGGGGTGACGCCGCAGGCGGCGCGGGGGTGGGCCAGCAGAAGCTGTTGGCTCGCTACGCGAGCCAACGCTTCCTGCGCTTGTAGGACTTCACATCCTTGAACGACTTTCTTTCGCCGCCACCCATGCCCAGGTAGAACTCCTTGACGTCCTCGTTGTTGCGCAGGTCGCTGGCGACGCCGTCCATCACGATGCGGCCGCTTTCCATGATGTAACCGTAGTCGGCGTACTTCAGCGCCATGTTGGTGTTCTGCTCGGCGATCAGGAAGGTCACCTTTTCCTTGGTGTTGAGGTCCTTCACGATCTCGAACACCTCCTCCACGATCTGTGGCGCCAGGCCCATCGAGGGTTCGTCGAGCAGCACCACGCTGGGGTTGGCCATCAGCGCGCGGCCGATGGCGCACATCTGCTGCTCACCGCCCGAGGTGTAGGCCGCCTGCGAGGTGCGGCGCGTCTTCAGGCGCGGGAAGTAGTTGTAGACCTTCTCCAGGTTGCGCGCGATCTCGGCCTTGTCGGTGCGCGTGTAGGAGCCGGTCATGAGGTTGTCCTCGATGGACAGGTGGGCGAAGCAGTGCCGGCCTTCCATCACTTGCACCACACCCTTCTGCACCAGGTCGGCCGGCGAGAGGTTTTCGATGCGCTCGCCGCGCAGCTCGATGCTACCCTTGGTGACTTCTCCGCGCTCACCCTTGAGCAGGTTGGAGATGGCGCGCAGCGTGGTCGTCTTGCCGGCGCCATTGCCGCCCAGAATGGCCGCGATCTTGCCTTCGGGCACGTTCAGCGACACGCCCTTGAGCACGAGGATCACGTGGTTGTAGATGACCTCGATGCCGTTGACGTTGAGAACGATGTTGGGAGTGGTACTCATGGTGTTTCCTCGTGGACCATTTGCAAGACCCCGCGAGGGTCTTGCAAATGGCCGCTGGCAAGCCAGCGGCCCGGGCTACATCAAGACTGGCAATCGGCGCCAGCACGGCGCGTCAGCTTCTTCTCGGCCGCGTACTTGTCGGCCGCAGCCTTCACCAGCGGCTTGAGGATCTGCTCGTCGGCCTGCAGCCAGTCGCTGCTGAACTGCCACTTGCTGCCGTCCCACGTGTGGATGCGAGCCCAGTTGGCGCCCATGTGGTCCTGGCAGCTGGTGGAGATCGGGCGCAGCACGCCCTTGAAGCCCAGCGCATCCAGCTTGGGCTGTGTCAGGTTCAGGTTCTCGAAGCCCCAGCGGGCCTGCTCACCGGTCACGACCTTGCCCTTAGCAAAGCGTTCCTGGGCGGCGCGCACGCCTTCGACGGCGAACATGGCGCTCATCAGACCGCGCATGTACAGCACTTCGCCGACTTCTTCCTTCGGACCGGTGCCCTGGCCCTTGTCGTGCAGCTTGGCCAGCACTTCCTTGACCACGTCGGCGCCCTTTTCGGTGCCGTGCTGCATGGTGACGGCGTTGTAGCCCTTGGCACCCGCGCCGACGTCCTTGACGTCAGGCTCGGCACCGGCCCACCACACGCCGTACATCTTCTCGCGCGGGTAGCCGGTGGCCTGGGCTTCCTTCAGGGCGGTGGAGTTCATCACGCCCCAGCCCCACAGCACGACATAGTCGGGCTTGCTCTGGCGCACTTGCAGCCAGGTGGCCTTCTGCTCGACGCCAGGGGCGGTCACAGGCAGCAGGCTCAGCTGGAAGCCCAGCTGCGCAGCGCGTTCCTGCAGCAGGGGAATCGGCTCCTTGCCGAACGGGCTGTCGTGGTAGACCAGCGAAATCTTCTTGCCCTTGAGGTTGGCCAGGCCGCCTTCCTTCTTGCCGATCTGCTGGATGATCGCGTCGGCCGCCACGAAGTAGGTGCCGGCGATCGGGAAGTTCCACTTGAACACGCCGCCATCGGACGACTCGCTGCGGCCGTAGCCGGCGGTGATCAGGGGGATCTTGTCGACCGGAGCCTTTTCGGTCAGCGCGAAGGTGATGCCGGTGGACAGCGGCTGGAACACGGTCGCGCCCTTGCCCTTGAGGCGCTCATAGCACTCCACGCCCTTGTCGGTGGCGTAGCCGGTCTCGCACTCTTCGTAGGAGATCTTCACGCCGTTGATGCCACCGCGCGCATTGACCAGCTTGAGGTAGTCCACGTAGCCGTTGGCGAACGGCACGCCGTTGGGGGCGTAGGCGCCGGTGCGGTAGACCAGCACGGGGAAGAACTGCTCCTTGGCTTGCGCCATGGCAGCGGTGGAGACCAGGGCGCCCGAGAGAGCTGCACAGGCCATCGACACGGAAAGAACCAGGTTACGCACTTTCATCGCTTTGTCTCCTAAGGAAAGAGTCAGACACACACAAAAAAACAGGACCGAAATCAGTGAGGGAAAGGCCAGAGGCGCAGCTTCTGCTTGCCAATGCTCCAGAGCTTGGCCAGGCCGTGGGGTTCCACGATCAGGAACCAGACGATCAGCGCGCCGAACACCATGAAGGTCATGTGCGAGGCGGCGGCGGTCGACAGCCCCACCAGCAGGCTGATGCGCTCGATGAAGATGGGCAGCAGCACGATGAAGGCGGCGCCGAAGAAGCTGCCCATGATCGAACCCATGCCGCCGATGATCACCATGAACAGCAGCTGGAACGAGCGGTCGATCGAGAAGGCGGCCGGCTCCCACGAACCCAGATGCACAAAGCCCCAGAGCGCGCCGGCCACGCCGACGATGAAGGAGCTGACGGCGAACGCGCTGAGCTTGGCGTACATCGGGCGGATGCCGATCACGGCGGCGGCGACGTCCATGTCGCGGATCGCCATCCACTCGCGGCCGATGGCCGAACGCACCAGGTTCTTGGCCAGCAGAGCGAACACCACCAGGAAAGCCAGGCAGAACAGGTATTTTTCCATCGGGGTGTCGATGGTCCAGCCCAGCACCGACAGGCCGGACACCGAGACCGAACCCGAGGCGTTGTTGTTGGTGAACCAGCCCACGCGCAGGAACGCCCAGTCGCAGAAAAACTGCGCCGCCAGCGTCGCCACCGCGAGATACAGGCCCTTCACGCGCAGGCTGGGAATGCCGAAGAAGATCCCGACGAGCGTGGCGAAGAAGCCGCCCGAGAGCAGGGCCAGCACCAGCGGCATGCCATCGATGCGGATGTAGGTGTTGTAGGCCATGTAGGCGCCGACCGCCATGAAGGCGCCCGAGCCCAGCGAGATCTGTCCGCAGTAGCCGACCAGGATGTTCACCCCCAGCGCAGCCAGCGACAGGATCAGGAACGGAATCAGGATGGCGCGGTAGAGGTACTCGTCGACCAGGAAGGGCACGCCGATGAAGGCGAACGCCACGAGGGCGAGGATGGCCCAGCGGTCCTGCGCGATCGGGAAGATCTGCTGGTCGGTGCGGTAGGAGGTCTTGAACTGGCCGTTTTCGCGATAGAACATGTTCTTGTCTCCTTACACGCGGTCGATGATCTTTTCGCCGAACAGACCTTGCGGGCGGAACAGCAGGAACACGAGCGCCAGCACATACGCAAACCAGATCTCGATGCCACCACCGACCATGGGGCCGAGGTAGACCTCGGAGAGCTTCTCGCCCACGCCGATGATCAGTCCGCCGATGATGGCGCCGGGCACCGAGGTCAGGCCGCCCAGGATGATCACTGGCAGCGCGCGCAGGGCCACCGTGGTCAGCGAGAACTGCACACCGAGCTTGGAGCCCCAGATCATCCCGGCCACCAGCGCGGTGATGCCGGCCACGCACCAGACGATGACCCAGATGCGGTTGAGCGGAATGCCGATGGATTGCGCCGCTTGGTGGTCGTCGGCCACGGCGCGCAGCGCGCGGCCGGTGCTGGTCTTCTGGAAGAACAGCGAGAGCAGGGTCACCAGCGCAGCAGCGACCACGGCGGCGATCACGTCTTCCTGGTTCACCAGCACGCCACCTTCGAACACGCTCTCGAACAGGAAAATCGGGTCCTTGGGCATGCCGATGTCGATCTGGTAGATGTCGCTGCCGAAGATGGTCTGGCCCAGGCCGTCCAGGAAGTAGGTGATGCCCAGCGTGGCCATCAGCAGCGTCACGCCCTCCTGGTTCACCAGATGCCGCAGCACCAGCCGTTCGATCAGCCAGGCCAGCACGAACATCACCACCGCCGCCAGCGCGAACGCGATCAGGTTACCCACGATCTTGTTCTCGATGCCCAGCCAGTGCGGAATCCATTCAGAGAAGCGCGCCATCGCCAGCGCCGCGAACAGCACCATCGCGCCCTGCGCGAAGTTGAAGACGCCCGAGGCCTTGAAGATCAGCACGAAGCCCAGCGCGACCAGCGAATACAGCATGCCTGCCATCAGGCCGCCCAACAGTGTTTCGAGAAATGGTCCCATGTCTTTTCCTCAGTGGCTCGTACCGAGGTACGCGCTGATGACTTCCTCGTTGGTGCGCACTTCTTCGGGCGTGCCGTCACCGATCTTCTTGCCGTAGTCCAGCACCACCACGCGGTCCGAGATGTCCATCACCACGCCCATGTCGTGCTCGATCAGCACGATGGTGGTGCCGAACTCGTCGTTCACGTCCAGGATGAAGCGGCTCATGTCCTGCTTCTCTTCCAGGTTCATGCCGGCCATGGGCTCGTCCAGCAGCAGCACCTGCGGCTCCATCGCCAGCGCGCGGCCCAGGTCGACGCGCTTTTGCAGGCCATAGGGCAGTTGGCCCACCGGCGTCTTGCGGAAGGCCTGGATTTCGAGGAAGTCGATGATGTGCTCGACGAACTCGCGGTGCTTCTCTTCCTCCTTCTGGGCCGGGCCGATGCGCAGCGCCTGCAGGAACAGGTTGCTCTTCATGCGCAGGTTGCGGCCGGTCATGATGTTGTCGATCACGCTCATGCCCTTGAACAGCGCCAGGTTCTGGAACGTGCGCGCGATGCCCATCTCGGCCACCTGCCGGCTGTTCATGTGCCGGAAGTGTTCGCCGCGGAAGGTGATCTGGCCTTCCTGCGGCTGGTAGACGCCATTGATGCAGTTGAGCATCGAGCTCTTGCCGGCGCCGTTGGGGCCGATGATCGCGCGGATCTCGTGTTCCTTGACGTTGAACGAGATGTCGGTCAGCGCCTTGACGCCGCCGAAGCGCAGGCTGATGTTCTGGACGTCGAGGATGACGTCGCCAATCTTTTTGGTCATGCTGCAGCTTTCACGGGAGCGAAGGTCTTGGCGTCGCGGACCTGCAGCGTGGCACTCACGCTGCCGGTGCGGCCGTCTTCGAACTTGACCTGGGTTTCGATGTACTGCTCGGTCTTGCCGCTGTAGAGCGCATCCACCAGGGCGCTGTACTTCTCGGCAATGAAGCCGCGACGGACCTTGTTGGTGCGGGTGAGTTCGCCGTCGTCGGCGTCCAGTTCCTTGTGCAGCACCAGGAAGCGGCTGATCTGGCTGCCCGCCAGCAGGGTGTCGCGGCTGAGGTCGGCGTTGACCTTCTCCACGCATTCGCGGATCAGCTCGTACACCTCGGGCTTCTGCGCCAGGTCGGTGTAGCCGGCATAGGGCAGGTTGCGGCGCTCGGCCCAGTTGCCCACGGCCTCGAAGTCGATGTTGACCATCACGCAGACCTTCTCGCGCTGGTCGCCGTAGGCCACGACTTCCTTGATCTGCGAGAAGAACTTGAGCTTGTTTTCCACGTACTTGGGCGCGAACATGGCGCCGTCGTTGGAGCCGCCCTTGATGCGGCCCACGTCCTTGACGCGGTCGATGATCTTGAGGTGGCCCGAGGCGTCGATGAAGCCGGCGTCGCTGGTGTGGTACCAGCCGTCGGCGGTCAGCACCTCGGCGGTGGCGGCGGGGTTCTTGTAGTACTCCTTGAGCAGGCCCGGCGACTTCACCAGGATCTCGCCGGTGTCGCTGAGCTTGATCTCCACGCCCTCGCAGGGCACGCCCACGGTGTCGGCGCGGGCTTCGTGGTCCGGCTGCAGGCAGACGAACACGGCGGTTTCGGTCGAGCCATAGAGCTGCTTGAGGTTGATGCCGATGGAGCGGTAGAAGCTGAACAGGTCGGGGCCAATGGCTTCACCGGCCGTGTAGGCCACGCGCACGCGGCTCATGCCCAGGCTGTTGCGCAGCGGGCCATAGACGAAGAAGTTGCCCAGCGCGTACTTGAGGTTGTCGATCAGGCCGACCGACTTGCCATCCATCCGGTCGGGGCCGACGCGGCGCGCCACGTCCATGAAGGCGTGGAACATCTTGCGCTTGATCGCGCCCGCGTCTTCCATGCGGATCATCACCGTGGTCAGCAGGCCTTCGAACACCCGGGGCGGAGCGAAGTAGTAGGTCGGGCCGACTTCCTTCAGGTCGATGGTGACCGTGGCGCCGGACTCGGGGCAGTTCACCACGTAGCCAGCCACCAGCCACTGCGCGTAGCTGAAGATGTTCTGGCCGATCCAGGCGGGTGGCAGGTAGGCCAGCACCTCGTCCTTGTCGGACAGCTTGTCGAAGCGTGCACCCACGGACGCTCGGTCGATCAGCGTGCTGTGCGTGTGCACCACGCCCTTGGGATTGCCGGTGGTGCCGGAGGTGAAGAACATCGCGGCCACGTCGGCCGGCTGGGCCTTCTCGATTTCCTCCCTGAAGAAATCGGGGTGGGCCTTGGCAAACGCTTGCCCGCCGCCGACCAGTTCTTCCAGACCGCCCAGACCGGGCTGGTCGTAGTTGCGCAGGCCGCGCGGGTCGTCGTAGAAGATGTGCTGCAGCTGCGGGCAGCGGTCCTGGATTTCCAGCATCTTGTCGACCTGCTCCTGGTCTTCCACCACCGCGAAGCGCACCTCGGCGTTGTTGATGGGGAACACGCATTCGGCGCCGACCGCATCCTGGTACAGGGGAATCGGGATCGCGCCCAGCGACTGCGCGGCCAGCATGGTGGCGTACAGGCGGGGGCGGTTGGCGCCGATCACCACCATGTGTTCGCCGCGCTGCAGGCCGGCCTGGTGCAGGCCGCAGGCGATCGCCTCGACCAGATGGGCCATGTCGGCCCAGCTGGTGGTCTGCCAGATGCCGTATTCCTTCTCACGCATGGCCGGCCCGGTCGGGCGCCGGGTGGCGTGGTCCAGCAGAAGCCGGGGGAAGGTCGTTTGCATGTGCTTGTCTCCTGAAGCGCCCCACACCCCTGGGGCCATGAAGGCGCTGTTCGATGGAATGCGATGGCTGGATCGTAGGCAGATGTTTGACGTTATGTTGTCGGTGCGACGACAATTGAGGGGTCATCCCTGCTAGGACTTTCCCTAGGGAGCTGCAAAAGAAAAGCCAGCCAGGGAACCGTAAGCGCTCAAGAAACGAACGGCCCTGTCGAACCAAGTGCCACATCGACATGGCGTGACAATCGTCAAGCACAACAACAAGCCGGGGTAGGCTGCTCAAGCAGTCCCATTGGTACAGGGGGCGGGCAAACACCACGCAATCCGCGCATGCTTTTTTTGATTTCCCTGCTGCTCTTTGTCTGGGTTGGGTTGCGATGGGCTGTGCGCCTGTCGGGTTCTGCGGCAGATGGTTTCTGGATTTTTGTGGCTGTCCTGATGCTGGAGGTCGGTGCGACCACCGGCCTGACGTCGCAGGTCCGTCAGATGTCACCGATGGGGTGGCTGTCGGTCCAGCTGCTGCTGGCGGCCGCAACCTTGCCATTGACCGGCGGTTGGCGGCCACCAACCGCCAGCGGCTTGTTTGGCGCGTGGCAGCGGGTACGGGCTGGTGTGTCGTCGTTCCTGGACCGGCAGACTGTCTGGGGGCTCTTGCTGCTGTGCCTGAGCGGTGTGGCCATTGGAGCTTCCCTGTTGTTGGCGGTGGCGCAGCCGCTGCAAAGGTCGGACGACTGGCTCTACCACGCTTCCAGGGTCATCTACTGGATCCAGAACGGCGCTGCCTTTCCCTATGACAGCCACGTCATCCAGCAGGTCATCACTCCATTCGGCAGCGAATTGTTTTTCCTCTGGCCGGTGTTGCTGACGAAGACTGAGGTGGCCGGGCGGGTGATGTTCAGCATGGCCTTGGTCTTGGCCGCAGTCGGCCTGTTCCTGGTCGGACGGGCGATGAAGCTGGGACAGACAGCTTCGCTGGTTGTGGTGGCGATCTTCGTGTCGACACCGTTGGTGATGGCCAGTGCCGTGGGGCTCAGGCCCGAGCTGTGGGCGACCTTGGCGCTGCTGGGGATGGCCTACTGGGCGATCCAGGTCTTCTGCGAAAACAGGCGGGGGGCGGTGCCTTGCCTGTTTCTAGGAGCGTTTTTTGTCTTGGCGGTCAACGTCCGCCCATTTCCCCTCGCCGTGCTGCCAGGGCTGTTGTTGATGCTCTGGTGGTCGACCCGTCCGCACGGTTTCTGGTCCAGCTTCAGGCCTTTTTTCATGGGGCTGGTGATCGCATTCATGATGAGCGGCCTGTGGATCCCATTGGCATTCAATACGGAGCGCTACCAACATCCATTGGGACCTCCAGAAGCCCGGCAAGTTGTGAAGGCCGAACCTTCGGCGAAGGTCGTCTACACCCACGCGATCCGCACATGGTTTCTGTTGTGGGAGCTGCCAGATCTTCCGATGCCCGTGGAAGTCAGGGATCGGTTCAGCGGCGCCGTCAACAGTCTGATCAATGTCGTGGGGGCGGGCGTGCCTCTGGGAGGTGAGGCCGATGGCCCCAGGCTGGGTCGCTATGCCTATGTCCTGCAGGAGCAATCGGGCCGGTTTTCGCTGTGGGGCATGTTCTGGATGCCGGTCTTGCTGGTGGCCAGCTGGCGTTTGGCCCGCCGCGTGGCACCTCAGTGGCGTCGGCCGCCATTGACCGCTGAATCGGTGCTGACCTTGATCGCGCTGCCGATCTTCATGGCGATCATCTTTGGCGCCCGCTGGAATGTGCACGCGGAAGTGCCGGGGCGCTTTTTGGTCAGTTCGTTTGCATTGGCGCTGCTCCTCGGTGCGAGTCTGCTGGCCGGCAGGGTGTCAGGAAGAAAGCTCGCCCCAGCGTTGGTTGCCGCTGCGGTGGGCTACGCTGCGTATGCACCGATTCGCGCTCAGACACAGGAAGCGTTGCGTGTGGTGTTCGGCACCAAGCCGAATATCGACAACACAGAACCCTTCAATGAACTCACAGGGTCACTGTTGCCGCCGGGTTCGCGCATCCTGCTGGTGGCCAATACTTCGACGCACGACTATCCGTTGTTCTCGCCGCAGACTGGTTACTCAAATACGGTTGTTCCCTGGGGTAGCGGGCCGTTCGAGCCTGCGCGGATGGATCAATTGATTGCCTCGAATCGGGTTACACACATTCTCATCACCGACGATCAGCGGGAACGGGTGGTGGGCCGCCCGCCCATCGATACCCGCGAGATGGTGACATGGCTCAATGCCGAGCCAGGGCTGCGGTCGGTCCCCCTGCGTGTTCCCACCATGCGCCTTTACGAGGTGGCCGGCGCCACCGCGATGAACGAGCGCCCCTTCCAGGTCACCGCAATTCCTGCCTCGGCTCCCCTGATCCGGATGTCCGACCAGCTGCATGGTCGGGTGGGGCTCGATCCTGTCGTGCTGCAGACACCCTGGCCCATCGAAAAACTGGAGGACGGCCCGAACGGAACACTGTGGTTGGGGCAAGGCCGGGACGAAGGACTCGAGTTTGGACTATGGGCTCGCCAGACGCAGTTCGTGAACCTGATGTTCCGGGTGTCTCCCGGCCCTGGTATCCCGACGCCTCGTCGGCGGATCCTGTTGCTGCAGGATGGTATGCCGGTCGCGGGAGAGGTGTCCTTTGAAGGCAACGCATCGGTCCAGCTTCCTGTGCGGCTGCACCCCGGCCGGAACATCATGAGTTTCTTTGGTGTGGACGCAGCGACCGTCAACCCCTTGCCCAACGGTGACGCGCGCGACCTGGTGTTCCTGCTCAAGCAAGTCCGGATCGAGCCTGGTGCCGAAAGCGCATCGCCGGAAGTCGCCGAGATGGCTGGTATGGCGCGACTCGCGTCCGGGCTGGTCGCGAGCCACCAGCGCCCGGATGGCTATTGGCTGACCACCCACACCGCGGGCACCCGGTTTGAGGCTCCGGCCGGTGAAATGAATACGTACCTCACGGCATTGATGGTCGACTTGTTGCAGCCCGGTGCTGACGCGTCCGGTTTGGGTGGCAGCTTGGACCGGGCCAGGTTCCACTTGCGCAGCCAGATCGAGCACGGTGGGCTAGTGCGGTATCACGGCAAACCCGGTGGACGGGCCAACACCGAAAACGGCATGTGCACCATCTCGCCCGACAGCGACGACACTGCGCTGACCTGGCGCATTGCTCCCGGTGACGCCGCAGGGCGGCTGGCTGCACTGGAGACGCTGCAGCACTATCGCACCGCCGAGGGTCTGTACCAGACCTGGCTGGCGCAACCTGGCCACACCCAGTGCCTCAACCCCGGGTCCGATCCGAATCCGCCCGATGTCGCCATCCAGATGCACTTGCTGATGTGGCTGACGCAAGTCGATCCGCCCGAAGCCCGGGCGCTTTGCAATGCGCTGCGCAAGTCCATTGGCGAGGAACGCCTGTGGGTGTACTACCGCCGCGCGCCACTCGTTCCGGTGCTGCGGCAACCCGACCTAAAAGCCGCAGGCTGCGAACTCCCGCTGCCGGCGGCCCGTGTGCAGACCGACGTGCCCGGACAGCAGACATGGCTGGATGCTGTTCGCATGTTGGTGCAGCTGGAAGAAGGCAACGGACCCGCCAGGAGAGAGGTGCTTCACTTGTTGCAGGAGTTGTCGAAAGACCGGTTCGCGCCTGTGCGCCAGAACCCTCCAATGCTCTATCACAACGACCTCACGGCCTCGGTGTCCCGTTTCTACTGGTCGGAAGATGTGGGGTACGCGATTTGGCTGCGCCTGTACCAGCTTGGCGTGGAGGCGCAGCCATGATGCTGGAGCGACCCAGTGGTGCGCGATGGGCGTTGCGGCTGCTGTCGTGCATCCGTTACGACGAAGTCCTGGTGCTGCAGGGAGCACCGCTGCTGGGCGCGGTATTCGCCGTGGGACCACTGGCGGGCGACAGCCTGTGGGCACTCACCTTGCTGACGGTCGGCAACGCCTTGCTGGTGGCCCACGTGTTTCTGCTCAACGACTGGGCCGGCGTCCATCAGGACCTGCTGGATCCGGCGCGGACCGCGGGCGTGTTCCTCAACCGTGGCATCCGGCGCCACGAGATCGGCGTGCTGACGATGCTCACCCTGCTGCTGGGGTTGGCGATGCTGGCCCGATTGGGGCCGGCGACGCTGTCGCTCGGGCTGCTCATTGCAGCAGCCAGTGCCCTGTATTCCATGCCCGGGGTTTCCGTCAAGGGCGTTCCGCTGGCCAGCTCGCTGCTGCATCTGGTCAGCGGGGTGCTGCATTTCCTGATGGGTTATTCGGTGTTCCGGGATCCCGACCTCAACGGCCTGCAGATTGGCCTGTTCTTTGCCGTGGTGTTCAGCGCAGGCCACCTGACGCAGGAGGTGCGCGATGGCGATGCCGACGGGCGCAACGGTATCCAGACCAATGCGGTGCGGTTCGGCAAGCGGCGCAGCTTCGTCGCCGGTTTCGCGCTGTTCACGCTGGCCGATGCGCTGCTGGTCGGGTTGGCCTGGAGCGGTGCGGTGCCGCAGGTGCTGGGTCTGCTCATTGCCGCGATCTATCCCCTGCATGCGTACTGGACGCTGCAGGCCCTGCGGGAAGGCTTGCCGTTTGCGAGCGTGCGGCGGCTGCAGGTACGCTATCGTCTGCTGTACGCGGGCATCGGCATGGTCATGATCGTGTCCGTGCTGCTGGCGTGAAGAGCGCCGTTTGTTGAGGAGTGACGGGGCCCGCTGGCCTCCGACTGTGACACCCACCGTGACAGGACCATCGCCATGGCTCCCCTGACTGCCCTGCGCTCCGGTGCCGCGCTGCGCGCCACCGCCCGGCCGCCGTCGAAAGACGAGCTGTCGGAAATCCCCTGGCTGGAAGGCCTGACCGAGTCCGAGCGCCACCGTGCGCTCGATACGCTGGTCGTCAACGAGGTGCAGGTCGGCGAACTGATCTGCCGCATCGGCCGGCCGGCAACCTACTGGTTCGGCCTGCTCGACGGCCTGCTCAAGATGAGCAACGACGATTCGCAGGGTGCGGTGATCACCTTCACCGGCGTGGCGCCGGGCGGCTGGTTCGGCGAAGGCACCGTGCTCAAGCGCGAGCAGTACCGCTACAACATCCAGGCACTGCGCAAGAGCCGGGTGGCCGGTCTGCCGGTCGACAACTTCCACTGGCTGCTGGACCACTCGATCGGTTTCAACCGCTTCGTGATGAACCAGCTCAACGAGCGCCTGGGCCAGTTCATCGCGGCGCGCGAGATCGACCGCATTTCCAGCCCCGACCTTCGGGTGGCGCGCAACCTGGCCGCGCTGTTCCATCCGCTGCTCTCGCCCAATGTCGGCGGGATCCTGCGCATCACCCAGCAGGAGCTGGCCTACCTGGTGGGCCTGTCGCGCCAGCGGGTGAACGAGGCACTCACCACGCTCTCGGCCAAAGGCTGGATCCGGGTCGAATACGGTGGCCTGAGGGTGCTGGACCTGAAGGCGCTGCGCTCGGGCGAGCTGTAGCACCCCAGACCTTGGCGTGGGATCATTGGGGGATGACCGACACACCGAAGAAAACGCTGCAGCTCAAGGCCAAGCCCGCTGCCGACAAGTTCGCCCCGCCCCGCGGCCCTGTGCGCCCGCGTGGCCCGGCGCGGGCCCGACCCCTGGCCGAAGTCCAGGCCGAGCGCGCCAAGCGCGAAGCCGCCTGGGCGGCACAGCACCCGGCCGGTGCCGAGCGCTCCGAACGGGGTGAAGCGCCCAGAGGCGCAGCTCCCCGCCGCCGCGACGACGCACCGCGCGGCAATGCTTCATGGGGTGCAGGCCAGCGCGGCGATGCCCCCCGGCTGAGCAATGCAGACCAACGCCCCACGCCGCCGTCCGGCCCCCGTTCGTCCGGCGCGGCCCGGCCTGCCCGCCCGCCGCGCGACGCCCGTCCCGACCTCGCCCGCGTGGGCAACGCCAACGGCGAAGTGCGGCTGAACAAGCGCATGGCCGATCTCGGCCTGTGTTCGCGCCGTGAGGCCGACGAGTGGATCGCCCGCGGCTGGGTGCTGGTCAACGGCCAGCCGGCGGTGATGGGCCAGCCCGTGCCGCCCGACGCGCAGGTCGAGGTGTTGCCGCAGGCGCGCCACCAGCAGGCCGGACAGGTGACGATCCTGCTGCACAAACCCGTGGGCTATGTCAGCGGTCTGCCGGAAGACGGCCACGAGACCGCCGCTGTGCTGGTCACCGGGCCGAACCACTGGCGCGAGGACCGCAGCGGCCGCCGCTTCGAGCCCGCCCACAGCCGCAACCTCGCGCCAGCCGGTCGGCTCGACATCGATTCCACCGGCCTGCTGGTGTTCACGCAGGATGGTCGCGTCGCGCGCACCCTGATCGGCGAAGACTCGGAGGTGGAAAAGGAATACCTGGTGCGCGTGCACTGGGCACCGGAAGGCCCCAAGGGCGGCGGCGTGGTGACGCAGAACGTGCAGGCGGTGTTTCCGCCCGATCGGCTGGCGCTGCTGCGCCACGGCCTGAGCCTGGACGACCATCCGCTGCGACCCGCGCAGGTCGACTGGCAGAACCCCGAGCAGCTGCGCTTCGTCCTCAAGGAAGGCAAGAAGCGCCAGATCCGCCGCATGTGCGAGCAGGTCGGCCTGCACGTGGTGGGCCTCAAGCGCATCCGCATCGGCCAGGTGGTGCTGGGCAACCTGCCGGTGGGGCAGTGGCGGTATCTCGGGCCGAGCGAGGGCTTCTGAGTTCGTGTCCGCCTGCTGCGGATCTCCAATTTAGGGAGCGGAGCCAAGGCACGGTGGGGCGCGCCACCCACAATGGCCCATGACCGCCCGCACACCGCCCCGCCCTCCCAAAGCCACTGTCCTTCGCCACGTCCGCCCGGCAGACCTGCAGGCCGCCGCGCAGCTCGCCGCACAGGCGACGCATGGCGTCATCAACATCACCGAGGGCGTGCACCAGGCGGTGCGGCGGCGGCTGGGGCTTTCAGCCGGTGCATCGGCCGAACAGGCCAGCGGCCTGACCGGGCAGATCTACCAGGTGGTGCGCGGGGTGACGCGGCTGGTGGGCTGGGGGACCGACGCGGCGCTGGGTGCCCTGCTGCCCCTGGTCGATGACCCGGCCACCCACCCGGACGCTTCGCCCGAGCGTGAGGCGGTGCTGGCGGCGCTCAACGGCGTGCTGGGCGACCGGCTGCAGCTCACCGGCAATGCGCTGGCACAACCCATGCTGCTGCGCCACGGCGGCCAGACGCTGGCGCTGAACCCGCCGTCGGCGCTTTCGGCGTCACTGGGCGGTCAGGTCGGTCCGCACTTGCTGCTGCTGGTCCACGGCCTGTGCATGAACGATGCACAGTGGCTGCGCGACGGGCATGACCATGGGACGTTTCTTGCGCAGGCGCTGGGCTGCACACCGGTCTACCTGCGCTACAACACCGGCCTGCACACCTCGACCAACGGCCGCGAGCTGGCTTCGGTGCTGGAGCGGTTGGTGGCCGCCTGGCCGGTGCCGCTGGAGCGCATCAGCATCGTGGGCCACAGCATGGGCGGTCTGGTGTCACGCTCGGCGGTACAGGTCGCCCGCGAGGCCGGTCAGCAATGGCCGGCGCTGCTGCGTGAGATGGTGTTCCTGGGCACGCCGCACCACGGCGCGCCGCTGGAGCGCGCGGGCCACGGGGTGGACCTGCTGCTGGCCGCCACGCCGTTCACGGCACCCTTCACCCGGCTGGGGCAGCTGCGCAGCGCGGGCATCACCGACCTGCGCCACGGCCATGTGCAGGACGCCGACTGGCAGGGGCGCGACCGCTTCGCGGCGTCCGACGACCACCGCGTGGCACTGCCGCTGCCGGATGGCGTGGCCTGTTTCGCCGTGGCGGCGACCCTGGCCGGACAGCGCGGCTTGCTGGCGGACCGGCTGACCGGCGACGGTCTGGTGCCACTGCGCAGCGCGCTGGGGCAGCACGACAAACCGTCGCGGCAACTGGCGTTTGCGCCTGACCACCAGCAGGTCGCCTGGCGCACCGGTCACCTTGACCTGCTCTCCAGCCGGCCGGTGGCCGAGCGGTTGCTGGCTTGGCTGAAGGCCGATCGCGCTCCGGCTTGAAAAGCCGCCGGGCGCCCATAATTGCGCCCTCGCGAGCGCCGCACGCCCGTTGTCGGGCCGGGCGGTGTCGCCCCCTTTCCCGACCTTCTGACCTTCTGACCTCGAACGAAGCATGAGCAAACAAACCCTGAACTTCCAGGCCGAAGTGGCCCAGTTGCTGCACCTCGTCACCCACTCGCTGTATTCCAACCCCGAGATCTTCCTGCGCGAGCTGGTCTCCAACGCGTCGGACGCGTGCGACAAGTTGCGCTTCGAAGGCCTGAACGACGCCGCGCTGTTCGAAGACGCGCCCAACCTCGATGTGCGTGTGGCCTTCGATAAGGATGCCAAGACCATCACCATCACCGACAACGGCATCGGCATGAGCCAGGCCGAGGCGGTCGAGCACCTGGGCACCATCGCCAAGAGCGGCACCAAGGACTTCATGGGACGCCTGAGCGGCGACCAGAAGAAGGACGCGCAGCTGATCGGCCAGTTCGGGGTCGGCTTCTATTCAGGCTTCATCGTCGCCGACCAGATCGTGGTCGAGTCGCGCCGCGCCGGCCTGCCGGCGTCCGAAGGCGTGCGCTGGACCAGCGGCGGCACCGGCGACTTCGAGGTCGAGACCATCGAGCGCGCCGCCCGCGGCACCACCATCACGCTGCACATCCGCGACGACAAGACCGAGTTCCTGAGCCACTGGAAGCTCAAGTCGCTGATCTCCAAGTACTCCGACCACATCAGCCTGCCGATCCTGATGCGCAAGGAGGAGTGGGACGCCGAGAAGAGTGAGTACGTGCAACAGGACGAGTGGGAAGCCGTCAACTCCGCCAACGCGCTCTGGGCCCGCAGCAAGAAGGACATCACCGACGAGCAGTACGCCGAGTTCTACAAGAACCTCAGCTACGACCAGGAAGCTCCGCTGGCCTGGAGCCACAACCGCGTCGAAGGCAGCACCGAATACACCCAACTGCTTTACATCCCGGCGAAGGCGCCGGGTGACCTGTGGAACCGCGACCGCAAGGCCGGCATCAAGCTTTACGTCAAGCGCGTCTTCATCATGGACGAGGCCGAGAGCCTGATGCCTTCGTACCTGCGCTGGGTCAAGGGCGTGGTCGACTCGGCCGACCTGCCGCTGAACGTCAGCCGCGAGCTGTTGCAGGAAAGCCGCGACGTGAAGGCCATCCGCGAAGGCAACACCCGCCGTGTGCTGTCCCTGCTGGACGACCTGTCCAAGGACGCCGACAAATACACCGCGTTCTACGGCGAGTTCGGCGCCGTGCTCAAGGAAGGCCTGGGCGAGGACTTCGCCAACCGTGACAAGCTTGCCAGACTGCTGCGTTTCGCGTCGACCCATGGCGATGCGGTGACCACCGGTTTCGCCGACTACAAGGCCCGCATGAAGGAGGGCCAGGCCGCGATCTACTACATCACCGCCGACAGCGCGGCCGCCGCGCGCAACAGCCCGCAGCTGGAGGTGTTCCGCAAGAAAGGCATCGAGGTCCTGTTCATGACCGACCGGGTCGACGAGTGGGCGCTGTCCTACCTCAACGAGTTCGACGGCACGCCGCTGCAGAGCGTGGCCAAGGGTGCGGTGGATCTGGGCGAGCTGCAGGACGAGGAAGAAAAGAAGGCGGCCGAGCAGGCGGCCGAGACCTTCAAGCCGGTGCTGGAGAGGCTCAAGGAAAGCCTCAAGGACAAGGCCAAGGACGTGCGCGTGACCACGCGCCTGGTCGATTCGCCCGCCTGCCTGGTGGTGGAAGACGGCGAGTATTCGACCCAGCTGGCACGGCTGTTGAAGTCGGCCGGGCAGAAAGCCCCCGAGGTCCGGCCGATCCTGGAAATCAATGCCGAACATGCCCTGGTGAAGAAGCTCGACGGTTCGGCACACTTCGACGACCTGGCCCACATCCTGTTCGACCAGGCGCTGCTCGCCGAGGGCGGACTGCCGGACGACCCGGCGGCTTATGTGCGGCGCGTCAACGCGCTGCTGGCCTGACCACTGCGGCGCAAAGACCACAGTCAAAAGCCCGGACGGGTATTCCGCCCGGGTTTTTTTTCGTTCGGGCGGCGCGGCCGCGACACCGGCTCCGTGAAACCCGTCACAGATGACTACACTGGCAGATTGGGAGTTTTCAATTGGGGTGAAAAGCCCCACCACCGTTGACAGCCACCCGCCGTGCATCCCCAGCGTCCGTTTGATCCCGTAGTTACCTTTCGCAACAGTCAGGGCGAAGCCGCGCGCGGCACGCTGACCAGTCTCCAGCGCCGGTCGCTGGTGCTCGAGATCTACAACCCCTATTCGATCGTCCAGGTCAGCGAGGTCCTCAGCGATCTCGTGATCCGCTCGGGCGAGCGGGCCATCTACCAGGGCAAGGCCGTGGTGGTCAGCCTGCTCAACACCGGGCTGATGGCGGTGGTCTCGCTGGCCCTGATCGACGAGTGGTCGGACCTCAACCTGACGCGCGGCAATGTGCGCGAGGTCGGCCTTGAAGCCACCCGTTTTGTCGAGGACTGGCAGCAACGCTTCCGCGTCAAGGAAAGCTACCAGGTCGCGGTCAGCGAGTTCCGGGCCTTTCTGGCCGAGACGGCCCGATGGATCGACCAGGCCGACATGCTGGACTCCCTCCCCAAGGACCGCGACGGCCGGCTGGCCGATGCGGTGTTCTGGGCCATGGCCGAGCCGCTGATGATCAAGGGCAAGAGCTTTCTGGTCCGGCTGGAGGGAGAGGCGGCGAGCGTGCCGCCCGAAGACGCGCTGCTGCACCGCAGCTATGCGCAGGCGGCCCTGCATCCGCTGGTGCTGCGGGCGCCCTTTGTCTACCGAACGTTTGCCAAGCCGCTGGGGTATGCGGGCGACTACGAGATGGTCAACCAGCTGCTGGGCGATCCCCGCCAGGGCAGCAGCACCTACATCCAGCTGGTCAACGCGACGTTCCTGCGCGCTGCGGTGGCTCAGGCGCACCGCAACCGCATCGACATCCTGGTCAAGTTCCTGCAGCGTGCGGTGGCGCTGGGCGAAAAGGAAGGGCGCCAGATCCGCATCCTGAACATCGGTTGCGGCCCGGCGGTCGAGGTGCAGCGCCTGATCGCATCTGGCGCGGACCTGCGCCGGCTGAGCTTCACCCTGCTGGACTTCAGTGGCGAAACCCTGGACTACACGCGCGGGCGCATTGCCGACAGCCTGGCGCAGCACGGGCGCCAGCTGGACGTGAACTACGTGCAGGAATCGGTGCACGACCTGCTCAAGCGGCCGTCCCGCGCGCCGTCTCCCGTGGGCGCGGAGGGGTATGACTTTGTCTACTGCGCCGGTCTGTTCGACTACCTCTCCGACAAGGTCTGCACGCGCCTGATCCGCTACTTCATGAGCCGGGCCAACACCGGCGCACGCATGCTTCTGACCAACGTGCACTCAAGCAATCCCGAGCGCCACGGCATGGAGCACCTGCTGGAGTGGCACCTGATCTACCGCGACGAAGCGCAGATGGCCGCGGTCATGTCCGAGGTCGGAGCCGCGGTGGAGATGTACACCGACGCCACCGGCGTCAATCTCTTTGCCGAGACGACGCTGCCCGCGCGTGCGGCCGCAGGTGCGATGGCGGAATGAGGGCGCGCGACACCTCGCCCTACGAGCAGCAGCTCTCGGCGTTCCGCCTCGCTTACAGCAAGGCGGGCGGCATCACCTCGATCGTGCTGGTGCTGGCCGGGGTGGGGCTCGATTTCTTTTCGTACCCGGAGCAGCTGGGCAACTTCCTGATGCTTCGGGTGACGGTCGCGATGCTGACCGGCGGTGTGCTGGCCCTGCTGTTCACGCCGTTCGGCCGCTCGCAGGTCCGCACGCTGACCATGTTCTGGCTGCTGCTGCCGCAGATGATGATCGCCTGGATGATCTGGCTCACCAGCGGCGTGGAGTCGATCTATTTCGTCGGGCTGCACCTGGCGATGTACGCGGTCGGCATCATCCTGCCCATCACCTTCTACGAAGGCATCGGGTTCGGTGTGGTGACGCTGGCGCTGTACCTGATGGCCTGCCTGCTCCATCCCGAAGGGGCGACGGACACCGGCAAGCTCTACACCAACAGCCTGTTCATCATCTTCTCCGGCATCGCCAGTGCGGTCTGCACCTGGTTCAACGAACGGGCACGGCTGCGCCTGTTCCAGCTGCAGCACGAAGTGGCGCAGAACAACGAGAAACTGCAGGAAACCAACCGGACGCTGGCCGAGGTCAAGGGCCAGCTGCTGCAGCGCGAGAAGATGGCCGCGATCGGAACGCTCTCGGCCGGGCTGCTGCACGAATTGAACAACCCGGTGAACTACAGCCTGATGGCGGTCAACATGGGCTTGAGCGTGCCGGCGGCCAAGACCGACGAGATGCTCAAAGAGAGCCTGGAGGACGCGCGCGAAGGCCTGACGCGGGTGCAGAACATCGTCTCCGACCTCAAGACCTTCGCCTACCAGAAGCCGGGCGAGGACAGCCAGCGGCCTTTCCTGCTGGAGCATGCGGTGCGCTCCGCGGTGCGGCTGGCCGGCTACGAGATCAAGGGCATCGAGATGGTGATCGACCTGCCGCAGGACACCCACGTGATGGGCGACGAGCCGGCCATCATCGGTGTGCTGATCAACCTGCTGAGCAATGCCGGCAGCGCGCTGCAGAAGGTCCAGCGCGCGCAGCCGAAGATCGAGATCCGCGTGACGCCGCTGGGCGAGCGGCTGCGGGTGGCCGTGTGGGACAACGGGCATGGCATCGATCCCGACAACATCGGCCGTGTGTTCGAGCCCTTTTTCACCACGCGCGACGTCGGCGCCGGGCTGGGGCTGGGGCTGAGCGTCAGCTACGGCATCGTCCAGCGCCATGGGGGCACGCTGTCGGTCGACAGCGTCCAGGGTGAATGGACCGAGTTTGTCTTTGATCTTCCGAGGCCTCCGCGATGACGCTGGCCGGTCCGTCCACCACCCTGTCTCCGCAGGAGATTCGGGTGGTCCTGCTGGTCGACGACGAGCCGCAGGCGCTCAAATGGTTTGTGCGTCTGTACGGCGACGAGTTTGTGGTGCTGACCGCCGGCGGGGTGGACGAGGCGCTGGCGGTGCTGCGCGAGCGGGGGAACGAGGTGGCGGTGCTGCTGACCGACTACCGCATGCCACAGCAGGACGGTGTGCGGCTGCTGGCGACCGTGAGCCGCGAGTACGAACACATTTCACGGCTGCTGATGTCGGCCTACGCCGACAAGGATGTGGCCCTGGCCGCGGTCAACCAGGGGCGGGTGGAGCAGATCCTCGAAAAGCCCCTGGACGAAGCGGTGACCCGGCAGGCGCTGCGCGATGCCAGTGCGGCCAGCCGCCGCCGGCTGCGCGACCAGGTGCTGCTGCGTCGGCGCGACGAGAACCTGCGCGAAACGCTGGGCTTTCTGGCCCATGAGGTGAGAACCCCGCTGGCGACCGTCGGCGGCTACCTGCACGCGCTGCGTGACCGGCAGCAGGCACCGGCCTGCGGCAGTGCCGAGCTGGCCTGTCTGGCCCTGCGCCGGCCGGGCGAGGTCCGGACCATGCTGGACGCTGCGTTGCGCCGCACCGACTATGCCCAGTCGCTTGTAACAAGCTTTGTGCGCACCGCGCGGGACGCTTACCATGCCGACGAAGCCGCGTCGGAACTGGCCAGTGATCTGGTGAAGTCGGTGCGCGACGGCTATCCGTTCGAAGCGGACGAGGCTGGCTGGTTGTCGTGCGATCTCGCGCAGGACTTCACGTTGCCGGGCCAGCGCGATCTGCTGTATCTGGTGTTGTGCACGCTGGTCAAGAACGCTTTGCTGGCCCTTCATGCTGCGCCTCCGCCACTGCCGGCGATCCGCATCGTGCTGGACACCGAAGCGGGCGAACCGGTGATGCGGGTCGCCGACAACGGCCCGGGCATAGCGCCGGAGGTGCTGGCACGGCTCACGCGGGAACCTGTCACGACCCGCGCCGAGCAAGGTGGTCATGGCATGGGGCTGGTGTTCTGCCGGCGCGTCATGCAGTCGCTGGGAGGCGACATCGAGGTGTTGTCACCGCCTGGCGGCGGCGTCCACATCTGTCTGTATTTCAAGTTCAGGGAAGAAGAAAAACACCATGAGGTATCCCGATGAAACCCGAGAAGATCCTGTACGTCGACGACGAAGCCATCGCCCTGAAATACTTTGAGCGGCTGGTGGGCCCGCTGGCGCCGGTGCTGACCGCCATCTCTGTGGAGGAGGGGCGCGCGGTGCTCAGCACACACGGGTCCGAAATCGCGGTGCTGGTCTGCGACCAGCGCATGCCCGGCGAGCGGGGCAACGAATTGCTGCGCCATGCGCGCCTGCACTACCCCCACATCGTCCGCATGCTCACCACGGCGTACTCGGAGATCGGCGAGGCGATCGACGCCATCAACACCGGCGAGATCTACCGCTACATCGCCAAGCCCTGGGAGCTGGAGGGTCTGCGCGCCGACCTGCGCAATGCGCTGGAGCTGGCGGCACTTCGCCATGAGCGCGACGAGCTGATGCGCGACCGCATGGTGGCGCAGCAGGGGCAACTGGTGGCCGCGCGCCTGGGCTCCTTGCTAGTCGCCTGTGCCGCCCTCAGCGAACACGCCCACGAACTCGCCCTGTACCGGTTTGCAAAAGCGGCGCAGACCGTCGGCAGCCGGGAGGCCGTGATCGACTGGAATCAGTGGGACCATGCGGACCTGCAGCAGGCCGAGGCGCATCGCAGTGTCGCGATTGCCGCCCACCTGCGGCGCTGGTTGCAGCGATGGGGGGCATTCGGTGGGGAAGGGTCGGCGCAAGATGTGCTGGCGCACGCGCTGGGTGGCGAGCGTCGGCCAGACGGTGTGCTGCTGAGGCATGCCAGGGGCCTCACAGAGCTGCTGTCGGCGCCCGCCGGTCAGGTGGTGACGGCCGAAGACTGTGTCTGGCTGGCCTGGCAGCTGTGGACCGAAGGGCGCTTTGCGGTCGCGGGGTCCGCAGGTGCCTGGCGTGTCGCGCCGGCCGCCGCCGAACCGTTGCCGGCGGACTGGCTGGCCGACGCGATGGAGCGCTTGCGCGGCTGAGGCCGGTCAGACCAGTGTCAGGCCCACTTCGATGTTGCCGCGGGTGGCGTTCGAGTACGGGCAGACCTGGTGGGCGGTGTCGACCAGGTCCTGCGCCACGGCGCGGTCAATACCGGGCAGGCTGATCGCCAGACGGGCGGCAATGCCGAAGCCGGCCGGGATCGGGCCGATGTCCACTTCCGCGTCGATCGAGGCGTCGGCCGGAATGGCGACCTTTTTCATCGCGGCCACGTGCTTGAGCGCGCCCATGAAACAGGCCGAGTAGCCGGCAGCAAACAGCTGCTCGGGATTGGTGGCCGTGCCGGCGCCGCCCATGGCTTTGGGCGGCGTGAGCTTGACGTCGAGCAGGCCGTCGTCGCTGCGCGAGCTGCCTTCGCGACCGCCGGTGGTGTGGGCGCGGGCGGTGTAGACAACTTTCTGGAGAGGGGTGGTCATGGTCGTTCCTTTCAGGTGGGTTGCTTCGGACTGAAGCGGGTGGAAAACGGGTCAGGCGGTCAGGCGGTTGCGCAGGGTCTGGATCTGCCGGGTGAGCGTCATGGCCTCCGCCACATCGCATTGCGCAGCCTGCAGCACGCAGCCTGGAATGCTCAGGGCGCGGGCCTTGAGCTGGCGACCGTCGGCGGTGAGGCGGATCAGCACGCGGCGCTCGTCGGCCGCATCCCGCAGCCGCGACACCAGCCCGGCCGCTTCCATGCGCTTGAGCAGGGGGGTGAGCGTGCCGGAGTCGAGGTAGAGCTTCTCGCCGAGGTCGGAGACGGTCACGCCGTCCTGTTCCCACAGCACCAGCAACGCCAGGTACTGCGGATAGGTCAGGCCGAGTTCGTCGAGCAGCGGCTTGTAGAGCTTGGTCATCGCCAGCGAGGCCGAATACAGCGCAAAGCAGAGCTGGTGGTCCAGTCGCAGGGCCTGCTCGGACAGTGCGGTGTTTCGGGGGGTGTTGCGGGAAGCCATGGAACGAACTGTAGGCGGCAATTAAATTGTGTGCAATTTAATTGCCAATAACCTTTTTGCGCAAAGGGTGGCGCACTGGTCGCGTTGACAAGCGGCAGCGAGCCGTGTTCAGGCCACCAGCGGCTCGTTCTGCATCTCTTCAATCTGTTCGACCAGCATGTCCACCTGGCCCTGCCAGTAATCGCGGCTGCCAAACCAGGGGAAGTTGATCGGGAACGCGGGATCGTCCCAGCGGCGAGCGATCCAAGCGCTGTAATGGATCAGGCGCAGGGTGCGCAGGGGCTCGATCAGGGCGAGTTCGCGCCGGTCGAAGGCGCGAAACTGCTCGTAGCCGTCGACCAGCGCGCCCAGTTGCTGCGTCTGCTGGCGCCGGTCGCCCGAGAGCAGCATCCACAGGTCCTGCACCGCCGGGCCGGTGCGTGCGTCGTCCAGGTCCACGAAGTGCGGACCAGCACCCGGCTGGCCCTCGGGCGTCCAGAGGATGTTGCCCGGGTGGCAGTCGCCGTGCAGGCGAATGCGGGCGATGCCGTCCGGGTCGGCGGGCGACTCCGCACGCAGCGCCGGGTGCAACTCGATCAGCGCCAGTGCCTCGCTCAGCGCGGCAGCCCAGGCGGTCTGCACCTCGGGCGCGATCATGCGGTGCTGCAGCAGCCAGTCGCGTGGTTCGAGGGCGAAGGCCGCCACATCCAGCGCCGGACGGTGCGTGAACGGACGCGCTGCGCCCACGCTGTGGATGCGCGCCAGAAAGCGGCCAATCCACTCCAGCACATCGAAGTCGTCCAGCTCGGGTCGGCGTCCGCCGCGCCGCGGGCTGACCGAGAAGGCAAAGCCGCCGAAATGGTGCAGGGTGTGGCCGCCGATGGCCAGCGGAGGCACGGCGGGGATCTCCGCCGCCACCAGCTCGGCCGCGAAGGCGTGTTCTTCGGCGATCTGGGCGTCGCTCCAGCGGCCTGGCCGGTAGAACTTGGCGACCACCTGCTCATGGCCGTCGAACGGCGATTCGAGGTGGATCTGGTAGACCCGGTTCTCGAAGCTGTTGAGCGCGCTCAGGCGCCCGTCGCCCCAAAGACCGATGGCACCCAGGGCGTCCTGCACCACGTCAGGGGTGAGGGCGGCATAGGGGTGCAGCGCAGAGGCGGGCGTAGAGGTCATGGCTCAATTGTCGCCCTGCGGGCCGTGACAGAATCGAATCATGGAACGTTCAAGACAACGTCGGCTGCACATCATTCGCCGCGGCCTCTGGTATTCGCTCGCGCTGTGCCTGGTGATCATGCTGTTTGGCGGATTCGGTTTCTGGGTGCTCGAGCCTCAGGTGATCACGCTGCAGGATGGCCTGTGGCTGGCCTTCACCACCGCCGCCACCGTGGGATACGGGGACATGGTGCCCCACACCCACGCCGGGCGGGTGTTTGCCGCGCTGATGGTTCTGCTGGGCCTGTCGGTGCTGTCGCTGGTCACGGCGTCGCTGGCGGCCATCTTTGTCGAGCAGGAAGTGGAAGAAGAGGTCCAGGCCGAAGAGCGGCAGATCGAGCGCGAGCTGCGGCACGAGATCCGCTCGCTGCGCGAACAGCTGCAGGCCCTGGACGCGCGGCTGGACAAGGCCTTGCCCGTGAAAACCGACATTCCCAAACAGGGCACCCATTGAAAACCGCCAGAACCTCCCACAAGCCGCCACAGAAAACCCTGCAGGAGCAACTTCCCGAGCTGCGCGAAGGCCAGTCGGTCGAGCTGCTCAAGGAGCTGCACATCCTCACCCGTGAGGGCAAGCTCAACCAGGACACGCGGCGCAAGCTCAAGCAGGTCTACCACCTGGTCCAGTTCATCGAGCCATTGCTGGACGAGGTGCTGAAAGACCGCGGTGACGTGACCCTGGCCGACCACGGCGCAGGCAAGTCCTATCTGGGCTTCATCCTGTACGACCTGTTCTTCAAGTCGAAGCCGGTGGGCTCGGTCTACGGCGTCGAGACCCGGGCCGAACTGGTCGAGAAGTCCCGCGACCTGGCGCAGCGACTGGGTTTTGCGCGCATGGGCTTTCTGGCGACCACGGTGCAGCAGGCGCTGGACCACCCCGACCTGCCGGCGAAGATCGATCTGGTGACGGCGCTGCACGCCTGCGACACCGCGACCGACGACGCGATCGCCTTCGGGCTGGCGCGGCAGGCGCGTTTCATGGTGCTGGTGCCCTGCTGCCAGGCCGAGGTGGCCTCCGTGATGCGGCAGCACAAGGCGCTGTCGCTCTCACGCACGCCGTTGGCCGAGCTCTGGCGGCACCCGCTGCACACGCGCGAGTTCGGGAGCCAGATCACCAATGTGCTGCGCTGCCTGCAGCTCGAAGCGCACGGCTACCAGGTGACGGTGACCGAGCTGGTCGGCTGGGAGCACTCGATGAAAAACGAGCTGATCCTGGCGCGTCGCCAGGACGGCGGGCAGGCCCAGCGCCAGCGCGCGCATGAGCGGCTGGGGCAGATCCTCGACGAACTGGGCCTGCAGCCCCTGCGCGAGCGCTTCGCGGCCTGAGCGGGCTTATTTCGTGGCGGGTTTGGCGGCGGCCTTCGGCGCTGCCTTGGGCGCCGCCGAAGCTGCACCGGTGGCGGCACTCAGGCGCTCACCGACGGCCTTTTCGAGCGCCTGGACGCGCGGCTCGACGGTGCCGCGGGTGTCGGCCACCAGTTTGGCCTGCAGGGCCTGCTGCATTTCGCCGCTGAGCTGCTGGTACTTGGCGTAGGCCGGCGACTCCAGCAGCGCCACGACCTGGCGCAGTTCTTCTTCGCTGAACTTCGATTCGAGCATCGGGCCGATGGTCACCGGTGCCAGCTGCTGCGCGCTCTTGCGCACCTGCGGCACGGTGTCCTTGAGGTACTTCTGCATCTCGGCCTGGATTTCCTTGGCCACGGCTTCTTGCTTGTCCTTGGGCACCTTGGCCGCAATGATCTCGGAGGCGCGGCCACCCAGCACCACGGCGGGGTCTTCGGTCATGGCGGTGGCCAGGCGTTCGATGCCCGGCTGCTGCAGCTTGAGGATGCGCTGGACCAGCTCCTTCTTGGCGGGGCTGGACGGTGCCGCGGCAGCCTCGGGTGCTGGCGTGGCGGCGGGGGTGGACTGCGCGAAGGCGGAAGAGGCGGCGATCGACAGGACGAGCGCGGCCACGGAAGGGGATGAGAGTCGGAAAGTCATGGTCATGAGGCATGGTAACGCCGCCGTGTGAAGCGTTTGTAACGACCGCCGCAGGGCCATCCAGGCGCCGCTACCATGCGCCGATGACCATTGCATCACCTTTGCAGCGCCTGATGCTTCGCGCCGCGGCGCTGGCGGCAGCGCTGACGCTGGCCGGTTGTGTGGTGGCACCGGTGGAGATCCGGTCCGGGGATAGCGACGGGTGCCGGCGCTGGTTCGAGCGGCTGGATGAACAGGTCGATGCGTACGCGGTGCGCGATGGCGGTGCCGCGCGTGTGCCGGGCGTGCGCTTCCTGCGGGTTGACCGCCTGCTGGCGTCGTTTGCTGGAGAAGCCGCTGCGAGTGAGGCCGCCTGGGCCGCCTGGGGCCGACGCCTGGTGGCGCTGGACGATGCGGCCCGCAACGCGGAGATGGCCAACCTGCCGCCTGCGGCGCTGCGTGCGCTGGATGTCCCGGATGGGGCTGCGGCGATGGGCCGGGTGCGCGCCTGTGCGCCGCGTCTGTGGGATGCGCTGTCGGCCGATGCCACGGCGCGGGAGCGTCTGCGCCGGGCCGCCGTGGTGCCGGATGACTACAGCACGACCTTGCGCGGCCTCGGGCTGTACCCGCTGACGCGCTGGCCCTTCTTTTCCGGCGTGGCGCGCGAGTTGCGCCAGTGGCAGGCGCGCTGGGACGCTGCGGCCATCACCAACGGCTTGCCGGCGGGATGGATGCGCTACCGGCCTGGTCTCGCCGAAGCCACCGCAACGCTGGACAACGACCGCTCGACACCCTGGCCGCGCGATGCGCTGGGCATGGTGGCGCTGGACGACACCGCGGCGCGTCGACTGCTCGCCGCCCACGCACCCGTGATCGACATCGAGACCACCGCAGACCATGACCGCCCCGGTCGTCTGGGCTGGGGCTCGTCGCCCGCCCCCGAGGTCGACGTCCGCGCGCCGGTGGTCTACCAGCGCATCGCGCACACCCGCTGGGGCGGGCGCACGCTGCCGCAGCTGGTCTACAGCGTGTGGTTCACCGAGCGACCGGCGCGCGGGCCGGCCGACCTGCTGGCCGGGCGGGTGGACGCGGTGGTGCTGCGGATCACGCTGGACGAGGCGGGCAGGGTGCTGCTGCTCGACAGCATCCACGGCTGCGGCTGTTACCACGTCTTTGTGCCCACGCCCTCCCTGGTGCCGCGCGCGCCGCCCGAACCGGACATCGAATGGGCCTTCGTGCCGGTGCGGCTTCCGCCGCTGTCGCCGGGCCAGCGCTTGCGTGTGCGCATCAGCGCCGGCGATCACCAGCTGGTGGGCGTGTCGGTCGATGATGCTGCTGGCAGTGCCTTGACCTATGCGCTGCTGGAGGAAGACGGCTTGCGCAGTCTGCCGACCACCAGTGGCGCGCGCCGCAGCGCCTTCTGGTCCAGCGGCATCATGCCCGGCACCGAACGGGGCGAGCGCGCGCTGTTCTGGCCCATGGGCATCGAAAGCCCGGGGGCGATGCGTCAGTGGGGCCGGCACCCGACAGCCTTTGTCGGACGGCGCCACTTCGACGATCCGTTCCTGCTGGAGCAGCGGTTCGAGCGCCGTCAAGTGACCGCCGCCCCCTGAGGGCTTTGCGTCTTGTTACACGGTGCGGCCCAAGGTCGGTGGTACACACGGTGCCCCGGGCCGTGTCCCGTCACCGGTGTTGCCAGTTGTGACCGACCTGTCATTCCTTCTCCAATCGATGGCCTGGCCGCTGGTGCTGCTGCTGGCCTGGTACCTGGGCGAGCGGCTGCATGAGCTGGCTTCGCTGCCGCGCGTGTGCAGCTACGTCGCAGTGGGGCTGGTGGCCAGCCTCGTCAACCTGCCGGGCCTGACCGACGCGGTGCCTGGCCTGCCCTTCCTGGCCAACGTCGCGCTGTCGCTGGTCCTGTTCGAGCTGGGCTACCGCATCCACCTGCGCTGGTTCCGCCACAACCCCTGGGTGCTGGCACTGGGCCTTGGCGAGTCGGTGGTCACCTTCTGCGCGGTGTACCTGGTGACCGGATTCTTCTCGCTGCCGACCGACACGCGCCTGATCATTGCGGCGCTGTCGGTGTCGGCATCGCCGGCGGGCATCGTGCGCGTGGCCAACGAGTTGCGCAGCGCCGGGCAGGTGACCGAGCGCGTGCTGCACCTGTGTGCGATCAACTGCCTGGTGGCGGTGCTGGCGCTCAAGCTGGTGGTCGGCTACTGGTATCTGTCGACCTCGGGCGATCTGGTGATGGCCGCCTTTGGCAGCGTGCACGTGCTGGCGACGTCGGTGGCCGTCGGCGCCTTGCTGGGCGTGGCGATGCCGGCCCTGCTGCGCGCGCAGCGCATCCAGGAGCGGGACGCGACGCTGGTGTTTGCGCTGGCGGTGGTGCTGCTGACGACCATGGCCTACGGGCTCAAGCTCTCGCCGCTGCTGGCGGCGCTGACCTTCGGCATCGTGGCGCGCGAGCGCCGTGTGCATCTGACCAACGCGCAGCGCGGCTTCGGTACGGCGGGCGATCTGATGACGCTGTTCCTGTTCGTCTACATCGCGGCGCTGCTGGACTGGAGCGACCTGCACCACGGCGTCTGGCTGGGCCTGGCACTGATCCTGGTGCGCACGGCCAGCAAGGTGCTGTGCAATGTGGCGGCGGCGCGGCTTTCGGGCAGCACCGAACGCAAGGGCCTGCTGACCGGGCTGGCGCTGACGCCGATGTCTGCCTACGCGATCCTGCTGCTGGAGCAGAGCCGGCTCTATGGCTTCGCGCCGGCTCAGCAGATCCTCACGGTGCTGGCTTTCATGATGCTGCTGCAGGAACTGTTCGGACCGCTGGTGACGCAGCGCGCGCTGCAGGCCGCGCGCGAAACCCATGTGACCCGGGAGTGAGCGATGCCGCTGGAAACCTTCAAAGCCTCCAAGTCGCTCACGCTGGGCGTCGAGCTCGAACTGCAGCTGGTCAACACCTACGACATGGACCTCTCCAGCAGCGCCAACGACCTGCTGGAACTGCTCTCGCGCAAGCCCTTTCCGGGCACGGTCACGCCCGAGATGACGCAGAGCATGATCGAGATCGCGACCGACGTGCAGACCGGCCATGGACCGCTGCTGACGCAATTGCGCGAGATCCGCAACACGCTGGTGAAGGCGGGTGACCGGCTCAACGTGGCGTTGGCTGGCGGTGGTACGCACCCGTTTCAGCGCTGGTTCGAGCAGCGCATCTTCTCCAAGCCGCGCTTCGAGCAACTGTCGGGCCTCTACGGCTATCTCGCCAAGCAGTTCACCGTGTTCGGCCAGCACGTGCACGTGGGCTGCAGCTCGCCCGACGAGGCGCTGTTCCTGCTGCATTCGCTCAACCGCTATGTGCCGCACTTCATCGCGCTCTCGGCCTCCTCGCCCTATTTCCAGGGCGTGGACACGCTGTTCGACTCGGCGCGGCTGAACTCGGTGTTTGCGTTTCCGCTCAGCGGCCGCGCGCCCTTCCTGCTGCGCTGGGACGAGTTTGCCGATGGTTACTTTGCCAAGATGGAGAGCACGGGCGTGGTCAAGTCGATGAAGGACTTCTACTGGGACATCCGGCCCAAACCCGAGTACGGCACCATCGAACTGCGGGTCTGCGACACGCCGCTGACGGTGGAGCGCGCTGCGGCGCTGGCCTGTTACCTGCAGTGCATCTGCCGCCACCTGTTACAGCGCGACGAGCCGCCGCCGGTCGAAGACGATTACCTTGTTTACACCTACAACCGCTTCCAGGCCTGCCGTTTCGGTCTCGACGGCACCATGGTCAACCCCCGCACGCGCGAACAGATCGGCATCCGCGAAGACATCCTCGCGACCCTGCGCGTGATCGGACCACACGCCGATGCGCTGGGTGCACACGCTGCCCTGGATGAAATCGAACGTACTGCCGCGAAAGCCGGCAACCACGCCAGCTTCCTGAGAAAGTCTTACGAAGAGAGTGGAAGCGTGCAGGGTGTGGTGGCTTCTGCGGTCGAAGCCTTGCGCACCTGAAGAGCGTGCGGGAGGCCTTGCAGGCGGCGCTGGCGCAAGGGAAACAGGGCGGCTTTTCCCGTTCTTCTCACCCCTTGTCAGGCAACTTCCTACAACGCGAATGGTGGTGCGCCGACTTAACGCCTTGAAACAGGATGAATACAGTTTGTCACATCGACAAACAACTTTGTTTTCACCCTTTTCTCCTCAGGACAGCATCATGAACTCCACCGCCAGCCGCCTCAACCCCTTCGTCCTCATGCTCGATCCGGAAGCCGTGATCAGCGCCATGGAAAGCAGCCGCAACCTGCGTGGCCTGCGCCACCGTGTGTGCCGTCCGCTGGACAAGCCCCTGATCCCGATCACCCACCCCACGACCCGCGCCTACGACGCCGCGATCGACGAAGAAGACTTCATGGATTCGGGCATCGAGTACTACGCCGCCGCCCAGCCCGCCCTGCAGCACGCCGTGCACTGATCACTTCGCGAACCGCTTTCTGGTCAGCGCCAGCGCGGCCCAGAATGCAGCCACCGCGAAGAACGCCAGCACCGACAGGTGCACCAGCGGCCGATCGGGCCACTGGTCCATGAAAAGGGGGCGAACGAGAGCCACCGCATTGGTCAGCGGCAGCCACTCGGAAATGGTCCGCACGACACCCGGCAGTTGCTCCCGCGGAAAAAAGATTCCCGAGAGAAACATCATCGGGGTCAGGAACAGCGTGAAGTAGTAGGTGAAGAAGTCGTAGCCCGTGGCCAGGGCATTGAAGACCAGGGCGATGCACGAGAAGGTGATCCCCACACCCAGCAGCACCGGCAGCGCCAGCAAGAGCTTGGGGGAATGGCTGATGCCCAGCGCGAGCATCACGCCCATGATGGCCGTCACCGTGAACAGGGCCTTGAAGGCAGCCCACAGCATTTCGGCGAGCACCACATCGTCCAGCCGCACCGGCGCGTTCATGATGCCGTCCCAGGTCTTCTGCACATGCATGCGCGAGAAGGCCGAATACAGCGCTTCGAAGCTGGCCGCGTTCATCGCGCTCATGCAGATGCTGCCGCTGGCCAGGAACAGGATGTAGGGCACTGCCACGCTGCCTTGCGCGGTCGGCAGGTTCACCTGGCCGACGAGGGTGCCCATGCCGTAGCCGAAGGCCACCAGCCACATCAGCGGTTCGGCGATGTTGCCGACCAGGCTGGGGATGGCGAGCTTCTTCCACACCAGCAGATTGCGCCGGAAGACCGGCCACCAGCGCATGGACAGGCGGGGCGGAGCCCAATGGGAAGCAGTGGTCGTCATGTTCAGCCGTCCTCGCGGATCTGGCGTCCGGTGAGTTTCAGGAAAAGGTCTTCCAGGTTGGCCGGCCGGTGCAGGGTGCGCAGCTGTGGTTGTTGCCCCAGTGCAGCCAGCAACGGTTGCGCCTGTGCGGTGTAGAAGAACACGGTCTCGCCGCTGACCTCGACCCGCGCCGCCAGCGCCCGCAGGGCTTCGTGTTCCGGCGCCGTGGCCAGCGCCAGTGCACCCTGGCCGTACACCTCGACCACGTCGGGTTCGAGGTGCTGTGCGATCAGCTCGCGCGGCCGGCCCTCGGCAATCTTGCGGCCATGGTCCAGCACCAGCAGGCGCGAGCACAGGCGCTCGGCCTCGTCCATGAAGTGGGTGGTCAGCAAAATGCTCTTGCCCTGCTGCAGCAACAGTTGCAACCGTTCCCACATCAGGTGCCGGGCCTGCGGGTCCAGCCCGGTCGTGGGTTCGTCCAGCAGCAACAGCTGCGGGTCGTTCACCAGCGCGCGCGCCAGCGAGAGCCGCCGCTTCATGCCGCCCGAGAGCTCGCCCGGTTTGGCATCGGCCTTGTGGGTGAGCGCAGCGAATTCCAGCAGCCGCGGAATGCGGGGACGGATGTCACTGTCTTTCATGCCGAAGTAGCGGCCATAGACCAGCAGGTTCTCGGCGCAGGAAAAGTCCGGGTCCAGCGTGTCCATCTGGCTGACCACGCCCAGGCGCTGCTTGACCGCCAGCGCCTCCTGCGGCATCGGCAGACCGAACGCCGTGACCTCGCCGCTGTCCGGGGCCGTCAGGCCCAGGCAGATGCGGATGGTGGTGGTCTTGCCGGCGCCGTTGGGACCGATCACGCCCAGGCACTCGCCCGGTGCGATGCCGAAAGAAAGGTCGTCGACCACGGTCTGGCCGCCGTAGCGCTTGACCAGCTGGCGGCACTCGAACAGAAATTCACTCATGGAGCGCGATTGTGCCCGGGCGGCGCAGCTGCGGTGGTGCCGAAATGGGCCGGAAAAAGGGTCGACCTACAATGGCGCTTCCCGACCGGCTGGTCGATTTTTGCCGCCCCGCGCGCGCCCCGAAGTGTCCGTTCCTCCCGCCGTCGCCCTGCAATACCTGCTGCCCAAGACCGCGCTGACCCAGTTCGCCGGCTGGTGCGCCAATTCCCGTGCCACCTGGTGGACGCACAACGTGATCCCCTGGTTCATCAAGCGCTACGGCGTGGACATGGACGAGGCGGCGAACGCCGACCCAAGGGCTTACTCGACCTTCAACGAGTTCTTCACCCGACGGCTGCGCCCCGGCGTGCGGCCCCTGGCGCCCGAAGGATTTGTCTGCCCGGTCGACGGGGCGATCAGCCAGTTCGGTGACATCCGGGAAGACCAGATCTTCCAGGCCAAGGGCCATTCGTACAGCACCCGCGCCCTGGTCGGTGGCAACGCCGGGCTGGCGGCGCAGTTCCGCGGCGGCGCCTTCGCGACCATCTATCTCAGCCCCAAGGACTACCACCGCATCCACATGCCCTGCGAAGGTCGGCTGCGCAGCATGGTCTATGTGCCCGGCGAGCTGTTTTCGGTCAACCCGCTCACGGCCGAACATGTGCCCGGCCTGTTCGCGCGCAACGAGCGCGTGGTCTGCGTGTTCGACGTGCCGCACGGCAGTTCGGGTCAGACCCGGCCCTTCGTGCTGGTGCTGGTCGGGGCGACCATCGTCGGCAGCATGGCCACCGTCTGGCACGGCGTGGTCAACCCGCCGCGTTCGCGCGAAGTCCGCGAATGGACCTACGACGACGAACCCTGCCTGCTCAAGCGCGGTGAAGAAATGGGCTGCTTCCTCCTTGGCTCCACGGTCGTGATGCTCTGGCCCAAGGACACCATTGATTTCCACCCGCGCTGGGCCGCCGCCCGCCCGGTGCGCATGGGCGAAGCCATGGGCATCGCCGCTCCCTGACCATTTTTTGAGGATTTCCATGACGACGCTCGGCACCCCCCTGTCTCCCAAGGCCACGCGCGTGATGCTGCTGGGCAGCGGCGAACTCGGCAAGGAGGTGCTGATCGCCCTGCAGCGGCTGGGCGTGGAGACCATCGCGGTCGACCGCTACGAGCATGCGCCGGGCCAGCAGGTCGCGCACCACGCGCGCACCATCACCATGAGCGACCCGGCGCAACTCAAGGCGCTGGTCGAGGCCGAGCGCCCGCACCTGGTGGTGCCCGAGATCGAGGCCATCGCGACGCCGATGCTGCAGGAGCTCGAAGCCGCCGGTACCGTGACCGTGATCCCGACCGCCCGCGCCGCGCGCCTGACCATGGACCGCGAAGGCATCCGCCGCCTGGCCGCCGAGACGCTGGGCCTGCCGACCAGCCCATACAAATTCTGTGACTCCCAGCAAGAGCTGCAATCCGCGATCGACGCCGGCATCGGCTACCCCTGCATCGTCAAGCCGGTGATGAGTTCGTCCGGCAAGGGTCAGAGCAAGATCGACGGCCCGGCCGACGTGCAGAAGGCCTGGGACTACGCCATGGCCGGTGGCCGCGTCAGCCACGGCCGCGTGATTGTTGAAGGTTTCATCGACTTCGACTACGAGATCACCCAGCTGACCGTGCGCGCCAAAGACGCCAATGGCGAGACCGGCACCCACTTCTGCGACCCGATCGGCCACGTGCAGGTCAGCGGCGACTACGTGGAGAGCTGGCAGCCGATGGCGATGCACGCGTCCGCCATCGAGAAGTCGCGCCAGATCGCCAAGGCCGTGACCGACAACCTCGGCGGCCTGGGCCTGTTCGGCGTGGAGCTGTTCGTCAAGGGTGAGCAGGTCTGGTTCAGCGAAGTCAGCCCACGCCCGCACGACACCGGCCTGGTGACCCTGTGCACCCAGCACCAGAGCGAGTTCGAACTGCACGCCCGCGCCATCCTGGGCCTCCCGGTCGATACCTCGCTGCGCAACCCGGGCGCCAGCGCCGTGATCTACGGCGGCGTGGACGCGGAGGGAATCGTGTTCGACGGCGTCGACGAAGCGCTGCGCGTGCCGGGCTCCGACCTGCGACTGTTCGGCAAGCCTGAGAGCTTCGTCAAGCGCCGCATGGGTGTGGCGCTCGCGAGGGCCACCGACACCGACACCGCGCGCGCCAACGCCAAGCTGGCAGTGTCCAAGGTCAAGCCCCGCAAGGCCTGAGTCACTGCCCGGGTTTCAGGGGCGCGCCGTGAGCCGCGCCAGTTGCGCGTCGTGCCAGCGCGGCAGCAACAGCTGCGCCACCAACGCGCCGACAAAGGCCAGCGCCATGTCTTTCTGCGTGTCCCACGGGTCGCCCTGGGTGCCGAGGAAGGCGTCTGCGCCCGCACCCATCGCGACCGCGGCGCCCCATTCGATCAGCTCGTAGAGCGCGCTGATGCCACCGCAGGCCAGCACCACAATCACGAACAGCCAGCGCCCCGGGCGCAGCGCGGTCTGGCGCAGCAGCAGCTCGCGCGCGGCCATCGCAGGCACAAAGCCCTGCGCGAAATGGCCGACGCCGTCGTAGGGGTTGCGGGCTAGGCCGAACAGGTCCTGCATCCAGAAGCCCAGCGGCACCTTGGCGTAGGTGTAGTGGCCGCCCAGCATCAGGATCAGGGCGTGCACGAAGATCAGTCCGTAGAGCAGGGGCGTCAGCGGGAAGCGCCGCCAGCTCAGCCAGAGCAGGGGCAGGACGATGAACACGGGCGCGACCTCGATCGCCCAGGTGTCCAGCTCCAGCGGGTGCCAGGCCGACAGGCCCAGCAGCACGATCAGGGCCACGGACCAGAGCGTCAGGCCGCGCGCGTCGAGGGTGTTCGTTGGCATCGCCGGATCATATCGGTCCGCCGAAGCTTGGCTCACTCGTGGCGCAGCGCGTCGATCGGGTTCAGCTGGGCCGCGCGCCGGGCCGGGAAATAACCGAACAGCACGCCGATGCCGGCCGAGAACAGGAACGACAGCAGGTTGACGCCGAGGTTGAACTGGTAGGGCACGTCCATCACCGCCGACAGGGCGATCGACGCGCCGGTCGCCAGCACGATGCCCACCAGACCGCCCAGCGCGGCGAGCACCACGGCCTCGATCAGGAACTGCAGCAGCACCTCCCGCTCCAGCGCGCCGATGGCCAGCCGCAACCCGATCTCGCGGGTGCGTTCGGTCACGCTGACCAGCATGATGTTCATGATGCCGATGCCGCCAACCAGCAGGCTCACCGCCGCGACCGCGCCGAGCAGCATGGTCATGATCTTGGTCGTGCCCGAGAGGGTTTCGGCCAGTTGCTTGGTGTCGAGCACGTTGAAGTTGTCTTCGTCGGTCTCGGCCAGCTTGCGGCGCTCGCGCAGCAGCTGCGTGATGGCTGCGGTCACGCGCGAAGCGTCGGCGCCGTCGTTCATCGACACCAGCAGGGTGTTGACGCGGGTGTTGCCGGTGATGCGCCGCTGCAGCGTCTTGATCGGCACCAGCACCATGTCGTCCTGGTCGTTGCCGAACGCGCCCTGGCCTTTGGAGGTCAGCACGCCGATCACTTCGCAGCTCATCGCCTTGACCCGCAGCTGGCCGCCGACCGCGCTGGTGCCGCCGAACAGCTCGCGCTGCACGGTCTGCCCGATCACGCAGGCTGCGCCACCGGCGCGCAGCTCGTCGTCGCTGAAGTTGCGGCCGTCGGCGATCTTCCAGTTGCCCGTCACCAGCCAGTCGTTGGTGCTACCGATGACGCTGGAGCTCCAGTTGCGGCCGTTGGCCACCAGGGTCGTGCCGCTGCGCGCCTCGGGCGCGACCGCGACGATGCCGCCGACCTGGCTCATGATGGCTTCACCGTCGACTTCCTTGAACGAGGGCGCGACCGAGCCGCTGCCGCCGGGGCCCATGCGCTGGCCGGGCCGGATCTGCAGCAGGTTGGTGCCCAGGCCGGCGATCTGGTTCTGCACCGCCATGGTGGCGCCATTGCCGACAGTGACCATGGTGATCACCGCGCTGACGCCGATCACGATGCCAAGGATGGTGAGGAAGGAGCGCAGCAGGTTGCGCCGGATCGAGCGCAGCGCCAGGACCAGGGTGTTAAGCCACATGCGCCGTCTCCGTCGCCGCCGCGCCGCGGCCGGTGTCGCTCTGCGTGGCGTGGGCCGCCTGCAGGGCAACCGGGTGCGGGTTGCGTTCGTCGCTGGCGACCACGCCGTCGACAAAGCGCACGATGCGCTTGGCGTAGGCCGCCATGTCGGGCTCGTGCGTGACCATCAGGACGGTGATGCCCTGCTCGGCGTTCAGGCGCCAGAGCAGTTCCATGATTTCCTGGCTGCGGTGGGTGTCGAGGTTGCCGGTCGGCTCGTCGGCCAGCAGCACCCGCGGCTCGGTCACGATCGCGCGCGCGATCGCCACGCGCTGCTGTTGTCCGCCCGAGAGTTCGCCCGGGGTGTGGTGTTCCCAGCCCTTGAGGCCAACCTGTTCGAGTGCGCGGGCGGCGGCCGCGTGCCGGGTGGCGGCGGGCTCGCCGCGGTAGACCAGCGGCAGTTCGACGTTCTCCTGCGCCGAGGTGCGCGCGAGCAGGTTGAAGCCCTGGAACACGAAGCCCAGGTAGCGACGGCGCAGACGTGCGCGCTGGTCACGGCTGAGCGACTGCACCTGCACGCCCTGGAACTCGTAGGTGCCGGTGGACGGTACGTCCAGACAGCCCAGGGTGTTCATCGCGGTCGACTTGCCCGAGCCGCTGGGACCCATGATGGCCACGAAGTCACCCTGTTCGATGTCGAGGTCGACGCCCTTGAGCGCCTGGAAGGCGGTATTGCCTTCGCCATAGGTCTTGGTGATGCCGCGCAGACGGATCAGTGGCGCGTCCATGGTCAAGAGCCCGATCCTGCCGCACGCTGCTCGGTGATCACCGCCATGCCCTCGCTCAGGCCTTCGCCGCTGACTTCGGTGTTGCGGCCGTCGCTGATGCCGGTCGTGACCGGCTTGGCCACGGGCTGGCCGTTTTCCAGCACCCAGATCTGGCGCGGGCCGCCGCCTCGGCGGTCGGTGCCGGCGGTTTTCGGTCGCGCGTTGCCAGGTGGGCGCGGCATCATTTTCGAGAGAATGCTGCCGCCCGAAGGCGCTGCCACTGCACCGGCCGTGGCCGGCGAGAAGCGCAGCGCGGTGTTGGGGATCATGAAGACGCCCTTGGCCTCGCGCGCCACGATGGTCGCTGCTGCCGTCATGCCCGGGCGCAGGCTGAGGTCGCTGTTGTCGACGTTGAGCGTGGTGGTGTAGGTGACGACGTTGTCGGTCTTGGTCGAGCCGAAGGCCACGCGCTGGATCGTCGCGGGGTAGCGGCGCGCCGGGAACGCACTGACGGTGAAGGTGGCCTTCTGGTCGACCTTCACGTTGCCGACGTCGGCTTCGTCGACCGCGACATCGAGCTTGAGCTGCGTCAGGTCTTCGGCCACGGAGAACAGCGTCACGGCCTGCAGCGAGGCGGCGACCGCGTTGCCCGGATCGACCGAGCGCGACAGCACGACGCCGTTGATCGGTGAACGGATCGACGCCTTCGACAGGTTGGTTTCATCGGTCGACAGCGCGGCACGGGCCTGGGTCACCGCCGCCTGCGCGGCCGCTTCGGCGGCCACGGCACGTTCCAGCGCCGCCTTGGCGCTGTCGATCTCGGTCGCCGATGGCACCTTGCCGCCCGACAGGCGCGAAACCTCTTCGAAGCGCGCCAGCGTGGCGCGGGCTTCCTTGGCGGTGGCGGCGGCCTGCGCCACCTGGGCCCGCGCCGAGTTCACGCCCGCCCGTGCCTGCGCCACCTGGTCCTGCAGCTTGGCGGTGTCCAGCTCGACCAGCACCTGGCCGGCCTTGATGCGGTCGTTGACATCGACCAGCACCCGCTTGACCGTGCCGGAGAGCTCGCTGCCGATGTTGACCGAGCGGGTGGGCTGCAGCGTGCCGTTGGCGGCGACCGACAGGGTGATGTCGCCCTTCTTCAGCGCTTCCGTGATGTAGACCGGCGCTGCCTTGGCGCTCTGCTGCGATCGCCAGTAGACGTAGCCGCCAACGCCCAGCGCGATCGCGGCGACCACGATCCATGTCGTGGTGCGTCGCCACCAGCGCGGAGGCTGGTCGTTGCCGAGCAGGTTCTGCAGGTCGGCAGGCGTGGATTCTTTGTTCTTGTTCATGGCGATGGTGTGTCGGTGTTCAACGTGGGGTGGCGCTGTCGGCTTCATCCGGCGTCCAGCCGCCGCCCAGGGCCTTGTAGAGGCGCACGTGATCGGTGGCGAGCGCGGCCTGCAGGCTGGCGACGCTGTCCTGCGCCGAGAGCAGGGTGCGCTGGGTGTCGAGCACGGTGCGGAAATCGATCAGACCGCTCTGGTAACGCTGGCGCGCGAGAAGTTCGGCGTTCACCGCTGCGGACGCAGCGGTCTGCAGGCGGACCAGCCGTTCCTGGTCGCCCTGGATGGCCACCAGCGCGTCTTCCACGTCCTTGAGCGCGGTCAGCACGGTGCTGGCGTAGCTGGCGCGGGCCTGTTCCAGCGCGGCTTCCTGCGACCGGACCTGCGCCCGCGCCGCGCCGCCGTCGAACAGCGGCACCGAGATGCTCGCCAGCAGCGAGCGCACCACAGATGCGCCATCGGTCAGCGCGCCCAGCGTGAGCGACGACAGGCCCAGCGAACCGCCCAGCTTGAAGCTCGGGTAACGGGCGGATTCCGCCGCGCTCACGCGCGCCAGCGCCGCGCTGATGCGGTGTTCGGCGGTGCGCACGTCGGCGCGCTGGCGCAGCGTCTCGGCCGGCAGCGACAACGCGATAGCTGCGGGTGCCTGCGGGATCGGAGACACGCGGGAGAGTGTGTCGCGCAGCGCCAGCGGCGGCTGGCCGGTCAGCACCGACAGCGCGTTCATGGACTGGGCCAGACTGGTCTGCAGCGCAGGAATCTGCGACTGGGTCTGCGCGTGCGCCGCGATGGCCTGCTCCAGGTCGAGCGAGGAGGCCAGCCCGGCCTGCACCCGCCAGCGCGTGATCTGCAGCGTGTCGCCCTGGGTGGCGAGGTTGCGCTGGGCAATGTCCAGTCGCGCCTGCAGGCCGCGCAGCTCGATCAGGCCGGCGGCGACTTCGGCGGCCAGAGAGACCTGCACGTCGGCCAGGCTGGTCTCGGCCGCGCGGGCCTCGGCCTCGCTGGCGTCCAGGCTGGCGCGGTTGCCGCCGAAGATGTCCGGCTCCCAGCTGGCGTCAAAGCCGGCCTGGAAACGGTTGCTGCCGGCCGCGCTGCCGGTCTGGCTGCGCTGTGCCGAGCCGGATACGCCGACCGACGGGCCGTTGCCCGCCTGCTGCACATCGCGCTGCGCGCGGGCCTGGCGAAGGGCCGCCTGGGCGCTCTGCACGCTGGGGTTGGCCTGCAGCGCCCGGGTGACCAGGTCACCGAGCACAGGGTCGTTGAAGCGGCTCCACCAGCTGGCCAGCGCCGTCGCGCGGCCTTCGCCCGAAGGCAGGCTCCAGGCGGCGGGAATGTCCGGTGCGACACCGGCGGTGCTGGCGGAACGGGGAGCAGAGGCACAGGCGGACAGTGCCAGGACCACCGCCAGCGACAGTGCTGGCAGGGTCCGAGGGTGCATGGGAGGTGTCGGCTGGCGCATCGTCTCATTGTGCGAGAGGAAGGCGCCGGCAGGGTTGCCAACCGGTTAATGTTTGGTAAAGCCCTCCCTAGCGGCTGCTGTTGGCCACCCGCAGGCGTGGCCGGACCAGCCCGATCAGGTAGTCGGCAAACGCATCCACCAGCCTCAGGTCCGACATGCCCTCCAGGAACAGGAACTGGCCCTGCGGATTCACTTCCAGCCAGACCGGATCACCTTCCGGGTCCAGCTTGAGGTCGAAGATGCCCATGTTCAGCCCCATCAGCGACAGGAAATGCCGCAGACGGCGCTGCAGGTCCGCCGCCAGCGTGTGCCGCTCCACCCTGAGCTTGTCCAGGTGGATGCGCCAGTCGAGCTCGTCGCAGGTCATCAGGGCCGCGTGAATGTCGGCGCCGAAGGCGTGCACCCGCAGGTGGCGGTGGCCTTCGATCCGCGCCTGGTAGATCGCCGGCGACAAGCGCAGCGACTCGTCCGAGGCCAGCAGTTCCTCGTTCACCGTGTGCGCCATCAGGGGCGTCTTGTTGGTGCCCGCCACCGCCTTGACGATGGTGGGTTGCCGGGCGCAGAAGGCGCGGATCGCTGCCGGGTTCTGGCTGACCAGGGTCTGCGGGATGCGCAGTCCGGCCTGCCGCGCGGCGTGCAGCTGCCGCAGCTTGTTCTCCGCGTGCCGGTGCGCGTCGGGGTCGCTGACCCAGACGCCCCGGAATGCGGTCGCCACGATGCCCAGGAAGGTCGCCAGACAGTCGTTGCGCACCAGGTCGATCACCGCCTCGTCCGACAGTTGTGGCAGCACGGGCGCAGCGCGGTTCCACGAGTTGCCGCTCGGGCGTCGCCACCAGATCGCCCCGAGCGAGGCGACCTCGACGGCACTCCCGGTGTGGTCGGGCAGCACCGCGCGCTCGGGCGCGGTGGTGGTCCAGTCCATCACCCCCGAGTCGGCCAGGCGGTCGGTCTCGAAGATGTGGCACGGGACGCCATGCCGGTCCAGCAGGTTCTGCCGGACGACATGGGCGTGCAGATCGCCCGCAACGGTCACGATGCCGATGCGGGCGCCGCTGCGGTCACATGCAGTCGCTGTCATCCCAGCCTCGGTCGCTGCCGGAGATGGTCGCGCAGTGTGTCGGATCGGGGTCCTCGTCCCATGGCCACCAGCGCATCATCGCGACCTGCTCGAACTTTTCCTTGGTGTAGCGCGATAGGCTCTCGGGCACCGGGTAGGTGCCGGGTGGCAGCTTCTTCATCACGGCCGGGGTGACGCCCGCGGTCTGGGGCGGCGTGTCGGCGCGTGGGGTCACGGGCTCCTGTGGCGCGACCCGGGCCAGTGCGGCGCCGGACAGGGCCGCGCCGCTCAGGGCGGTGGTGAGCATGACCGCCGGCAAGAGTCTGGGTTTGGTTGACATGGCTTTCTCCTGAAGGGTTGCAGAACGTGTCCCGCGAGGGGACGCCTGCAAGATAGGCGCGGCGTTGCCGGCCGATCAGTGCCAAAAGTCATGGTGCCCGGGGATGCGTCCCCCGGGCAGAGGATCACTGGAACGCCACCTCGGCGAAGCTGCGCAGCTTGCGGCTGTGCAGCTGGGCAATGCCGCCTTCGCGCAGCCGTTCGACCGCGCGGATGCCGATGCGAAGGTGTTGGTCGACGCGCTCGCGGTAGAAATGGTTGGCCATGCCAGGCAGCTTGATCTCGCCGTGCAGCGGCTTGTCGCTCACGCACAGCAGGGTGCCGTAGGGCACGCGGAAACGAAAGCCATTGGCGGCGATCGTCGCGCTCTCCATGTCCAGCGCCACGGCGCGGCTCTGCGAGAAGCGCCGCTGTGGCGTGCTCGGCGCGTTCTGTGACGGCAGCAGTTCCCAGTTGCGGTTGTCGGTGCTGGCGACGGTGCCGGTGCGCATGATGCGCTTGAGTTCCTGTGGCGGCACGCCGGTCACGTCCGCCACGGCGGCTTCCAGGGCGACCTGGATCTCGGCCAGCGCCGGGATCGGCACCCACAGCGGCAGCTCTTCGTCCAGCACATGGTCTTCGCGCACATAGGCGTGCGCCAGCACGTAGTCGCCCAGTTGCTGGCTGTTGCGCAGGCCGGCGCAGTGGCCGAGCATCAGCCACGCGTGGGGCCGCAGCACGGCGATGTGGTCGGTGATGGTCTTGGCGTTCGCCGGGCCGACACCGATGTTGACCATGGTGATGCCACTGCGGTCGGCGCGCATCAGGTGGTAGGCAGGCATCTGCGGCAGGCGCGGTGGGGCATGGCCCAGCGCATCGCCCGCTTCGGCAGGCATGCCGGCGCGCCGCGTCACCACGTTGCCGGGCTCGACGAAGGCGATGTACTCGCTGTCGGGTTTCGCCATCTCGGCGTGACCCAGCTTGATGAACTCGTCGATGTAGAACTGGTAGTTGGTGAACAGCACGAAGTTCTGGAACCACTCGGGTGCGGTGCCGGTGTAGTGGCGCAGGCGCTGCAGCGAATAGTCGACCCGCGGACCGGTGAACAGCGACAGCGGCTGGGCATCGCCGGGGCCGGGTTCGTGGGTGCCGTTGGCGATGCCGTCGTCCATCACCGACAGGTCGGGCAGGTCGAACACGTCGCGCATCAGGGCGCGGCGGTCGACGCCCAGGTCGCCCTCGACGTGGTCGTGTTCGGCGAACGAGAAATGGATCGGGATCGGCTGCGCACTGGTGCCGACCTCCAGCTCGCCGCCGTGGTTGGCCAGCAGCAGCTCGAACTGCCCTCGCAGGTAATCGCCGTACAGGTCGGGGCGCGTGATCGTGGTCTCGTAGCGGCCCGGTCCGGCCACGAAGCCATAACTCAGGCGCCCGGTGATGCGGTGCGAGACGCTGTGGGTGTGCAGCCGCACGAAGGGATAGCAGGCCCGGACCCGGGCCTGCCCGAAGTCGTTGCCGGCGACGAAGTCGCGCATGGACTGGCGCAGGAAAGCGATGTTGTCCTGGTAGATGCGCTGCACCTGGGCCAGGGCGGCGTCGGGGTCGGTGAAAAACAGGGGGGCGGTGAAAGGCGGCGTGTGGTGCATGGAGCTATTTTGGCCAGCTTTTGTTACAGGAGCGGAACCAGGGCGGTGGCACACTGCGTCGCAACGGCTTTTCCGGCCAGCACCGAGCCCGACCGACCATGTTCCCGCACCCCTCTCTGCGCCTGTTCGCCAGCGCCGCTTGCCTGCTCACCGTCCTCGCGCTGTCCGGCTGCGGCGGCGCTTCACAGGACTCCAGTTCGGCTGCCGCCCGGCAGCCCAAGCTTTCCGCGATGGATGGCGCGACCGAAAAGGCCTACGCCACCACCCCGGTCTACCGCTTCTACAACCTCAACACGGGGGCGCACTTCTACACCATCAGTGCTACCGAAAAGGCGCAGGTGCAGGCCAGCCTGCCCTTCATGCAGTACGACGGTCCGGCCTTCGAGGCCAGTGCCGTCGCCGCATCGGGGCTGAGCCCGGTCTACCGCTTCTACAACCGCCAGACCGGGGTGCACTTCTATACCATCAGCGCCACGGAAAAGGCGCAGGTGCAGGCCAACCTGCCGCAGTTCAACTACGAGGGCATTGCCTACTACGCGAGCACCGCGGCAGGATCGGGCCTGCGCCCGCTCAGCCGCTTCTACCTGGCGGGCAAGGGCTTCCACTTCTATACGGTCACCCCGACCGAGGTCGCCTACCTGCCGCAGTACGGGTACGAGGGGTCGGCGTACTACGTCTTCGGCAGCGAGCCGGCGACCACGCTGACCTACGGCAACCTCGCGCGCGCCGCGCTCGGCCCGGGCGCGCCGCTGTACGGCGCCGTTTCCTTCCCGTCCGACAACGCGTGGAACCGCGACGTCTCGGGATTGCCGGTCGATCCCAACTCGGACGCCATCATCGCCAGCATCGGGCTGAATACCGGTCTGCACCCGGATTTCGGTTCCGGTTTCTGGGAAGGCGCACCGATCGGCATTCCCTACGTGGTGGTGTCGGGCACGCAACCCAAGGTGCCGATGGTCTGGACCGCCTATGGCGACGAGAGCGATCCGGGGCCATACCCGGTGCCTCAGGGCGCGCCAATTGAAGGCGGGCCGTCCAGCAACGGCGACCGGCATGTGCTGGTGATCGACCGGGACAACAACCGCCTTTACGAACTGGGGCGTGCGTTCCCGCAGAGCAACGGATCGTGGTGGGCCGACGTCGGTGCGCTGTTCCACCTGGACAGCAACAACGTGCGGCCCGGCGGCCAGGCCGGCTGGACCAGCGCGGATGCCGCGGGTCTGCCGATCTTCCCGGGCCTGGCGCGCTACGAAGAAGCCTCGCGCGGGCCCGGCGGCATCGCGCACGCGCTGCGCTTCACCGTGCAGCGCAGCCGCCGCGCCTATGTGCCGCCGGCCACGCACTGGGCTTCGTCGAACACCGACGCCAACCTGCCGCCCATGGGCATGCGGGTGCGCCTCAAGGCCGGCTATGTGATTCCCTCGAACTTCAGCACCGAAACCAAAGCCCTGCTGACCGCGATGAAGACGCACGGCATGCTGATGGCCGACAACGGCAGCAACTGGTATGTCAGCGGCGCACCCGATCCGCGCTGGAACAACGATGTGCTCAACAGCGAGCTGGGGCAGGTCAAGGGCAGCAACTTCGAGGTGGTGCGCATGGACGGGCTGGTCACGCCGTGAGGTGCCGGCGCTACAGTGGCGGGAGCCGGGCTTTCCCCGGCGCACCATGTCGCTGACCGATCCCTGGACCTCATCTCCCGACGCGCCTGCTGCCGCTGTGCTGGCGGTGGCGCTGGGCTGCGGCCTGCTGGTCGGGATCGAGCGTGAACGCCGCAAGGGGCAGGGGCCGCAGCGCGGCTTCGCCGGGGTGCGGACCTTTGCCGTGGCCTGTGTGGCCGGCGCGGCGGCAGCGCTGACGCAGGTCACGGGGCTGGTGGTGGCCGGGGCCCTGCTGGTCGCGGGACTCGCCTTGCTGGCCTACCAGCGCGACCGCTCGGACGATCCCGGCGTGACCACGGAGCTGGCGCTGATGCTGGTGTACCTCGACGGTGTGCTGTGTGCATGGAGCCTGCCGGTGGCCGCCTGGCTGGCCGTGGGGCTCACCGCCTTGCTGGCCGGCCGCGATCGCTTGCACCGCCTGTCACGGCAGTGGCTGCGGCCCGGGGAGGTGCGCGACGGCATCGTGCTGGCGGCCCTGGCGCTGATGGCACTGCCCCTGGTGCCCGACCGCGCGCTGTTGGACGGGCTGGTGAACCCGCACGCGGTGCTGCGCCTGCTGGTGGTGCTGCTGGCGGTGCAATCGCTGGCCCATCTCGCGGGCCGTCTGCTGGCGTCCCGCCATGCCGTGGCGCTGTCCGCGCTGGCGTCGGGATTTGTGTCGAGCACTGCGGCGATTGCGTCGATGGGGCTGGCGGTGCGGGAGCAGGGACGCGACGCCCGTCGCATGGCGGGCGGTGGACTGGTGTCCTGCGTGGCGACGCAATTGCAACTGCTGCTGGTGGCCTCGGTGACGCAGCCGGCCTGGTTGCGGGTGTTGTGGGCACCGGTGCTGATCGGCGCGCTGATCGCTGCGGTTTGGGGCTGGCTGGCGGTGCGTGAGGAACCGGCCGATGGGTCGCTGGCGGTGTCTTCGCCGAGGACCGAAGGACCGGGCGGCGGTGGCGAGGACCGCATGTTCAGCCTGCCGGGGGCTGCCGTGGTGGTGTTGCTGCTCAGCGGTGTTCAGATGCTGGTGCATCTCCTGCAGCGCTGGCTGGGCGATGCAGGCCTGCTGGCCGGTGTGCTGCTGGCGGCGCTGGCCGACCTGCATGCGGCCATGGCCGCGGTGTTCTCGGCTGCGCCCCCGGCCCCGGGGTCGGTGGCGGTGTGGGCGGTGGCGCTGGCGTTGCTGGTGCACGCGGGCAGCAAGAGCCTCACCGCGGCGCTGACCGGCGGTTGGCCCTACCTGCGTGCGCTCGCGCCGGGGCTGTGGCTGCACACGCTGGTGGTGGCGGCAGGGGTGGTGTGGATGGGCAGCGCCTGAGCGCGCGGTGGGAAGCGGCGGAGCGTGGGGCCGATGGGCCAGCCGCCGGGCCGCCCCAAGGCAGGCCCAGCCCCCTCGGGGGGCAGCGACCCGCGCAGCGGCGGAGCGTGGGGGCTTCAGTTCCTCCTGACCGGCTCGCGCATGGTCACGAACTCTTCGGCTGCGGTCGGGTGGATGCCGATGGTGGCGTCGAAGACGGCCTTGGTTGCACCGGCCTTCATGGCCACCGCGAAGCCCTGCACGATCTCGCCAGCCTCGGCGCCGACCATGTGCAGGCCGACCACGCGATCGCTCGCGGTGTCGACCACCAGCTTCATCAGCGTGCGTTCGCTGCTGCCCGAGAGCGTGTGGCGCAGCGCCTTGAATTCACTGCGGAAGATGGTGACGTCGCCGAAGCGTTCCCGCGCCTGCGCTTCACCCAGGCCCACCGTGCCGATGCTGGGGTGGGTGAACACGGCCGTCGGAATGAAGTCGTAGCTCATGCTGCGCGGCGGTTTGCCAGCGGCGGGGCCGAAGAGCTGGTCGACCACCACCATCGCTTCGCCCAGCGCGACCGGCGTGAGCTGCACTCGGTTGGTCACGTCGCCGACCGCGAACACGTGCGGCACATTGGTCCGGTAGTGTTCGTCGACCAGCACCTCGCCCTGCGCGCCCTGCGCCACACCCGTCGCGTCCAGACCCAGCCCCTGCACGTTGGGCGTGCGGCCGGTGGCGTAGAGCACCGCGTCGGCCAGCACCACGTTGCCGTCCTCAAGCTCGGCGCGCAGGCCCTCATCTGTCTTGCGGATGTCGACCACGCCCGCGTTCAGCCGCAGGTCGACGCCGGTCTTGACCATCTCGCCGGCCACGAAGTGCCGGATCTCGTCGTCGAAACCGCGCAGCACTTGTTCGCCGCGGTAGAGCTGGGTCACCTTGGCCCCCAGGCCGTTGAAGATCGAGGCGAATTCGCAGGCGATGTAGCCACCGCCCACGATCAGCAGGCGCTGCGGGAAGGGCTCCAGATCGAACACCTCGTTGGAGGTGATGACATGCTCGCGGCCAACGAAGTGCGGCACATGCGGCGTGCCGCCGGTGGCGATCAGGATGTTCGCCGCGGTGAAGCGCTGATGGCCGGGTGACCCGTCGGCGTTCAGCGTGGCCAGGTTGATGCGGTGCTCGCCGTCCAGGCGCGCAAAGCCGTTGAACACCGTGACGCCAGCGCCGCGCAACAGGTTGCCGTAGACGCCGTTGAGCCGCGCAATCTCCTTGCGGCGGTTGTCCTTGAGCGTGGTCCAGTGGAAACGGGGCGCGGTGTCCATCTCCCAGCCGAACCCGCGCGACTCCTCGAACGCCTCGTGGTAGTGCGCGGCGTAGCTGTAGAGCTTCTTGGGGATGCAGCCGACGTTGACGCAGGTGCCACCCAGGCCGTCGGTGCCCAGGGCCTCGGCCAGGGCGACGCGGGCACCGCGCTGTGCGGCCATGCGGGCAGCGCGCACACCGCCGCTGCCGCCGCCAATGACAAAAAGATCGAAGTCGTGGCTGCTCATGAATCACCGTCCTGTTCGGGAACGGGGCAGTGTACGGGCAGCCATCCGCCGAGGCGGCGGCAGGGTTTACGTCAGACCTCAGGCCCGCGCACGCACCTCATCGCGCTCCAGCGCTCGTCGCTTGGCCATCTCGCGGCCCATGCCCAGGGTATTCAGGCCCTGCAGGCGCTTCCTGGCTTCGGGATAGGCGATCGACTCTTCGATCAGGATGTGGTCGAGGTACAGCGCCTCGAACACCTCCAGCGCGTGGCGCAGCTCGGCGGTGTCGAACCAGAGGTTGCCACTGGTGGCGGCTTCCAGCGACGGCGCGATCTGGATCCAGTTCTCTTCCAGCCAGCCGTGGTCCTGGATCAGGTGCTCGGCGGCCTGCACGATGTCGGCATCCTGGCTGGCCAGCAGGGTGGGGAAGATGTGCTTTTCTTCGTCGAGGTGGTGCTGGCGCGCTTCGTGGCTGAAATAGTCGAGCACGCGCCGCGCCTGGGCGCGGTTGGCCTGGCTCAGACCATCGGCCTCGATGGCGTCAACCAGCGCATGCAGCTGGCGCACCTGCGCCTGGATGTCCTGGTGGGTGCTGTCGAGAAAGTCGAAGACGGCGATGGAGACTGGTGCGGCACTCATGGTGAACTCCTCAATGACGATGAAGCCATTCTGGAGATGCTGCGCCGCCGCAAATTGATCTTGCTCAACAAGAAAGCCCGCTGGAGCGGGCTTTCGGCGGACTGCGACAAGCGGGGCCTGTCGCGCGCACGCGTCTGGTGCAAGGATGCCGCGGAACCGGCTTTGCCGGGCCGCCAGTGCCGCCCCCTGGGGGGTGACGCCGCAGGCGGCGCGGGGGGAACTCAGTACGTATACACGCCGCGACCGGTCTTGCGACCCAGCCAGCCTGCAGCCACCATCTCCTTGAGCAGCGGAGCCGGGCGGTATTTGCTGTCGTTGAACTCGGCCATGTAAACGTTCATCACCGCCAGGCACACGTCCAGTCCGATCATGTCTGCCAGCGCCAGCGGGCCGATCGGCTGGTTGGTGCCAAGCTTCATGCCGGCGTCGATGTCTTCCGGCGTGGCGATCCCTTCGGCCAGCACGAAGAAGGCCTCGTTGATCATCGGCACCAGGATGCGGTTGACCACGAAGCCCGGGGCGTTCTTTACCGTGATCGGCGTCTTGCCCAGGGCCTCGGCCAAAGTCTTGACGGCGTCGTGCGTGGCGTCGCTGGTCTGCAGGCCGCGGATGATCTCCACCAGCGCCATCATCGGCACCGGATTGAAGAAGTGCATGCCGATGAAGCGGTCGGAGCGCTGCGTGACGGCGGCCAGCTTGGTGATGCTGATCGAGCTGGTGTTGGTGGCCACAATCACGTCGGGCGCGAGGATGCCGTCGAGCTGCTGCAGGATCTTGACCTTCAGGCCTTCGTTCTCGGTCGCGGCCTCGATCACCAGTTGCGCACCTTTGAGGTCGTCGTAGCTCGTGGAGCCGGTGATCAGCGCCAGCGCGGCAGCCTTGCCTTCGGCGGACAGCTTCTCTTTCTTGATCAGTCGGTCCAGGCTGCCGGCCACGGTGGCCAGGCCCTTGTCCACCGCGGCCTGGGCCACGTCGACCATGACGACGCGGATGCCGCTGACGGCGCAGGCCTGCGCGATGCCGTTGCCCATGGTGCCGGCGCCGATGATGCCGACGGTCTGGATGCTGCTCATTGGGAAATCACTCCTGAAAGATGAGGGAAAAAGCGGAGGCGCTCTAGGCGGGCCAGCCTACTGTGGCGAAAGGGCCTGTGCTACCTTGCCCGGCATTGTCGCGCAGCGTCTTGCACCGGCATGACAGGCACGCGACGCCAGGAGACATCATGTTCGATTACATCGTCGTCGGCGGAGGGTCCGCGGGCAGTGTGCTGGCCGGACGGCTGAGCGAAGACCCGGCGATCCGGGTGGTCCTGCTGGAGGCCGGGCCGGCCGACCACAGCGTGCTGATCCACTGCCCTGGAGGGCTGGCGGTCATGGCCAAGTACCAGCTCAACGGCTGGGACTATTCGACCGTGCCGCAGCCGGGGCTGCACGGGCGGCGCGGTTACCAGCCTCGCGGCAAGGTGCTGGGTGGTTCAAGTTCGATCAACGCCATGATCTATGCGCGTGGCCACGCGAGCGATTACGACGGCTGGGCGGCCCAGGGCAATCCGGGCTGGTCGTTTGCCGACGTGCTGCCGTACTTCAAGCGCGCAGAGCACAACGAACGCGGTGCCGATGCCCTGCATGGCACGGGTGGACCGCTGAACGTGATGGACCTGCGTTCACCCAATCCGGTGCTGCCCGACTTCATCGAGGCCGGGCGCCAGGCCGGCTACCCGGTCAACCGCGACTTCAACGGGCGCGAGCAGGAAGGCGTCGGCGCCTACCAGGTGACGCACAAGAACGGCGAACGCTTCAGCGCCGCCAAGGCCTACCTCACGCCGCACCTGGGCCGGCCCAACCTGCAGGTGATCACCGGTGCGCTGACGACCCGCGTGCTGACGGAGTTGCGCGAAGGGCGCCACTGTGCGGTCGGGGTGGAGTACCGACCCGACGGCGGGCGCGGGCCACTGCAGACGCTCATGCTCAAGCCTGGCGGCGAGGTGCTGCTCAGCGCCGGGGCCTTCGGCTCGCCGCAGCTGCTGATGCTCTCGGGCATCGGGCCGGTGTTGCACCTGCAGGAGCACGGCATCCCGGTGGTGCACCCGCTCGAAGGCGTGGGGCAGAACTTGCACGACCACCCGGACGTGGTGATGGTGGTGAATGCGCCACGCCTGACCGACCTGTTTGGCATCTCATTGCGTGGCGTGGCCAGCATGGTCAAGGGTGTGTTCGAGTGGCGGCAGCAGCGCAACGGCATGCTGACCACCAACTTTGCCGAGGCCGGCGGCTTCATCAAGAGCGCGCCCGAGGAAGCCATCCCGGACCTGCAGCTGCACTTCGTGGTCGGCAAGCTGGTCGATCACGGCCGCAAGACGGTGCTGGGTCACGGCTATTCGTGCCACGTCTGCCTGTTGCGACCAAAGAGCCGGGGCACGCTGAGGCTGGCCAGCAGCGACCCACAGGCGGCGCCGCTGATCGACCCGGCCTTCCTGCGGGACTCAGACGACGTGGCGCGGCTGGTGCGCGGCTTCAAGCGCACGCGCGAACTGCTGCTGCAGCCGGCGCTGGCCCGCCACGGCGGGGTGGAGTCTCGCGCGTCGCGCGATGCGCAGAGCGACGCGCAGATCGAGCAGTTCGTCCGCCACCACACCGACACGATCTATCACCCGGTTGGTACCTGCCGCATGGGGCCATCGGCTGAGGCTGGCGCCGTGGTCGACGCGCGGCTGCGTGTGCACGGCGTGGGCAATCTTCGTGTGGTCGATGCCTCGGCCATGCCGGCGGTCGTCGGCGGCAACACCAATGCCCCGGTGATCATGATGGGAGAGAAGGCGGTCGACATGATCAAACAGGACCACCCCCTGCGCCGCGCCTAGTGGCGCGTCACCCCCCAGGGGGCAACACCTGCAGCCCGGCGAAGCCGGTTCTGCGGTGTTCTCGGTTACGCTTCAAACCCCTTCCACCATCAACCCGGCGTGCGATGTCCCGTCCAGGATGCCGCGGAACTGGCTCTGCCAGGCCGCAGGCATCGCCCCCTCGGGGGTGACGCGAAGCGGCGCGGGGGAGCCTGTTTCCATGATTCTTGAACACGCCGACATCCGCATCGACCCTGCCAGGGCCGCCGACTTCGAGGCAGCGATCCTGCGTGGTGCGACCACCGTGATCGCCCAGGCCAAGGGCTTCCAGGGTTTCAAGGTCAACCGCAGCATCGAGTCGCCGGGCCGCTACATCCTCAACATCTACTGGGACACGCTGGAAGACCACACCGTGGGCTTCCGCGAGTCGCCTGCGTTCGCCGAATGGCGCGCCATCGTCGGCCCGTTCTTTGTCCAGCCCCCGGTGGTGGAACACCTGGAGCTGGTGGGCAAGTCCGCCTGAGGCCGCTCAGAGCGGTGCGAACTGTGCGGTGACGGCCTTGTCGCCGCTCATCGTCACCGTGCAGGCGCCGGTGCCCGTGCAGGCACCGAGCCACTTCACAAAGCGCCAGCCGGTGGAGGCGGTGGCGGTCAGCGCGGGCTTGCTGGTGTTCTCGAACACCTTCTGGCAGGTGCCTGTGCAGTCAAGCCCCGTGGTCGTGATGTGACCGCCACCCGTGCCTTGCACCGTGGTGGTCAGGGTGTAGCGCACCCGCTTGAAGTTGGCCGTGACCTTCTTGATGTTGTCCATGGCCACCAGGCAGGACCCGGTGCCGCTGCAGGCGCCGGACCAGCCGGTGAAGTTCGAATAGGCGTCGGGTGACGCGGTCAGGCGCACCAGCGTGCCACTGAGGAAGCTGGTGCTGCAGGCGGCGCCGCAGACCGCTCCCGTATTGACCACGGTCACGCTGCCGCCGCCGGTGCCGGCCTTCGCATAGCTCAGGGTGTAGGGCAGTCGTTCGAACTTGGCTCCCACCGAGACGGCCGCATTCATCGCCACCGTGCAGGTGCCGGTGCCGGCGCAGGCGCCGGTCCAGCCGGTGAACTTCGAACCTTTGGCCGCGGCCGCAGTGAGTCTGACCGTGGCGCCAGCCACCATGCTGGCGCTGCAGGTGGTGCCGCAGCTGATGCCGGCCGGACTGGAGGTCACGGTGCCGGTGCCATCGCCCGGCTTGGTGACGCTCAGGGTCTGGCGCGTGGCCGTGAAGGTGGCGGTCACGCTGCGCGGCAGCGCCATGCTGACGGTGCAGGCGCCGGTGCCGCTGCAGGCGCCCGACCAGCCCGAAAACACCGAGCCGGCGGAGGCGGTCGCGACCAAGGCGACGCTGGTGCCAGCCGAATAGGTTTCGCTGCAGTCGCCGCCACACAGGATGCCCGAGGGAGTGGAGGAGACGATGCCGCTGCCGGTGCCGTTGCGCTGTATCGACAGGGTGGTGTCGGCGGTCGACAGGAAGCCAGTCTGCAGCCGTTTGAGGCCGCTGACCGAGCCGCCGGAACGGGTGTCGTTCACCGAAACCGCTTGCTGGCGCAGCAGGGCCAGGCCTTCGGTGACCGAGATCGCCGGCTGGGCCTGGCGCAGCAGCGCCCAGGCGCCGGCCACGTGCGGGGTGGCCATCGAGGTGCCGTTGTAGGTGGCGTAGGCGTTGCCCGGCACCGACGAGCGGATGTAGCTGCCCGGCGCAACCAGCGACACGAACGACGTGATGTTGGAGTAGGAGGCGATGCCTCCGACGCCTGTGCCGCAGGCGCTGCCGTCGGGGCCGGCGTCGCAGTGCGCACCCACGCTGACCGCGGTCGAGATGCAGGCCGGCGCCGACATGGCGTTGGTCCAGCCGTTGTTGCCGCTGGCGATCACGGTCGCGATGCCGACCGCGCGCAGATTGTCGATCGCCGCCTTCAGGGCCTGGTTGCTGGCGTCGCAACTGGCGGTGTACTGGCCGCCGCCCAGGCTCATGTTGACCGAGGCGATCTTCAGCGCGTCCTTGAGTGCGTACACCCGCTCCAGCCCCTTGATCTGGTCGCTGGTGTAGGACATCACGCTGCCGTAGGACGGGAAATGGCTGAACACCTGGACAGCGATGATCTGCGCGCCAGGCGCGACACCGTAGGTGCCGGTGGTGCCGCCGTTGCCGGCCACGATGCCGGCCACGTGCGTGCCGTGGCTGCAGCCGGAGATGCTGGTGGCGCAGTTCACGCCCGAACCGCTGGCCGTGCTGTCGGTGACGCCGCCAGGGCAGACCGAATGGGACTGGGTGGTGTTGGACGAATAACAGGCCTCGGCCACCACCTTGCCCGCGAGCATCGGGTGCGTCTTGTCGACACCGGTGTCGAGCACGGCGACGGTTTGCCCGGCACCGGTCACCCCGTTGCTCCAGGCCTGCACGGCGCCGATCTGTGGCGTGCTTTCGGCCAGCGTCAGCGGCACGGGCACGTCTTCTTCGATGCTGACCACCAGCGGCGACAGCTTCAGGTGCTCCAGCGTGAGCGCGTCGATGTCTGCGGCCAGGTGCGGCTGCAGGTTGAATCGGGCCAGAATCTTGGTGTTGCCACCGCGCAGCAGTTGTGCCTCCAGCTTGTTCTGGGCGGCGGTTGCGCGCTTGTGCAGATCGGTGCCGCTGGTGGCGCTCGCGCCGGTCGCGGGATCGGCCTTCATGCCAATGATGACGCGCACCCGGCCTTGCGTTGCCGCCAGTTCGGTGAGCCGGTCGAGCTCGGCAGATGGCACCGGCTGGGCATGAAGCGAAGTGCTGGCGGCCAGGGCCAGCCAGAAGGCCCACAGGCCCCCTTGGCGCAGGAAAGAAACGGACATGACGTACCCCAGTGGCACGACCCGCCAGCATGGCGGTCAGTCGGCCCTCGGGTTGCTATCGGCGTGCCCTGGCCGATCTTGAGGCCGCCCGTCGCCGGTCAGGCGCGGGCGGCGCTCTGCCGCATCAGGGTGGACTTGCCGAACAGGCTTTCGATCAGGTCTACCGCCAGTTCCGCCGTGCGGTTTCTCACATCCAGTGCCGGATTGAGCTCCATCACGTCCAGCGAGGCCAGGCGCCCCGTGTCCGCGATCATTTCCATGCACAGCTGTGCTTCGCGGTAGGTCGGTCCGCCGGGCACGGTGGTGCCCACGCCCGGCGCGATGTCGGGGTCGAGAAAGTCGACGTCGAAGCTCACGTGGAGATGGGTGTAGTCGTCCAGCCCCATGAGTGCCTGCTCCATGGTGTGGCGCATGCCCATCTCGTCGATGTAGCGCATGTCGAACACCTCCAGCCCGACCTCATGCACGAAGCGCTTTTCGCCCGGGTCGACGCTGCGGATGCCGATCTGCCGCACCACGTCGGCGCCGATGGCGGGCGTGTGACCGCCGATGCCGGTCAGCTCGGCCGGACCGTGGCCGCACAGGCAGGCCACCGGCATGCCGTGGACGTTGCCGCTGGGGGTGAGTGCCGCGGTGTTGAAGTCGGCGTGGGCGTCGAGCCAGAGCACGCGCAGCTTCTTGCCGCTCTCGCGGCAATGGCGCGCCACCGCACTGATCGACCCCATGCCCAGACAGTGGTCGCCGCCAAGCACGATGGGCAGGCGCTTCATCCGCAGTTCGGCCAGCACCGCCTCGTGCAGCGCGCTGTTCCAGGCAACCACTTCAGGCAGGTGCCGGTAACCGTTGACCGGAGGTTGCCACGGGTTGGACGGGCCGGACAGGTTGCCCCGGTCCGCCACCTGCAGGCCGTGGCTTTCGAGAACCTGCTGGATGCCGGCCACGCGCAGGGCTTCGGGCCCCATGGAGGCGCCGCGTGCACCGGCACCGATGTCGGTGGGCACGCCAATGAGGGAGATGGGACTGTGCATCGCGCTATTGTGGCGCGAACCGCCTCACATGCTGCGCCGGTACTGCCCGCCGACCTCGAACAGCGCATTGGTGATCTGGCCCAGCGAGCAGCAGCGCACCGCGTCCATCAGCACCTCGAACACGTTCCTGTTCTCGATCACGGCCTGCTTCAGACGCGCGAGCTGGGCCGGTGCCTCGTTCGCATGGCGCGTGTGGAAGTCGGCCAGGCGCGACAACTGCGACTGCTTCTCTTCTTCGGTCGAGCGCGCCAGTTCGATGGTCTCTGGCGTGGTGTCGCCGTGCGGGTTGCGGAAGGTGTTGACGCCGATGATGGGGTACTCGCCGGTGTGCTTGAGCATCTCGTAGTGCATGCTCTCTTCCTGGATCTTGCTGCGCTGGTAGCCGGTCTCCATCGCACCCAGCACGCCGCCACGCTCGGCGATCTTCTCGAATTCGCTCAGCACCATTTCTTCCACCAGCTCGGTCAGCTCGTCGATGATGAAGGCGCCCTGGTTGGGGTTCTCGTTCTTGGCCAGGCCCCACTCGCGGTTGATGATCAGCTGGATCGCCATGGCGCGGCGCACGCTGTCCTCGGTGGGCGTGGTGATGGCTTCGTCAAACGCGTTGGTGTGCAGCGAGTTGCAGTTGTCGTAGATCGCGATCAGCGCCTGCAGGGTGGTGCGGATGTCGTTGAACTGGATCTCCTGCGCGTGCAGGCTGCGACCGCTGGTCTGGATGTGGTACTTGAGCTTCTGGCTGCGCTCGTTGGCACCGTACTTCTCCTTCATCGCCACGGCCCAGATGCGGCGCGCCACCCGGCCCAGCACGGTGTATTCCGGGTCCATGCCGTTGCTGAAGAAGAAGCTCAGGTTGGGCGCGAAGTCATCGATGTGCATGCCGCGCGCGAGATACGCTTCGACGAAGGTGAAGCCGTTGCTGAGCGTGAAGGCGAGCTGACTGATCGGGTTGGCGCCGGCTTCGGCGATGTGATAACCGCTGATCGAGACCGAGTAGAAGTTGCGCACGTCGTGGTGCACGAAGTACTCGGCGATGTCGCCCATGACCTTGAGCGAGAACTCGGTCGAAAAGATACAGGTGTTCTGGCCCTGATCTTCCTTCAGGATGTCGGCCTGCACCGTGCCGCGCACATTGGCCAGCACCCATTCGCGGATCTTCTGCGCTTCGGTGTCGGTCGGTTCGCGGCCGTTGTCGGTCTTGAACTTCTCGATGTTCTGGTCGATGGCGGTGTTCATGAACATCGCCAGGATGGATGGCGCCGGGCCGTTGATGGTCATCGACACCGACGTGGTCGGGTTGCACAGGTCAAAGCCGCCGTACAGCACCTTCATGTCGTCCAGCGTCGCCACGTTCACACCGCTGTTGCCCACCTTGCCGTAGATGTCCGGGCGCGGGTCGGGGTCGTTGCCGTACAGGGTGACCGAGTCGAACGCGGTCGACAGGCGCTTGGCCGGCAGGCCTTCGCTGACCAGCTTGAAGCGGCGGTTGGTGCGGAAGGGATCGCCTTCGCCGGCGAACATCCGTGTCGGGTCTTCGCCTTCGCGCTTGAAGGCGAAGGTGCCAGCGGTGTAGGGGAAGCTGCCAGGCACGTTGTCCAGCATCAGCCACTTCAGGATCTCTCCGTGGTCTTCGTACTGCGGCAGTGCGACCTTGCGGATGGTGGTGCCGGACAGCGACTTCGTGGTGAGCGCGGTGCGGATTTCCTTGTCGCGGATCTTCACCACGTACTCGTCGCCCGCGTAGGCCTTCTGCATGTCGGGCCACTGGGCCAGCAGCTTGCGTGCGGCCGGGTCCTGCGTCAGCTCGCGCGACTGTGCAAGGTCGATGGCGGCTTCGGACGCCTTGGGCCGGTTGGGCTTGTCCACGGCGAGCATCTCAGCCGCGGCACGCAGTTGCTGGATCTCGCGAGCCAGCCTCGCCTGCTCGCGCGCTTTCTTCTTGTAGCCGCGCACGGTGTCGCTGATCTCGGCCAGGTAGCGGGTGCGGGCTGGCGGCACGATGGGCGTCTGGTTGGTGCTGTGGCGCACATGCACCAATGGCAGCTTGCCGCTGGCCAGCTTCAGCCCCTTTTCAATCAGCCGGGCCTTGATGGCCTGGTACAGCGCGGTCACGCCGTCGTCGTTGAAGCGCGCGGCCATGGTGCCGAACACCGGCATCTGGTCGGGCATGACGGTGAAGGCTTCGCGGTTGCGCTGCACCTGCTTGGCCACGTCGCGCAGCGCATCGGCGGCGCCCTTGCGGTCAAACTTGTTGATCGCCACGAACTCGGCGAAGTCGAGCATGTCGATCTTTTCCAGCTGGCTGGCGGCGCCGAACTCGGGCGTCATCACGTACATCGGGATGTCCACGTGCGGCACGATGGCCGCGTCGCCCTGGCCGATGCCCGAGGTCTCGACCACGATCAGATCGAAGCCCGCCACCTTGCATGCCGCGACGACATCGGGCAGGGCTGCGCTGATCTCGCTGCTGGTGTCGCGCGTGGCGAGGCTGCGCATGTAGATGCGCGGACCGCTCTGCCAGGGAACGATGGCGTTCATGCGGATGCGGTCGCCCAGCAGCGCGCCGCCGCTCTTGCGGCGCGAGGGATCGATCGAGATGACCGCCACGCGCAACGCGTCGTCCTGGTCGAGCCGGATGCGGCGGATCAGCTCGTCGGTCAGGCTGGACTTGCCAGCGCCGCCGGTGCCGGTGATGCCCAGCACGGGCACCGTCTTGCTGGCGGCAGCGCTGCGAACGGCGTCCACCAGCGCGACATCGGCCTTGCCGTTCTCCAGGGCGGTGATCAGCTGCGCCAGCGCGCGCCAGTGCATCTCGCTGTGGCCCTGGATCGACTCCAGCGCCTTGGGAGCATGGCCGCTGGTGTCGATGTCGCAGCGCATCACCATCTCGCCGATCATGCCGGCCAGACCCATGCGCTGGCCGTCTTCCGGGCTGTAGATGCGGCCCACGCCGTAGCTGTGCAGCTCGCGGATCTCGGCCGGCACGATCACGCCGCCGCCGCCGCCGAAGACCTGGATGTGCTCACCGCCACGCTGGCGCAGCAGATCGACCATGTACTTGAAGTACTCGACGTGGCCGCCCTGGTAGGAGCTGATCGCGATGCCCTGCACGTCTTCCTGCAGTGCCGCGGTGACGACTTCGTCGACCGAGCGGTTGTGGCCCAGGTGGATCACTTCGGCACCCATGCCCTGCAGGATGCGCCGCATGATGTTGATGGCGGCGTCGTGGCCGTCGAACAGGCTGGCGGCGGTGACGAAGCGCACCTTGTTCGTGGGGCGGTAGCTGGCCAGGGCTTTGAAGTCGGCGGACAGGTCGGTCATGGTCTTGTCTCTGGGTGGTTCTTGTCGGAAGCGGGAGTCATTCGATGCGCAGGCCCTGGAGCGCGGGGTCCGGCGGCGGGAAGCGCAGGTCCAGCGCCTTGAGCGTGTCGCGCACCACGGTGGCGATCATCAGGTTGCGGTGCGTCTTGGAATTGGCGGGCACCACGGTCCAAGGCGCCCACGGTGTGCTGGTGGCTTCAAGCAGGTTCTCGTAGGCCTTCTGGTAGTCGGCCCACTGCTTGCGGACCTCCAGGTCGCCGAGGCTGAACTTCCAGTGCTTGGTCACGTCGTCCACCCGCTCCTGCAGGCGCTCGCGCTGCTCGTCGAAGCTGATGTGCAGCATGAACTTCAGGATCACGGTGCCGGTTTCGGTCAGCAGGCGCTCGAAGTCGTTGATGTGGGCGAAACGCTGTCGGGTCTGCTCGGCGGTGATCCAGTGGTTGACCGTCGGCACCAGCACGTCTTCGTAATGGCTGCGGTTGAAGACCGTGATGTGGCCCGCGGCCGGCACCTGCTGGTGGATGCGCCAGAGATAGTCGTGCGCGCGTTCCGGTTCGGTCGGCGCCTTCCAGCCCACGGTCTGCACACCCAGCGGGCTGGTCTGGCCGAACACGCCGCGGACGGTGCCGTCCTTGCCGGAGGTGTCGGTGCCCTGCAGCAGCACCAGCAGCTTGTAGCGGCCGTCGGCGTAGAACAGGTTCTGCAGCGCGTCGATTTCCTGTGCGAGTGCCAGCACCTGGGCCTGGTCTTCGGCCTTGCTGCCGGCGGACCATGGCTTGGCGCCGGGGTCGAGCTTGGCCAGCGTCACCGGGTCTGACGGGGCGAGCACCCAGCCGCGGGCACGGCGATCGCGTGCCGACGGCAGCGCGGCTTCTGGAAACGGCAAACGGGCGTCGGACGATCGGGGCATGGCGTGTCTCCGGACGGTGGCGCGTCCATCCTGCCACGGCGGGCGCAGATTGACGTTTACGTAAACGTCAATGATAACGGGTTTCCTGTCTGCCGTGGTGCTCCGGTCTGCCTACAATACCTGCCGGGGTATGGGTTGCCTGCCCCGGAACCACGACCGAGGAGTCTTCATGACCACCGTTCACGACCCTCAGCGCCAGCGGGCGCTGGTGCTTCGCCTCAAACGTGTCGAAGGGCAGTTGCGCGGCATCCAGAAGCTGCTGGAGAACGACGCCGACTGCGAAAAGGTGGCGCAGCAGATGGCTGCTGCGCGCAAGGCGCTGGACAAGACGTTTTTCGCCATGGTCGGCTGCGTCATCGCCCAGGGCGACGTGCCACCGGACGACGTCGCGGATATGCTCGCGCGATTCTCCTGACCCCACGCGCCGAGGAACCCGATGAAACCGATCCAGCTGTTCGATCCCGCCTCCAGCACCTACACCTACGTGTTGTTCGACCAGACCACGCGCGAGGCCGTGATCATCGATCCGGTCGAGGAGCAGATCGAGCGCGATCTGGCGGCGCTGCGCGAATACGGGCTGCGGCTGGTGTGGACGATCGAGACCCACGCCCACGCCGACCACATCACCAGCGCCGGCAAGCTGGCCGAACTGGCGGGCGCGAAAACGGCGGCACCGGCCGGCTGCGGCATCGGCACCGCCGGCCGCCAGTTGCAGGACGGCGACGAACTGGCGTTCGGCGGCGAGAGCCTGCGCGGCCTGCACACCCCGGGTCACACCGCTGGCAGCATGAGCTACCTCTGGCGCGGGCACGTGTTCACCGGCGACGCGCTGCTGATCGGCGGCTGCGGCCGCACCGATTTCCAGTCGGGCAGCGCCCCCGACCTCTACCGCAGCCTGACCCAGGTGCTGTTTGCGCTGCCCGATGACACCGTGGTGTGGCCCGGACACGACTACCAGGGTCGCACTTCGTCGACCATCGGACATGAAAAAGCCAGCAATCCGCGGGTGGCCGGCAAGTCCGAAGCCGAGTTCGTCGCGATCATGGACGGACTCAATCTGCCCAGGCCTCGCCGCATCGACGAAGCCGTGCCGGCCAACCTGAGCTCCGGCCTGCGGCACGACGTCGACGGTGTCCTGCTCATGGCGCCGCGCGCGGGACAGGGTGGCTATGCGGGCGACGTGTCGCCCCAGCTGGCGTGGCGCTGGGTGGAGGCGGGTGAAGCGGTGATGGTGGACGTGCGCACCGACGCCGAACGCGAATGGGTTGGCTTTGTGCCGGGTGCGGTTCCGGTGGCCTGGAAGCAGTGGCCGGGCATGGCGATGAATGCGCAATTCGACGACGCGGTGCGCGCGGCGGCCGAGGGTGGCCGCAAGCTCGTGATGCTGTGCCGCAGCGGGGTGCGTTCGGTGGCCGCGGCCAAACGGGCGACCGAGTTGGGCATCGAGGCCTACAACATCCTCGAAGGTTTTGAAGGCGATCCCGATGCCCAAGGCCAGCGGGGAAAAAAAGGCGGCTGGCGATTGCACGGCCTGCCATGGCGCCAGAATTGAAAAAGCGCCGCTTATCGGATCAATTTGTCCAAACTTGAGAAGAAAGCTTCATAACCCCTGCGAATACTGACAGGGAGTGTGAGCCAGTTGGCATCGGGGTTTCTTCAATGGGTTCTTCCATTCACCGGAGAACCCCATGGAATTACTGGAAAACACCCGCAATGCACCGCCCCGTTTCCCCAGCCTGACTCCAGCCCTGGAGGCCCGCATCCGGCAGGATTTCCTGCCGCGATGGAACGATCTCTGGCAGGGACGGTTTGCTGTCCAGGGCGCGCGGCCCGGCCCCAATTCAGTGCGACTCGATGGCAATGACTATTTGGCCGTTTCAGGTCATCCGGACATTGTTCGCGCGCAAGTGCAGGCACTGACCCATTGCGGCAATTTCGCCGTGCAATCGGGCGTGTTTATGCACGACGAACATCCAACCCGCAATCTTGAATTGAAATTGGCTCATTGGGTGGGCAAAGACGACGGATTTGTATGTCAATCGGGTTATGCTGCCAATGTTGGCCTGATCCAGTCGGTGGCCAATCCGGACACGCCGGTCTACATCGACGGTCAGGCCCATGCTTCGCTTTGGGAAGGCGCCCACGCGGCACGGGCACCCGCCCACGCCTTCCGGCACAACGACCCGCAGCACCTGGACAAGCTGATGTCGCGCACCGGCCCCGGGCTGGTGGTGGTCGATTCGGTGTACAGCACGACTGGTGCCGTGTGCCCGCTGGTCGACATCCTGGAAGTCGTCGAACGCCACGGCTCGATGATCCTGGTCGATGAATCGCATTCGCTGGGAACCCACGGACCTTCGGGTGCAGGCCTGTGTGCCCAGCTGGGGGTCACAGACCGCGTGCATTTCCTCTCGGCCAGCCTGGCCAAGGCGATGGCGGGACGGGCCGGCTTCTTCACGGCGCCAGCCCGGCTCAGGTACCACATCCTCACCTCCAGCTTCCCCAACATCTTCAGCTCCTGCGTGCTGCCGCACGAGGCGGTCGCGCTCGCGGCCACGGTCGATGTGCTGCAGCAGGCCGACCCGGCACGGGAAAACCTGCGGAGGGTGACGGGCCGCATCCGAGCCTCGCTGACCGACATGGGCTACCCGATCGCACAGGGCACCGAACAGATCATTGCGCTGGAAGCTGGCCCCGAGCCGGACACCATCCGCGTGCGCGACGAGCTCGATGCCCTGGGCGTGCACACGGCCTTCTTCGGCGCACCTGCCACCAGCCGCAACCGCTCGCTGGCGCGCATGACGCTGCACTCGGCATTGACCGATGCCGAACTGGACCACGTCGAGGCGGCCGCGCGTGAGGTCGCGCAGCGTGTGAAGCCTTGGGAATGGGCAGCCGCGCGCCGTCAGCGCGTGGGCACCCAGGTGTCCTGAATCGTGCGAAGTCCCTGCATGTCCAGGAAATGGCGGTAGGGATAGATCGCCTGGGGCAGGTCGGCCTCGCCGAGGCGGAACTGGGCGCCGATCAGCAGGCCTTCGTCGCCAATGGCGAAGGCCTTTTCGGTGCGGATCGGCCCGCTCAGACCCAGCTGCTGGTGCAGCTCCACGGCCGGCAGCAGCGCGCCTTCCTGGATACAGCGCACCGCATCGAAGCCGAGCCCGGCCGAGCGGGCCAGATCCCCCACGTCCCTGAGACCGGCGGTGGGTTCGAGCTGCAGCCAGTCGCACTGGCCGTCCGCGGTCAGGCCCAGCAGACCGAACGGCTCGCCCAGCACCACGTATTCGATCCATTGTTCCTGCACCATGGCGTGCAGCGTCGCCGCCACCGACGGCGCCTCCAACATGGCCTGGTGCTGGGATTGCAGCGCGGTTCGCCAGACGGTGTTGAGGCGCGGGTGCGCCGTTTCCGCGAGCTTGACGATGGTGGTCAGGAGGCGGCCGGCAATGTCGGCCGTCTGCTTGGGAATGAATTGGTCAATCAGTCCCTTGTTGAAGGCCTTGATCGCGAGCAGTTCATCGGCCTGGCCGGTCAGCAGGATGCGCGAGCCAGGCCAGTCGAGCAGGGTTTCCAGCACCTTGAGGCCGTCGATGCCCGGCATCGCAAAGTCGACCACGCAGGTCTGCGCCAGCTGGTAGCGCGCCGGGTTCGAACCCCAGTAGCGCAGCACCTGCGGGAGCAGCGGATGCCCCAGCCGCCAGCGGTCGATCAGTTGCAGCTGCAGGCCGGCGTCTGCTTCCCAGCGTGCCGGTTCTTCGTCCATCCGGGCCAGGAAGGCCGACGGCCGCGAGAACAGCTCGACCTGCAGCGTCGCCGGAACGACCATGCCCAGCATCTCCAGATAGTCGACGTCGTCGTCAAGGAAGATCAGGCTGCCTGAACGGCGATACAGGGGGAACTTGAAAGCCATGGCTATAGGGAACTCGATGGGGGGACGAACGGCGTAGACGCGTCCCACACAGGCAGGGTGATCGTGAACGTGGCTCCCTGACCCGGAACGGACTGCAAGGACAGCTTCCCTTCGGACGCTTCCACGACGTTCTTGCAGAAAGTCAGTCCCAGGCCATTGCCCACGGTGCTCTGCAGCGAATAGAAGGGTTCGAAGATGCGTTGCTGTTTCTGCAACGGCACCCCAGTGCCCTTGTCCGCGACCGAAATCAGACCGTAGCCGTCGACCAGATGCACCGCAATGCGCAGATCACCGGCCTGCAAGGGCCGGTCCGTCGCGGCCAGCGCATGCAGCGCGTTCTTGATCAGATTGTCCAGCACACGGGAAAACTGGGCCTGAGAGCCCAGAAATGCAAAGTCCTGCGCCAGCACCAGATCGACGCATCCTCGCTCCTTGCCCGTGCGGAACGGGTACTGGGCCACCACTTCCTGGGCGATCTCGAAGGCCGACAGGACGGTGCTCGGCTTGGGCAGGCGCAGCAGCTGCGCGTTCGAGATCTGCGTGTCGATCTGCCGGTTCATGCTTCGCACCAGCGTCTGCAGCTTCTGCGCCAGCTCCTCGAGCTTCATGCGTTTGGGCACCGGCAGGTCCGGCTGCGCCAGCCCGCGCAGGGCGTCGCCGACGAGGTTCACCGTCGCCAGCGGCGTGCGCAGTTCGTGCGCCATCACCCCCATGGTGCTCAAGGTGTGCATCAGCCGCGCCCGGCGCAAGTTGGCGCCCGACATGCCGAGCATCAGGCTCATCACCAGCGAGAACGACATCAGCGTGAGGTTCAGCAGGTCGAAGCCGACCCACGCCTGGTCGCTGCGGGTCCACCAGAACAGCAAGCTCGCCACCAGAAACCCGGTCGCTGTCCCCAGCGACGCCAGGCGCCAGTCGGTGATGTGGAAGTAAATCAGGATCATGCAGCACAGGCTGGCCAGCCAGGCCTTGTTGCCTTCGTTCATCAGGAACATCCAGCCGAAGAACAGCGGCAGCTGCAGCCAGAAGACGATGCCGAACACCCAGACGCTGGTTCGGGAGGTCAGGTCCCGGTTGACCCGCGGCAGCAACAGCAGCAGACCGGACAGGGCCAGCAGGATGCGCACCCAGAACACGTCATACGGTTGGGGCAGGGCGTACCCCCAGATCCAGCCGAACAGGAAATGGCCGCCAACGGTGAACACGCCCAGCCATTGGAGGCGCGTGGTCGAAGGGTGCAAAATAGGCTCCAGCGGTGCATGGACGATTTCGTCCATCACCCAGCGCCAGAGCCTGAGCCTGGCGTTGTGAACCCTGAACCGGTCCCACGGCAACATGTATTCCTTCCAGCCAAGTCCGAACCTGCCCGTCGGCAGCCACCGGACGCGCATGGCGATTGTCACCGTTTGGCGACGCAACGCACCATGACCCTGCCTGTCAACTTCGACAGCGTCGGGGTCGACGCGATTCTGGCCGATTGGGTGCGGGCCCTGCGTGACTCGGCCGTGGAGGCCGTCATGGTGCTGGGGCCCAACCCGACCGGCGGTCGCGACGAGCGCCAGGTGCTGGCGGTGCACCCGCCGCGCATGCTGAATGCGGCCGAGGCGCTGGCCGCGAGCCGGGACTTCGGGGCCAGCTGGCGCGACAGCGATGCGCCTCTGGTGGCATGGCAGGACATCACCAAGGCAGCGTACGCTGAAACGGCCGAGCGCTGGCGCCGTCTCTGGCTGGCGCACGGGTTCCAGACGCTTGTGCGGGTGGCTTTCAGCCTGCCCGCCGGCCGAGCCTTCGAATGCTTCATGTTCAGCCCCCGGGCGTTTGCGGACCGCTCTGAAGCCGCGGCGCTGGCCTGGTCGGCCTACAACATCTGGCCGACATTGCGCCGGGCCATTGCCGAGCAGCGCGTGACCCTCAGTCCCCGCGAATACGAAAGCCTGAACTTCGCCTTCGAAGGACTGACGGCGCGCGAGTCCGCGCAGCGCATGGACTGCTCGGAACGCACGGTCAACTACCACCTGGCCAACGCCATGGCCAAGCTGCAGACCGACAACAAACTCTCGGCGGTACAGCGGGCCTGCTGGCTGGGTCTGATCTGATGCTTCGGGCCAGGTCGTGTCGCAATGCTGCGATGCGGCAAGAACGCCCGGGCCGCTTGTTCATAATTCACCCATGACCCTTCTGGCGCTGGACGTAGGCAATACGCGATTGAAGTGGGCGCTGTACGACGCGCCGCGGGTGGGTGGCCAGCCGCTCGCGCACGGCGCCCAGTTCCTGGAAAACATCGAGAAGCTCGCCGAAGGTGACTGGAGCGCGCTGGCGTCTCCGCGCTGGATCCTGGGCTGCATCGTCGCCGGCAACGCGGTCAAGCGCCGGGTCGAGGAGCAGCTCGAGCAGTGGGACGTGACCCCGCAGTGGGTGGTGTCCAGCGCCGCCGAGGCCGGCCTGACCAACGGCTATGACCATCCGGCGCGGCTGGGTTCCGACCGATGGGTGGCGATGATCGGCGCGCGGCAGCGGCTGATGCAACAGGGCCAGGCGCGGCCCTGCATCGTGGTCATGGTCGGGACGGCGGTGACGGTGGAAGCCATCGACGCCGAGGGCCGCTTCCTCGGCGGCATCATCCTGCCGGGTCACGGGATCATGCTGCGCGCGCTGGAATCGGGCACGGCCGGCCTGCATGTGCCAACCGGCGAGGTCCGCGACTTCCCCACCAACACCAGCGACGCGCTCACCAGCGGCGGCACCTTCGCGATCGCCGGCGCCGTCCAGCGCATGGTGGAAAACCTGCAGAAGCACTGCGGCGAGACGCCGGTGGTCTACATGACCGGCGGCGCGGGCTGGAAGATGGCACCGAGCATGTCTTCGCCCTGCGAACTGGTGGACAGCCTGATCTTTGACGGCCTGCTGGAAATCGCCCACCAGCGATTTGGATAGCCTCCCGCGCCCTTTAGGGCGGGCTACACGTCTCCCCACGGAAGCATGAGGGTGACCGCCAGCAACTGAGCAAACTCAGGCTCGAACGCATCGATGATCTGCTGCGGGTCGGGGCAGAGCGCGCTGTCGGCGATGACGCCGAACTGCACGCCGCCGCCGTAGCTCAGGATCGACACGCCCAGGCCGACGGTGCCGGTCTGCGGCACCCAGAACATGGTCTGTTCCAGCGTTGCGCCGCAGAACTTCAGCTTCTCGCTGGGCCCTGGCACGTTGGTCATCACGGCCGTGGTCTTGCGGCCAAACAGGCTGAGCATCGCGTCCTGCGCCGGCTTGACCAGCAGGCCAGCGACCGACAGCAGACCAAAGGTCAGCAGCGGTTGCAGGCTGCCCTTGAGCGCGCTCATGCGCGTGCGCACCACGTACACGCGCTCGATCGGATTGTCGATGCCGATCGGCAGCACCAGCGGAATCAGGCCGAAGCGGTTGCCCAGCTTCCAGGCCTCCTCCATGGGCCGCAAGTTGATCGGCACCATGGCGCGGATCTCCTTGCCCGCCGGGTCCTCACCATGGCGGCGCAGGTAGCTGGCGATGGCGCCGGCCACGCAGCTGAGCAGCACGTCGTTGACCGAACAGTTCAGTGCCTTGCCAATGGCCTTGACCTCGTCCAGCGGAATCGGCTCGCACCAGGCCACGTGTTTGTGGCCCACCGGTTGACCCTTGAGTCGGGTCGGCGAGTCGTCGGGCATGAGGGCGAGCGCAGCAAGGTCGCTGGCGAGCTGGCCGCCCAGCCGCGCGACTTCCATTGCCTGGCCGAGCGATTCACCCAGGCCTTGCTGGGGCGACGCCAGCATCGCCAGCGATTTCGCGGCGCCGCCACCGGCAGCGTCCAGCGCCCGGGCTGCGATGTCGCCGAACGGGCGGATCAGGGTGTCGGCCACCCAATCCTCGGCCGCCTCCAGCCCGGCGCGGTGGGGCTTGGCCTTGCGCTTGGGCGGCTCGCTGCCGCCGTCGACCAGGCTCATCATCACGCCGATGAGCGCGATGCCGTCGGCGATGCAGTGGTGGATGCGGGCGATCAGTGCCGATCCTCCCTCGTAGTCTTCGATCAGTTCGAACTGCCACAGCGGATGCGCCGGGTCCAACGGTTCCATCGCCAGCGCGCCGGCGCGCGCCTGCAGGGCGGCGCGTTCGCTTTGTCCTTTGCGGCGCTCCAGCCGGTGGCTGACCACGTGGCGGTCGAGCAGAAAGTCGGTGTCTTCGGCCCAGTGGGCGCCGGTGGCGTCCTGGCGCGGAGACTGCAGGAAGCGCCGGTAGGGCAACAGCTTCTCCTGCACCCGCTGCGCCAGCGCCTCGCGCGTGATGCCGGGGCGCAGGATCCAGACACCCACGATCATCATCAGGTTGACTGACGAATCCATGCGCAGCCAGGCCGTGTCGACCTTGCTCATGCGTTCGCCTTCCAGGCCAAGGGCGCCGGCCAGGGCCTGCGCTGCCGTCCTGCCCGTGTCACTCCGACCATCGTTTTGCGAAGCCTTGGGGATGCGCGTGACCATGCTGTCTCCTGCCTCACCGGTGGCCGGGCGGGCGTGTGTTGATTGGGTGCCAGCGTCTATTCTGACGCCAGACGCGACCGTAAGATACCGGGCCACCCCTAGCCCGGCCGGGCTGGAAACCTTTCAACACGGAGCCTGCCCATGTCCGATCTCAAGTCCCGCTTCGACGCCGCCGTCGCACAGTCCAAGAACCTCAGCGAGCGTCCGGACAACGCCACCCTGCTCAAGATCTACGGCCTGTACAAGCAGGGAACCGTGGGCGACAACACCGAGAAGAAGCCCGGCTTCGGCGACATGGTCGGCCGTGCCAAGTGGGATGCCTGGAACGGCCTGAAGGGCACGTCACAGGACGAGGCCCAGCAGCAGTACATCGACCTGATCTCGTCGCTGAGCTGACCCCCACGCTCCGCCGCTGCGCGGGTTGCTGCTTATTTCTTCTTCGAGCCGGTGGCCGACTTGGTCGCCGGCTTTTTCTTTTTCTCCAGCAGTTCGTCGAGGTTCTTGACGATCTCGCTTTCGATGCGGTCCTTGAAAGCGCCCAACAGGAAGCCCAGCTGGGCGTCGAGATCGAAGTGGTCGGCCGCGACGCGCAGTGTGCCTTTGGCGCCGGTGCGGTTGAAGTGCACCACGTCGGTGTCGTCGCCTTCTTCGTAGGCGCACTGCATGTCGAACTCAGACTCGGCGTGCTCGGCCCATTTCCAGGCCACCTTGCGCGCGCCGTCCAGGCCCAGTTGGTGATCTCGCCGGATGTGGATGTTGGCCATGGTCGGTCCTGTGTGGCTGTGAAGGTTATGGGGTGGTGTCGGTGGCGGTCGCCGCTGTTGGTGCCAGCGCCTGCAGGGCCGCCTGGCGCTGCCCGGCCGGCTGTTCGGCCAGCCGCCGCACCGCATCATAGAAGCGCCCGAAGTCGCGCCCCTCGCGTTCGAACAGTGCCTCGAAGGCCGGCACCCACTGGTCGTAGGCGGCCTGGGCGCCGAAGCTGGCGTTGTTGGCCTGCGCGACCCAGGCGTCGTAACCCTTGTAGCCGTTCCAGCGTTGCTTCAGCGTCTCGAAGCGTTCGCGGAAGCTGCGAAGGATCTGGTCCTTGCGTTCGCGCTTGGTCCCCTCGTTCACCGAATCATCCGCGTAGAGTGCCTGCAGCTGCTGTCGGATGTCGCGGGTGAGGGCGCGGAACGCCTGGCGGCGGCCATCGAACTCGGCGTAGGCGCTTTGCGTGGCGGGATCGGTCTGTGCCAGCCAGCGCGCGCCGCCGATGCGTTCGACGGCGGTCGCGAACGATTCGTTGAACTGCGTGTCGCCGTTGGCGTAGACCACCTGATGCGCCAGCTCGTGGAAGATCAGCCGCGCCAGCTCGCCTTCGGGGTAGCCGATGAAGGTGTTGAGCAGTGGGTCACCGCCGGCCCAGTTCATCCAGCCCAGCGTCGAATACGCCGGCACCGGGTAGACCGCCACATCGAGGTCGCTGCCCAGCGTGCCGGCGAAGGCCCGTGCTTCTGCTTCGTCGAAGTACCCGCGGTAGCCGACACAGCCAGTCACCGGGAAGCACCAGCGGTGCAGTTCCAGCGAGAGCGCGGGTGCCGCGACCACGTTATAGACCGCGGCCTTGCGGTGCAGGTCGGCGTAGCGCCGGTAGCTGGCGTTGTCGGGCAAGCCGAGTTCGGAGACCGCAAAGCTGCGGATGCGCTGGGTGAGCTGCAGCCTGGCCTGGAGCGGGGGCGGGGTCGCCGGATCGTCGATCCACTCCTGCACCGGCCGTGCCGCCTGCATCAGCTTCAGGTGGCCGGTGACCGACTGCCAGTAGTAGCCGGGGCCGGCGTCGGTCGCAGCGCAACCCGAGAGCAAGGCAGCAAAGACAGACAGGATGGCCGCTTTGGGGATCATGCCTTCTCGACATCCACCAGACAGTCGTAGAACACCGGCGCCCGACCGAGGTCGGTCAGCTTCTGGCTGGTCAGCTGGTTGACGTTGGTGTCGTCCAGGCCGAGCTTGCGCCACCAGATGCCCAGGCCGTTGACCACACCTTCGCGGGCGCGGGGCGAGACCCTGGCCTTGCAGCGGTAGCTGCCGCGCTGGTTGAAGACGCGCACCACGTCACCGTCGGCGATGCCGCGCGGGACGGCGTCCGCTGCGCTGATCTCCAGCAGCGGCTCGCCCTCGATGTCGCGCAGGCTCTTGACGTTGACGAAGCTGGAGTTGAGGAAGTTGCGCGCCGGCGGCGAGATCATGGCCAGCGGGTGGCGCGGGTCGCTGCCGGCCGCTTCGTGGTTGGGCAAGTGGTCGGGCAGGCCATCCAGACCCTGCGCCGCCAGCCGTGCGCTGAAGAACTCGCATTTTCCCGACGGCGTCTGGAAGCCACCGTCGGCAAACGGCGCCTCGGGCACAGGCAGGGTGGCGAAACCCTGGTCGAGCAACTGCTGGAAATCCACCTGGTCGCCGAACGCCTGGCGGCACAGCGTCTCATCGCTGTCGGCGAAACATGGATCGTCGAAGCCCATGCGCTCGGCAAGTTGGCGGAACACCTCGGTGTTGGGCCGGGCTTCGCCCACCGGCGCGATGGCCGGGCGGTTGAGCAGCACATCGGTGTGGCCGTAACTGGTGTGGATGTCCCAGTGTTCGAGCTGGGTGGTCGCGGGCAGCAGGATGTCGGCGTGGTCGGCGGTGTCGGTCTGGAAATGTTCGAGCACGACGGTGAACAGGTCCTCGCGCGCGAAGCCCTGCACCACCTTGGCCGACTCGGGCGCGACCGCGACCGGGTTGCTGTTGTAGACGATCAGTGCCTCGATCTTCGGGCCGAAGTCGGGTGAGGATTCGCGCAGCAGGTCGTCGCCGATGGTGACCATGTTGATGGTGCGCGGCGTCTTTCCAGCGAGCAGGTCGGGGCGGTGCAGCGTGGCGCGGTCCACCGGGAAATGCCCCGATGCCGAGAGCAGCAGGCCGCCCGCGCGGTGGCGCCAGGCGCCGGTCAGGGCCGGCAGGCAGGCGACCGCGCGCACCGCGTTGCCGCCGCCCTTGACCCGTTGCATACCGTAGTTCAGGCGGATTGCGGCGGGCTTGGTCGTGCCGTAAGCGCGTGCCAGATCGGTGATCTGCTGCGCCGGCACGCCGCAGATCTCGGCCGCACGTTCGGGTGACCACAGGAGGGCGCGTTCGCGCAACGCGTCCCAGCCCAGGGTGTGCCGGGCGATGTAGTCGTGGTCCAGCCAGTCGTTCTGGATCAGCTCGTGCATCAGCGCCAGCGCCAGTGCAGCGTCGGTACCGGGGCGCAGGGCGATGTGTTCGTGGCACTTGTCGGCGGTTTCGCTGCGGCGCGGGTCGATGCAGACCAGGCGCGCGCCGTCGCGTTTGGCCTGCTGCGCCAGGCGCCAGAAGTGCAGGTTGCTGGCGATCGAGTTGCTGCCCCAGATCAGGATCAGCTTCGCTTCGGCGAAGTGCTCGACCTTCATGCCCAGCTTGCCGCCCAGGGTCTGCACCAGCGCTTCACCTCCGGCGGCCGCGCAGATGGTGCGGTCCAGGAAGGATGCGCCGAGCTGGTGGAAGAAGCGTGCGGCCATGCCTTCGCTCTGCACCTGGCCCATGGTGCCGGCGTAGCTGTAGGGCACGATGGCCTGCGGGTTGCGCGCGGCGATGTCTTTCAGCCGTGCCGCGATTTCGTCGAGTGCCTCGTCCCAGCCGATCGGCTCGAACTGGCCGCTGCCCTTGGGGCCGCTGCGGCGCATCGGCGTCAGCAGCCGTTCGGGGTGGTAGGTGCGCTCGGTGTAGCGCGAGACCTTGGTGCACAGCGCGCCGTCGGTGTGGCGGTGCGCCGGATTGCCCGCGACGCGGATGGCGCGACCGTCCTCCACCGTGGTCAGCAAGGCACAGGTATCGGGGCAGTCGTGCGGACAGGCGCCACGGACCGTGAATTCGTTGGTGTGATCGGCCATGAAATGCGGTGAATGGCGTATAGGCAGGTTGGAACCTATGTAGTAGGCTGCGTGCCTTCGGTGACGTTCTGTTACGGGCAGTGTGACACCGGAGATCTAAAAAAAGCATATCAGGAGTCTCTGGATGCAACGTCGTCGGGTTCTTTCATCGCTGGGCGCTTGGCTCGGCACCACCACGCTGTCGGGCTGGAATGCGGATGCTCTGGCGCAGGCAGACAACCGCATCGTGCTCGGACAATCGGCTCCGTTCAGCGGGCCGGCCGAGCAACTGGGGGTGCAGTACCACCTGGGTGCCAAGCTCTACTTCGACGATCTCAATGCCAAGGGTGGTGTGAACGGTCGCCAGATCGAGATCCGGCGCCTGGACGATGGCTACGAACCCGAACGCTGCGCGGCGAATACCCGGCAACTGATCGCAGACGGTGTGTTCGCGCTGTTTGGCTACGTCGGCACCGCCACCGGCCTGGCCGCGCTACCACTCGCGACGGAGGCCAAGGTGCCGTTCTTCGCCCCGCTGTCCGGAGCGCAGGGCTTGCGCGAACCGTTCAACCGCTATGTGATTCACGTGCGGGCTTCGTACTTCGACGAGACGGCCGCCATCGTGCGGCAGACCGCTTCCACCGGCATCCGCAAGATCGCGGTGTTCCACCAGAACGACGCCTACGGGAAGTCGGGTCTGGAGGGCGTGGTTCGGGCGCTCAAGGAGCGCGAGCTGGCACCGGTGGCGACGGCGACGGTGGAGCGCAACTCGACCGACGTCGGCCAGGCGGTGACGGACATCCTGGCGGCACGTCCCGAAGCCATTGTGCAAATCGGCGCCTACAAGGCCTGTGCGAGCTTCATCCGCGTGGCGCGGCAGAAGGGCTACTCGGGAACGTTCTACAACGTGTCGTTCGTCGGCACGCAGGCGCTGCTCGAGGAACTCGGTGCGCAGGCCAAGGGCGTGGTGGTCAGCCAGGTGATGCCGTTCCCCTACGCGGCGGCGACCAACCTGTCGCGCGAATACATTGCACTGCACAAGGACCAGCAAGGCATCGCGCCCAACTATTCCGGCATGGAGGGCTTCGTGGCCGCCAAGGTCTTCGTCGAGGCCCTGCGCCGCGCGGGTCGCACGCCGAACCGGGAGGCGTTCATTGCGGCGGTTGAATCGATGAAGGGCGTTGACCTCGGAGGCTTTCCCGTCGACTTCGGCCCGGATCGCCACATGGGGTCTCACTTTGTCGAGATGACCCTGCTGACGGCCGACGGCAAAGTGCGCCGCTGACCGGGCGCAGACACCCCCGGCGCCGGTCCGGGTGTTGCGGATGGACCGGACGGAAGGTCGTGGCTTGGTTACCATGGTCATTTGCGAGCGAGACCCGAAAGAGCCCCATGCAACTGATCGACTCCATCGTCACCCAGGCCGCGTCCATCGCCGCCGTGCGGCGCGACATCCACGCCCACCCCGAACTCTGTTTTGAGGAGGTGCGCACGGCCGACATCGTCGCCGCCAAGCTGGCCGAGTGGGGCATCCCGGTGCACCGCGGCATGGGCACCACCGGCGTGGTCGGCATCGTGCATGGCCGCGATGGCGGCGCCAGTGGCCGCGCCATCGGCCTGCGCGCCGACATGGACGCGCTGCCGATGCAGGAGCACAACCACTTCGAACACACCAGCCGCCACGCCGGCAAGATGCACGCCTGCGGCCACGACGGCCACACCGCGATGCTGCTGGCTGCAGCGCAGCATTTCGCGAAGCACCGCAACTTTGATGGCACGGTCTACCTGATCTTCCAGCCGGCCGAAGAAGGCGGCGGCGGTGCGCGCGAGATGATCAAGGACGGCCTGTTCGAGCAGTTCCCGGTCGAGGCGGTGTTCGGCATGCACAACTGGCCGGGCATGCCGGTCGGCACCTTCGCCGCCAGCGCCGGCCCGGTGATGGCGTCGAGCAACGAGTTCCTGATCACGATCCGTGGCAAAGGCGCGCATGCGGCGATGCCGCATTTCGGCATCGACCCGGTACCCGTGGCCTGCCAGATGGTGCAGGCCTTCCAGACCATCATCACGCGCAACAAGAAGCCGGTCGACGCTGGCGTGATCAGCGTGACCATGATCCACACCGGCGAGGCCACCAACGTGGTGCCCGACAGCTGCGAGATCCAGGGCACGGTGCGCACCTTCACCTTCGAGGTGCTGGACATGATCGAACGGCGCATGCAGGAAGTGGCCGAGCACACCTGTGCGGCTTTCGGTGCGACCTGCGAGTTCGAGTTCCACCGCAACTACCCGCCCACCGTCAACCATCCCGCCGAATCGGCGTTTGCCCGCGAGGTGCTGGCCGGCATCGTTGGCGCCGAGCGCGTGCTGGCGCAGGAACCGACCATGGGCGCCGAAGACTTTGCCTACATGCTGCAGGCGCGGCCCGGCTGCTATGTGTTCATCGCCAACGGCGAGGGCGACCACCGCGAGATGGGTCACGGCGGCGGCCCCTGCACGCTGCACAACCCCAGCTACGACTTCAACGACGACCTGATTCCGCTGGGCGCCACCTACTGGGTGCGGCTGGCCGAACAGTGGCTGTCCCGGCCGCGCAAGGAAGCGACCCCATGATCAATCCCCAGTTGGCGTTCGCGCCGTCGTATGCCCGCGCGCGGGTGCAATTCCTCGAAGGCGCGGCCGCGGCTGGCATGGCCATCCGCAGCCACAACCACCCGCTGCCCGGGCGCGACGGCGAGACCCTGGCCATGGACGTGGCGCTCGATGGCGATCCGGACGCCGAGCGGCTGCTGATCGTCAGCAGCGCCTGCCACGGCGTCGAGGGGTTCTGCGGCTCGGGCATCCAGGTGTTTGCGACCCACGACGCCGACTGGCGCGCCCACGCGAAAGCGGCCGGCGTGGCGGTGCTCTACATCCATGCGCTCAACCCGCACGGCTTCTCGCACCTGCGCCGGGTGACCGAAGACAACGTCGACCTCAACCGCAACTTCCAGGATTTCACCAAGCCGCTGGCCGCCAACCAGCCTTATGAAGAGCTGCACCCTTTCCTGCTGCCGCAGGCCTGGCCACCCGGCGCGGAGAATGAAGCAGTGATCGCACACTACATTGGCCGCAACGGTCTGGGCGCGTACCAGACCGCGGTGTCGCAGGGCCAGCACAGCCACCCGGACGGCATGTTCTTTGGCGGCACGGCGCCGACCTGGAGCCACCGCACCCTGCGCGAGGTGCTGCGCCAACATGGCGGGAAGGCCCGGCACCTGGCCTGGATCGACCTGCACACCGGCCTGGGTCCGAGCGGGCTGGGCGAACGCATCTTCGCCTGCCGCGACGACGAGCAGGCGCTGCAGCGGGCGCGCGCGTGGTGGGGTGGCGACGGGCAGACACCGGTCACTTCGATCTACGACGGCAGCTCCACCTCGGCACGCCTCACCGGACTGATGTGGACCGCGATCTACGAGGAATGCCCGCAGGCCGCGTACACCGGCATCGCACTGGAATACGGCACGCTGCCGCTGCTGGATGTGCTCAATGCATTGCGGGGCGATCACTGGGTGCGCCTGCACCCGGAAGCACCCGCCGGTTTGCAGGCGGTGATCCGCAAGCGGGTCAAGGATGCGTTCTACGTCGACACCGACGACTGGCGCGCCCAGGTGGTGTCACAGGCCCGGCAGGCCATGTTTCAGGCGGTTGACGGCCTGCGCCGCAGCACTTGAGGGCAGGGCGGGCGCTCAGCGATCGCCAGCGGCTTGCACCGCGCGCAGATAGAGTTTCTCCATCGCGTCCAGCGGCGCCATGCGCTGCGCGCGCTCCAGCAACTCGGCTGCGCGTGCCTGTTCCAGCTCGCCACCCAGCATCAGCAAGCCTTCGGCGGCTTCGCTCAGCACGACCAATGAGTCGGGGGCCAGCATGAGGGCGGCTTCATAGAGCTGCAGACCCTGGTCCTTGCGCGCACCGTGGACCATGCCGCCAATCAGCTCGCCAACCTGGTCGATGGTTTCGGCGTGGAAGCGGGCCAGTGCGAGATGGGCGTCCACATGCTGCGGCGCCAGGTGCAGTGCGGTCTGCAGGGCCTCGCGCACTTGCCGTCCCAGGCCCCGCGCCAGTGCCTTGGCCACGCTGATGCCCTGGCTGTAGCGCCCCAGCGCGTAGCCCCTCCAGTACAACGGTGCAGCGGCATCGGGTGCCGAGGCCTGCTGGCGCGCGGCGCGTTCGGCGATCTCGAGAAGGCGCATGAATCGCACGGCGTCTTGCAGCTCCACATAGGTGGCGTGCATGCAGGTGGCCTTGAAGGCCAGCGGCAGGCCGGTCTCGCCGAGCGCGAATCCGGCTGCGGCGGCAGCTTCGAACGCGCCTTCGTGGTACATGCGCCAGCCTTCCTGCAGTGCCGGGCTCTCGGGCCAGGGTTCGCCATCGCCGCTGTGCAGTCGGGCCCAGTGCTGGCGCAGGCTGCCCGCGTCGAAGCGGCTCAGGCAGCGGTCCGGGCAGGGGGTCCAGGCGGCCATGGCGCGTCGCTCGCGTGGCGTCAGGGGGCGGTGCGGTAGGCGCCGGTCAGTTGCAGCAGGTGCTGCCGCTGTCCGGCTTCCAGGTAGGGGGCCAGCACGTTGAGCACGTGGTGGGCGCCGCGCAGCAGGGCTGTCTGTGCGTTGTCCGGTTCCAGCGCGTTGCGCGGATCGCGCACGTACTCGAAGCTCAGCCAGTAGGTCAGCAGCACCACCATGCAATTGGCGGTCGGTTCCAGCTCGCGCGCGTCCAGGTCGATGGCACCGGCACGCGACATGCCGGTGAGCATCGCCCGAATCGAGCGGATCTTGTTCTTGAGCACGGCCTGGAAACGGGTCTCCAGCAACCGGTTCTTGGACAGCAGGTCGTTGAGGTCGCGGTAGAGGAACCGGTATTCCCAGACGATCTCGAACAGCGAGTGCAGGAAGAACCAGGCGTCTTCGACATTGCGCACACCGTCGCTGGCCTGCAGCAACTCGTTGAGCGCTTTCTCGTAGCGCTCGAACAGCGAGTTGATCAGCTCGTCCTTGGCCGGGTAGTGGTAGTAGAGGTTGCCCGGACTGATGCCGAGTTCGGACGAGATCAGCGTGGTCGAGACATTGGGCTCGCCGAAGCGGTTGAACAGCTCCAGCGTCACTTCCAGGATGCGTTCGGCCGTGCGACGGGGGGCTTTGCGGGTCATGTCAGGCGCGTTGCGGTTGGTACCGTTGTTCCAGAGTGTCGAGCGCGCCTCGCAGGCGGTCGAGCGCCGTCTCGCGCTGCACCGGCTCGACCGGCAGCAGGCGCCGGTCCGGGTCGTTCAGCGCGACTTCATCGAGCGAGATGCCGTGGCGCGCCAGTGTCGGGCCCAGCGTGTTCGCGCGGTCGCGCAGCAGGCGCCGGGTCTGCTGGAAGGCATGTTCGGCCAGCTCTCGCCGCTGGCGGTAGCTGAACGTGTTGGCGAAGAACAGCTTGGCGTCGCGCTGGTCGGGCTCGATCAGCACGATGTCGGTGTCGGGGTAGGCGCGCTCGTAGTGCTTGAAGCCCAGCGCCAGGCGCGAGTGGATCATCGAGCGGAAGGTCTGGCTCATCACCGCTGGCAGCCCGCCCTCGACCAGCGAGGGGATGCGTCCGCTGCCGGAGCCGGCATGGAACGGCACCAGCGGGTTGAGGCACAGCAGCAGGTCCACGCCTTCGTCGAGCGCGACCGTCGCATGCACCGTCTTCTTCAGCGCACCGTCGACATAGTGTTTGCCCTCGATGACCACCGGCGGAAACAGGCCGGGCAGGGCGGCGCTGGCCTGGATCGCGCGCGAGATCGGCACGTGGTCCCAGCCGGGCTGGCCAAAGGGTGCGGCCTCGCCGGTGTCCAGCTCGGTCGCGACCAGCGTGAGGCGCGCGCGCAGCCGGCGAAAGTCGTTGCTGCGACCGGGCTTGCTGAACAGGCGCTCGATCTGCTGGTGGATGCCTTCGTTGTCGAGCACACCCGTGGGCAGCGCGGCGCCCATGCGCTCGAAGGCGTTGGTGGCACTCTTGCCTTCAGCGGCCCATGCCCACAGGGCGCCGCCCAGCAGTCCAGGCAGCCGCGCGGCGCGGTCGAGGAACTCGCCCCAGGCGGGCTTCATCAGCCAGGCGGGATCGAACTGGTCGTCGCCCTGTCGGTCTTCGATGAAGGCCTCGCACAGCTGGCGCGGCGTGAGGCCGTTGACCAGGCCTGCGGCGATGAAGCCGCCGGCGGACACGCCGACATAGTGGTCGCAGCCGTTGAAGTCCAGTCCGCGCAGGCAGTCGTCAAGGGCGCACAGCGCGCCGATCTCGTAGATCGCACCCAGCGGGCCGCCGCCGGCAAACGCCAGCGCAACGCGGGGCGGTTGCGCCGAACGCCGTGGCGATGGAGTGCGGGAGGGCGTCATGCGTTCGAGTGTAGACCGCCCGCCGGTACCGGCATGTTGCGATGCAGCAGCATCGACGGACGAAAAAAAGGGGCGCTGGGCGCCCCGGTCTGCTCATGCAAGCAGTGTTGCACGGGCGTGCCGCTCAGGCGGCCTTCTTGGCACGGGCCGGTGCCTTGCGGGCGGGCTTGGCCGCGGCTTTGGCTGCGGGCTTCGCCGCCGCGGTCTTCGCGGCAGCCTTGCGCGGTGCCGCCGCCTTCACGGGCTTGCCACCGGCGACGGCAGCGCTGAGTGCGTCGATGCGCTCGATCAGCGCGTCGATGTCGCGTGCCGAAGGCACACCCAGCTTGTTCAGGGCCTTGGCCACGCGGTCTTCAAAGATGTTTTCCAGCTTGTCCCACTGGCCGGCGGCCTTGCTGCCGATGTCGTTGGCCATGCTGCTCATGCGCTGAGTGGCTTCGCTGATGCGCTCTTCGGCCACGGCCTGGGTCTTGCGCTGGATCGAAAGGCCTTCCTTGACCAGCGTTTCAAAGGCCTTGCCGCCTTCGGCCTGGGCCTTGGAGAAAGCACCGAGGCCAGCCAGCCAGATCTGCTGTGCGGAATCCTTGATCGCGCCGGACAGGGGCGATGCGGCGGCGGTGGGGCCGGCCTTGGACGCGCCGGATTTGTGTGTCTTGGTGACCATGGAAACTCCGTAAACTGGTTGGGCGTTTGGAAGGGCCGGGAGCCGTCCCAGCCGAACCTTCACTGTACGTCCGGCAGGCGCCCGCTGTGTAGGGGCCGGCGACTAAATCGGACACGGCCTTCGCGGGTTTGTGCGGAAGCCGGTGCCGTCGCCGGTGGTGAACAATGCCCGTTTGATCGCGACCCCGAACGACCTCAGGAGAACCTCGATGCACTACTTCGTCACTGGCGCCACCGGCTTCATCGGCAAACGGCTGGTCAAGAAACTGCTGGAGCGCAAAGGCGCCGTCGTGCACTTCCTTCTGCGCAAGGAAAGCGAAGGCAAGGTGGCCGAGCTGCGCGAATTCTGGGGCGCGACTGCGGCGCGTGCGCAGCCGGTCTTCGGAGACCTGACGGCCAAGAAGCTGGGTGTTTCCTCTGACGACGTCAAGGCACTCAAAGGCCAGATCGACCACTTCTATCACCTGGCCGCGGTGTACGACCTCGAAGCCGACGCCGAGAGCCAGATCGCGGTAAACGTCGACGGCACGCGCAACACGGTCGAGTTCGCCAAGGCGATCGGTGCAGGTCACTTCCACCACGTCTCGTCGATCGCGGCCGCCGGTCTGTACGAAGGCGTTTTCCGCGAAGACATGTTCGAGGAGGCCGAGAATCTCGATCACCCCTACTTCAGCACCAAGCACGAGAGCGAGAAGATTGTTCGTCAGGAGTGCAAGGTGCCGTGGACGGTCTATCGCCCGGCGGCGGTGGTCGGTGACAGCCGCACCGGCGAGATGGACAAGATCGACGGCCCGTATTACTTCTTCAAGCTGATCCAGCGCATGCGCCAGATCCTGCCGCCCTGGATGCCCAGCGTGGGCCTCGAAGGCGGTCGCATCAACATCGTGCCGGTGGATTTCGTGGTCAATGCGCTGGACCACATCAGCCACCAGAAACGCGGCAGCGGCTGCTGCTTCCACCTGGTCGACCCGATGGGCTACCGCGTCGGCGACGTGCTCGACATCCTGAGCAAGGCCGCGCACGCACCGAAGATGAATCTGTTCGTCAACGCGGCGTTGCTGGGGTTCATTCCAAAGAGTGTCAAGAAGGGCCTGATGGCGCTGGCACCGGTGCGCCGCGTCTACCGCGCGGTGATGCAGGACCTCGGCTTGCCCGAGGACATGATGACCTTCGTCAACTACCCGACGCGCTTCGATTGCCGGGACACCACGGCCGCGCTCAAGGGCAGCGGCATCGCCTGTCCCGACCTCAAGGACTACGCCTGGCGCCTGTGGGACTACTGGGAGCGCCACCTCGACCCCGACCTGCACATCGACCGCAGCCTGCGTGGCACGGTGGGCGGCAAGGTGGTGCTGGTCACCGGCGGCAGTTCGGGCATCGGTCTGGCGGCGGCGCACAAGTTCGCCGAGGCCGGCGCGATCACCATCATCTGCGGCCGCGACCAGGACAAGCTGGACGAGGCCTGCAAGGAGGCCAAGGACAAGGGCTACCAGTTCATCGCCTACCCGGCCGACATTGCCGACATGGCCGACGCCGACCGCTTCGTGCAACTGCTGGTCGCCAACCACGGTGGCGTGGACTTCCTGATCAACAATGCCGGCCGCTCGATCCGGCGCGCCATCGAGGGCAGCTACGACCGCTTCCACGACTACGAACGCACCATGCAGCTGAACTACTTCGGCTGCCTGCGCGTCACCATGGGCTTCCTGCCCGGCATGGTGGCCAAACGCAAGGGCCACATCGTCAACATCAGTTCCATCGGTGTGCTGACCAACGCACCGCGCTTCTCGGCCTATGTGGCGAGCAAGGCGGCGCTGGATGCCTGGACCCGTTGCGCGTCCAGCGAGTTCGCCGACCAGGGCATCTCGTTCACGACGATCAACATGCCGCTGGTGCGCACGCCCATGATCGCGCCGACGCAGATCTACAAGAACGTGCCGACGCTCTCGCCCGAAGAGGCCGCCGACATGATCGCGCAGGCCTGCATCTTCAAGCCGGTGCGCATCGCCACGCGCCTCGGTGTCACGGGACAGGTGCTGCACGCATTCCTGCCGCGCATCGCGCAGATCGTGATGAACACCAGCTTCCGCATGTTCCCGGACTCTGCAGCGGCCAAGGGCGAGAAGGGCGCGAAACCGCAGCTCTCCCCCGAAGCCATCGCGATGCAGCAGATGATGCGCGGGATTCATTTCTGACCCACCCCTGCGGCGCTGCGCGCCTCCCCCTCGAGGGGGCAACACCTGCGGACCGGCAGAGCCGGACCAGCGGTGTTCTGGACTGAGGGCCGCGTTCCCTCATCCTCCTACAATTTCGGGCATCCCCCATCCATACACGTGCCCGCCATGAACAGCCCCAACCACACCCCCGTCGACCTGTCTCACGTCCAGCCGCGCGAGAAGGCTGAGCTGCTCGCGCAAGCGCTGCCGTACATCCGCAAGTACCACGGCAAGACCATGGTCATCAAGTACGGCGGCAACGCCATGACCGACCCGGCCCTGCAGCAGGACTTTGCCGAGGACGTGGTGCTGTTGAAACTGGTCGGCATCAACCCGGTGGTGGTGCATGGCGGCGGTCCGCAGATCGAGACACTGTTGCAACGCCTGGGCAAGAAGGGCGAGTTCATCCAGGGCATGCGCGTGACCGATGCCGAGACCATGGAAGTGGTCGAGTGGGTGCTGGGTGGCGAGGTGCAGCAGGACATCGTCGGTCTGATCAACGCCGCTGGCGGCAAGGCCGTGGGTCTGACCGGCCGCGACGGCGCGATGATCCGCGCGCAGAAGCTGCGCCTGGCCGACTCGCAGAATCCGGACAAGGAACACGACGTTGGCCAGGTTGGCGACATCGTCAGCATCGACCCGTCGGTGGTGCAGGCGCTGCAGGACGACCAGTTCATTCCCGTGGTCAGCCCGATCGGCTTTGGCGAGAAGAACGAAAGCTACAACATCAACGCCGACGTGGTGGCCGCCAAGCTGGCCACCGTGCTGAAGGCTGAGAAGCTCCTGATGCTGACCAACATCCGCGGCGTGCTGGACAAGGACGGCAACCTGATGACCGAGCTGACGCCGCGCCGCATCGACGAGCTGTGCGAAGACGGCACCATCAGCGGCGGCATGATCCCCAAGATCGCCGGTGCGCTCGACGCGGCCAAGAGCGGCGTGAACGCAGTGCACATCATCGACGGCCGGGTCCCCCATGCCCTCCTTCTCGAAGTGCTGGGCGACCAGCCTTTCGGCACCATGATCAAGAGCCACTGACCTTATGCGGTTGCTGTTGGTCGAAGACGACGTGATGGTCGCCAGCGGCATCAAGCTGGGGCTGACCAACGCCGGTTACACGGTCGACTGGGTCGGCAGTGCCGAGCGCGCCGAGCAGGCGGTCGACAAGGACAGCTTCGACCTCGCCATCGTCGACATCGGTCTGCCCGGCATTGACGGGCTGGCGCTGACACAGCGGCTGCGCGGGCGCGGCCTGACCATGCCGGTGCTCATCCTGACCGCGCGCGACGCGTTGCACGACCGCGTGCAGGGCCTGGATCTGGGGGCCGACGACTACATGCTCAAGCCCTTCGAGCTGCCCGAGCTGCTGGCACGCCTGCGCGCGCTGCTGCGCCGTTCGCAGGCGGCAACCTCGGCGGTGCTGGGCCTCGGGCCGCTGGAGATGGACACCGCGCAGCGGCGCGTCACGCTGGCCGGCCAGCCCATGGACCTTGGTCCGCGCGAATGGACGGTGCTCGAATACCTGCTGCTGCAGGCTCCCAAGCCGGCGGCCAAGGACAAGCTGCTGGCTGCGCTGACCGGGTGGGACAAGGAGATCACGCCCAACGCCATCGAGGTCTACGTCTCGCGCCTGCGCGCCAAGCTCGAACCTGCGGGCGTGGCGTTGCGTTCGATCCGCGGCTTCGGCTACCGCCTAGAACTGGTGGCGCCGCCGGCCCATGCGCGCGAGCCCTGAAGACCGCGCGCCGGCCGGTCTGATCTGGGGTCTGCAGCGGCGCCTGCTGGTGCTGCTGTTCCTGCCGTTGGGCCTGGTCGGCCTGGTCAGCGTCTTTTTCCACTACCAGGGTGCCGGCACCGCAGCGCTGCAGCAGGACCAGCAGCTGTTGCGGCTGGTGCCGCTGCTGGCCGATTCGGTCGTGGTCACACAACCCCGGGACGCGCCCCGGCCGATCGACATCGATGCCGACCCGGGCCTGGCTCTCCTGCTGGCGCCGACGGTGGAGGAGTTTCTCAAGGCCCGAGAGGGATACGCCGGCTACGGCGTCATGGACGCCAATGGCCGCCTGCTGCTGGGCGAACGCTGGCTGCCGACCGTGTTGCCCACCACCAGCGATGCCGAGTTCCTCAGTGTGGTGGAGGGCGGCATCACCTACCGTGTGGTGGCCCAGCGCAGCCGCACGGCGGCGGGCGACCTGATCGTGATGCTGGCCGACGGATCGGATGCGCGGCAGCACTGGCTGGACACCGTGCTGGTCCGGGTGTTGCTGCCCAACCTGCTGCTGATGCTGGTCGCGGCGGTGGCCGTGACCTGGGCGGTGTCGCGCGCATTGCGGCCCCTGATCGACCTGAAGGAAGCGGTCGAGCGTCGCTCGCCGCGCGATCTCAGCCCGATCGATGCCCAGGCCGCGCCGGCCGAAGTGCGGCCGCTGGTGTCTTCACTCAACCGTCTCTTCTCGCTGGTGAACGACCAGACCGAGAGCCAGCGGCGCTTCGTGGCCGATGCCGCCCACCAGCTTCGCACGCCACTGGCCGGTCTGCAGGCGCAGGTCGAGGCCTGGGCGCAGGTGACGCGCTCGATGGGCTCGAACGAATTGCTGAGCCTGCGGGTCGAGCAGGTCCTGCGCCTGCGCGATGCCACCCGGCGCACCTCGCAGCTGGCCAACCAGCTGCTCGCGCTCTCGCGCGCCGACAGCATCGGCATCGACACGCAGCCCATGGAGCAGGTCGATCTGCTGGAGCTGTGCGAGAACATCCTGGCCCTCTATCTCGACGCGGCGGCGGAGCGCCAGATGGATCTGGGTGTGGAGACCGCTCCGGCCCAGACCCGCGGCCACACCTGGTTGCTGCGCGAGCTGTTGATCAACCTCGTGGACAACGCCGTCAAGTACACGCCAGCCGGTGGACGCATCACCCTGCGCTGCGGGCAGGACGAGAGCCAGACACCGCCTCAGGCCTGGATCGAGGTCGAGGACGATGGCCCGGGTATCGCGGCGGCCGAGCGCCGTCGCGTGCTCGAACGCTTTTACCGGCTGCCGGGGATGGTGGCCGAAGGCAACGGGCTGGGGCTGGCGATTGCCGAGGAAATCGCGCGCGCCCACCGGACCCAGCTGCGCCTGTCCGACGGGGCGACCGGGCGTGGATTGCGGGTGCGGGTGGCGTTTGAAGCGGTCCGGGCGCCGGCCGGGGCTGTGCGAGAATCGTTCGAGGGATGAGACACCAAGGGCCAGCCACCCGCCCGCTTGCTGAACACCAACGGACCTGATCACCCATGAGCTCCAGCGCTTCCACTTCCACGGACACCGCGTCCTCCGAAGCCGTTTCCGAGGTGGCTGGAGGCTCAGAAAATGGCGGCCGCAAGCGACCCAAGCCGGGCGAGCGCCGGGTCCAGATCCTGCAGGCCCTGGCCACCATGCTGGAGCAGCCCGGCGCCGAACGCGTGACCACTGCGGCCCTGGCGGCCCGGCTGGCGGTCAGCGAGGCTGCTCTCTACCGCCACTTCGCCAGCAAGGCCCAGATGTTCGAGGGTCTGATCGAATTCATCGAGCAGTCGGTGTTCGGCCTGGTCAACCAGCTGGGCGAACGCGAGCCTGATCCGATCCAGCGCTCGCGCAAGCTCGTGGGACTGTTGCTGCAGTTCGGCGAAAAGAATCCCGGCATGGCGCGGGTCATGGTGGGGGACGCGCTGGTGTTTGAGAATGAGCGCCTGCAGCAGCGCATGAACCTGTTCTTCGACAAGATCGAAGCCGCGTTGCGACAGAACCTGCGCGAAGTGGCCGTGCTGTCCTCGGCCGCGACGCCGACGGTCGATGCTCAGGCCGATGCCTCGGTGGTCACCGCCTTCTGCATGGGGCGGCTCCAGCGCTTTGCCCGCAGCGGCTTCAAACGCTCGCCCAACGAGAGCCTCGAACACAGCCTGCGCCTGCTGCTGCCCGACGGCCGGCTGTGAGGTGGAACGGGTTCCGAGGGTTTACCCTTGGTGCTTGGCGGCAGCGGGGGGCCTTTAGGGCACAGCCTCTAGACAAATTCCCGTTCTGATTGAAACGGCCGCACATGCGGCCTTTCTTTTGCGGTAAAAATAGCACGACCGTTCGATTTGCGAGCGGTCGCTTTTTTTCACCCATCCCATCGCATGAGCGCCACACCACTTCCCAAGCGAAGCCGCAGCGACGCCTCGCTGACGCGATCCCTGCAGAAAGGCCAGCAGACCAAGGCCGCCATCGTCGACGCCGCCCTGGGACTGGCGACGCAGATCGGCCTCGAAGGCCTGTCGATCGGCGCACTGGCCGAGGTCATGCAGATGAGCAAGTCGGGCGTGTTCGCCCACTTTGGCTCGCGCGAAGAGCTGCAGATCTCGGTGGTGCGCGAGTACCACCACCGCTTCGAGGAAGAGGTGTTCTACCCGGCCATGTCGACGCCGCGCGGCCTGCCGCGACTGCGCGCGATGTTCGACAACTGGATGAAGCGCACCTCGGTCGAAATCGATTCGGGCTGCATCTACATCAGCGGCGCGATCGAGTTCGAGGACCGGCCCGGCCCGGTGCGCGATGCGCTCGCTGGTTCTGTCGGCACCTGGCTGGCGGCCATGAAGCGCGCGATCGACATCGCGGTCGAAGAGGGGCATCTGCGTGCCGACACCGACGCCAACCAGATGCGCTTCGAGATCCATTCGCTGATCCTGGCCCTGCACTACGAGGCCCGCTTCCTCAGGGCACCCGACTCGCTGCAGAGCGCCGTCACCGCCTTCGACGGCATCGTGCGCCGCTACAGCGCAGACGATGGCGCCAGTTCCACCCCGACACGCAAGACGACCGCCCGCAAGCTGCGTCCTGTCTGACCCATTCTTCACAAACCCCCACAGGAGTTCTCCATGCCCGTCTACAACCCGCCCCTGCGCGACATGCAGTTTGTGATGCACGAGGTGCTGAACGTCAGCGCCGACTTCCAGACCATGCCGCAGCACGCCGAGATGGACGCCGACACCATCAACGCCGTGCTCGAAGAGGCCGGCAAGTTCGCCTCGCAGGTAATCTTCCCGCTCAACATCAGCGGCGACACCGAAGGCTGCCAGCTCGACCGAACCACGCACGAGGTGAAGACCCCGGCTGGCTTCAAGGAAGCCTACAAGACCTATACCGACGGTGGCTGGTCGGCGCTCAGTTGCGATCCCGAGTACGGCGGCCAGGGCTTGCCGCTGGTGGTCAACCAGTGCCTGTACGAGATGATGAACTCGGCCAACCAGGCCTGGACCATGTACCCCGGCCTGAGCCACGGCGCCTACGCCGCACTGCATGAGCACGGCACGCCCGAGCAGAAGGCCCTGTACCTGCCCAAGCTGGTCAGCGGCGAATGGACCGGGACCATGTGTCTGACCGAACCCCACTGCGGCACCGACCTGGGCCTGATGCGCACCAAGGCCGAACCGCAGGCCGACGGCACCTACAAGATCACTGGCAACAAGATCTTCATCAGCGCCGGTGAACACGACATGGCCGCCAACATCGTGCACCTGGTGCTGGCCCGCCTGCCTGATGCGCCCGTCGGCATCAAGGGCATCAGCCTGTTCGTGGTGCCCAAGTTCCTGGCCAGTGCCGACGGCACGCTGGGCGCGCGCAACGGCATCCACTGCGGCGGCCTTGAACACAAGATGGGCATCCACGGCAACGCCACGGCGCAGATCGTCATCGACGGCGCCATCGGGACCCTGGTGGGCCAGCCACACAAGGGCATGCAGGCCATGTTCGTGATGATGAACGCCGCCCGCCTGGGCGTGGGCAACCAGTCGCTGGGCCTGACCGAGGTGGCCTACCAGAACGCGCTGGCTTATGCCAAGGACCGCATCCAGATGCGCAGCCTGTCGGGCGCCAAGGCCAAGGACAAGCCGGCCGACCCGATCATCGTGCACCCCGACGTGCGCAAGATGCTGCTGACCGCCAAGGCCTATGCCGAGGGCGGGCGGGCGCTGGCGATGTACAGCTCGGTGCTGCTGGAGAAGGTGCACAACCATCCGGACGAGAAGGTGCGCAAGGACGCGGACGAGATGCTGTCGCTGCTGACGCCCATCGTCAAGGCCTTCCTGACCGACAACGGCTACCAGGCCGCCACCATGTGCCAGCAGGTCTTCGGCGGCCACGGCTACATCAAGGAATGGGGCATGGAGCAGTTCGTGCGAGATGCCCGCATCAACATGATCTACGAAGGCACCAACACCATCCAGTCGCTGGACCTGCTGGGTCGCAAGGTGCTGGGCAACAACGGCGCCACGCTCAAGAAGTTCGGCAAGCTGGTGACCGCGCTGGTGATGGAAGAGGGCGTCAACGAGAAGATGGCCGAGTTCGTCAACCCGCTGGCGGTGCTGGGCGAGCAGATCACGAAGTTCACGATGGAGATCGGCTTCAAGGGCCTGCAGAACCCCGACGAAGTGGGCGCTGCCGCGGTGGACTACCTGCGCGTGGCCGGTCACCTGGTATTCGGCTACTTCTGGGCCCGCATGGCTCAGGTGTCGCTGCAGAAGATCGCCGAAGGCAGCACCGACCCGTTCTACACCGCCAAGCTGCAGACCGCGCGCTTCTACTTCGCCAAGCTGTTCCCCGAGACGGCGACGCTGATGCGGACCGCGCGCTCTGGCAGCAAGGTGCTGATGGACACCGACGCAGCCCTGGCCTGACGGACCATTGCCTTCCCACCCACAACGACATCCGGAGACACCCATGAGCAAAAGCACCGTTGCATTCGTTCTGTCCATGGTTTCGACCATGGCCATGGCCCAGATGACCCCCGAAGGCCTCTGGCGCAACATCGACGACAAGACGGGCGAAGCCAAGGCCGAGGTCCGCATTGCGGCCACAGCCTCGGGTGCGCTCCACGGCAAGGTCGAAAAGGCGCTCACGCAAAGTGGTGAGCCCAATTGCACGGCCTGCACCGACGACCGCAAGGACAAACCCAAGGTCGGCATGGAGATCATCCGCGGCGCGAAGAAGTCGGCCACCGAAGCGGTGTGGGAAGGCGGAAAGATCCTCGACCCCGAGAATGGCAAGGAATACACCTTGCGCATGACGCCGATCGAAGGGGGCAAGCAGCTGCAGATTCGCGGCTACATCGGCCCCTTCTACCGGACCCAGATCTGGCAACGCGTGCAGTGATGGCCCACCCCCGCCGAGGGAAGTGAAGCACCCCCGCCGCGCTTTGCGCGACCCCCTCAAGGGGGCGGCACTGGCGGCCCGGCAAAGCCGGTTCCGCGGTGCCCCTTGATGACTCCCCCTCCGGTGTTGCGCAGTGAGTGACCCATAAAGGAAACCAAGCAATGAAACGATTCCAAGTGAAGAAAGTCGCCGTGCTCGGCGCGGGCGTGATGGGTGCGCAGATCGCGGCGCACCTGGTCAACGTCAAGGTGCCGGTGGTGCTGTTCGACCTGCCTGCGAAAGAGGGTGCCAAGAACGGCATTGTCACCCGCGCCATCGACAACCTCAAGAAGCTCAAGCCGTCGCCGCTGGGTGTGGCGTCCGACGCCGACCTGATCGGCCAGGCCAACTACGAAGAGCACCTGGAACAGTTGCGCGGCTGCGACCTCATCATCGAGGCGATCGCCGAGCGTATGGACTGGAAGCTGGATCTGTACAAGAAGATCGCGCCCTTCGTCGCCGAACACGCGATCGTCGCGTCGAACACTTCGGGCCTGTCGATCACGAAGCTGAGCGAAGGCCTGCCCGAGGCGATCAAGCCGCGCTTCTGCGGCATCCACTTCTTCAACCCGCCGCGCTACATGACGCTGGTGGAGCTGATCAACACGCCGACCACCGAGCCCAAGATCCTCGACGACCTGGAAGCTTTTGTCACCAGCGGTTTGGGCAAGGGCGTGGTGCGCGCCAAGGACACGCCCAACTTCGTGGCCAACCGCATCGGCATCGCCGGCATGCTGGCGACGATGAAGGAGGTCGAGAACTTCGGCCTGACGTATGACGTGGTCGACGACCTGACCGGCAAGCGCCTGGGCCGCGCGTCCAGCGGCACGTTCCGCACCGCCGACGTGGTGGGCCTGGACACCATGGCCCATGTCATCAAGACGCTGCAGGACAACCTGAACGAACAGACCGACCCGTTCTACGGCAGCTTCGGTACGCCGCCGGTGCTGGCCAAGCTGATCGAGATGGGCAACCTGGGCCAGAAAGCCAAGGCCGGCTTCTTCAAGAAGGTCGGCCGCGACATCCTGCGCTTCGATCTGGACAGCGGCGAGTACGTTCCCGCGGGTGAGAAGGCTGACGAGGTGTACGGCCGCATGCTCAAGCGCCCGGCCGCCGAGCGCCTGAAGCTGCTGCGCAACAGCGAAGGCCCGCAGGGCCAGTTCCTCTGGGCGATCCTGCGCAACGGTTTCCACTATGCCGCCGTGCACCTGGCCACCATCGCCGAGACCGCGCGCGATGTGGACCAGGCCATGCGTTGGGGCTTCGGCATGAAGCAGGGCCCCTTCGAGCTGTGGCAGGAAGCTGGCTGGCTGGAAGTGGCGAAGATGGTCCAGGAGGACATCGACGCCGGCAGGGCACTGAGCAAGGCTCCGCTGCCCGACTGGGTGTTCAAGGGTCCCGTGGCCGACGCCGGTGGCGTGCACACCGCCCAGGGGTCGTGGAACCCGAGCAAGGGCGTATTCGAAGCGCGCCGCTCGCTGCCGGTCTATGAGCGCCAGCACTTCCCCGAGCTGCTGCTGGGCGAGGCCGGTCCGAAGTTCGAGACCGCCGGCACCACCATCGAAGAGAACGATTCGATGCGCGTCTGGACGCTGGACGGCGATGTGCTGATCGCCAGCATCAAGACCAAAATGCACGCCATCAGCCCCGAGGTCTGCGAAGGCCTGATGGCCGCCATTGATCTCGCCGAATCGGAGTACCAGGGCCTGGTGATCTGGTCGGGCGACGAGCCCTTCAGCGCCGGCGCCGACCTGCAGGCCATGTTGCCGGCCTTCATGGCCGTGGGCGTGGCCGCGATCGAAGACGCCGAAGGCTTCATGCAGCAGGTGATGCTGCGCCTGCGTTATGCCAACGTGCCGGTGGTCAGTGCCGTGCGTGGTCTGGCGCTGGGTGGTGGCTGCGAGCTGGCGGTGCACAGCGCGCGCCGTGTGCTGCACATGGAAAGTTACGTCGGTCTGGTGGAAGTGGGCGTGGGCCTGGTGCCTGGCGCTGGCGGCCTGACCTACATCGCGCGCCGCGCGGCCGAGAACGCCGAAACCTCGACGGGCAAGGACCTGCTGCCTTTCCTGACCGAGGGCTTCACCGCCGCGGCCATGGCCAAGGTCGGCACCAGCGCCATCGAGTCGCGCCAGCTGGGCTACGTGCTGCATTCCGACCTGATCGTGCCGCACAAGGACGAGTTGCTGTTCGTCGCCATCAACGAAGCCAAGGCCCTGTTCGCGGGCGGCTACCGTGCGCCGCACAAGCGCCTGTTCCCGGTCGCCGGGCGCGACGGCAAGGCCACCATCCTGGGTAGCCTGGTCAACATGCGCGACGGCGGCTTCATCAGCCAGCACGACTTCCACATCGCTTCGCTGATTGCCAATGTGGTCACCGGCGGCGACGTCGAGCCGGGCACACTGGTCAGCGAGGAATACCTGATGACGCTGGAGCGCCAGGCCTTCTGCTCGCTGATCGTCCACCCCAAGACCCAGGAACGCATCCTCGGGATGCTCAACACCGGCAAGCCCGTGCGGAACTGAGGAATCCAACATGAAACAAGTTCAAGACGCCTACATCGTCGCCGCCACCCGCACGCCCATCGGTCGTTCGCACAAGGGTTCGTTCAAGCACCTGCGGCCGGACGACCTGCTGGCCCACGCACTGCGCGCTGCCATGGCCCAGGTGCCCAACCTGGACCCCAAGGCCGTGGAAGACGTGATCGCCGGTTGCGCGATCCCCGAAGCCCAGCAGGGCCTGAACGTGGCGCGCATCGGCGCCATCCTGGCTGGTCTGCCCAACTCGGTGGGTGGCATCACGGTCAACCGCTTCTGCGCCTCCGGCCTGTCGGCCGTGGCCATGGCGGCCGACCGCATCCGCGTCGGCGAGGCCGACGTGATGATCGCCGCTGGCACCGAGAGCATGAGCATGGTGCCCATGATGGGTAACAGCCCCAGCCTCTCTCCCACCATCTTCCGCAACACCGACGACATCGAGAGCTACGGCATCGCCTATGGCATGGGCCTGACGGCCGAGAAGGTGGCGCAGCAGTGGAAGGTCTCGCGCGATGCACAGGACGCGTTCGCCGTGCAGTCGCACCAGCGCGCCGTGATCGCGATGAAGAATGGTGAGTTCACGGACGAGATCACGCCGGTAGAAGTGACCGACCGCAGTGTGAACCTGGAGACCGCCGAAGTCTCGACCAGTAGCCGCATCATCAGCCTCGACGAAGGCGCACGACCCGACACCACGCTGGAAGGTCTCGCCAAGCTGCGCACGGTCTTTGCCGCGCGCGGTTCGGTGACCGCCGGCAACAGCTCGCAGACCAGCGACGGCGCGGGCGCGCTGATCCTGGTGAGCGAGGCTGCTCTCAAGCGCTACAACCTCACGCCGCTGGCCCGCTTCGTGAGCTACGCCAGCCGCGGCGTGCCGCCGCACATCATGGGCATCGGCCCGATCGAGGCGATTCCGGCGGCGCTCAGGTACGCCGGCCTGAAGCAGGACGACATCGACTGGTTCGAGCTCAACGAAGCCTTTGCTGCGCAGTCGCTGGCCGTGATGAACACCCTGGGCCTCGACCCGGCCAAGGTCAACCCCATGGGCGGCGCCATCGCACTGGGCCACCCGCTGGGCGCCACCGGCGCCATCCGCTCGGCCACCGTGGTGCATGCGCTCAAGCGCCACAACAAGAAGTACGGGATGGTGACCATGTGCGTCGGCATGGGTCAAGGGGCTGCGGGCATCTTCGAGCGGGTGTGAGGCGATGGGCGCTCACGTGTTTGACCAGGCCATCGCGCTCACCGCTGCCGGCGATGGTCAGTACACCGGCGCCACCTCGCCGGCCTACGCCAACATGGTCGGCCCGTTCGGCGGCGTCACGGCCGCCACCGCGCTGAACGCGGTGATGCTGCACCCGGCGCTGCTGGGCGAACCTCTGTCCCTGACGGTGAACTTCTGCGCGGCGCTGGCGGACGGACCGTTCGCGGTGTCGGCGCAGCCGGTTCGCACCAACCGCTCGACCCAGCACTGGGTGGTCGCGATCACGCAGACCGGGGCTTCTGGCGAGGCCGAAACGGTGGTCACGGCATCGGTGGTCACCGCCGCGCGCCGCACCACCTGGAGCGTGGACGACGAGTCCATGCCGGCGGTGCCCGTGCCCGGCGAAGTCGCGCCATATGCAGTGCCTTCCCCGGTGGAATGGATCCGGCGCTACGAAATGCGGCCCATCGAAGGTGCGATCCCCCACACCTGGGACGGCAGCGGCAGCCACAGCCAGTCCCGGTTGTGGATGCGTGAAGCCAAGCCACGGTCACTGGACCTCTGTGGTCTGGCCGCGCTGGCCGACGTCTTCTTTCCGCGCGTCTGGTTGCGCCGCGCGACCCGCGTGCCGGCCGGCACGGTGTCGATGACGGTGTATTTCCACGCCGGCTCGGCGCAGCTGGCCGAGGTGGGGAATGGATGGGTGCTGGGCCAGGCGCGCGCCCAGGCCTTCCGCAACGGCTTCTTCGACCAGACCGCGCTGCTCTGGAACGAGGCCGGACACCTGCTGTGCTCCAGCCACCAGGTTGTGTACTACAAGGAATAACGGCGTTGCGTTGGGGCAGCCCTGTTCAGGGGCGCCCCAAGAAAAGGTACAGCCCGGAGTAGCCACGCGGCGCGCTGACCACGCTCAGGTACAGCGGACCCAGTGCGGTGTCCGCACCGACGAACAGGCTTCGGCCGACCAGCAGGTCGCGCAGGCTGGCACTGCCCGGCTTGAGCCAGGCGTTGCCCAGTTCCAGCGAGCCACCCGCAAACATCGCGCGGGCCAGTGGCGACGAGGCCACCGGCAGACGGTAGTAGTAGGTCATGCGGCCGAAGGCCAGCGTGCTGCCGCCGACCTGCCCGATGCGGAACCCCGAGAGCTGCTGAAAGCCGCCGAGAGAGAACTCGTCGATCGCACCGACCGCCAGCCGGTTGGTGCGGGCCAGCCGCGCACCAAGGTTCAGCGTGTGTGGTCCTGAGCTGGTCACGCCGGTGGCGCTGAGGTCCCAGCGCAGGAAGCCGTTGGTGTCGCCGCCGTTGATGTGCCGCACGCCGCCCACCACCTCGCCGCGCAGGCGGTGGCCCGAGGTCGGGAAGTTCGCGTAGTCCAGCTGGTCCGAAGCCAGGGCGAAGCGCAGGCCCGAGTCGTTCCAGCGCTGGGTGAGCAGCTTGGGGTCCAGCCCGGTGAGCGAGCCGCCGATCAGTTCGGGCGTGGTGCGGTTCCAGGTCGACACAAGGCCCACGCGCGCTTCGCCCAGGTGGCCCAGCAGGCCCAGAGGCCAGCCGTAGTCCACGCCCACGCTCAGGTTCGAGCGTGTCACGACCGCGGCCTGCCCGCTGCTGGTGTAGAGGTTCACGCGGCGGTTGCCGCCGCCGATGTGGGCCGAGACGAACTGGTCGCCGTGTGCGCCCAGCGGCTGGTAGATCTCGGTCGAGGCGGCCGTGTTCTCACCCAGCTGCAGCCGGTTTCGCCACTCGGCCCCCGAGCCGTTGAGCCAGCGCCGGTTGTGGCTCAGGCGCAGGTTGAACGCCGACTGCCCCTCGAAGTCTGTGCGCAGGTCCAGGCCCATGCGCAGGTAGTTCGGCCCCCAGTCGTTCTCGCGCAGCCGCACCACCAGCGCCTCCGAGCCGTCGGCACCCTGGCGTTCGAGGTGGTAGTCCACACGCTCGTAGTCGCCGGTGGCCGCGAGCAGCCGCAGGTCCTGCTCGACACGCGGAACGTCCAGGGGCTGCCCCGCCTCGCTGTCGATCAGCTGCCCGATGCGTTCGACGCGTGCCTTGTCCACACCGTCGAAGCGGATCTCCGACACCCAGCCGCCGCGGCTCTGTGCGCTGGTGAGCTGCACATGGCGCTGCTGTTTCCACTGCGCGTAGTCGGCCGGCGACACGGCGAAGCGTTCGAACTCCCGGCGTTGCGAGTGGGCGTAGCCGTAGCCAATGTCCATCAGTTCCTTGCCACGGCCGAAGTCGGCGGAACTGATCGTGCCCAGCGGCGGTGCGATCAGCAGGTCCTTCGGCGTCAGCGATTCGATGCTGCGCTTCACGTTCTGCTCGGTCAGGATGTTGACCATCTGCGTCGTCACGCCCAGCAGCGTGCCCAGCGTGTCGCGGCCGGCCAGCGGTGTGCCGATGTTGACGGCGATCACCACGTCGGCGCCCATGCGCCGCGCGACGTCGACCGGCAGGTTGTTCACCAGGCCGCCGTCGCCCAGCAGCCGGCCGTTGATCTCCAGCGGCGAGAACACGCCGGGCACCGACATGCTGGCGCGCAGCGCACCCGCGAGGTCGCCGTGGTCCAGCACCACGCCTTCGCCGGTTTCCATGTCGGTGGCCACGGCGCGGAACGGCGTCGGCAGGCCATCGAAGGTTGCCATGTGGCGCGACGCGAGCGTGTAGCGGCGCAGCAGTACTTCCAGCGACCGGGTCGAGACCGCTCCCGTGGGCAGGCGGAACTCGCCGTCGCGAAAGCCCAGCTCAATCAGCGGGGCCATCTCGAAGTCTTCTTCCTTGAGCCGCTGCGACAGGTTCTGCCGCGGCTCGCTGCGCTGGAACAGGCCGCCCCAGTCCAGCGCTCCGACCTCGTCGGCCAGTTCCTTCGGGTCCATGCCGGCGGCGTAGAGGCCGCCGACGATGGCGCCCATCGAGGTGCCGACCACGATGTCCACCGGCACCCGGGCTTCTTCCAGCACCTTGAGCACGCCGATGTGCGCCAGGCCGCGCGCCCCGCCGCCCGATAGCACCAGCGCGATGCGCGGACGTGCCGTTGGTGCCGGGTCGGCGGCCTGCGCGGTCGCCGGGGAAAACGTGAGCGAAGCGAACGCGGTCAGCAGAACAAAGGCCCAGCCTCCCGGCCGTCGGAACATGCGCATGCAACACCCTTGATGTTGTGTGGTCTGGCGGCAGTGTAGAGCGCTCCGTGCGGCTGTCGCACACTGGGCAAGCGCCCTCACACGGCGTGCGCCAACCGTGGTAGTTTCCCTGCCTTCCGACCTCCGATTTCAACCACCATGTCCGACATCCTCGTCCACACCGAAGCCGGCATCACCACGCTGACCTTCAACCGCCCCGACAAGAAGAACTCCATCACCGCCGCCATGTACGGTGCGCTGGCCGATGCGATCGCCGCCGCGGCCGCCGACCCCGCCGTGCGCGTGGTGGTGTTCCAGGGCAACGAAACCACCTTCAGTGCCGGCAACGACATCGGCGACTTCCTCAACAACCCGCCCGCGACCGAAGACTCGCCGGTGTTCCGCTTCCTGCGCGGCATCGCGCAGTTCCCCAAGCCGTTGGTGGCGGCGGTCTGCGGCCCGGCGGTGGGCATTGGCACCACGCTGCTGTTCCACTGCGACCTGGTCTACGCGGGCGACAACGCCGCGTTCTCGATGCCCTTCGTGAACCTGGGCCTGTGCCCCGAAGCAGCGTCGAGCCTGCTGGTGCCGCAAATGATGGGCTATCACCGCGCGGCCGAAGCGCTGCTGCTGGGTGAGCCGTTCATGGCCGAGGCCGCACTGGAAGTGGGCCTGGTCAACCGCGTGCTGGCGCCCAGCGAAACCACCGGCTACGCACAGGCCGTGGCCCGCAAGCTGGCGGCCAAGCCCCTGGCCTCGCTGGTCGAGACCAAGCGCCTGATGAAGAAGGCCAACACCGCGCAGGTGATGGCGACCATGGCGGAAGAGGGCGCGAGCTTCGGCCGCATGCTCGGTGAACCGGCCGCGAAGGAAGCCTTTGGCGCCTTCATGGAACGCCGCAAGCCGGACTTCTCGAAGGTCTGACCAGCGTCCTGCGCAGCGCCGGAGCAGGCGGCGCCGGGCGCTGCGCGAGGACTAGCGGTGGGCGAGTTTGAACACCGCCACCGCAGCCACCAGTTGCTGCGCCTGCAGCTTCAGACCTTCGGTGGCGGCGGCACTCTCTTCCACCAGCGCGGCGTTCTGCTGCGTCGCCTGGTCCATCTGGACCACTGCTTGACCGACCTGCGACACACCAGCGCTCTGTTCGACGCTGGCTGCCGTGATCTCGCTCATGATGTCGGTCACCCGGCGGATGCTGCTGACGACCTCGGACATGGTCGCGCCAGCCTTGTCGACCAGTGTGGTGCCTTGCTCCACCCGCTCGACGCTGGCGTTGATCAGGGTCTTGATTTCTTTGGCCGCCTCCGCGCTGCGCTGTGCCAGATTGCGCACCTCGGCGGCCACCACCGCGAAGCCGCGGCCCTGCTCACCGGCCCGCGCCGCTTCCACCGCTGCGTTGAGTGCCAGGATGTTGGTCTGGAACGCAATGCCGTCGATCACGCTGATGATGTCGGCGATCTTCTTGCTCGATTCGTTGATCCCCTTCATGGTGTCGACCACCTGGGCGACGACGTCACCACCCTGGACGGCCACCGTCGACGCGCTCTGCGCGAGCTGGTTGGCCTGCTTGGCGTTCTCGGCATTCTGCTGGACCGTGGACCCAAGTTCTTCCATGGATGCTGCGGTTTCTTCGATGGCGCTGGCCTGCTGTTCGGTGCGCTGGCTCAGGTCGTTGTTGCCCTGCGCGATCTGCGTGCTGGCGGTGGCCACGCTGTCGGCGTTGGCCTGCACGCCACGCACGATGCGAGAGAAATTGGTCTGCATGCGCGCCATGGCTTCGAGCAGGCGCACGGTTTCGTCGTTGCCGACCGCGCGAATCTCGGCGGTGAGATCGCTCTGCGCGAGGCGATCGGCGACATCCACCGCGTGCCCAATCGGCTGTGCGATCCGGCGGGCGACCCAGAGTGCCACCACCACCATCGCTGCCGTGGCCAGGAGCAGGCCCGCGACGATCGCCAGCTGCACCTGCCTGACGCTGGCCTTGGCCTGCGCATCCAGCAACTCGCCAGAATTTTCGATGACGCCGGACAGCTCCGCCATGCGGTCTTCGAGCTCGGCGAATGCGGTCTGCAGGGCGGGCATGGCGTCGCGCGCAACGCCCACGTCGTTGCCCGATGCCTTGACGACCCGTTCGGCCGCCGCGATGTATTTCGTGACCAGCGGGCGCGCGGCGGCTTCTGCCTCGCGCGAAGCAGGGCCCAGCGGCAGGCCGCGAAGCTTGTCCAGTGCAGCGATGAAGGTCTGGGCGTGATCCTCAAGTCCCTTCTCGGCCTCGGCGATCCGCGCCTTGTCGTTCTCCAGCGCCCCCAGGTAAGCCAGCTGTGCGTCGCCACGGATGGCGTCGTGCATCATGTCCGCTTCCTGGCTGGACTGCAGCGCGACACTGGCCAACACCGCCTCGTCAATCGACCCGGCGAGCTTGTTTGATTCGACAAGGCCAATGCCACCGACCAACGCCGCGAGGACGGCGCCGGTCAGGCCCAAAGCAAGGATCTGGGTGCGCAGTTTCATGGGAACGGTCCTTTTTTTCAGGCGGCGGTCGCGCTCGTGCCAACATCGTCCTTGACCAGTCGATGGCGCTGGCAGGACAGGAATGATCGATCGCCCTGTGTCTGAGCAGTATCGACGTGTGGCGCGAAGCTCTTGAGGGGATTACCGGCGCGAACCCGGCCCAGTTTGTGGCTTCACCCGACGACGGTGCCGTCGAGGCAGGCAACGCCTTGCCTCAGTTGAGCCGGGCGACCCAGTACGTTGCGCCTTCGGGACCGTAGCGCTCCGCGTGCGGCACTGCGTGGTCGAGCGAGAACATCTCGCCGCGCTTCAAGTGCTGGGTTTCGTTGCCCACCGTCAGCCACATCTCGCCCTGCACCACCAGGGCCTTGACGGCAAATGGATGGGTGTGCGTGTCCAGCACGGTGTCCGGCGCCCAGACGCGCTCCAGCACCTCGTCGAAGCCCTCGGCCAGGGCGGCGCTCTTGAATGTGTCGAAGCTGTTGGGCATGGCGATCTCCTTCGGCGGGTCGGATGCGCATTGCATCACGGTCGCCGAGGCATTGCCAGTGTGTGGGTTTGCCGGCGGGGCTCAGCCGCCGCAAAGGAAGTCGTCGCGCATCGAGAGCATCAGCTTCTTGCCGGTCGAGTCCGCAGGCGCTGTGCCCAGTCCCTTGTCGAGCAGGTCCTGGTAACCCGGCTTGCTGCGAAGGTCCAGCCTGTCCGGCGCCACAAAGGCCATGCCCCAGTCGGAAAAGCCGCGCTCGCGGATCGGGCCGTCCCAGAGCTTGCGCACCTGCTGGTGCCGCGGGTCGGCCGCGATGTGGTCGTACAGCGCCATGACTGCGTCGTGCTCGCCCTCGAGCAACTGCATGAACTCGCGGCGGTGGTAGACCATCATGCCGGTGATGCCCTGGGAGGCGTTGTGCACCCGGGCCTTGTCCAGCAGCTGTGCGAGCTCCTCGGGCGGGAAGTCGCGCGTGGCCAGACTGACGTAGATGATTTCGTAGAGTGCCATGGTGGGCTGACGTGGGTGGACGTCCGATCCTAGTGTCCGGGGGTGGGGACTGAACGCCGGAACTGACCGGCCAATCCGGCGCTTTTCGATGAAGGCGCTCCTGTGTAGCATCGGCGCCTGTCTCACGCAAGGTGCTTCCATGTCCTACATGCTCCTGATCCACGAACCCGTCGGCCAGCGCGCCACCCGCACCGAGGCCGAAGGCCGCGCCGCCTATGCCGCGATGGTGGACTTCGGCAAAGGGCTGGCCGCCAAAGGCAAGCTCAAGGCGGTCGAGTCGCTGTCTGGCCTGGACAGCGCGGTGCGCGTGAGCCATGCGGGTGGCCAGGCGCAGACGCTGGACGGACCGTTCGCCGAGGTCAAGGAAATGATCGGTGGCTTCTTCCTGCTGCAGGACGTGACCCGCGACGAAGCGGTCGCCCTGGCCCACGAATGCCCGGCCGCCCAGTGGTGCACCGTCGAGGTGCGGGCCCTGGCGCCCTGTTTCATGTAGTCAGGGTTTTCCCTTGGGTGTGTCCTGTCGAAACGCCGCGGGCCACTTCGTCGTACCGGTATGACCACCCAGCACCATGAGATCCTGATCGACGCGCCGCGCGAACACGTCTGGCACACCATGCTGTACACGCCCGGCTACGAGCGCTGGGCCGCGACCTTCTTCGAAGGCTCGCGCTACGAAGGCTCCTGGGAAGCCGGGTCGAAGATGCGGTTCTGCGGGCCCAACGGCGACGGCATGGTCGCCGAGATTGCCGAACACCGGCCGGCCGAGTTCGTGTCCATCCGCCACCTTGGCATGGTCACGGACGGTGTCGAAGACACCACCAGCCAGGCCGTGCGCGCCTGGGCCCCCTGTTTCGAGAACTACACCTTCACCGACGAAGCCGAAGGAACCCGCGTGCGCGTCGACGTCGACGTGTTCGGCAGCTTCGACGACTGGATGAACGAGACATGGCCCAAGGCCTTGCTGTCGCTGAAGTCTCTGTGTGAAACCCCAGCCTGAGGAGAACCCCATGAATGCTGTCACCACCGCCGTCCCCATGTGTGCCGTCGTGCACTTCGAGATGCCCTACAAGGACCGCGAGCGCGCCGCGCGCTTCTACGCGGCGGCCTTCGGCTGGACCCACCAGTTCCTCGGCCCCGACATGGGCGACTACATGCTCGTCAACACGGCGCCGCCGGGCGCCCGCCCTCACGTGCCGCCCGAGGCCGCGCTCGGCTCGATCAACGGCGGCCTGTTCCCGTTCAAGGCCGACTGGCCGATGCAGCACCCTTCGGTGGTGGTCGGTGTGCCCGACATCCGCGCAGCGATGCAGCGCATCAAGGCTGCCGGCGGCGAGGTGATTGGCGAGCCGATGGCGATTCCCGGCGTGGGTGAGTACGTGGTCTTCCGCGACACCGAGGGCAATCACAACAGCATGATGCAGCCCAACATGGCGCCGCCCGAGTGCAAGAGCTGATCCCGCGGGAGGACACCATGCGCTTCATGATCATCGTCAAGTCCTGCGCCGAGTTCGAGTCTGAAGACCGGCCCGGGGGACCGGACGCCGCCATGATGGCCGCGATGGGCGCTTACAACGCCGAGCTGGCGCGCGCGGGTGTGCTGCTCGACGCCAACGGCCTAAGGCCCAGCCGCGACGGCTGGCGCATCCACTATCAGGGCGAGCAGCGGACGGTGGTCGATGGCCCCTTCGCCGAGACCAAGGAGCTGGTCGCCGGCTACACGCTGATCCAGGTGCGCTCGCGCGAAGAGGCACTCGAATGGAGTCGGCGCTTTCCCAACCCCGTGCGCGAAGGCGCCGAGGCCGTCATCGAGGTGCGCCCGCTGTACGAGCTGAGCGACTTCCAGCCCTGAAAGAACCCCCATGATCAAGACCGTGCTGCTGGTGCTGGTGGCAGCGATTGCCCTGCTGCTGATCTACGCGTCGACCCGCCCCGACACCTTCCGCGTCGAGCGCTCGACCACCATCGCGGCGCCGGCCGAGAAGCTGTTTCCGCTCATCCGCGACCTTCAGGCCTTCAACACCTGGAACCCCTACGCCTTGAAAGACCCGGCGATCAAGATCGACTTTGCGGGCGGGCCGACCGCCGGCCCCGGCGCACGCTACGACTTCGCCGGCAACAAGGAAGTGGGCAGGGGCCGCATCACGTTGACCGGCGAGAAGGCGCCGTCGGAAGCGACGATGCAGCTGGACATGTTCGAGCCCTTCGAAGGCCACAATACGGTCGTGTTCAGCCTGGTGCCCGAAGGCGCCGGCACGCGGGTGACCTGGGCCATGCATGGGCCGAGCGCCTTCATCACCAAGCTGATGGGCATCTTCTTCAACATGGACCAAATGATCGGCAAGGACTTCGAAGCTGGTCTGGCCAACCTCAAAAAGCTCGCCGAAAAGGCCTGAGCCCCACGTTCCGTTTCATTCAGGAGACCACCATGTTCCGCCAGATCTTCATCAACCTGCCCATCCGGGACATGGCCCGCTCGCAGGCCTTCTTCAAGGCCCTGGGCCTCACGTTCAACCAGCGCTTCACCAACGACAAGGGCGCCTGTCTGGAGATCGGCGAGAACTTCTTCGCCATGCTGCTGGTCGAGCCCTTCTTCCAGGGCTTCACCAAGAAGCCGATCAGCGACGCGCACAAGAACACCGAAGTCATCCTGGCCCTGTCGGTCGACAGCCGCGCCGAGGTCGAAGCCGTGATCGCCAAGGCGGTGGCTGCCGGCGCGACCAGGATCGAAGAACCCAAGGACTACGGCTTCATGGTCCAGGACGGTTTCGCTGATCTCGATGGCCACCAGTGGGAAGTGTTCTGGATGGACGAAACCGCCGCGCCCGAGCAGATGTAATCTGCGCGCGTGCATTCCGCTGTCCACGACACCATTGCCGCCGTCTGGCGCATCGAGTCCGCCCGCATCGTTGCGGCGGTGGCGCGCCGCGTGCGCGATGTGGGCGTGGCGGAGGAGCTGGCGCAGGACGCGCTGGTCGCGGCACTCGAGCGCTGGCCGCGCGACGGTCTGCCCGACAAGCCCGGCGCCTGGCTCATGACCACCGCCCTGAACCGCGCCCTTGACCACCTGCGACACCGCCAGATGGCCGACGCGCGGCACGGCGACATCGCCAGCGATCTCGAAGCGATGGAGGCGCACGTGGTGCCCGACTTCAGCGACACGCTCGACCAGCAACGCGAACACGCCACCCTCGGCGACGATCTGCTGCGCCTGATCTTCACCGCCTGCCACCCGGTGCTCAACCCCGAGGCGCGCGTGGCGCTCACGCTCAAGCTGCTGGGCGGGCTGACCACCGGCGAGATCGCGCGCGCCTACCTCGTGCCCGAACCCACCGTCGCGCAGCGCATCGTGCGCGCCAAGCGCGCGCTGGCCGACGCGCAGGTGCCCTTCGAAGTGCCGCAGGGCGAACAGCTCGCGCAGCGCCTGGGCTCGGTGCTCGAAGTCGTCTACCTGATCTTCAACGAGGGCTACACCGCCACCAGCGGCGCTGACTGGATGCGCCCTGCGCTGTGCGACGAAGCCCTGCGCCTTGGCCGCATGCTGGCCGAACTGGCGCCGCGGGAGGCCGAGGTGCTGGGCCTGCTCGCGCTGATGGAGATCCAGGCCTCGCGGACGGCCGCGCGCACCGACCGCGAAGGCAACCCCATCCTGCTGGCCGACCAGGACCGAGGGCGCTGGGACCATCTGCTGATCCGCCGCGGCCTCGCTGCACTCGACCGCGCACAGGCGCTGGGCCAGCCGGCCGGTCGCTATTGCTTGCAGGCCCAGATCGCCGCCTGCCACGCGCGCGCGGCGAGTACCGAAGACACCGACTGGCCGCGCATCGCCGCGCTCTACGCCGAGCTCATGCGCATCGCGCCCTCGCCTGTGGTCGAACTCAACCGCGCGGTCGCCGTCAGCATGGCCGCCGGACCGGCCGCCGGGCTGGCCATCGTCGACACCCTGCTGCAGGACAAGGCCCTGCAGCGCTACCACTGGCTGCCGGCGGTGCAGGGCGATCTGCTGGAGAAGCTGGGGCGGCGTGAGGAAGCCAAGGCGGCGTTCCTGCGGGCGGCGAAGCTGGCGGGGAATGAGAGGGAGAAAGAGCTTCTTGGGGCTCGCGCGTCAAGTAACTGGATTTGAAGGACCAGAGAAGGCAAGCCGCATCTGAGCTTCGATCGCGATTGAGACTCAGGCGCGTGTGCTTTTCCCGATTGGCTCTCCGGGGCCATAGCTGCTTGGAAATTGGTAGCCGGTGGCTGTGACGGAGTCGATCACGTCGCAGGCCAAGTCCAGAGTCGCTGCCCGGAGCTGTTTCAGCCAGGGAATGTCAATCCGGGTCTCGAATTTCTGAAGATTGGAGACCTTTTTGCCAGGCCTACTGAAGTAGAAGAGGGTTGATGCGCCAGAACTGTCGGGCTTTCCCCACGACCCGTGACAGACCGCGTTTCGAATTTTGGCGATTGCTTTGAGAGAGTCTTCAAGGGCGCCTATTCCCGAAAAATTTGCGGCGGTGCTTCGACGCACGGCAGCGGCATATTTTTCTGCGAGGGGTGTGAGGGTGTCTGCCATCGCCAGTGCGAGTTGCTCGCTCCAGTTCTCTACCGCAGCCGCTGCTTCCTCATCAGTATGTAGCTCGCATGAGGTCGTGCCAGTGATTGCAAAGTATGCCTTCACGAGCACTTCTTCCAGAAATCCAAACGTTGCGACAGTACGCCCCAATTCAACCCAGAACTCCGCAGAGTGTGTGTGGGTTGGGAAGTCGGTTGGAAGGGCCTTGCGATCAATCTTGTGAGGTGGCATTGGCATATTGCTGCGACGGAAATGAGTGCTGGCATCGTAGCTTTGGAATCCGTCACACCCTCTACACAAACCCTCCCGATGATCCGCCGGTCGGGCGCCCGCTTTCGGACGCACCGGCCCACGCCGATCATTCGTTCATCCCACCGGAGGGAATCCCCATGTCGTTCTTGCCCCGTTTTCTGGGTCTGGCCTTGCTTGGCCTGGCTTCCTCAATGGTCTTCGCGCAGTCTTCGTCCGACGCCCACCACAGCCGGCGCATGGGTGGCGTCGAGCGTCCTTCGCATGTCCAGCTTGGCCCGCGTCCGTTCTTCCTGGTCGACGACATGGTCGACAGCCCGCTCAAGCGCGAGCTGCAGCAGTGCGCGCGCCGCGGTGAGTTCAACACGCGCGATTTCTCCATCGGTCACCGTGGCGCCGCGCTGCAGTTCCCCGAGCACACGGTGGAGTCGTACACCGCAGCCGCGCGCATGGGCGCGGGCATCGTCGAGTGCGACGTGACCTTCACCAAGGACAAGGAGCTGGTCTGCCGCCACGCGCAGAACGACCTGCACACGACGACCAACATCCTGGTCACGCCGCTGGCATCCAAGTGCACGCAGCCCTTCGTGCCGGCTGTGCTGGACGCCGACGGCAAAGTGGTGACGCCGGCCAAGGCCGAATGCCGCACCAGCGACATCACGCTGGCCGAGTTCAAGACCCTGCGCGGCAAGATGGACGCCTTCAACCCTGCCGCGCGCACCCCCGAGCAGTACCTGGGCGGCACGGCCAACTGGCGCACCGACCTGTACGCCGGCCCGACCAGCGGCACGCTGGTGACGCACGCCGAGTCGATCGAGCTGTTCAAGAAGCTGGGCGTGAAGATGACGCCCGAGCTCAAGAGCGCCAGCGTGACCATGCCGTTCGAAGGTTTCACGCAGCAGGCCTACGCGCAGAAGATGATCGACGAGTACAAGAAGGCCCGCGTGAACCCGCGCAACGTGTTCGCGCAGTCGTTCAACATCGACGACGTGCTGTACTGGGTGAACAACGAGGCCGCGTTCGGCAAACAGGCCGTCTATCTGGATGACGCCAACACCGTGGCCGACCTGCCGGACTACAACACCCTGGTGGGCTACAAGACCAAGGGCATCAACATCTGGGCACCGCCGATCTTCGCGCTGCTGGCGGCCGACAACGGCAAGATCGTGCCCTCGCAGGCCGCGAAGGACGCCAAGGCTGCAGGTATGGGCCTGATCACCTGGTCGTTCGAGCGCTCGGGCATCCTGGCCGACGGCAACAACGGTTCCTACTACCAGACCTTCGACAGCGCGGTGAAGACCGAGGGCGACATGCTCAACGCGCTGCACGTGCTGGCCAAGGAAGTGGGCGTGATGGGTGTGTTCTCCGACTGGCCGGCGACCACGACCTTCTACGCCAACTGCATGGGCCTGCGCTGAGCGGGGAGGGCGGATTTCGACGGGGGCAGCAGACCGGGCGTAAGATTTATGCGTCCTTTGCTGTCACCCTGAGGAAACCATGAAGCCCTTCGTCCGCAGTCTCATCCTTCTGGCATTCAGCGCGCTTGGCACGCTGGCCAGTGCACAAGACACCGCGCCTCTCTGGATGCGCCATCCGGCGGTGTCCCCCGACGGCAGTGCCATCGCGTTCTCCTACGCGGGGCAGATCTGGAAGGTGCCGAGCACCGGCGGCGAGGCGGTCGCGTTGACCAGCGGCGACTTCTACAGTACGCGGCCGGTCTGGGCCCCCGACGGCAAGACCCTGGCCTTTGCCAGCAAGCGGCACGGCAATTTCGATGTCTTCGTGATGCCGTCGTCGGGCGGGCTCATCCGGCGCCTGACCCAGCACTCGGCCAACGATCTGCCTTACGCCTTCTCTCCGGACGGTTTGCAGATCTACTTCGCCTCCCCCCGTGCGGGCACCGTGAACACGGTGCGGACCGGCAGCTACGCAGGCAGCGACCAGCTCTACACCGTGCCGGTCACCGGCGGCAGCAGCCGGCTGGTGCTGCCGACGCCGGCGCTCGATGTGGCGGTCAGTGCCAGTGGCAAACAGCTGCTCTATGACAACCGGCCGGTCTATGAAAACGAGTTCCGAAAAGGGGCGACGTCGGACGGCACGCGCGACATCTGGCTCTACGACGCGGACACAAAAAAGCACCGCCAGCTCACGACGCATCGCGGCGAAGATCGCGACGCCACCTGGGCGCCCGACGGCAAGAGCTTTTACTTCCTGAGCGAGCGCGGCAGCAGTTTCAACGTGTGGCAGCAGCCGCTGGAAGGCAATGCGTCAGCGGTGCAGATCACGCAGCACAAGGGCCAGCCCGTGCGCTTCCTGAGCGTGGCGGCCAACGGCACGCTGGTGTACGGCTTCGAGGGCGAGATCTGGCGCCGTGGTCCCGGCGAAGCGCAATCCAGCAAGGTGTCGGTGCACATCAGCCAGGCCTCGCTGGTGGCGGGCACCTTCCCCGCCAGCGCCAACGAGCACGTGAGCGAGATTGTGGTGTCGCCGGACGGCTCTGAGGTCGCGACCGTGGCCCGGGGCGAGGTGTTCGTCACCTCCCTCGTCAACGGCCGCACCCGGCGCATCACGTCCACACCCGCGTTCGAGCACCACGTCAGTTTTGGCCCCGACGGTCGCACCCTGCTGTACTGCAGCGAGCGCGGCGGGGATTCGGACATCTACGAAGCCTCGGTGCCGGCCGATCGCCCGGCGTCCTTCACCCAGGCCGGCCCGGTGCTGGAGAAGAAGCTGATCGGGACCGAGGGTGACGCGCTGCTCCCGGCCTACTCGCCCGATGGCAAACGCGTCGCCTACTTCGACAACCGCAGCAGCATCAAGGTCTACGACCGCACGACCGGCAAGACCACGACCTTGCTGCCGCCCGGAAAGATCTACAGCTACTCGGACGGCGACGTCAGCATGACCTGGTCGCCTGACGGCCGCTGGATCGTGGCCACCACAGGCTCGCCGGTGGAAGACACCGACATCACCCTGCTGGACACCACCGGCAAGAATGAACCGTTGAACCTGTCGCAGAGCGGCTTTCCCGACAAGGCACCGATCTTCACGCCCGACAGCCAGGCGGTCATCTGGGAAAACGACCGCGACGGCCTGCGCACGGCCGATGCGAACGGCGGCCAGACGGATGTGTACATCGTCCACCTGACGCAGGAAGGCCACGACGCGTTCCTGCAGAAGGGAGCGGGTGTGCCAGTGGCCAAGCCAACGGCCCAGGCTGGCGCGGCCCTGCAACCCCAGGTGCGCGGCCTGCGCCACCGCACGGTGCGCCTCACGCCGTATTCGTTACCGAGGATCCTGTACAAGCAGGTGCAGCCGGACGGCGAGAACCTGATCCTGGTGAGTGCCGAAGACCCGGGGCTGTTGACAGGCTACCGGCTGAACCTGCGCACACGCGCGATGGACAAGGTGTTCTCCCGGCCGTTCACCACGCCCATCCTCAGCGCGGATGCCAAGGTGGAAACGCTGCTGAGCGTGAGCCCGGCGGCGATCGAGCGTATCCAGGTGGCCAGCGGTGAGGCCGCCGCCATTCCCTACAACGCCCAGATCGACTTCGATCCGCGCGGCGAGATCGCCTATCTGTTCCAGTACTTCTGGCGGATGACGAAGCTCAAGTTCTATCAGGCCGACATGCACGGCCGGGACTGGAACGCGATTGGCGCCGCCTATGCGCGCTACCTGCCGCACATCAGCCAGTGGGAAGACTTTGCCGACCTGCTGGGCGAGATGGCGGGCGAGCTCAATGCGTCGCACATGGCGGGCACCTTCCTGGGCGAGTCGCCGCAGGCCGATACCACGGCCTCGCTGGGCATCCACGAAGACACCAGCTTCCAGGGGCCTGGCCTGCGCGTGGCCGCCGTCATGGCAGGCGGCCCCGCCGACAGCGCCCGGTCTCTGCTGCAGCCGGGTGCGGTGATCCAGGCGATCAACGGCCAGGCCGTCACCAGCAACGAGCAGTTCCACGCCCTGCTCAACCACAAGGACGGCATGCCGGTCGAGCTCACGGTCGTGCCCGCGCCTGGCGGCAAGCCGGGAACCCAGACCATCACGCCCGTCACGCAGGAGAAGGAGCTGGACCTGGCGTACGACGAATGGATCGACCAGCGCAAGGCATTGACCGCCAAGCTGTCCAACGGGCGCCTGGGCTATGTGCACATCAACGAAATGGACGCCGCGAACTACCAGCGCGCGGTCGACCAGGTGTTCGGCGAGTTCCGGAACAAGGAAGGCCTGGTGATCGATGTGCGCTACAACAAGGGCGGCTTCCTGCACGACCAGCTGGCGACGCTGTTCACCGGTCAGGTGGTGGGCGGATTCGTCACCCGCGAGGGCGTGTCGCAGGGCAACATCCCGCTCAACCGGTGGGCCAAACCCAGTGCCCTGCTGGCCAACGCCAGCAGCTATTCCGACGGCAGCATCTTTCCCCACCTCTACAAGCGCCTGGGCATCGGCCCGGTGGTTGGCGACCGCGTGCCGGGCACCGGCACGGCGGTCTGGTGGATCGCGGTGCTGGACCTGATCAAGTACGGGATTCCCCAGCTCGGTGCCAAGGACTCGAAGAGTGGCTGGTTCGAGAACGACGAAACCGTGCCCGACGTGCAGGTCTACAACGACCCCAACGTAATCGCGGCCGGGCGGGATGCGCAGCTGGAAGCGGCGGTGCAGGAACTGCTCAAGTCGAAGTGACGCCCAGCCAGGCGTCCAGCTGTTCGGCGGTGACGAACCCCAGCGCCAGTGCCGCCTCGCGCAGACTCAGGTCGTGGGCCAGCGCGTGTTTCGCGATCTGGGCTGCGCGGTCGTATCCGATGTGCGGCGCCAGTGCCGTGACCCGCATCAGAGAGCGCTGCAGCAGCTCGTCGATGCGCCGCCGGTCCGGGGTCATTCCGCGGGCGCAGTGCTCGTCGAAGCTGGCCATCGCGTCCGTCAGCAGGCGGATGCTCAGCAGCAGGTTGTGCACGATCAGCGGCTTGTAGGCGTTGAGTTCGAAATGGCCCGACGCGCCGGCCATCGTGACCGCCGCGTCATGGCCCACCACCTGGCAGCAGACCATGGTCAGCGCTTCGCACTGGGTCGGGTTGACCTTGCCCGGCATGATCGAGCTGCCCGGTTCGTTCTCGGGCAGGTGCAACTCACCCAGGCCGCAGCGAGGCCCTGAAGCCAGCCAGCGCACGTCGTTGGCGATCTTGGTGAGGACCACGGCGAGCGTCTTCAAGGCAGCGTGGGCCTGGACCATGGCGTCGTGCGCGGCCATGGCGGCATAGCGGTTGGGCGCGCAGCGCAGGGGGAGGCCAGTCTCTTGCGCGAGCCGGGCGGCCACGAGATCGCCGAACTGCGGATGCGTGTTGATGCCGTTGCCGACTGCGGTGCCGCCAATCGCCAGTTCGTGCAGCGCCGGCAGGGCACTGTCAATCGCGCGCTCGGCGTGGTCGAGCTGCGCCACCCAGCCCGACATTTCCTGGCCCAGGGTCAACGGTGTCGCGTCCTGCAGGTGCGTGCGCCCGACCTTCACGATGTCTGCGCAGCGCGCCGACTGGTCCGCCAGCGTGGCGCGCAGTGCGCGCAGGGCAGGCAGCAGCGCGGCCTGCAGGCTGGCCGAGGTGGCCATGTGCATCGCCGTCGGGAAGACGTCGTTGGACGACTGCCCGAGGTTGACCTGGTCGTTGGGGTGCACGTTGCGCAGCGCACCCCGACCGGCGCCCAGCAGTTCGGACGCGCGGTTGGCCAGCACCTCGTTCATGTTCATGTGGGTCTGCGTGCCGGAGCCGGTCTGCCAGAGCGAGAGCGGGAAGGACTCGTCGTGCTGGTGCGCCAGCACCTCGTCGGCGGCCGCAGCGATGGCGTCGGCCACGCGCCGGTCCAGCAGGCCCAGGTCGGCGTTGACCCGGGCGGCGGCGCGTTTGATGCGGGCCAGCGCCATCAGCAGGTCCGGCGGCATCTTTTCGTCGGAGATGCGAAAGAAGTGCAACGAGCGCTGGGTCTGCGCGCCCCAGAGGGCGTCCGCCGGTACCAGCACCTCGCCCAGCGTGTCGTGTTCGATGCGTGTCGGGTGTGTCATGGGGGCTCCTCGGCCCATCCTGCGCGCCCGATCCGGCGGTGTCAAACCCGCCAAGCCTGGCTTCACGTCATGTGGCGCGGCTCGCCGGCGTGGAGGCTGGCCTGTTGCGTTTCACCCGGCACGTGGCCGAGCGAGTAGGGGATGCTGACGAACGCGACGGTGGCGACGATGAACAGCGCCGGCAACGCGACGCGCAGCATGGAGAGGATGAGTTGCTTGACTTCGGTGGGCATGTGGGGCTCCTGGGCTCGGATCAGGTCCGGGGTGGGCCTGTGGGGATATGTTGATGCCCGGGCCTTGAACGGGGGGTGAACGCGGCGTTCACCCAGGTGCAGCCTTGCCCGGTCTCCGGGCCGGCTACAGTTTTGGCCCGCCCGACCGAAAAGGCGGTATTTCGCGAAAGAACTCTCCCATGCGCCTTCTGCTGACCGTCCCGTTGTCTGTTGCCTTTCTCCTGACCGGCTGTGCCCTTCCTGTGGACCGCGGATCGTCCCCGGAGGCCGGCATCGACGGGGTGGCCTGCGAAGGGCGTGCGCCCGATGCCGTGCCGGGTTTGATGCCATCGGACAACCCGGCCCTGTTGCGACAGGCGCGGCTGGCGTCCGGCAAGGGTGGCACCTGCACGGCGAAGGTGTATGCGGTGCAGGAGCCGGTCGTGCTTTACCGGGTGTTCGATTCGACCGTGCCGTATTCGCGGCTGGGCGGCTGGTGGTCGCTGGTCCCGCCGTCCGGCACGCAGGAAAGCTACCGCAGCGCCTTCGCGATCTGCCCGGCCTGGAGCCGGCTCGACCGCGTGGTGTCTTGCGAAGTGCAGCCGGGCACACAGGTGGTGGTCGGCACCACGCAGAGCGTCAGCTGTGGCGATGGCTTGGAGTTCCCCAAGACCGCCGAGATCCAGGTCTTTGTTCCCAACAACGGCGAAAAAGGCATCTTCCACGTCGGCGCCTGCAAGCCGCCGGCGGTCTGGCCGTAGGCTGCAGCGTCGATTCCTGCCCAGGCCCGTTCAGAGTCGAAACAGAGCCACGGCCTGCACCAGCTGCTGCGCCTGGGATTTCATGCTGTCGGCGGCCGCGGCGCTTTCTTCGACGAGTGCCGCGTTCTGCTGCGTGGCCTGATCCATCTGGGTCACGGCTTCGCCCACCTGGCTCACGCCCGAGCTCTGCTCACTGCTGGCCGAGCTGATCTCGCCCATGATGTCTGTGACCCGCTTGATCGAGTCGACCACTTCCGCCATCGTCGCCCCTGCCTTGTCCACCAGCGCGGTGCCCTGTTCGACCCGGTCGACGCTCGCACCGATCAGCAGCTTGATTTCCTTGGCAGCCTCGGCCGAGCGACCGGCGAGGTTGCGCACCTCGGATGCCACCACCGCAAAGCCGCGGCCCTGTTCGCCCGCGCGAGCCGCTTCGACCGCGGCATTCAGCGCCAGGATGTTGGTCTGGAAGGCGATGCCATCGATGACGCTGATGATGTCGGCGATCTTGCGGGAGCTGTCGTTGATCCCCTTCATGGTTTCCACGACTTCGCTGACGACGTCGCCACCCTTGATGGCCACGGCACTCGCGTTCTGCGCCATCTGGTTGGCCTCGCGGGCGTTTTCGGCGTTCAGCTTGACCGTCGAGCTGAGCTCTTCCATGGACGCGGCGGTTTCCTCCAGCGCCGAGGCCTGTTCTTCGGTGCGGCCGGAGAGATCGTTGTTGCCCTGGGCAATCTGGGCACTGGCGGTGGCAATGCTGTCGGCCGAGCGACGCACCTGGCCGATCAGGGTGACCAGCTGCTGCTGCATCGTCCCCATCGAGGCCAGCACGCTGCCGGCGGGTGCCCTCTCCGCGCCCTGGACCGGACCGAGATTGCCCTCGGCAATGCGCTGGGCGGTCCCGCTGAGATCGGCGGGCTCCGCGCCGAGCGCGTTCACGAGGCGGCGGGTGATCAGCCAGCCCAGCGCAAAGGCCACCACCGCGGCGAGCGCGCTGATGGTGAGCAGCAGGGTTCGCTGGGCCTCGTAGGCGGCGGCTGACTCTGCAACGTTGGCTCGGGCTTCCTCTTTGCTGACGTCGACGTATTCTTTGGCGGCTGCCAGGAGCGCCGCCAGCAGAGGGCGGCATTCGTTGTTCATCTTGTCGATGGCCTCATCGCGCTGGCCCGCTGCGGCCAGTTCGACGATCGACAGTGCGATCGGCCCGTATTTGGACTCGACCTTGTTGATGGCGGCGATCAGAGTGCGATCACGTTCGCCGGTGTCGCTCGCGCTTTCAACGGCCGCGTTGAGCGCCTTGAGGCTCTTCTGCAGGCCTTCGTGTCCGGTGACCGCCATGGTCTTCGCAGAGCCTCGGTCGGCGTCCGATTTGACGAGCACCATGTCGCGCACGCCGATCGCGCGCTGGCTGGCAAAGTCGAGCACGTCGTTGGCGAGGATCTCGCGTTCGCCCGGCCCGCTGACAAAACCGGAGAAACGGTCGTGGGATTCGCTCAGGTCGTGCAGAGACAGGAGGCTGACCCCAAGCACCACGACGGACAGCGCCCCGAACGCCAGCGAAAGCTGCTTCTTGACGGAAAAGGTCTTCATGTTCTTGGGTCCAGACGGGTTCGGTTGACGGAGTTCGTGGCTCGAAGGCACACGCCAGGTTCGCGCTGTCGACAGGCTTGCATGGTGTTTCGACGCGAATAAGATTTTTCTTGAGCAAACAAATTCGCAGTTCAAGAAAGTGACCCTGTAAGACCTGTCAAATCGGGTGCTGCGGCCTCGCCTGTTGTGGTTGAATCTTGAATCCACGCCATGTAGTCCAACCCTTTCCGATGCTTCCAAGTACCCTGGCGTTGATCGATGACGACCGGCCGTTTGCAGATGGTCTGTCGGCCCATCTGCGCGATCTCGGCATCGATGTGGCCGCTTTTGCGGACAGCAGTGATCTCCTGGCCTCTGCCGATCCCTACGCCTTCGAGTTTTATGTGACCGACCTGATGCTTCCCGGCGTGGACGGCGTCGACCTCATCAAGGTGTTGCGACGGCGCACCAGCGCGGGGATCCTGGTGGTGTCCGGCCGGCTGGCGGCCGATACGTTCAAGCAGGTGGTCAAGGCCGGTGCGGACATGTACCTGGCCAAGCCGGTGCAGTTCGACCAGGTGGAACTGGCCATCGAAGCCGTGCAGCGCCGCGTCGGGGCCAGCGACCCGCTCCAGAACACCTGGCGGCTCGACCAGCGGATTGCGCAACTGGTGGCGCCCGACGGTGCCCGCGTCGATCTGAGCGAACGTGACCTGGCCTTGCTCGCCTGTTTCGTCGAGGCCAACGGCGAAGTGGTGCCGCGTGAAACCTTGCTGCGGCGCCTGGGTGCCGTCGGTGAGAGCGAGGTGTCCGGCGGTCTGAACGGCACCGTGTTCCGGCTTCGCCGACGCATCGAACGGGCCACTCCAGCGGCGGTGCCTTTGCAGGCGAAATCGGGGATTGGCTACGCTTTCCGAGCCCCGCTGAAGGCGATCTGAGGCTGGCGCCGGCTATTCGCCGGAATCGGCCTGCGTGATGGCCAGTCGCATGGTCGTGCCATCGGGACCAGAGCGCACGAGTTCGACGGTCCCTTTGTGCAGAGACATCACCCGCTCGACGATGTAGAGACCCAGTCCAAGACCATGACCTTCGCTCCCTTCGCCACCGTGCCCCCCTCGTGTGAACAGGCGGGGCACCAGGGCTGCTGGGATGCCTCTGCCTGAGTCGCTCACCTCGATCAGCAGGGCGGGTGGTTCTTCCGAATCCGCGACGCGGACAACCACTGGCATTTCAGCGGAGCTGAATTTCAGTGCATTGGACAGGACGTTGCGCAGCGCCAGGCGCATCAGGCTCATGTCCATGAGCGCCGTGCGCGTGGTGGTGTCGCGCAGCACCTGGATGCGGCTGCGCTCGGCAGCCGGCATGTCGCCGATGGCCACGGCAATCAAGGTCGCGATATCGGTGTCATCGCGGTGGATCGGGTCGGGTCTGGCCAGCAAGGACGCCACGGTCAGCGTGTTGTCGATGCTGCTCAGCACCTCGCCAAGAACGACCTGCGCCCGCACGACCCTTTCCGATGCGAACTGGTCGCCCTTGGCCTTCAGCGAACCTTGAGCGCTTTGCAGCGCGGCCGAGGCGTTGTTCAGGGGCTGCCGCACCTCGTGCGCCAGCACATTGAGCATCTCGGTTCTCTCCTGCAGCAAGGCCTCGAGCTTTGCCGCATGTTCCTCAATCTCTGCGCGAAGCTCGCTTTCCTTGCGCAAGGCGGCGCGCGTTTCCTTCAACTCGGTCACGTTGGTGACCTGCACCATGAAGCCAGGTACCTCGCCATCCACAACGTGCGGGATGTACTCGGCAAGGCTGGGGCGCTGGACGCCATCCGGCCCGGGAACGACGCGCTCGAACACCTGGTGCTCGCCGGCCAGGGCTTTGCGCATGAGGGGTTCGTTCAAGGCGAACAGGTCTGGGCCGAGCAGGTCCTGGGCCGACGTTCCGATGAGATGGTCGGGGTTGACGCCGAACCATGTCTCGTAGGCCCGGTTGGCAAACCTGCACTTCAGATCGCGGTCCCAATATCCCAGCATCGTGGGAACGCGATCGACCAGAAGGCGCATGTAGTGGGTGGAGTCTGCGTGGCGATCGTCCATCATGCGGTGTGTTCCAGTGGCAGCCTGCTCACGTGTTCCGGCGACGCTACCCACACCCGTGAGCGCTGGGGGGTGGGTGCGCAATGAGCGTAGCACGGCCGGATGCCCGGCAGGGCGGAGGAGACCGTTGCCCGGCCCATGCGCCCTTGGTGCGATGGAGCGTGATGGAGTGTGTAGTCAGCCCCCCAGCCGTCCCGCCACCTCGGCCAGCCGCGGCTTGAGCCACTCGCGCAGCGCGCGCGCCGCCGGCGTGATCTGCGCGCGACCAGGGACCACCAGGAACAGCGGCGAGGGCTCGCCGACCCAGTGCGGGTTCAGCCGTTGCAGGCGCCCGTCGGCGACCTCGGCGGCCACGTCGAGCCACGACTTGTAGGCGACGCCCAGCCCGGCGAGCGCCCAGCGCTTGACGACCTCACCGTCGTTGGCCGAGCGCCGTCCCTGCACCGGGGCGTCGACCCACTGTCCGTCGATCTGGATGCGCCAGTGCTTCGGCACCTCGTCGCGCAGCATGAAGCGCAGCGCCTCGTGCTGCTCCAGGTCGGCCGGGGTCCTGGGCACCCCGTGGCGCCGCACGTAGCCCGGCGCCGCGACCAGCACGCGCCGGTTGCCCGGTGCCAGCGGCAGGGCGACGTGGGTGGAGTCGGGCGGTTGGCCATAGCGCAGCGCCAGATCCAGCGGCGTGCGCATCAGGTCGGAGTTGCGGTCCGACAGGTGCAGCCGCAGCGCCAGCCTCGGGTGCGCTTCCTGGAACTGCTCCAGCCAGGGCAGCAGCACGCTGCGCCCGAGGTCGGACGGCATCGCGACCTGCACCTCGCCCGTGATTGCCTTGCGCCGCGAGGAGGCCGCGTCCTGCGCGTCGCGCAGCGACTGCAGGGCCTGCCGGATGTGCGGCAGCATCCGTTCGCCTTCTGTTGAAAGCCGCAGGCTGCGGGTGCTGCGCACGAACACCGGCGCTCCCCACTCCGCCTCCATCCGCTTGATTGCCGCGCTGGCTGCGGCCGGTGACCAGTCCAGCGCCTTGGCGGCGCCGGTCAGGCTGCCCAGTTCGGCGGTACGCACCAGCAGTTCGAGGTCGGTCATTCGGGTCATTGTTCGATTTTCTTTGAAAATGAATCGTCCGTCAGCCCCTCCAAAATTCAGGGGTGATTTCGCAGACTCGGTGTCGTGTTCCACCACTGCCACCCTCTGTGAATCCGCTGTTTGAACCCCTGCATTGCGGCGCCTGGACCCTGCCCAACCGCATCGTGATGCCGCCGATGACCCGGTGCCGCACCAGCCAGCCGGGCGACGTACCGACCCCGCTGATGGCCGAGTACTACGCGCAGCGCGCCAGTGCCGGTCTGATCGTGGCTGAAGCGACGCAGATTTCGCGGCAGGGCCAGGGCTATTCGTTCACGCCCGGCGTCCACACACCGGCGCAGATCGAAGGCTGGCGCATGGTGACGCAGGCGGTGCACCGCGCGGGCGGGCGCATCCTGCTGCAGCTCTGGCACGTGGGTCGCATGAGCCACGAAAGCTTTCACGCCGACGGCACGCCAGTGGCGCCTTCGGCCATCCGTGCCCCGGCGCAGGTGTGGGTCGCGGACCCGGAAACCGGCGAGGGCCGGATGCTCGACTGCGCCACCCCGCGCGCGCTCGATCTGGACGAAATCCGCGCCATCGTCGACGACTACCGCCGCGCGGCGCTCAACGCGGTCGCCGCGGGCTTTGACGGCGTGGAGATCCACGCTGCCAACGGTTATCTGATCGACCAGTTCCTGCGCAGCACCTCGAACCACCGCAGCGACCGCTATGGCGGGAGCATCGGCAACCGCGGGCGCTTCCTGCTCGAAGTGGCGGACGCGGTGTGCGATGCGATCGGAGGCGACCGAACAGGCGTGCGCCTGTCGCCAGGCATCGCGGCGCGCGGCATGGACTGCCCCGACATCCTGCCCACCACGCTGCAGACCGCGCGCGCCCTGTCGGTGATCGGCGTGGCCTACCTGCACCTGTCCGAAGCGGACGGCGAGGCCGACGGAAGTCTTTCTCCCGCCTTCCGCGACCGGCTGCGCGGCGACTTCATCGGCCACATCGCCGTGACCGGCCGCTACACCGCCGAGCGCGCGGCGCTGGCGCTGGGTTCCGGCCAGGCCGATCTGGTCGGTTTCGGTCGCCCCTTCATCGCCAACCCCGACCTGCCGCGCCGCCTGCGCGAAGGCCTGCCGCTGGCCGAGCTTGATCCGTCGACCCTGTTCGGCGGCGACGCCCGCGGCTACACCGATTACCCCAGCCTGCCCCTGCCACCCCAGAGAAAGAAAGGAACCCACCGATGAAAGCCGTCGCGTACCAGAAGAACCTGCCGATCACCGATCCCCTGGCGCTGCAGGACACCGAGCTGCCCGAACCGGTGCCGCAGGCACACGACCTGCTGGTTGAGGTGAAGGCCATCGCGGTCAACCCCGTCGACACCAAGATCCGTGCCGGCGTGGCGCCCGAGGCAGGGCAATGGAAGGTGCTGGGCTGGGACGCGGTCGGCACGGTGCGCGCCGTCGGTCCGGCGGTCACGCGTTTCCGGCCCGGTGACCGCGTCTGGTACGCGGGTGCGATCCACCGCGCGGGTGCCAACAGCGAGCGGCACCTGGTGGACGAGCGCATCGCTGCGCTGGCGCCGACCTCGCTGGACGACGCCCAGGCGGCTGCCTTGCCGCTGACGTCGATCACTGCCTGGGAGCTGTTGTTCAATCGGCTGCAGGTGCCGCGTGGAAATGCCGCCAATGGCCAGGTCCTGCTGGTCGTGGGCGCGGCGGGCGGCGTTGGCTCCATCCTTGTGCAACTGGCCCGTCAGCTCACCGGCCTGACGGTGGTGGGCACGGCCTCGCGCGCGGAAACCCGCGACTGGATTCAAGCCCTGGGTGCACACGCAGTGATCGACCACCGCGAACCGCTGGCCGAGGCCTACAGGAAGACGGGACTGCCCGCGCCCGCGTACGTGGTGAGCCTGACCCAGACCGACCAGCACTTCGCCCAGATCGCCGAGCTGATCGCGCCGCAGGGCCGCTTTGGTCTGATCGACGACCCGGCGCCCGGCAGCATCGACATCGGCAAACTCAAGCGCAAGAGTGTTTCCCTGCACTGGGAACTGATGTTCACCCGTTCGCTGTTCGAGACGCCAGACATGGTGGCGCAGCACCAGCTGCTGACCGAGGTCGCGGCGCTGGTCGACGCGGGCCGCCTGCGCAGCACACTCGGCGAACACTTCGGCGCCATCAACGCCACCCACCTGCGGCGAGCGCACGCGCTGCTCGAAAGCGGTCAGGCCCGCGGCAAGATCGTGCTCGAAGGCTTCTGAGCCGTACGCCGAAAGCCCGGGCTCAGGGCACGAAGGTCAGGAACAGGAAGGCCGCGAACACCACCAGGTGGATCGCCCCCTGCATCAGGTTGGTCCGGCCCGAGCCCAGCGTGATCGTGCCGACGATGAAGGTCAGCGTCAGGAGGGCCATGTTCTTGGGGTCGACGCCCAGCGTCAGCGGCAGGCCCAGCCACACGGCCGCGATCACCACCACCGGAATCGTCAGGCCGATCGAGGCCAGCGCCGAGCCGAAAGCCAGGTTCATGCTGGTCTGCAGGCGGTTGGCGCGCGCTGCGCGGATCGCGGCCCAGGTCTCGGGTGCGAGCACGACGATGGCGATCAGCGTGCCGACCACCGCGGTCGGCGCCTGCCACTGCTGCACCAGCCGCTCCAGCGAAGGCGAGAGCAGCTTGGCCAGCCCGACCACGCCCACCAGCGCCACCAGCAGCAGCACGAAGCTGACCATGGCCTCGCGGCTCGACGGCGGCTCGGCGTGCACCGTCTCGTCGGCGGTCTCGTCTTCGGGCAGGAAGTAGTCGCGGTGGCGCACGGTCTGGATGAAGACGAACACCAGCCAGAGCAGCAGCGAGCCGGCCGCCACGAACACCAGTTGTGAGGCGGTATAGCTGGCGCCGGGTGCGCTGGTGGTCAGCGACGGCATCACCAGCACCAGCGCCGACATCACCACCAGTGCCGCGAGCCCCGAACCGGTGCCTTCGATGCGGAAGACCTGCACGCGGTGGCGCAGGCCGCCCACCAGCAGGCAGACCCCGACCACGCCGTTGCAGATGATCATGACCGCCGAGTAGATGGTGTCGCGCGGCACGGTGGCCGCGTTCGCGCCGCCGGCCAGCATCATCGACAGCACCAGCGCCACTTCGATGACGGTGACCGCCAGCGCCAGCACCAGCGTGCCAAAGGGCTCACCCACCTTGTGCGCGATCACCTCGGCGTGGTGCACGGCGCTGGTCACGGCCAGCACCAGTGCGGGTACCGCCACCAGCAACAGCGCGGTGTGCGCGGGCAGCAGGAGGCCGGCAGCAAGCACGCCGACCGCGAAGAGGGGAAAGATCACAAACCGGTCCATGAACCCATTGTGGGGTCTCCGGCTTTCGGACAAGATGGCGCCGGGCGATAGACCCACAAACATCCACCCAGGAGACAGACATGCAGAACCGCGCCACCTTCAAGCGCATGGAAGAAAGCACCCGTGAAGACTGGGCCTGCATTCTTCCCGAAGCCATGGCGATGGCGAAATCACTGCCCGACCGGGTGCTCGACCACCTGAAGCTGCTCGACGGCGACCATGGCGGTTTTCCTGTCGATCGGCTGACCCACAGCCTGCAGGCGGCGACGCTCGCCCTCAGGGACGGGCGCGACGAGGAGTACGTGATCTGCGCGCTGCTGCACGACATCGGCGACACGCTCGGTTCGTTCAACCACCCCGACATCGCCGCCGCCATCCTCAAGCCCTTCGTGAGCGAGGAAAACTTGTGGATGGTGCAGCACCACGGCATTTTCCAGGGCTACAACTTCTTCCACCACATCGGTCTGGACCGCAACATGCGCGACCTGTTCAAGGACCACCCGCACTACCAGCGCGCAGCCGAATTCGTCGAGCGCTACGACAACCCGGCCTTTGATCCCGCCAACGAGACACTGCCCCTGAGCCACTTCGAGCCCATGCTGCGCCGGCTCATGGCTGCGCCGAAGAACTCGGTCTACAAGGCGGCGCTGCCGGGAGAGAAGCAGGCCGCCTGACGCGCCTGCTCAACCGTAGCGCGCGACCGTCAGCCCTTCCATGCTGATCTCCGGCTTTCTGCCGGCGATCAGATCGGCCATCACGCGGCCGGTGCCGGTGGCCATGGTCCAGCCCAGCGTGCCGTGGCCGGTGGAGAGCAGCAGGTTGTCGTATTTGCAATCGCCGACGATGGGCGTGCCATCGGGCGTCATCGGGCGCAGGCCGGTCCAGAACTCGGCCTTGGCCACGTCGCCCGCCCGCGGGAACAGGTCGGTGACGACGAACTCCAGCGTCTTGCGCCGGCCTTCGTTGAGCTGCAGGTCAAAGCCCGAGAGCTGCGCCGTGCCGCCGACCCGGATGCGGTCGCCCAACCGCGTGACGGCGACCTTGTGGGTCTCGTCCATGATGGTCGACTCGGGTGCCTTGTGGGCGTTGGTGATGGGCACGGTGATCGAGAAACCCTTGACCGGGTAGACGGGGACGCGGATGCCCAGCGGCGCGAGCATGGCGGTCGAGTAGCTGCCCAGCGCAAGCACATAGCGGTCGGCGGTCTTGAGGCCTTCGCTGGTGCGAACGCCGGTGATCTTGTTGCCGCTGCGCTCCAGCGCGTCGATGCCCACGCCGAAGCGGAACTTCACACCCAGGGCCTTGGCCTTCTCGGCCAGCGCGTTGGTGAACTTGAAGCAGTCGCCGGTTTCGTCGCCCGGCAGGCGCAGCGCGCCGACGAACTTCTCCTTCACGTCCACCAGCGCGGGTTCGTGCTTCAGGTAGCCGGCCTGGTCGAGCACCTGGTAGGGCACACCGTATTCCTTCAGGATCTCGATGTCCTTGGCCGTTCCGTCGAGCTGCTTCTGGGTGCGGAAGAGTTGCAGCGTGCCTTGCTCGCGGTGGTCGTACTCGATGCCGATGTCGGCGCGCAGTTCCTTGAGGCAGTCGCGGCTGTATTCGGCCAGCCGCACCATGCGGCCCTTGTTGACCTGGTAGCGCGCCTCGGTGCAGTTGCGCAGCATGGACAACCCCCAGCGCCACATCGCCGGGTCGAGAATGGGTTTGATGACCAGCGGGCTGTGGTGCATCAGCAACCAGGTGATGGCCTTGCGCGGCACGCCCGGGCCGGCCCAGGGCGCGGAGTAGCCGGGCGAGACCTCGCCAGCGTTGGCATAGCTGGTTTCCAGCGCGGGGCCGGGTTGGCGGTCGACGACCTCGACCTCGTGGCCGTCGCGCGCCAGGTAATACGCGATCGTCGTGCCGATCACTCCGCTGCCCAGAACCAGTACCCGCATCGTCGTGCTCCGTGAGGCCTGCGCCGCGATGGCGGTACTTGTTGGCCCGGTGCTTCCCTTTTGCAAGCGCCGTGCCACCGGCCGCACCACTGCAAGTGCTTGATCTGGAAAGGGAAAGCCCCATTGGTTTTGGGTCGGTGTATTGAAGTCGTTACGTGACGCGACTTTGGTTGGACTGAAATCCATACAATGGAACAAATTCAATACACCATGCGCATCGACGTCCACTTCACCGACCGGGTCGGCATCGCCCAGGAAATCCTCGCCGCGCTCGCCAGCCGTGCGCTCAACGTGTCGGCGGTCGAGGTCGAACCACCCCACATCTATATCGAAGCGCCTGCGCTCGGTGCGCAGGATCTGGCGGCGCTGCGCGAACCGCTGATGCGGGTGTCGGGCGTGCTGTCGGTGGATGAGCTGGAAATGCTGCCGGGTGCGCGGCGGCGCCTCTACCTGGATGCGCTGATGACGTCACTGACCGACCCGGTGCTGGCGGTCGACGGACGTGGCGTGGTGGTGCTGGCGAATGCGGCCGCGGTCGCTGTCTGCGGCATGCCCGAGGCCGAGCTGGCCGGGCGCTCCTTGCGTGAGCTGACCGGCGACCAGGCCCTGGTCGACGCGCTGGTGGCGCAGGGCGCGCGGCTGCCGGTGAGCGAAGTGCAGATCGGCGGGCAGCGTTTCCTGATGGAAACCGTGGCACTGCACGACGCGGGCGGAAATGTGGCGGGAGCCGTGCTGACGCTGCACGCGCCGCAACGCTTGGGCGAGCGCATCAGCGCGCTGCAGAACCACGGCGCGGGTGGCTTCGACGCCATCCTCGGCCAGTCACCGGCGATCCGCGCGCTCAAACAGCGCGCCGTGCGCATGGCGCAGGTGGATGCGCCACTGCTGATCCGCGGCGAAACCGGCACCGGCAAGGAACTGGTGGCGCAGGCGTGCCACGCCGGCAGTCCGCGCCGCGACCAGCCGTTCTTTGCACTCAACTGTGCGGCCCTGCCCGAGAGCCTGGCCGAGAGCGAGCTGTTTGGCTACGCCAGCGGTGCCTTCACCGGCGCGCTGCGTGGCGGCCGGCCGGGCCTGCTGGAGCTGACCGACGGTGGCACGCTGTTCCTTGACGAGGTGGGCGAGATGTCGCCCTACCTGCAGGCCAAGCTGCTGCGTTTTCTCAACGACGGCAGCTTCCGTCGCGTCGGCGGCGAGCGCGACCTCAAGGTGAACGTGCGCGTCATCAGCGCGACGCACCGGGCGCTGGAAGAGATGGTGACCACCGGTGCGTTCCGGCAGGACCTGCTGTTCCGGCTCGACGTGCTGCAGCTGAACCTGCCGCCGCTGCGCGAGCGCACCGAAGACATCCTGCCGCTGGCGCAGGTGTTTCTCGAACGCGCCTGCGCGCAGACCGGGCGACCCAAGGCGCGCCTGAGCCGCGCGGCGGGTGAGGCGTTGTTGGCCAATCCCTGGCGTGGCAACGTGCGGCAGTTGCAGAACGTGATCTTCCGGGCGGTGACGCTCAGCGAATCGCCGGTGATCGATGTGGCCGCGCTGGAGTTGGCAGGCGCCGACGTGAGCGTGGTGCCGGCGGCCGTCGAGGAGGTGGGGACGCTGGACGAAGCGGTTGGCGGTTTCGAGCGTGCGCTGCTGGAGCGCCTCCTGCCCGAGTACCCGAGCACCCGCAAGCTCGCTGAGCGGCTGGGTACCTCGCACTCGGCGATCGCGGCCCGCCTGCGCCGCTACGGCCTCAAGGCCTGAAGCAACAAGCTGGAGGCAAAAAAAAGCCCCGGCACAGGGCCGGGGCAAGCGAGGAGCTCTCTAGGAGCGACAAGAAACAGTGCGGTGCGGCGATCAGTTGCCTTGCTGGATGCCCGCGAGCGTCCAGCCACCGTTGCCCTGGCGCGGCTTGGTCAGGTGCCAGATCTCGTTGATCGGGCCGACCACGCCGTCTTCGCGCAGTTCACCGGTGAAGCGCACGCTGACGATGTACATGGCGCCTTCTTCGGCGACTTCAAGGACCTGCGCGTTCAGCTGCATCACGTCGGTCTGCTGCGTGGCGCCGTTGCGGTCGCGGATGTCCATCTGCAGTTCGGCGAACATCTCGGGCGAGGTGAACTGGCGGATGTCGTCCAGGTTGCCCGTGTCGTTGGAAGCCTGCAGGCGGATGAAGTTGACCTTGGCGTTGCGCTCGAAAGCCGCGACGTCGAAGTCGGCCGGAATGCGCGGCTGGGCGCCTTGCAGGTTCGCTCCGATCATCGAGCCGCCAGCGGCCGGTGCCGTGCCGTTGCCGGCGGGTGGCATGCGGAACACGTTGCCCGGGTTGGACTGGCCAGCGCCTGCCCCCGCGCCGGCATAGGCCATGCCACCACCCTGCGAAGCTGCGCGTTTGGCCATGAAGAAGCGGAACGCGGCGAACGCAACCATGACCAGCAGGCCGATCATCAGCATGTTGGCAAAGCCTTCACCGAAGCCCAGGTGCGAAGCCAGCGCGGCCAGGCCCAGGCCGGCGGCCAGACCGGCGAGCGGGCCCATCCAGTTGCGCTTGGGCGCGGCCGCCGCGGCACCGGCTGTAGCAGCCGTACCGGCGGCTGGAGCGGCAACGCTGGGCGTTGCGTCGGGCGCTTTGGCCGGCGGCGTGGCCTGGCGTTGCATGCCCACCGAACGCGACCCGCCCAGGCGCTTGGCCTCGGCGTCCATGTGGGCGGTGCCCAGGCCCAGCGTCAGCACGACGGCCAACAGGGACAGCAGTTTTTTCATGTGATTCTCCAGCGAGAGGAAAAGAAAGGACTCTGAAGATAGCGGAAACGAATCGCTTAAAAAATCAGATATTCAATGATGTTATTTCCTGTTTTTATGGTTGTTTTCCGGTTTCTGACGGAATCCCTTCGGCTGCGCCATGCGCCCGATGAAAAGCCTGCCCGGGGTGTGCGCTGCAGTACAGACCGGTGGGCGGGTGCTGCCTAAGCTGGCGTTCCGGCATCGGGTGCATGCACTTCGCACCACCGCCTTGCTGGCATCGAAAGGATCACCATGAACTACCAAGAGCAGGACACCTTCGGCATGTACAAGAGCCGTTCCAGTGGCGGACCCGGCCCGGGCCTGATGGGCGCCAACACGCTGGACGGCAACGACGTCTTCAACCGCCAGGACGAAGACCTGGGCGACATCAAGGAAATCATGCTGGACATGAGCAACGGCCGGGTCGCCTATGCGGTGCTCTCGCACGGCGGCTTCCTGGGCATGGGCGACAAGCTCTTTGCCGTGCCATGGAGCGCCCTGACGCTGGACACGGTGAACAAGCGCTTTGTGCTGGACGTGTCCAAGGACCGTCTGGAAAACGCGCCCGGCTTCGACAAGGATCAGTGGCCTGACATGGCTGACACCGTGTGGACAAAGAAGATCCACGACTACTACGGTGTGACGCCGTACTCGGATGGTCATATCTGATCCTGTGAGATGGTCCCGGGCAAGGGCTGCAACCTAGGGGTTGCAGCCCTTGTTCATGTCCGGGCAGCAGCAGCCAAGCCCGGGAGCCGTGCCGCTGTTGGCGTTCAGGCCGCGCGCGCCAGAAAGGCGAGCAGGTCGCCGTTTAGCCGCTGCTTGTCGGTGGCGAACAGGCCGTGGGAAGCGCCGTGGTATTCGATCAGCGTGCTTTGGGCGATGCCTTGCGCAGCGACCCGACTGGAGGCCGCGATCGGCACGGTCTTGTCCTCGGTCCCGTGGATGAGCAGCGTGGGCACGGTGAAGGCCTTCAGATCGGTCCGGAAGTCGGTCGACGAGAACGCGCGCATGCAGGCGATGCTGGCCTTCAGGCTGGCCTGCAGCGCAACGCCGCGGGCCCATTCCCGCAATTCGGCGCTGACGGGGCGCTCGGTCGAATCTTCGCCAAAGAAGGTCTTGAAGAAGCCGGTGTAGAACTGTGCGCGGTCTGTTTCCAGGGCCAGTGCCGTCTTGTCGAAGGCGGCCTGTTCGGTGCCGGACGGGTTGTCGCCGGTCTTCAGGCGGAAGGGCAGGATGGACGACAGCAGTGCGCACTTGGCCACCGACTTCCCGCCGTGGCGTGCCATGTAGCGCGCCACCTCGCCGCCGCCCATCGAGAAGCCCACCAGGGTCGCGTCCTGCGCGCCGGTCTGCTGGACCACAGTGGCCAGGTCGTCGGCCAGAGTGTCGTAGTCGTAGCCGCTCCAGGGCTGGGTGGAGCGGCCGAAGCCGCGCCGGTCGTAGGCGATCACGCGGTATCCCGCCTGGGCAATCGCCATCGCCTGGTCGTCCCAGCTGTCGGACGAGAGTGGCCAGCCGTGGATCAGGACCACCGCAGGGCCTTCGCCCCAGTCCTTGACATAGAGGCGTGTCTTGTCGTGGGTCGTGACGGTGTGCATGGTGCGGCCTTTCGATGGGGCAAAGCGGCAGTGTTGTCGTGCCTGCGGGCAGCGTCTGTCTGCTGACGAACAGTCAGTGCCTTCGGGTGTTCGCTGGCGCACCGACGCGCGGCGTCCCGGGTGGGAGATTGCTCCCCCGATCGCGCCCACGCGCCAGCCCAACCGAGGACCGTTTCATGTCCAAGACACACCCCCAAAGCTCCCGCAGCGTGCCCGTGAAGACCGCTCCGGCGAAGACACTGGCCGCAGCGCAGTCCGACTTCACCGCCGAAGGCTCTCCGCCGCCGGGCATGGTCTCGACCGCGGAGCCGGTCGGCATCGAGCTCCCCGCCGAGACCGTGGAAGCGCCGCGCCAGGGCGTGAAGCAGGCGGCGATGGCGCCGGCGCTGGACACGCCATTGGACCGCCTCACCACCAACCAGGGGCTCTTGCTGAGCGACAACCACAACTCGCTCAAGGCCGGTGCGCGCGGGCCGACACTGCTGGAAGACTTCATCCTGCGCGAGAAGATCACGCACTTCGATCACGAGCGCATTCCCGAGCGCGCGGTGCACGCGCGCGGCGCGGGTGCGCACGGCTTTTTCGAGGTCTACCAGAGCGAATCGGCGATTACCCGCGCCGGCTTCCTGTGCGACCCAACGGTGCAGACGCCGGTGTTCGCCCGCTTCTCCACGGTGGCCGGTTCGCGCGGCTCGGCCGACACGGTGCGCGATGCACGCGGCTTCGCGGTGAAGTTCTACACGCCCGAGGGCAACGTCGACCTGGTGGGCAACAACATCCCGGTGTTCTTCATCCAGGATGCGATCAAGTTCCCCGACCTGATCCACGCCGTCAAGCCCGAACCCGACAGCGAGATGCCACAGGCGGCCAGCGCGCACGACACCTTCTGGGACTTCGCCACGCTCATGCCCGAGACCACGCACATGCTGATGTGGGTGATGTCGGACCGCGGCATTCCGCGCAGCCTGCGCATGATGGAAGGCTTCGGCGTGCACACCTTCCGCTTCGTGAACGCGCATGGCGTGTCGAGCTTCGTCAAGTTTCACTGGAAGCCCAAGCTCGGCGTGCATGCGCTCACCTGGGACGAGGCGCAGGCGCTGGCCGGCCAGGATGTCGACTTCCACCGACGCGACCTCTGGGAAGCCATCGCCAGCGGGCAGTTTCCCGAATGGGAACTGGGCGTGCAGGTGGTGCCCGAGGCCGACGAGCACCGTTTTTCTTTCGACCTGCTCGACCCCACCAAACTGATCCCCGAGGAACTGGTGCCGGTGCGCCGCATCGGGCGCATGGTGCTCAACCGCAACCCCGACAACTTCTTTGCAGAAACCGAGCAGGTGGCGTTTCACCCGGGCCATCTCGTACCGGGCATCGACTTCTCCAACGACCCGCTGCTGCAGGGCCGGCTGTTCTCGTACACCGACACCCAGCTCTCGCGCCTGGGCGGCGCGAATTTCCACGAGCTGCCGATCAACAGGGGCGTGTGCCCGATGCACAACTTCCAGCGAGACGGCATGCACCGCCAGTCCATTGGCGCCGGTCGCGTGGCCTACGAGCCCAACACATTGGCCAACGGCGAGGAGTTCCGCGTCGATGGCCGCAGCTTCGACCCGGTCGGACCGGCCGGTTTCACCAGCTATCCCGAAGCCTTGGAGCCGCCCAAGTTGCGCGCGCGCAGCGCCTCGTTCGACGAGCACTATGCGCAGGCCCGGCTGTTCTGGGTCAGCCAGTCGGCACCGGAGAAAGACCATCTGGTCGCTGCGTTCCAGTTCGAACTGTCCAAGCTGCAGACGCCCGCGATCCGGCAACGCATGGTGGACACGCTGGCGCACGTGGACGCCGATCTGGCGCAACGCGTCGCCGCTTCGCTGGGCACGAAACCGCCCGACAAGGCCGCGGCCACCGCCTGGGCGGGTTTCCGCGAAGGCCCGGTCACCGCCGACCTGGCGCCATCTGCGGCGCTCAGCATGGTCGTGGAAAAGAGCGCGGGCATCGCCACGCGCAAGGTGGCGATCCTGGTGGCCGACGGCGTATACGGTCTGGCGGTGCAGGCCATGCAGAAGGCGCTGGCGGCCGCGGGTGCGCGCTCGACCCTGGTGGGGCCGACGCTGTGCCGCGTGCTGTGTGCCGAAGGCGGTCACATGGCCGTGGATGCCACGCAGGACAACGCGCCCTCGGTGCTGTTCGACGCGCTCTACCTGCCGCCGATGGCGGTGGGTGCCGATGGGCTGGCCGGCGACCCGCGGGCTTTGCGCAACGTGGAGCAAGCATGCCGACACGGCAAGACCGTGGCGGCGTCGGGCGACAGCGTGCGGCTGATCGCCGCGGCCGGGGTCGACCCGAAGCGCGCGGGGGTGCTGGTGGACGCTGCGGACGCGGTGAGTGACGCGTTCCTGGCGGCCTTTGTCATGGCCATGGGGCAACACCGCCATTGGGGCGCCTGAAACGATGCGCCCGGGACACCACACCGTGATCGCTGTGACCTCTTCCATTCACACCGTGCGGGCCATGGCGGCTGCCGCCGTGCTGGTGGCACTGGGTGCCTGCGCCGAGCCAGCCCGCTATTCGATCGCCGAGGGCTCGGGCACCAACCCGGCGTTGCCCACGCCGGACCGCGCGCTGTTCCCGGTCGTGAACATCGCGCCTGCGGTGGGATGGCAGGCCGACACCATGCCAGTGCCCGCGCCGGGCCTGCAGGTGCAGGCGTTCGCCCGCGACCTCGACCACCCGCGCTGGTTGCTGGTGCTGCCCAATGGCGATGTGCTGGTCGCAGAAACCAATGCGCCACCCAAGGCGGACGCGCCCACGGGCATCAAGGCCTGGGTGAAGGGGCTGGTGATGGGCCTGGTAATGCGGCGCGCCGGCGCGGCCGTGCCCAGCGCCAACCGCATCACCCTGCTGCGCGACACCGATGGCGATGGCGTGGCCGATCTGCGCTCGCTGCTGCTGGGTGATCTGAATTCGCCGTTCGGCATGGTGCTGGTGGGTGAGCGGCTGTTTGTGGCCAATGCCGACGCGGTGCTGTCCTTCCCCTACCGCCAGGGTGACACCACCATCAACGCGCCCGGCACGAAGCTGCTGGACCTGCCCGGCGGACCCATCAACCACCACTGGACCAAGAGCCTGCTGGCCAGCCCGGATGGCCGGCGGCTGTACGTCGGCGTCGGGTCGAACAGCAATGTCGGCGAGAACGGCATGGCAGTCGAAGCGGAGCGGGCGGCGGTCTGGGAGGTGGACGTTGCGACGGGCGCCCACCGCGTCTTCGCTTCGGGCTTGCGCAACCCCGTCGGCCTGGCCTGGGACGCCCGCGGTCGCGCGCTGTGGGCCGTGGTCAACGAGCGCGACGAGCTGGGCAGCGACCTGGTGCCCGACTACCTGACCTCGGTGCGCGACGGAGGCTTCTATGGCTGGCCGTTCAGCTACTACGGCCAACATGTCGACCCGCGCGTGAGTCCACCCGACCCGGAGCAGGTTGCAAAGGCCATCGTGCCCGACCACGCGCTGGGGGCGCACGTCGCGCCGCTGGGCCTCGCTTCCGCCGTCGGCAGCCGCCTGCCCGCGCCGTTCAAGAACGGCATGTTCATCGGTCAGCATGGCTCGTGGAACCGCCGTCCGCACAGTGGCTACCAGGTGGTGTTCGTGCCGTTCGAGGGCGGTCAGCCTTCGGGAACGGCCCGCACCGTGCTGGGCGGATTCCTCAGTCCCGACGGTGAAGCCCGTGGCCGGCCGGTGGGTGTGGCGGTGGACGCACGGGGCGGATTGCTGGTGGCCGACGATGTGGGCAACACGGTCTGGCGGGTGAGCACGAAGCAGTGACCGTTGGCAGGCGCGGCGTCCGGCGGGTGACAGCAGGCAGTATTTTTACAAAGCAAACGCTTGCTAAAAATAAATGGGGCTGCTATGGTGCCGCCCATGAACGCTGCCTTGCCCGTCTCCCCATTGTCCGAAGAACCGCGCCGAGCCCGTGGGCGCCCCCGCAAGACCGCCGACGAACGTGACGACGGCAACCGCCGACAGGAGTTGCTGCGTGCCGCCGCCCGGCTGTTCCGCCAGCAGGGCTTTGCCGCGACCAGCACGCGCGACATCGCCGCCGCCGCTGGCATGCGCTCGGGCTCACCGTTCTACCACTTCGAAAACAAGGAAGCGCTGCTGGCGGCCGTGATGCTCGAAGGCATGCAGCGGGCGACCGGCCGGCAGGCCGGCGCCATGCACGCCGCCGCCAGCCACGGCCACCCGCTGAGCGCGCGCGACTGTCTGCGGGTGCTGGTGCGCAACCACCTGGAGGTCTTGCTGGGCGACGAAAGCGATTTCATCCCGGTGATGCTCTACGAATGGCGCTCGCTCTCGGAAGTGCAGCGTCAGGCGGTCAACGAACTGCGGCGCGAATACGAGGCGGTCTGGGTGCCGGTGCTGCAGGCCTTGCACGACCGGGGCGAACTCAGCGGTGACACCAGCCTGGCGCGGCTGATGCTGTTCGGCGCGCTGAACTGGGCCGTGCAGTGGTTCGAGCCGGGCCGCAAGAAGTCGCTCGACGACCTGACCGAAGCGGCGTTGCAACTCTTTCTGAAGGATTCAACATGACCCCCACGTTCGCTGCGCTCTCTGCCCCCCGAGGGGGCTCGACCTCCTTGGGGCGGCCCGGCGGAGGTCGGTCATGAACGACTCGTATCGATCGGCGTTCCGCGAGGGCCTGTTCGCCGGCCGCGTGGTGATGGTCACCGGCGGCGGATCGGGTATCGGCCGCTGCACAGCACACGAGCTGGCGCGGCTGGGGGCGCTGGTGGTGCTGGTGGGGCGCAACCCCGAGAAGTTGCAGGCCACGGCGGTCGAGATCGCCGAAGACGGTGGCCGCGCAAGCTTCCACGTCTGCGACATCCGCAACGAAGAGGGTGTGAAGGCCATGGTGGGCGATGCGGTGCGCGCGCACGGCCGCATCGACGCGCTGGTCAACAACGCCGGCGGCCAGTACATCACGCCGCTGGAAAAGATCAGCGCCAAGGGCTGGCAGGCGGTGATCGACACCAACCTCACCGGCGGCTTCCTGGTCGCGCGCGAGTGCTACCTGCAGAGCATGGCGGAGCACGGGGGGTCGATAGTCAACATCGTGGCCGACATCTGGGGTTCCATGCCCGGCATGGGTCACAGCGGTGCGGCGCGCGCGGGCATGGTGAGCTTCACCGAAACCGCGGCGATGGAGTGGGCGCGCAGCGGCGTGCGCGTGAACGCCGTGGCGCCGGGCTACATCGCTTCCAGTGGCATGGACCATTACCCGCCCGAGGCCGCGCCGATGCTGCGCGAGATGCGCCAGACCGTGCCGCTGGGCCGCTTCGGCAACGAAGCCGAAACCTCGGCCGCCATCGTGTTCCTGCTTTCCCCCGCCGCCAGCTTTGTCAGCGGCACGGTGCTGCGCGTCGATGGCGCACGGCCGCAGGTGCGCCAGGGCTGGGGCCAGGTCGCTGCGCCCGAAGAAGCGCAGCAACGCGACGCCGTCAAGCCGTTCGACGGGTTCCACCGCTACGTGACGCCGAAGGTGTTTCAGTCATGAGCTTCACTTCCAGCTTCAACCCGCATGGAGAGCAGGCAACGCAACGCCGCGCCGCGATGCTGGAGCGCATCGCCTTGTTGCGTGCGCTCGAAGAACGCGCGGCCCAGGCCTCGGCCCAGTCGGCGCCGGTGTTCCACAGGCGCGGGCAGTTGCTGCCGCGCGAGCGCGTCGGTCTGCTGCTGGACCCGGGCGCGCCGTATCTGCCCTTGTGTTCGCTGGCCGGATTCCTGCACGACACCAAGGACCCGGAGAAGTCGGTGCCCGGTGGGGGCATGCTGGCCGGCATCGGCTTCATTGCTGGCGTGCGCTGCATGGTGGTGGCGAGCGACTCGGGCATCGAAGCGGGCGCGATCCAGCCGCGTGGCCTCGAGAAGATCCTGCGGGTGCAGGAGATTGCATTGGAGAACCGGCTGCCGTTCGTGCATCTGGTGGAGAGCGCGGGCGCGAACCTGATGAAGTACCAGGTCGAGGGCTTCGTGCTCGGTGGTGGCCTGTTCCGCAACCTGGCGCGGCTCTCGGCCGCGGGCCTGCCGGTCATCACCGTGCAGCACGGCTCGGGCACGGCGGGCGGTGCCTACATGCCGGGTCTCTCCGATGTGGTGATCATGGTGCGCGGCCGCTCGCGAGCCTTCCTTGCCGGTCCGCCACTGCTCAAGGCCGCCACCGGCGAGATCGCGACCGAAGAAGAACTGGGCGGCGCCGAGATGCACACGGCGGTGTCAGGGCTGGGCGAGTACCTGGCCGAAGACGACCGCGAGGCGCTGGGCATCGCGCGGAAAGTGGTCTCCCAGACAGGTTGGCAGACCACCGCGTCTGCCGATGCCAGCCCGCCGCGCTTCGACGCCGACGACCTGCTGTCGCTGATGCCGCCGCACCACCGCGAGCCGGTCGACATGCGCGAGGTCATGCTGCGCATCGCGGACGGTTCCGACCTGCTTGAATTCAAGCCGCTTTATGGCGCCGCCACAGTCTGCGTGCAGGCTCACATCGGTGGCCATCCGGTCGGCTTGATCAGCAACAACGGCCCGATCGACGTGGCCGGCGCCAACAAGGCCACCCACTTCATCCAGTGGATGTGCCAGCTCGGCCATCCGATCATCTACCTGCAGAACACCACCGGCTACATGGTCGGCAAGGACAGCGAGCAGGCCGGCATGATCAAGCACGGCAGCAAGATGATCCAGGCCGTGACCAACGCCACCGTGCCGCAGATCACCATCCAGTGCGGCGCCAGCTTCGGTGCCGGCAACTACGGCATGTGCGGCCGCGGCTACGCGCCGCGCTTCCTGTTCAGCTGGCCCAATGCGCGGACCGCGGTCATGGGCGGCGAGCAGGCCGCCAAGACAATGCAGATCGTGGCCGAAGCCGGCATGGCGCGCAAAGGCATCGCTACCGACACGCCCGAGGTGCAGGCCCAGATGAAGGCGCAGTTCGACGCCATCGTGCAGAAGTTCGAGTCGCAGGCCGACGCCTTCCACACCAGCGGCCTGGTGCTGGACGACGGCGTGATCGACCCGCGCGACACCCGCGCGGTGCTCACGTTCTGTCTCGACACCGTGACCGAAGCCGCGTTGCACCAGCCGCGTCGCATGCAATTCGGCGTCGCGCGCATGTGACCCACACCAGACCCCCATACAGACCGCCAAAACAACGGAGACAAGCCATGCAGTTCACCCACGAACACCGCGAGATCCAGAAGACCCTCAAGCGCTTCATCGACGAACAGATCAATCCGCATGTCGACGAATGGGAGGCGGCCGAGATATTCCCCGCGCACGAGGTCTTCAAGCAGATGGGGCAGCTGGGCCTGCTGGGCCTGACCAAGCCCGAGGCCTACGGCGGCATGGGGCTGGACTATTCGTACAGCGTGGCGATGGCCGAAGCGCTGGGCCACATCCACTGCGGCGGCGTCCCGATGGCCATCGGCGTGCAGACCGACATGTGCACACCGGCCCTGGCGCGCTTCGGCAGCGACGAGCTGCGGGCGCAGTTCCTGGCGCCGGCCATTGCGGGAGATGCGGTGGGCTGCATCGGCGTGAGCGAGCCTGGCGCGGGCAGCGACGTGGCGGCGATCAAGACCGTGGCGCGCAAGGACGGCGACGACTATGTCATCAGCGGCCAGAAGATGTGGATCACCAACAGCCTGCAGGCCGACTGGATGTGCATGCTGGTCAACACCAGCGACGGCCCGGCGCACAAGAACAAGAGCCTGGTGATGGTGCCGCTGCGCGAGAACGGCAAGACCATCAAGGGCTTCGAGGTCGGCCAGAAGATCAGGAAGATCGGCATGAACAGCAGCGACACCGGCCTGCTGTTCTTCGACGAGGTGCGCGTGCCGCAGCGCTACCGCATCGGTGCCGAAGGCGCTGGCTTCATCTACCAGATGCAGCAGTTCCAGGAAGAGCGCCTGTGGGCCGCCGCCAGCTGCCTGCAGAGCCTGACCAACTGCATCCAGTGGACGGTGGAGTACGCGCAGGAGCGCAAGCTGTTCGGCAGCACGCTGGCCGACCAGCAGTGGGTGCAGTTCAAGCTGGCCGAGCTCAAGACCGAGGTGGAAAGCCTGCGCGCGCTGACCTACCAGGCTTGCGAACACTACGTGGCCGGTGAAGACGTGACCGAGTGGGCCACCATGGCCAAGCTCAAGGCCGGTCGCCTGAACCGCACCGTGCCCGACACCTGCCTGCAGTTCTGGGGCGGCATGGGCTTCACCTGGGACAACAAGGTCTCGCGCATGTACCGCGACGGGCGCCTGGCCTCCATCGGCGGCGGTGCCGACGAGGTGATGCTGGGCATCCTCACCAAGATGATGGGCATCGCCAAGAAGCCGGTGCACTGAACGACGACGGAGGAACCGACGATGAGCAACTTTCTGGTGGTGCGGCAGGGCGATGTGGAGCGCTGGACGCTGAACGACCCGGCCTCGCGCAATGCGCTGAACGACGCGATGGTGGTGGCGCTGTACGAGGCCTGTCTGCGCGCACAGGCCGACGCGGGCCTCCGTGCTGTGGTGCTGACGGGGGCGGCAGGTGCCTTCTGCGCCGGTGGCAGCCTCGGCGGCTTCGCCAGCGCCATCGGCCAGCCGCTGCCGCCGGGCGAGCGCGATCCGCTGATCGATGCCAACCGCGGCTTTGGCGATGTGCTGCACGCGCTGACCTCGCTCCCGCAGCTGCTGATCGTGGCGGTCGATGGTCCGGCGATGGGCGGCGGCTTCGGCCTGGCCTGCTGCGCCGATGTGGTGCTGGCCACGCAGCGCTCGGTGTTCGCGACGCCCGAGGTCACGCTGGGACTGCCGCCGGCCCAGATCGCGCCCTTCGTCTGGCAGCGGCTGGGCGACCGGGCCGCGCGCCAGTGCCTGCTTTCCGGGCAGCACTACAGCGCGTCCGAAGCGCACGCGTTCGGTCTCGTCAACGATGTGGTCGCCGACGGCGAACTCGAAGACGCCCTGCTCGACACGCTGGTGCACTTCCGCCGCGCCGCACCGGGCGCCACCGCTGCGACCAAACAACTGTTGCGCCGCATGCACGCGCCGCTGCCCGATCTGCGGGACGAAGCGGCGCTGGCCTTTGCCACGGCCTTGCGCGGCAGCGAAGCCGCCGGCGGCCTGCACGCCTTCATGCACAAGCAGCCGGCACCCTGGGTGCAGTCGGGTCCCCGATGAAGCGCCTGCTGATCGCCAACCGCGGCGAGATCGCGCGCCGCATCCTCCGCACCGCGCGCCGCATGGGCGTCGCGACGGTCGCCGTCTATTCCGGCGCCGACCGCGGCGCCTTGCACGTGCGCGAGGCCGATGCGGCGGTGTCGCTGGGTGGCACGGCTTCGGCCGACAGCTACCTGCGCATCGACAAGCTGATCGAGGCAGCGCGCCGCAGTGGCGCCGATGCGGTACATCCGGGCTACGGCTTTCTCAGCGAAAACGCCGACTTCGCGCAGGCGGTGTTCGACGCCGGCCTGATCTGGGTCGGCCCGCCGCCCGCGGCGATCCGTGCGCTGGGCAGCAAGTCGGCCGCGAAGGCCGTGGCGCTGCAGCAGGGTGTGCCCGTGCTGCCAGGCTATTTCGGTGACGACCAGCGCGACGAGACCTTCGTCGCCGAGGCGCAGCGCATCGGCTTTCCGCTCATGGTCAAGGCCGTGGCCGGTGGCGGCGGGCGCGGCATGCGGCTGGTCCACAGCGCCGACCTGTTGCCGCCGGCCTTGCAGAGCGCGCGCTCGGAGGCGCTCGCGGGTTTCGGCAACGGCGACCTGCTGATCGAGCGTGCGCTGCTGGCGCCGCGCCATGTGGAGGTGCAGGTCTTTGCCGACGCGCACGGCCACGCGGTGCACCTGGGCGAGCGCGACTGTTCGGTGCAACGGCGCCACCAGAAGATCATCGAAGAGTCGCCCAGCCCGGCGGTGTCGCCTGAGCTGCGCGCCGAACTCGGCCGCTGTGCCGTCGCGCTCGCGCAGGGCGTGGGCTATGTGGGCGCTGGCACGGTGGAGTTTCTGCTGGAGGGCAATGCGTTCTTCCTCATGGAGATGAACACGCGCCTGCAGGTCGAGCACCCGGTGACGGAAATGTTGACCGGCCTCGACCTCGTTGAATGGCAGTTGCGCGTCGCGCGCGGCGAAGCGTTGCCGCTGAAGCAGGACAAGGTGCGCCTGGACGGCCACGCCATCGAAGTCCGCCTCTGCGCCGAAGACGACCACTTCACGCCGCACGCCGGCACCGTGCAGCGCTTCACCGAGCCACCGCTGCACGAAGGTCTGCGCTTCGATCACGCGCTGGAGAACGGTGCGGTGGTCACGCCGCACTACGACGCCATGCTCGGCAAGCTGATCGCCCATGCGCCCACCCGTGCCGAAGCCATCGACCTCCTGGCGCAGGCGCTGGACGACACGGTGCTGCTCGGCCTGCCCAACAACCGCGCCTTCCTGGCCGCCTGCCTGCGGCACCCGACGTTTCGGGCGGGGGAGGCTGGCATCCCGTTTCTTGCGCAACACGCTGACGAGGTGCGCGCCGCGTTGGCGCCATCCCGCGAGTCGCTGGTGGCGGCTGCGCTGGCGGCCAGCTACCTCGGCCACGGATCGGGCGCCTTGCCGTCGCCGTTTCCCCGACCGCTGCGCTGGCTACACGGTGAACAGACGTTCGACTTGGTCGTGCGCGAAAAGGGCCACGGCGCCTTGCAGGTCACGGTGGGCTCGGATACATGCGACGCCGTGGTCGGTGACGGTGTGGTCACACTTGACGGCATCACCCGCTGCGCCACCGTGTCGCGCCTGCCCGATGGGCGCAGCGAGGTGCGCTGGGGTGCGGACCAGGTGACGCTGGACGACCTGAGTCACACCGCTCCCGCCAGCGCGGGCGGCGGTGTCGCTGCGCGCGAGCTGCGCGCGATGTTCAACGGCAAGCTGGTGGCCCTGTCGGTGCAGCCCGGTCAGCGCGTCACGCGCGGCCAGGTGTTGCTGACCATCGAGAGCATGAAGATCGAACACCAGATCAGCGCGCCGCGCGACGCGACTGTGTCTGGCGTGACCGTGGTCGCGGGTCAGCAGCTGATGCCGGGGCAGGTGCTTCTGGTGTTTGCCGAGGAGGGTGCATGAACACGTCTGCCACCGATTTCGATGCGTCCTTTGATGCGGCGGACCTGCAATCCCTGGTCGACACGGTGCGGCGCTTCGCGACGGATCGTGTGCGCCCCAACCTCGACGCCTGGGAGGCTGCGGGCGAGATCCCGCGCGACCTCTACCGCGAAGCCGCCGACCTCGGCCTGCTCGGGCTGGGCTATCCCGAACACCTGGGCGGAACCCCTGCGCCCTGGCGCGCGCGCAATGCGCTGTCGCAGACGCTGGCGCGCCATGGGACCAGCGGCGGGCTGATGGCCAGCCTGTTTTCGCACAACATCGGCCTGCCGCCCGTGCTTGCGCACGGCACGCCCGAGTTGCAGTCCGAGGTCGTGCTGCCCGTGCTGTGCGGCGACCAGATCGCGGCGCTGGGCATCACCGAGCCCGGCGGTGGCTCCGACGTCGCCAACCTGCGCACCACCGCGCGCCGCGACGGCAACGACTACGTGATCGACGGCGAGAAGGTGTTCATCACCTCTGGCGTGCGCGCCGACTGGGTCACGCTCGCTGTCCGCACCGATGCCAACAACAAGGGCGCTGGTGGCATTAGCATGATCGTGGTGCCGATGAACCGGCCCGGCGTCTCTCGCACCGCGCTGCAGAAGATGGGCTGGCACTGCTCCGACACCGCGCACCTGCGCTTCGACGGCGTGCGCGTGCCTGCGCGCTACCGGCTGGGCGAGGAGGGCGCGGGCTTTCGCATGGTCATGGGCAACTTCAACGGCGAGCGCCTCGCGCTCTCGGCGATGGCGCTGGGTTTTGCGCAAGCCTGTCACGACGAAGCGCTCGACTGGGCGCGCCAGCGCCAGACCTTCGGCGCACCGCTGATCGAGCGCCAGGTGATCCGCCACAAGCTGATAGACATGCGCATGCGCATCGAGTCCACGCAGGCCTGGACCGACGCGCTGGCCGCCCGCGCCGACGCGGGCGACACCGGCGCGGACTGGGTGGCGCAGATCTGCCTGCTCAAGAACCACGCCACGCAGGCGATGCAGTTCTGCGCCGATCAGGCGGTGCAGATCCTTGGCGGCATGGGCTACATGCGCGGCACCGCCAGCGAACGCATCTACCGTGAGGTGAAGGTCATGATGATCGGCGGCGGCGCCGAAGAAATCATGAAGGAGCTCGCCGCGCGACAATGGGGCCTATGAGCAAGTCCAACACGCCGCCCGCCGAGTTCGAACCCGAGTTCATCGCGGGGCTCAAGAGCATCTTCGAAGAAAAGATCGTCTTCAACCAGGTGCTGGGCCTGAAGATCACCAGCCTGCTGCCCGAGCGCGTGGTCGCGCGCATCGACATGAAGCACGAACTGATCGGCCACTACAGCTACAACCGCGTGCACGGCGGCGTCATCAGCGCCGGGCTCGACGCCATGGGCGGCCTGGCCTGCATGGCCGCCATCGGCGCGCGCCACATGGACGAAACGCCCGAGCAGCGCCTGCACCGCTTCGGCAAGCTCGGCACCATCGACCTGCGCATCGACTACCTGCGCCCCAGCATCGGCGAACACTTCGAACTCAGCGCCGAAGTGCTGCGCCTGGGCTCGCGCGTCGCGTCCACGCGCATGGAGTTCCGCGGCCCGGACGGCAAGCTGCTGTCCTGCGGCTCTGGCGCTTACATCGTCTCCTGACGCGATGACACGAAGGGGCCGCCGCCCAGGCCGCCCACCCGGCCTGCTCCATCGCTGGGCGCTGCGGCTCTGGGCCTCGCCCAACACCCTGATCGGGCTGGCGTTCGGCCTGCTGCTGGTGCCGTTTGGCGCGCGCCTGCAGATCGTGGACGGCGTGATCGAAATCGCCGCCCGGCGCAACGCACCGCGGCGCCGCTGGCCTTTTGCAGCCATCACCTTCGGCCACGTCATCCTGGGCACGCACGCGCAGGAACTGCAACGCCTGCGCGCGCACGAGCGGGTGCATGTGCGGCAGTGCGAACGCTGGGGGCCGCTGTTCCTGCCGGCGTATGCGCTGGCCGGGGTGTGGCAGTGGGTGCGCGGGAGAAGGGCTTACTGGGACAACCCGTTTGAGGTGGAGGCTCGGCGGGAGGGGGGAGAATGAGGGGCAGAAATCGACACGAAGCGGACAACCTGACCAAGACCCCCTACAAACTCGCCCAGGGCATTGTCGATTTCCGATTGCCAGCTTCGTCGTCTGCATATTCCCATTCAAAGGATCTCCCATGCAATACCTCGGCCTGGCCTACTACACACCCGAAAGGTTCGCTGCGCTGGCACCGGACGATGTCAAGGAATTGGTCAAACAATGCCCGGCGTTGGACGAAAAGATGCGCGCCACCGGCAAAGTTCTTGTCTCTGCTTCGCTTGGCGATCTGGACAGATGGCGAACGCTGCGCCCGCGCAGCGGCAAGACGCTGGTCAGCGACGGGCCTTACGCCGAAACCAAAGAGGTGGTAGGTGGCCTGTTCATCATTGAAGCAGACAACCCCGAGGAGGCATTGGGCATTGCATCCATGCACCCCGCGGCCACCCTGGGAGAAGAGGGTGGATGGGCCGTCGAGCTGATCCCTCTTGGTTTCTACCTGAGCACCCAATGAGGGCTTGAAGGCCTGGCTCTAGAGACTTTTGTCCCCTTTTCTCCCTAGGCCGTCAGCGCTCGTTGGCTCCCTTGCCCGCCAGGATGTTCGACCGTGCCCTCTCGATCCGCGACACACGCGTCGCCGCAGTCTTGGCCGAGGAGAGGTGGATCACATAGCTGCGCTGGCGGCCCGGGGTGAGCGCGTGAAAGGCTTCGGCCAGCTCGGGGTCCGCGTCCATCGCATCGACCAGTTCGTCGGGCAGCTCCAGTGTTTGTGGCACTTTCGCCGGCAGGATGCCGGCCTCGGCATAGGCCATCGCTTCCAGCAGATAGGCGCGAATCGATGTCGCCCGTTCTTCGACCTGCCCGCTTGACGTGAATCGGATCGAGTCCGGGTTCTGCGTGTTTGGACCTTGCCGCTCCAGCAACCCGTCCGGGTCCTTCATCAGCGCGGCGTGGAAGAAGTTGAGCCGGAAGTCGCCCTGCAGCGCACCGATGAGCACGATGTTGCGGCCAGCGTGCATGTAGCAGGGGTGGCCCCATTTCACGGTTTCGACAAGGCCGGCTGATCGGCAGATCTCGCGCAGGCGCTCCAGGCCGGGCAACCATTTCCGGGCTGAGCAAGCCTCGGTGGCAAAGCGGTTGCAACGGCCGCATCCCTTGGCGAAGAAGTCTTCGATGTCGGTGATCATGGCCGCGATTGTGAACAAAAAAAGCCGCTAGCACCCGAGGGCGCCGGCGGCTTTTGCGCGTAGCCCGTGGACCCGGTGTCAAGCGCCCGACGGTGGTGGCTTTCCGCCAGGTCCGGGGACCATTTGGGCGCGGCGCTTCGCGTCCAGGCCAGGGGTCGCGTGCATGTCGGTGTCGACCTGGCCGGCCTCGATGTCGCGCTGGGCCTGGACCATTTTCGGATCGGGCGCCGGGGCGGTGGCGTCGATGGATTGGTCGCGTTCGTGGGGCAGCGGCAGAGCGGGGTTCAACCGTGGCGCCTTGGCGCCCAGCGGCGGGGTGGCTACCTGGCGTCCGACGGGCCGCCGGGAACTGGGGTATGGGGACATGGTTCTTTCGGGAAGAAAGGTGTGTGGTTCACCGCGGCGCGGTGAGCGGCGCCGAGTGATCGTTGTTCTGCCCGGGCAGGAGCTTGGTGTCGGACTCCTGCGCAGGCTTTCGGGTGCCGTCCGTTTTGCCCAGCGACGGGTCCGCCTTGGTGTCATTCCCGGGGGCGAACACCGATTCGGCGGAAGGCACCGACGGGGCGGAAGCCGATGGGGTGCCGGCGGGTTGGCTCATGGTCGGGGTCGGGGGCTGTTTCGGCAGCTTGTCGCAGGCGCTCAGAAAGACCCCGCACACGAAGAGCACGATCAAGGTCCATGGCGTATTCATGAGGTTTCTCCAGACATCTTTATTGCGCGCTCACATACCGACGCCATGGCCCCGGAGGCTGGTCGAGCCGGTCTGCGACGGCCGCCAGCACATCGCGGTTCCAACCCATGCCGAGGTGGCTGCCGTCGACTTCGATTTCCTGCACCAGGCGTGACGGCAGGCGGTGACGGCAGGTCTGCCACGCCACCACGCCGTCCGACCGGCTGTAGATGGAAGTGGTGCGCAGAGGGGGCGGCGTCCTCAGGCGCTCACTCAGCACTGGGTCGATCGCCGACGACGTGCCGCTCAGCAGGCGGAACAGCCAGCCAGCATTCGTGTGGTCGACGTCCGCGTTGAAGGGCGTCGCGATCGTGATCACCTGCCGGATGCGCGGGGCCATCAGCTTGCCGACTTCGCGGGCGTAGAGGCCGCCCAGGCTCCAGCCAATCAGTGTGGCTGGCTGGGTGTGGCCGGCGAGCAGATCAACGACTTTCGCCTTCAGGTCGAGCAACCAGGCGTCAAGGTCTCCGTGCGGGCCGGTATTGAAGCCCTGCCCCCAGTCGAACGCGTCGTAGCCGAGCGAGCGGCAATGCTCGCGCAGCGTGGCGACCGAGTGCCCGTCCGCACCGAGACCCGGAAAGATCACCACCGGGTGGCCGTCCCCGGGCTTGGCGCTGGCCGACGTGCCGAGCCTGTTGCAGACGAACTCCATCGCGGCACGAAATGGCTCCGCGCCCAGCATGACCAGCGAAGGGCGTTGGATGACATCGGTGGCTGGGTGTTTCATGCGGGCATTCGGCTTCGTGGTGTGCGGTCGTGGACGGTGGAGCCCATGATCACGTGCGATCGCGGCTGTGTCTGTGCGGTGTCGAACGTGCGGGGCATGTCGTCCATGTGGATGACCCTACGCGCCCGCCTTGGCCCAGCGACAGGCCACTGCTGATGTGCAGCGAGAGCGCAGAATGAACCGGATGAAAAAACGATTGCGCCCTTCCGCCTGGGCCAAGAGCTTCGAGCGCAGTTTCGTCGCGATGACCCGCCTGGCCACCGCTTCCGGGACCCGGGCACTCAAAAAGACCCTCAAGCCCACCGTGACCAGGCGCAGGTCGCCGCCCGGGGCTGGGGCGTGGATTCCCGGCGTCGTGATGGGCGCACAGGGCGCGAGGCGCTTCCGGCTCTACCGTCCGACGGGGATCGCGTTTGGCGAGCGGCTGCCGCTGATGGTGATGCTGCACGGCTGCGGTCAGGACGCCAGCAGCTTCGCGGCCAGCACGCGCATGAACCGCATCGCGATGCGGGAGCGCTTTCTGGTGCTCTACCCCGAGCAGGACCGCCTCGCCAATGCACAGGGTTGCTGGAACTGGTTCGACACGAACACCGGTCGTGCCTTTGGCGAAGCCGCCCTGATCCTGCAGGCGGTCGACCAGGTCTGTCTGCTGCATCCGGTGGACAAGGCGCGTGTGGCAGTGGCCGGACTCTCGGCCGGTGCGAGCATGGCGGCTTTGCTGGTCACCCGGTACCCGGACCGGTTCCAGGCGGTGGTGATGCATTCTGGAATTCCGCCTGGCACCGCGCATTCCACCCTGTCGGCGCTGGGCGCCATGCACGGTCACCGGGCCACGAAGCCGCTGGCGGCCAGCCCGGACACCATGGAGGCGCACTGGCCGCCGCTGCTGGTGATTCACGGCGACGCAGACCCGGTGGTCTCGATCAGAAACGGGGAGGCCGCTGCGCAGGTCTGGGCCGAAGCGGCAGGGGCGAAGGCAGGACCGACGCGCGGTGTCCGCAGAGGCCTGCGCTACCCGATGTCGGTCACCGATTTCAAACGAAAGGGCAGCGTGGTGGCCACGCTGACCACGGTGCATGGCCTGGCCCATGCGTGGAGCGGTGGCGCGGCGGGCCAGGCGTACAGTGACGGCCACGGACCGGACGCCTCGCGCATGGCGTGGGCCTTTGCCGCCAGGCAGTTCCGGTCACAGGTGCAGGCCTGATCCTGCGCCGCGCTCGGGGCGACCAAAAACCGCCATCGCACCAGGCGTGGCCGCTGTCGCTCAGGGCCTGTCAGCGCTGACCGTCGTGTACCGAGATCTGGTCCACCGTCAGGCCTCCCAGCCGCGAGTGGATGCGCCCGCCGTCGGCCATCACCAGGCCAAACACGATTTCGTCAGGTCGCGGACTGTCCTGAATGCCCACTTCCATCGCATTGAAATGGCTGCGCACATAGGCGGCCTGAATGTGGTGCAGCGGCACCATCAGCCGGTAGCCGGCGCTGGCCACGGCCTTGGCAGCGGGCACGATGGCCTTGGGTTCGCCCAGCACCGCGCGCATGGCCCAGCCGCCGGCCTCGTGCCACACGGCGCCGTGCTCCAGTTCGCCGTTCACGCCCACGATCGCCGCCTTGCCGTAGGCCTGTACATGCTCGCGCCCGAGCGCCTGCACCAGCTCTTCGGCCAGCTCGCGGCCGAGCGTGCGCAGCTCGGCCATGAATGGCAGCAGGTCCGGCTCGTAGCGCCCGGCGTACGGATTGCGCACCACAGCCAGCGCGGCGGCCATGCGCAGCGGCACCTGGGCTGGCGGACCTCCCTCGTGGAAAACGGTTTCGACCAGCAGCTGGCGTTTGCGAACGTGGATCAGTGACATAGCGGGATGACCTTGTGTGTGGGTTGACTGGAAACAGAGGCGGGATCAGTCCGCGCGGGTGCGGGGCCGCGGCTTGGCGCGCAGCAGTCGCGCCTGTTCGGCCGTGGCGTTGTAGGTGGCCATCTCTTCGATGAGCCAGGCCTTGAATACTTCCAGCACCGGGTTGTCGGCTTTGCGCTCGGGGATTGACAGGTAGTAGGCGCGGTCGCTGGGGCAGAAGTGCTGCACCGGAATCACCAGGCGGCCAGAGGTCAGGTCGTCGCCGATGTCGTACTCGGGCACCAGCGCCACGCCCAGCCCCACCGCGGCAGCCTGCAGTGACATGAAGAACAGCTCGTAGCGCGGACCGGCGAGCTCGTTGCCCGGCACATAGCCAATGGATTCGAACCACTGGCGCCACGCGTAGGGTCGCGTGCTCTGCTGGAGCAGAGGCAGTTCGGCCAGTTGCTGTGGCGTGAGCTTCTTTCGCGGAGCGATCAAGGCCGGACTGCACACCGGTACCAGGGTTTCGGGCATCAGGTGGGTGGTCACCGCGCCGGGCCAGTGGCCGTCGCCGGCGTAGATCGCGGCGTCCATCGTGGTGTCGTCGAACAGGAAGGGCCGCGTGCGGCTGGAGAGGTTGAGCGTGATGTCGGGGTGCAGCTGGGCGAAGCCGGCCAGCCGGGGCAGCAGCCAGCGCGTGCCGAAGGTGGGAACCACCGCGAGTTCCAGCCGGCCGCCACGCCCGCCGCGGGTCATGAGGTTCAGCGTGTCGAGCTCGATCTGTTCCAGGTGCCGCGAGACCTGTCGGTGGTAGGTCACACCGGCCTCCGTCAGCAGCACGCCGCGGCGCGAGCGCCGGAACAGGCTCACATCCAGAAACTGTTCCAGCCCCGCGATCTGGCGGCAGATCGCGCTCTGGGTCAGGGAAAGCTCTTCGGCGGCTTCGGTGAAGCTCGAATGCCGCGCCGCGGCTTCGAAGGCGCTCAGCGCAGCGGTGCTTGGAATCTTGCGTCGCGAGGTCATTGGACTTTACGAAGTGCGTTTTATGCACTGCTGGTTGCAAACAAATCGTTTGATTCGACCAATTCTGGCCCGTACAGTTCGTAAAAGTCAATTACGAAGTTCGGTTATCGCACTTCAAAAAAGGTGCCAGTGCAGACGAGGCACTCGACGGAGACAACACCCATGCGCACACCCCATGCCTTGCCGAGCGCCGCTTGCGCAGTCCTGATCGTGATGTCGGGCTGTGCGACAAAAGAGCATTCCTCCCGCCCCGGTGCTGCCACGCCGGCGCCGCTGCAGAAGTGCACCGAACTGGCCACGGCGTTCGGCTTCGCCAATGCGCGCATCACTGGCGCCACGCTGGAGCCGGCAGGCCGACTGGTGAACGCTGGTCAGCCGGTGGGTGAGCACTGCCGAGTGACCGGTCGGATGAACGAACGCACGAGTCCGGTCGACGGCCAGGCCTATGCCATCGGTTTCGAGATGCGCCTGCCCACGAACTGGAGTGGGCGCTTTCTCTACCAGGGCAACGGAGGCACCGACGGCGTGGTCGTTGCCGCCGATGGTGGCAACTCGCTGGGCAGCGGTGGCCTGCTGCGCAACGCCCTGCAAATGGGCTTCGCCGTGATCAGTTCCGACGCCGGCCACAGCAGCGCCCAGAACCCGCTGTTCGGACTGGACCCGCAGGCGCGCCGCGACTACGGCCACAACGCCATCGGCACGCTCACTCCCATGGCCAAGGCACTGATCCGGTCGGCCTACGGCAAGGGACCCGACCGCTCTTACATCGGCGGCACCTCCAACGGTGGTCGCCAGGCGCTGGTGGCGGCCACGCTCTACCCGGACGCCTTCGACGGTGTGCTGGCCCAGTCGCCCGGCATCCACCTGCCGCGCGCCTCGGTGGCCAACCTCTCCAACGTGAAGCGCTGGGACACCGTGGTCACGACCCGCGAGGTCAATGGCCAGCCCGACTACGAATCGGCTCTTCCCCCGGCGGAACGCGAGCTCGTGGCGCGGGCCGTGCTGGCGCGCTGCGACGCGCTCGACGGCTTGAGCGACGGGCTTGTGAACGATGTGGAGGCCTGTCGCACGGCCTTCGACCCGGCGCGTGACCTGCCGACCTGCACGGGCGAGCGCGACGGCCGCTGCCTGAGCGCGGCGCAGAAGATCGTGCTCGCGGCGGTGCACGGGCCGGCGCGCAACGGTGCGGGCGAGATCATTTACAGCGGCTTCCCGTTTGACCCGGGCATCCGGCATCCCGGCTGGGCCGAGTGGAAGTTCCGCAGCTCGCTGCGCACCGCCCGCAACCCGGTGTCGGTGGGGTTCATCTTCTCCTCGCCTCCGGTGGCCGACCTGGCCATGGCCACCGACACCCGCAAGAGCGCCGCCTTTGCGCTGGCCTTCGACATCGACCGCGACGGCAGCAAGATCTTCACCACCAGCGGCGTCTACACCGACAAGGCTCTCGACTTCATGGGCACGCTGGAGGCCCCCGAGTTCGACCGGCTGCGCGGGCGCGGCGGCAAGGTGCTGGTGTTCCATGGCACGGCCGACCCGATCTTCTCCAGCGACCACACCCAGGCCTGGTACCGCGCGCTCGACGCCCACCAGCAGGGTCGCGCCGCTGAATTTGCCCGCCTGTTCCTGGTGCCGGGCCAGGGCCATTCCCGCGGCGGTCCCGCCACCGAACAGTACGACGGCCTGGCCGCGCTGGTGGACTGGGTGGAAAACGGGCGAGCGCCCGAGCGCATCGTGGCCAGCGCACGCGGAGCGGGCAACCCGGGCGGCGCCAATACAGATGTGCCGGCCGACTGGTCGCCCACCCGCACCCGCCCGCTCTGCCCCTACCCGCAGCTGGCGCGCTACACCGCCGGCGACACCGAATCCGCCGCCAGCTTCGCCTGCCGGCGCTGACCCTTCCTTCCCACCTGCATCCATGACCACCAACGCCTTCCTCTGGGACGACCCGTTCCTGCTCGAACAGCAACTCGACGCCGACGAGCGCGCCGTCCGTGACGCCGCCGCGGCGTACGCGCAGTCCGAGCTGGCGCCGCGCGTGCTGACGGCCTTTCGCGAAGGCCGCACCGATCCCGCACTGTTCCGCGAGATGGGCGCCCTTGGTCTGCTTGGTTCGACCCTGCCGACCATCCACGGTGGTGCCGGCATGAACTACGTCTGTTATGGCCTGATCGCCCGCGAGATCGAGCGCGTCGACTCGGGCTACCGCACCATGCTCAGCGTGCAGTCCAGCCTGGTGATGCTGCCCATCCACGCCTTCGGCAGTGAAGAGCAGCGCCAGCGCTACCTGCCGAGGCTGGCCTCGGGCGAGCTGGTCGGCTGCTTCGGCCTCACCGAGCCGGACAGCGGCTCCGACCCGGCCAGCCTGTCCACCCGCGCCACCCGCGTGCCCGGCGGCTTCAGCCTGAGTGGCGCCAAGATGTGGATCACCAACAGCCCGATCGCCGATGTGTTCGTGGTCTGGGCCCAGCTGGCCGATGAGGACAACGGGCGCGACCAGATCCGCGGTTTCATCCTGGAGAAGGGCTGGAAGGGCCTGAGCGCGCCCGAGATTCAGGGCAAGGTCGGCATGCGCGCCTCGGTCACGGGCCAGATCGTGATGGACGCGGTGTTCGTGCCGGACGAGAACCTGCTGCCCGGCGTGCGCGGCTTGAAGGGCCCGTTCACCTGCCTGGACAGCGCGCGCTACGGCATCGCCTGGGGCGCGTTCGGCGCTGCCGAAGACTGCTGGCACCGGGCGCGCCGTTACGTGCTGGACCGAAAGCAGTTCGGTCGCCCGCTGGCGGCCAACCAGCTGGTGCAGAAGAAGCTGGCCGACATGCAGACCGAGATCGCGCTCGGGCTGCAGGGTTGCCTGCGCTTCGGCCGCATGAAGGACGCGGGCTCTGCCTCGGTGGAACTCACGAGCATGCTCAAGCGCAACAGCTGCGGCAAGGCGCTGGACATCGCCCGGGTCGCGCGCGACATGCTGGGCGGCAACGGCATCAGCGACGAATACGGCGTGGCTCGCCACCTGGTGAACCTGGAGGTGGTCAACACCTACGAGGGCACGCACGACATCCACGCGCTGATCCTCGGTCGCGCACAAACCGGCCTGCAGGCGTTTGCATCATGAACCACGAATCCAACCCCTCCGGCGGCGCGCTGTCGCACCTCAAGGTGCTCGACCTCTCGCGCGTGCTCGCCGGCCCCTGGGCCAGCCAGATGCTGGCCGACATGGGCGCGGAGGTGATCAAGATCGAACACCCGGACCGCGGCGACGACACGCGAGGCTGGGGCCCGCCGTACCTGAAGGACCCGCAGGGCAACGACCTCGAATCGGCCTACTTCCTGTGCACCAACCGCAACAAGCAGTCGGTCGCGCTCGACATGGCCACGCCCGAGGGCCAGCGACAGATCCGCGAGCTGGCGCTGAACTCCGACGTGCTGGTCGAGAACTTCAAGGTCGGCGGCCTGGCGCGCTACGGGCTGGACTACGCCACCCTGAGCGCGCTCAACCCGCGCCTGATCTACTGCTCGATCACCGGCTTCGGCCAGACCGGCCCCTACGCCCAGCGCCCTGGCTACGACTTCATGGTGCAGGGCATGGGCGGGTTGATGAGCCTGACCGGCGTGCCCGACGGGGAGGACGGCGCCGGCCCGATGAAGGTGGGCGTGGCGCTGACCGACGTGCTCACCGGCCTGCACGCGGTGGCCGGGATCCTGGCCGCGGTGGCCTGGCGCGAGCGCTCGGGCCTGGGCCAGCACATCGACCTGGCCCTGCTGGACGTGCAGGTCTCGTGCCTGGCCAACCAGGCACTCAGCCATCTGGTCACCGGCCAGTCGCCGCGCCGCCTGGGCAACGCCCACCCGAGCATCGTGCCCTACCAGTCCTTTCCCACCGCCGACGGCGAGATGATCCTGGCGGTGGGCAATGACAGCCAGTTCGCTTCGTTGTGCCGGGAGGCGGAGCGCGCCGAATGGGCGACCGATCCCCGGTTCGCCACCAACGCCGCGCGCGTGGCGCACCGCGGCGAGCTGGTGCCGCTGTTGCGCCAGGTGACGGTGCAACGGACCACGGCGCAGTGGATCACCGCGCTGGAAGCCGCCAACGTGCCTTGCGGGCCGATCAACACGCTGGAGCAGGTGTTCGCCGACCCGCACGTGCAGGCGCGCGGCCTGCGCGTGGACCTGCCGCACCCGATCGCCGGCACGGCCCCGGCGGTGGCCAGCCCGCTGCGTTTTTCGCGCACGCCGGTGCAGTACCGCTGGGCCGCGCCCGCGCTGGGCGCGCACACCGAACCGATACTGGCCCGCTTGCGGGGAACCCCGGTGCCGGACACCTGATCTTTTTCCCATGGGCGGCAGGCCCTGCCATCCCTCCTTTTTCTCTCTTTTGAAAGCACCACATGAAACTGCTGTCGTTTGAACACCAAGGCAAGGCCTCCTGGGGCGCTGTCGTCGGCGAACACATCGCCGACCTCGGCCGCGCCTACCCGCAGTACCCCACGCTGCAGGCCTACATCGCGGCCGGCCGCACGCCGCACGCGGCCGCCGACGCCGCGAGCGTGCCGGCCGATCTGCCGCTGGCCAGCATCCGCTTCCTGCCGGTGATTCCGCAACCGGAAAAGATCGTCTGCGCAATCCGCAACTACCACGACCACCACCGCGAGGTCGTGGCCGCCGGTCTGGACCGCGAGCTGTCCGCCTTCCCGCCGATCTTCCTGCGCGTCTGGCGCTCGCAAGTCGCGCACGATCAGCCCATCCTGCGCCCGCACTGCTCGGACTCGCTGGACTGGGAGGGCGAGCTGGCCGTGGTGATCGGCAAGCCGGGCCGCAACATCCCCGAAGCCAGTGCCCACGAGCACATCGCCGGCTACTCGATCTACAACGACGCCAGCATCCGCGAGTGGCAGTTCCATGCCAAGTCGATCTGCGCGGGCAAGAACTTCGAGTCCACCGGTGCTTTCGGCCCCTGGATGGTCACGGCCGACGAGATCGCGCCCGACCGCCCGCTCAAGCTGGTCACCCGCCTGAGTGGCGAACAGATGCAGGCCACCACCACCGACGACATGATCTTCTCGGTGGCACAACAGATCGCCTACGCCTCGACCATCTTCACGCTGGTGCCGGGCGACGTGATCGTCACCGGCACGCCCGGTGGCGTGGGCTGGAGCAAGAAGCCGCCGCGTTTCATGGTGCCTGGCGACGTGGTGGAGGTGGAGATCGAAGGCATCGGCATCCTGCGCAACACCATTGAGCAGGCGCCCCAGTAACCCCAGGCAATGACCCCCGAAAAGAACCAGGAGACAAGACCATGACCAAGAACCCCTTCACCCTGTTCGGCGCCGCCCTGGCGCTGACCCTGCCGCTGGCCTGGCCCACCGTCGCCGGTGCACAGACCTATCCCGAGCGCCCGGTGCGCGTGCTGCACGGTTTTGCCGCGGGCGGCAACGCCGATGTCGTGGCGCGGCTGGTGGCCACCGAACTGGCCAAGGGCCTCGGTCAGCCGCTGGTGGTCGAACCCAAGGCCGGTGCTGGCGGCACCATCGCGGCCGCCTCGGTAGCCTCGGCCAAGCCCGACGGCTACAACCTGCTGCTGGCCACTGGCGGCCACGCCATCTCGGGCGTGCTCTACGACAAGCTGCCCTACGACACCGCCAAGTCGTTCCAGCCGATCTCGGCGCTCACCTCGTTCCCGTTCCTGGTGGTGGTCAACGCTGCCAGCCCATACAACAACCTGGGCGACCTGCTCAAGGCGGCCAAGGCAAAGCCCAACCCCATGACCTTCGGCTCGGCCGGTGTCGGCACCGGCCAGCACATGACCGGCGAGCTGCTGGCCAACCGCGCGGGCGCTGCCTTTACCCACGTGCCCTACCGCGGCGAGAGCGCGTCGGTGACCGCTTTGCTGGGCAACGAGGTCGACTTCGTGGTGATCGCGCCGACCACGGCCCTGCCGCAGGTGAAGGCGGGCAAGCTGCGCGCCGTGGCGACCTCGGGCAGTGCCCGCTGGAGCGGCCTGCCCGAGGTACGGACCGTGGCCGAACAGGGTCTGCCGAATTTTGAGGTGCACTCCTGGACCGCCTTGCTCGCGCCGTCCGGCACCCCGCAGCCGGTGATCGATCGCCTGAATGCGCAGGTGGTCACCGTGTTGCAGGACGCTGCGCTGCGCAGCAAGCTGGCCGAGGCCACCGGTGGCGACGTGCGCGCCAGCACGCCCAAGGAACTGCAGGCCACCATCGAAGCCGACCTCAAGCGCTGGGCGCAACTGGTCAAGGACGCCAAGATCCAGAAGGACTGAAAAGGACCACACGCCATGAACGTCACGCGACCCACACCCGCCCACTTCGGCTTCTTTGTCTACGACCTCGACAAGATGGTCGACTTCTACACCCAGGTGTTCAAGCTCACCATCACAGACGAAGGCCTGGGCAAGAACTTCGGCAACCGCCTGGTCTTCATGAGTGCCTCCGAAGACCAGCACCACCAGATCGTGCTGTCCGAAGGGCGCTCGGCCGAGTCCAGGGTCAGCACCATCATGCAGGTGTCCTTCCTGGTGCCCGACCTGGCCGAACTGCGCTGGAACCGCGACAAGGCCGAGGCCCTGGGCGCCACCGAGCTCAGGCCCATGAACCACGGCAATGCCTGGTCGCTGTACTACTTCGATCCCGAGGGCAACCGGGTCGAGGTCTATCTGGACACGCCTTACTACGTCAACCAGCCCTATGGCACACCGCTGGACCTGAGCAAGAGCGAAGACGAGCTGTTGGCCGAGACCTTTGCGATGGTTCGCGACGACCCCAGCTACATGCCGCTGGCCGATTGGCAAGCCCGGTTCCGCCAGCGCGGTGCGGGGCGCGCGTGATGGCGTTGGGTCACAACTTCATCGGTGGCGAGTGGGTGGCGGGCGCGCGCAGTGTGTGCAACATCAATCCCTCGGACACGCGCGACGTGGTCGGCGAGTACGCGCAGGCCGATGCGGCGCAGGCCAGGGCGGCGGTAGACGCGGCGTCGGCGGCGTTCCCAGCGTGGTCGCTTTCCGGGCCACAGCAGCGCTTTGACGTGCTGGACAAGGCGGGCAGCGAAATCCTGGCGCGCAGCGCCGAACTGGGTGACCTGCTGGCGCGCGAAGAAGGAAAGACCTTGCCCGAAGCGGTGGGCGAGGTCGTGCGCGCCGGGCAGATTTTCAAGTTTTTTGCGGGCGAAGCCCTGCGCCAGCGCGGCGACTTGCTGGCCTCTGTGCGACCCGGCATCTCGGTGGAAGTGACCCGCGAGCCGCTGGGCGTGGTGAGCCTGATCACGCCCTGGAACTTTCCGATCGCGATTCCGGCGTGGAAGATTGCCCCGGCGCTGGCCTTCGGCAACTGCGTGGTGTTCAAACCCGCCGAGCTGGTGCCCGGTTCGGCATGGGCGCTGGCCGACATCCTTTCGCGCAGCGGTCTGCCGGCGGGCGTGTTCAACCTGGTGATGGGTTCGGGTGCCGAGATCGGCTCCGCCCTGGTGGACGACCCGCGGGTGGCCGGGCTGAGCTTCACCGGTTCGGTGGCCACCGGCCGTCGACTCGCCGCTGCTTGCGCCGCGCGCGGCGCGAAGTTCCAGCTGGAGATGGGAGGGAAGAACCCGATGGTCGTGCTGGACGATGCCGATCTCGCGGTGGCCGTGCAATGCGCGGTGCTTGGGTCCTTCTACTCCACCGGTCAGCGCTGCACGGCGTCGAGTCGACTGATCGTGACGGCGGGCATCCACGACCGTTTTGTCCATGCGGTGGTCGAGCGACTGAAGCAGCTGCGGGTGGACGACGCGCGCCACCCAGGTACCGACATTGGTCCGGTGGTGGACGAGCGCCAGTTGGCCATCGACCTGGACTACATCCGCGTGGCCAAAGGCGAGGGCGCCAGACTGGCGTTTGGTGGCGAGCACCGTGCCACCAACGAACGCGGTCAGCCAGGGCACTACCTCACGCCAGCGCTGTTCACCGAGACCGACAACGCCATGCGCATCAGCCGCGAGGAAGTGTTCGGGCCGGTGGCCAACGTGATCCGTGCGAGTGATTTCGAAGAAGCCCTCACGCTGGCCAACGACACGCCGTTCGGCCTGTCCAGCGGCCTCTGCACCACCAGCCTCAAGCACGCGAGCCACTTCAAACGCCATGCGCAGGCCGGCATGGTGATGGTCAATGCGCCCACCGCTGGTGTCGACTATCACGTGCCTTTCGGTGGGCGCAAGGGCTCCAGCGTGGGGTCACGGGAACAGGGCGCATACGCCGCCGAGTTCTACACCACGGTCAAGACGGCCTACACCGCTGCCTGACCGATTCCAACCCATTCAAAGACCCATGACCAGCCAAACGATGTCCCCTGCCGAACAAGCATTTTCAGCCGCCAGAACCTTCGCCAAGTTTCGCGACGAACCGGTGTCCGATGAAACCCTGAAGGCGCTGCACGAGCTCGCCAAATGGGGCCCCACGGCCTCCAACTGCCAGCCCGCGCGCTACGTATTCGTGCGCAGTGCCGAGGCCAAGGCCCGTCTGCGCGCCTGCCTGGCGCCGGGCAACGTGGACAAGGTCATGGGCGCACCCGTGACCGTGATCGTGGCGCATGACACACGCTTCTACGAGCACCTGTCCACCCAGTTCCCGCACATGCCCACGGCGGCGTTGCCGTTTGAGGGCAACCCCGCGCTGGCCCAGACGGTTGCACTGCGCAACAGCAGCCTGCAAGGGGCCTACCTGATCGTGGCGGCACGCCTGCTGGGGCTGGACTGCGGCCCCATGAGCGGATTTGACGCGGACGCACTGGATCGCAGCTTCTTTCCGGATGGTCGATACCGTTCGAACTTCCTGGTCAATCTGGGCCATGGAGATGTCACTGCCCTGCGCCCGCGCGGACCGCGCCTGCCCTTCGACGCTGTCGCCACCATCGAATAGGAGTCCAGACGATGCCATTCATCGACGTCAAGATCATCGAGGGCGTTTTGCCCGACGACAAGAAGCACGCCTTGATCGCCGCCATCACGGAGGCCGTGGTCCAGGTGGGCGGTGAGGGCTTTCGGCCCATGACCCGCTGCGTGATCCAGGAGATCCGAAGCGGATGGTGGGGGGCGGGCGGCAAGCCGCTGACCACCGAAGACGCGCGCCCCAGGTAGATCGCCTCAGACCCAGGCAGCGTGCGTGGTTCAGTTGACCGATAAAAAAACCGCCAGCACCCGAGGGCACTGGCGGCGGTAGCGCATGGCCTGTTGTCCAGGCGTCGCTGATGCCCTGAACGGAATCAGTTCTTCGGGTAGTCGGAGATCACCTTCCACTTGCCGTCGGTGATCTGCGACAGGCGCGAGACGTTGCTGCCCAGGCGCTTTTGCGGGCCGAAGCTGGCCGGGGCACTGCCGAAGATGTCGGACGGAATCGTCAGCGTGTCCATCACCTTGATGTAGCTGTCGGTGGTCAGGTTCGGCCCGGCCTTGCCGGCGGCCTTGGCGAAGGTGTCGATGATGTTGTAGCCATAGACCGAGAACACGGTCGGGTCTTCGTTGAACTTGGTCTTGTACTTGTTGGCCCAGAAACGCACCGGTTGCGAGGCGTCGTCGGTGTAGGGGTTCTGCACCGTCATGGTGGCGTACAGCCCGTTCATGGCCGGGCCGCCGAGCTTGTGGATCAGGTCGGTGTAGAGCGCGCTGCTGCCCATGAAGGTCGGGTTGAAGCCGAGCTTGCGGGCGGTGGCGATGGTGCCGACGGTCTCGCGAATGATGGTGCCGAGCACGACGAAGTCGCACTGCGCGGCGGCGAGCTTCTGCATCTGCGAGCCGAAGTCGGTGGCGCCGCGCTTGAAGCTGGCTTCTTCAGCCATTTCCATGCCGATGGATTTGAGGCCTTCCTTGGCGCCGCGCACGACCTCCAGACCGAATTCGTCGTCCTGGTAGACGGTGCAGACCTTCTTGGCGCCCTTTTCCTTCACCACCATCGGCAGCGAGTTCTTCATCTGGTCGAAGTAGGTGGCGGCGAAGGAGTACTTGAGCTTGTGGAAGGGCTCGTACATTTCGCGCGCGGCGGTGACCGGGAAGAAGTTGATCACGTTCTTCTGGAACTGCACCGGCATCGCGGCCATGTTCTGTGCGGTGCCGAGGTGGCCGACCATCATGAAGATCTTGTCCTGGTTGACCAGCTTCTGGGCGGCCAGCACGGCGTTCTTCGGGTCGTACTTGCTGTCTTCGACCAGCAGCTTGAGTTTGCGGCCGTTGACGCCGCCCTGTTCGTTGATCTCGTCCACGCGCAGTGTCATGCCCAGGCGGATCTGCTTGCCGAAGCCCGCCAGCGGGCCGGACAGATCCTGGATCGAGCCGAGCAGGATTTCGTCCTTGCTCACGCCTTGCGACTGGGCCAGCGCGGCGCCGGTCGTCAGGACTAGCGCGGCGGCGATCATTGAGAGTCGGGCTTTCATCGGTCTTGTCTCCTTGTTGGATGGAATGGGCGGGAAACCGTTGTCGTTCTTGGAGTCGGGGCTCAGCGGTACATCGCTTCGATCGGCTCGGCGTATTTCTGCTGCACCAGCTTGCGCTTGAGCTTCATGGTCGGGGTCAGTTCTTCGTCTTCGGCGGTCAGTTGCGTTTCCAGCAGCCAGAACTTCTTGATCTGCTCGACGCGGGCGAACTTCTTGTTGACCGCGTCGATCACGTCCTGGATCAGCTGCTGCACCTCAGGCGCGCGGGTGAGGCTGGCGTAGTTGGAGAAGGGCACGTCGTTGTCCTGCGCAAACTTCTCCACGTTCTCCTGGTCGATCATGATGATCACGGTGAGGTAGGCCCGCTTGTCGCCGATGACCACGGCGTCGGTGATGTAGGGCGAGAACTTGAGCTCGTTCTCCAGCTCGCTGGGGGTGATGTTCTTGCCGCCTGCGGTGATGATGATGTCCTTCATGCGGTCGGTGATGCGGAAAAACCCTTCCTCATCGACCACACCCACGTCGCCGGTGTGCAGCCAGCCGTCTTTGTCGATCGTCTCGGCCGTCTTCTCGGGCAGGTTCAGGTAGCCCATGAACACGTTGGGGCCGCGCACCAGGATCTCGCTGGTCTGCGGGTCCAGCCGCACTTCGTTGTACTGCGTGGCCGGGCCGATGCTGCCGGGCTTGATGCGGTCGGCCGGGATGCCGGTCGAGGCGCCGCAGGTCTCGGTCATGCCCCAGACTTCCAGCATCGGCACGCCCAGCGCGAGGTACCAGCGCACCAGTTCGGGCGAGATCGGCGCCGCGCCGGTGACGAGGAAGCGCGCGCGGTGGATGCCGATCAGCTTGCGCACGTTGTCGAGCACCAGCACCCGCGCCAGCCGGAACTGCAGCTTCAGGCCGCCAGGCACCTCTTCTCGCTTGAGCACATGGTCGGCCACGCGCTGGCCGACGCCGATGGCCCAGGCGTAAGCGGCCTGCTGCAGCTTGCTGGCTTCCTTGAGCGTGATCATCACGCCCGAATAGAACTTCTCCCACACGCGAGGTACCGCGGTGAACACAGTGGGCGCGATCTCGCGCACGTTCTCGGGCACGGTCTCGGGGTTCTCGACGAAGTTGAGCCTGGCGCCCGTGTAGAGCGAGAAGTACTCGCCGCCCATGCGCTCGGCGATGTGGCACAGCGGCAGGAAACACATGCACTCGTCGGTCTCGTCGCGCGAGATCAGCGTGTTGTAGCCGCGTGCGGCATAGACCAGGCCCTGGTGCGAATGCATCGCGCCCTTGGGCTTGCCGGTGGTGCCCGAGGTGTAGACCAGGATCGCGAGGTCTTCGCGACGCACCGCAGCGACGCGCTCGTCCAGCGCCTTCGGGTGCGCGCGCAGGTGGTCGCGGCCCTTCGCGCGCAGCGCGTCCAGGCTGATCACCATCGGGTCGTCGAAGTCGCGCAGCCCGTCCATGTCGAACACCACGATCTTGCGCAGCTGCGGCAGGCGGCCGCGCACTTCGAGTGCCTTGTCCAGCTGCTCGTCGTCCTCCACGAACAGCACGGTGGTGCGCGAGTCCTCGCAGAGGAACTGCACCTGATCGGCGGCGTCGGTCGGGTAGATGCCGTTGGAGACGCCGTTGGCACTCAGCACCGCGAGGTCGCACAGCACCCACTCGACGTTGGTGTTGGAGAGGATGGACGCCGTCTCGCGGCCGTCGAAGCCGATGGAGAGCAGGCCATGCCCGATCTCGCGCACCGCCTCGCCGACCTGCGACCAGGTCCAGCGGCGCCAGATGCCGAATTCCTTTTGCCGCAGCCAGATGTTCGGGCCACGTTTCTCGACCGCGTTCCAGAAGATGGCAGGAATCGTTTCACCCGGCATGACGATGCCGGTCTGCGGACGGATGCTGGAGAGATCCCAAAGCGTGGTCATCGTGTCATCTCCAGTTCTTCTTCTTTTTCCAGCGGCGGTCGGCGCGCACGCCGGCTTCCTTCATGCCGAGGTAGAACTCCTTGATGTCCTCCTTCTCGCGCAGCCGGGCACAGGTGTCTTCCATCACGATGCGGCCGTTCTCCAGCACATAGCCGTAGTCAGAGGCGTTGAGCGCCATGTTGGCGTTCTGCTCGACCAGCAGGATGGTGGTGCCGCGCTCGCGGTTGATGCGCACCACGATCTCGAAGATCTCCTTGGTCAGCCTTGGCGAGAGGCCCAGACTGGGTTCGTCGAGCAGGATCAGGTCGGGGTTGGCCATCAGCGCGCGGCTGATGGCGAGCATCTGCTGCTGGCCGCCCGAGAGCAGGCCGGCGTCCTGCACGGCGCGTTCGCGCAGGATCGGGAAGTAGTTGAAGACCACTTCCATGTCGCGCGCCACGCCGTCGCGGTCCTTGCGGGTGTAGGCGCCCATGAGCAGGTTGTCGCGCACCGACAGCAGCGGGAACACCTCGCGCCCTTCGGGCACGTGCATCAGGCCCTGCTGCACGATGTGCGCCGGGTCCTGTGCGGTGATGTCGCTGCCCTTGAACTCGATGCTGCCTTTGCGCGGGTCGATGATGCCGCTGATGGTCTTGAGGATGGTGGTCTTGCCGGCGCCGTTGCTGCCCAGCACGGTTGCGATCTCGCCGCGCCGCACCTGCAGGCTGACGCCGCGGATCGCCTTGATCGGGCCGTAGGCGCTCTCGACGTTGAGCAGCTTGAGCACGGCGCTGTCGGTGACGGGGGCGGTCATGGCTGAGCTCCCACATGGTTCTCTCGGCGCAGGCTGGAGACATCGTCCACCGTGCCGAGGTAGGCCTCGATCACGCCGGGGTGGCTTTGCACCTCTGCCGGTGTGCCTGTTGCGAGTTCGGCGCCCATGCTCATGGCCAGCACGCGGTCGGAGACCTTGGAGACCAGGGTCATGTCGTGTTCGACCATCAGCACCGTGATGCCCAGTTCGTTCTTGATGTCGGCGATCCAGAACGCCATGTCTTCGGTTTCCTCCACGTTCAGTCCCGACGACGGTTCGTCCAGCAGCAGCAGGCGCGGCTCGGTGCACAGCGCACGTGCCAGCTCCACCACCTTGCGCACGCCATACGGCAGGCCGGCGACCAGCGACTCGCGGTGGTGCTGCAGGTCCAGGAAGTCGATCACCTGTTCGACCTTTTCGCGCGCGGCGATCTCGGCGGCGCGGGTCCTGCCGGTGAACAGCAGCTCGCTCCAGAGCCCGGTCTGCCGGTGCGTGTGGCGGCCGATCAGCAGGTTCTGCAGCACGGTCGCGTGCTCGAACAGCTCGATGTTCTGGAAGGTGCGCGCGATGCCCAGGCCGGCGATGCGGTGCGGCGGCTGCTCGGTCAGCTTGAGCGGGCCGCGAGGTCCATAGAAATCGATCTCGCCGCTGGTGGGCGTGTAGATCCGGCTGATCAGGTTGAAGACCGTGGTCTTGCCGGCGCCGTTGGGTCCGATGAGGGTGAACACCTCGCCCTTGCGGACGTCGAAGCTCACCTTGTTGACCGCCAGCACGCCGCCAAAGCGCACGCTGAGGTCGCGGGCCGAGAGAAGGATGTCGTCGTTCATGGTGATCACTTCAGGCGGTCGGACTTCTGGAACGACTTCTGCCGCTTGAACATGCCCTTGCGGTAGAACGGGAACAGCTGGAACCAGGTGCGCACCTTCAGCCAGCGGCCGTACAGCCCCATGGGCTCGAACAGCACGAAGGCGATCAGCATCAGGCCGTAGACCGTGCCCTGCAGGCCGGTGGACTGGCCGATGGCTTCGGGCAGCACGTCCTTGGCCAGCGCGATCAGCTGCGGCATCACGATCAGGAAGATCGCGCCGAGAAAGGCGCCGTGCACCGAGCCCAGGCCGCCGATCACCACCATCAGCAGCAGGTCGATCGACTGCACGATGGAGAACTGGTCGGGCGAGAGGAACTGGATCTTGTGGGCATACAGCGCGCCGCCGATGCCGGCCAGCGCCGCCGACAGCGCAAACGACAGGGTCTTGTAGCGCGCCAAGTGGATGCCCATGCTCTGCGCCGAGATCTCCGAATCGCGGATCGCCACGAAGGCCCGGCCGGTCGGCGCACGCAGCAGGTTGACGATCGCCAGCGTCGCGCCGACGCAGAGCGCCAGACACAGGAAATAGAACGCGTTGGTCGAGTCCAGCGTCCAGCCGGCGATGGACGGCGGGTTGACCGCCAGCCCCGCATTGCCGCCGGTCACGTGCTCCCAGCGCGCCAGGCCTTCTTCGACGATGAAGCCGAAAGACAGCGTCGCCATGCCGAGGTAGATGCCCTTGACGCGCAGGGCCGGCAGTCCGACCACCATGCCCACCGCGGCCGACAGCAGACCGGCGCAGGCGATGGAGATCGGGAATGGCCAGCCGGCGTTGCTGAGCACCGCCTCGGTGTAGGCGCCGACGCCGAGGAAGGCCGCGTGGCCGAGCGAAAACAGGCCGGTGAAGCCCGCCAGCAGCATCAGTCCCAGCCCGACGATGGCGTAGATCAGCACGAAGGTCAGCTGTGCCAGCCAGTACTCCGGCAGGGTCCAGGGCGCGACCAGCAGGAAAGCGCACAGGAGCGCGTACCAGAAGACATGGCCGCCGTGTTTGGCCAGCCGGATGTCCTGGTTGTAGTCGGTCTTGAAGATGAAACGCATCGGGCTGGCCTCAGACTTTCTTGCGCAGCTTCTCGCCGAACAGGCCGTTCGGTTTGAGCACCAGCATCAGCAGCACCACGATGTAGGGCGCGATGTCCTTGAAACCTTCGGGCAGGTAGAAGCCCGACAGCGCCTCGACCACACCGATCACCAGGCCGCCGACGATGGCCCCGGGCAGGCTGCCAAAGCCACCGACCACCGCGGCCGGGAAGGCCTTGAGGCCGATGAAGCCCATGTTGGCGTGCACGAAGGTGATGGGCGCCAGCAGCAGGCCCGCGACCGCAGCCACACCGGCCGCCAGGCCCCAGACCAGGCCGTTGAGCCGCTGCACCGGAATGCCCATGTAGTAGGCCGCGAGCTGGTTCTGCGACGAAGCCTGCATCGCGATGCCCAGCTTGCTGTAGCGGAACATCGCAAACAGCAGGGCGCACAGCACGCCCGTGACGCCGATCACCACCAGCTGTTCCGCGGCCAGCACCAGCGAACCCAGGCGCATCACTTCGCCCGCGTAGGGAACGGCCAGCGTGTGGGTGTCGGTGCCGAAGTTGGGGATCATGGTGATGACGCCGCGCAGCACGTAGCCCACGCCGATGGTCAGCATCACGATGGAGAAGGCGGGCTGGCCGAGGATGGGCCGGACCACCAGGCGCTCGACCACGACGCCGAAGACACCCATGCCGAGCACGGCAGCCGGCACCGCCAGCCAGAAGGGAAACCCCAGCAGCGTCATGGTCAGGAGACCGCCGAAGGCGCCGACCATCATCAGGTCGCCCTGCGCGAAGCTCACCGTCTCGGTCGCCTTGTAGATCAGGACGAAGCCCAGGGCGATGAGCCCGTAGATGCATCCCTGGGCCACGCCGCCGATCAGCAGTTGCAGCAGTTGCACGCACTGTCTCCTGTGTTGTTGTGGACACGGTGCGCTCCCATCTCTGTGGCGCGAGGTCCAGTTGTTGTGCGGGTTTTATATCGGTCTTGCATGAAACCGGCGCTAGGGTAGACCCGAGCCTCCGTCGCGCAGGTGCCATCGTTTCCCCTGGCTGTATTTTCAGCAAGCAAACGCTTGGCAAAAATAGGGAATGCCCTTATGCTGACCCCATGAAATCGATCCGCATCGGCGCCGGCCTCGGCTTTTACGGCGATCACTGGGAGCCCGTGGTCGCGAGCATTGAGCGCGGCAACGTGCAGTTCATCGCCAGCGACCACCTGGCCGAACTGACGCTGGCCATCCTGCAGAAAGACCGCCAGCGCGACCCGGCCCTGGGCTACGCGCGCGACGTGGTGCCCATGCTGCTGCGGCTGTGGCCGCTGATGCAGGCACGGGGCGTGCGCTTCGTGTGTAACGCCGGTGGTCTCAACCCGATGGGGGCGGCGCAGGCGGTGCGCGAGGCGCTGGCGACCAAGGGCTGGACGCCGCGCATCGCGGTGGTGAGCGGCGACGATGTGTTGCCGCAGCTGCTGGACCCCGGGCGGCCCGACGCCGCGTTGTCGCACCTGTTCACCGGCGAAGCGGTGGCGGCGGTGCGCGAACGGCTGGTGTTCGGCAATGCCTACCTGGGTGCTGCGCCCATCGTGCGCGCGCTGGACCTGGGCGCGGACATCGTCATCACCGGCCGTGTGGCCGACGCAGCGCTGTTCCTCGGACCCATCGCGCACAGCCTGGGCTGGGACCTGAAGGCCACCGATGCGGCTGGCCTGGACCGGCTGGCGCAGGGTCTGACCGTCGGCCACCTGCTCGAATGCTCCGGGCAAGGCAGCGGCGGCAACTTCGGCAGCCAGGAAGCCTGGAAAGCCATCCCCGATCTGGCGCACATCGGCTTTCCGATCGTCGAGGTGTGGGAAGGCGGGACGGCACTCATCACCAAGGCGCCGGGCACAGGCGGGCGGATCAACTTCGACACTGTGCGCCAGCAGCTGCTCTACGAGGTGCACAACCCGCACGCCTACCACTCGCCCGACGTGGTGCTGGACATGGGCGGCATCCACCTGCACGACGAAGGCCACGACCGCGTGCGGCTGACCGGCGCGCAGGGCACCGCGCCGGGCGACCGGCTGAAGGTGGTGGCGGGCTTTCGCGACGGCTTCAAGGCCGAGGTGACCTGGGGCTTCTCCTGGCCCGATGCCTGGGACAAGGCGCAGACCGCGATCCACACCATCCGCACCCAGCTGGCCGAGCGGCGCGTGCCGCACGAAGAGCTGTTCATCGAATACCCGGGCCTGAACTCGGCCCATGGCCCGCTCGCGCCCTTGCCGCCGGTGGATCAGCTCAACGCGATGAACGAACTCTGGACCCGGCTGGTCTTGCGCACCAATGTCAAGGCCGCGGCCGACGGCTTCGGTCGTCTGTTTCCCTGGATCGGCCTGAGCGGCCCGGCCTACACCTGCGGCTTCACGGGGTTGCACAACACCAGCGAGCTGCTGGGCATCTGGCCGACGCTGATCCCGCGCGCGGAAGTAGAACCCCAGGTGCAGGTCGAACTGTTGGAGGCCGCCACATGAGCACCGTGCGCATTCCCCTGGTCCGCCTCGCGCACGCGCGCAGCGGCGACAAGGCCGACTGGGTCGACTTCGGGCTGTTTGCCTGGAATCAGGCCGGCTACCGCATCCTCGCACGCGAGGTGACGGCCGAGCGGGTGCGGGCGCATTTCGCGCCCTGGCTGCCGGGCGAGGTCGATGCCTGGCCGCTGCCGAACATCCTGGCCCTGAAGTTCGTGCTCAAGGGGGCGCTCCAGGGCGGTGGAGCGCGCAACCTGCGGCTGGACAACCTGGGCAAGGCGATGGCGGGGGCGCTGCTGCGGATGGAGATCGAGGTATCCGAGGATGAGTTGCAGGCGGCGCTGGATGAACGCCGGGTCGGCTGGTGGGGTGAGGCATGAGCGCAGTCACCACCGAAGTCCTCGACGGCATCCATGTCGTCACCCTCGACCGTCCCGAGGTGCGCAACGCCGTCGACAGCGTGACCGCGCAGGCGTTACACGCGGCCTTCCTGGCCTTTGAAGACGACCAGAACGCGAGGGTGGCGGTGTTCCACGGTGCACACGGCCACTTCTGCGCCGGCTGGGACCTGCAGCATGGCGCGCGCCTGGCGGCGTCCGGGCAGGCCGGGGATCTGGCGGCGCTCGATTTCGACAGCAACGACACCCGCGCCATCGGCCCCATGGGACCGTCGCGCCTGCGGCTGTCCAAACCCGTGATCGCCGCCGTCAGCGGCGCGGCGGTGGCCGGCGGCATGGAGCTGGCGCTGTGGTGCGACCTGCGCGTGATGGAAGAGGATGCCTGCTTCGGCGTCTACTGCCGGCGCTTCGGCGTGCCGCTGATCGACGGCGGCACGGTGCGGCTGCCGCGCCTGATCGGCATGGGCCACGCAATGGACCTGATCCTCACCGGCCGCAAGGTCGAAGCGGCCGAGGCGCTGCAGATGGGGTTGGCCAACCGGGTGGTGCCGCGCGGGCAGGCGCGTGAGGCGGCGCTCATGCTGGCGCGGCAGCTGGCGGCGTTTCCGCAGGCCACCATGCGCGCCGACCGCGAGAGCGCCTACGCGCAGTGGGACCTGCCGCTGGGCGAGGCGCTCCAGCAGGAGTGGCAGCGCGGCAAGACGCGCATCCCAGACGCCCTGGAGGGCGCGACGCGGTTCGCGGGCGGCGCAGGCCGGCACGGCACCTTCTGACAGGCGCCGATTGGCTCCCGGCCCCGGGCGCCACTTCGCGATCATTCCGGGCATGGACGACTCGCGTTTCGACGGCACCGAGGTGCTGGTGCTGCAGCACCTGCTCGAAGACGGCCCTGGCCATCTCGGTGTCTGGCTGGACACGCAGGGCGTGCGCTGGCGTGTGCTGTGCACCGAAGCGGGCGATGCCTACCCGGCGTCGGTGCGTGGCCTGAAAGCGCTGGCCGTGCTCGGCGGTGCCTGGAGCGCCAACGACTATCGCCGCTCGCTGCGCCAGGCCGAGGCGCTGATCCGCGAGGCCGACGCGCTGGGCATGCCGGTGATCGGCCACTGTCTGGGCGGCCAACTGATGGCACGGGCCTTCGGCGGGCGCGTCGAGACGCTGGCGGTGCCCGAGATTGGCTGGTTGCCGATGCGGCACAGCGGCAGCGCGGCGGCGCGGGGATGGCTGGGCGAAACGCCCGTGGCCACCCTTTACCAGTGGCACTACGACAGCTTTGTCGGGTTGCCGCCAGGCGCCGAGCTCATCGCCGGGTCGGCAGCCTGCCCGCACCAGTCGTTCGTGCTGCGCCAGCACTTGGCGATGCAGTTCCACATCGAGATCACGCAGCGCAAGGTGGAAGACTGGATCGCGGTGCCGGGTGAGGCCTACGCGCCGGCCTGCCAGGCGCATCCGCAGACGGTGCAGACGCCCGAGGCGATGCGTGAGGGCACGCGACAACACCTGGCCGCCAGCACCGCGCTGGCCGAACACATCTACGGCCGCTGGCGCGAACGTTGGCTGCGCTGAAAAGACGAAATGTTCAGGCCAGACCGGCCGGCAGACCGTCGCGCGGGATGGTGCGCGGTTTGCCTTCGTGATCGATTGCCACGTAGGTCAGGCTGGCTTCGGTCACCTTCACGTACTGGCCCTGGGCCGAGAAGCGCTCGGCGAAGACCTCGACCTGCACCGTGATCGAGGTGTTGCCCACACGCGTGACGTGCGAGAAGAAGCTCAGGATGTCGCCCACGCGCACCGGCTGCTTGAAGATGAACTGGTTGACCGCCACGGTCGCCATGCGCCCGCGCACATAGCGCGCCGGCAGCACAGCGCCGGCCAGGTCGACCTGCGCCATCACCCAGCCGCCGAAGATGTCGCCGTTGCCGTTGGTGTCGGCCGGCATCGGGATCACCTTGAGCACCAGTTCGCGGCCTTCAGGGAGATCGGTGTGGGGGCGGGGGCTTGATTCGCTGGACATGGGCACAATCTCTTGTTAACTCCCACGATTGTCCCGCATGCGCTCCTCGTCCGTCTCCCGGGCCGCCCATCCCGTGCCCGCCGCCGACAGCGGCCCGTCAGCTTCCCGCTCCGACTGGGCGACCCTGCAACGCCTGTTCCCCTACCTGTGGCAGTACAAGTGGCGCGTGATCGCGGCGCTGAGCTTCATGGTCGCGGCCAAGGCAGCCAACGTGGGCGTGCCGCTGCTGCTCAAGCAGCTGGTCGATGCGATGACGATCCCGCCCGGCAGCACGGCGGCGATGCTGGTGGTGCCGGTCGGACTGATCGTGGCCTACGGCTTGCTGCGCCTGTCGACCAGCGTGTTCACCGAGCTGCGCGAGCTGGTGTTCGCAAAAGCGACGGAGGGCGCGACCCGCTCGATCGCCCTGCAGGTCTTCGGCCACCTGCACGCGCTGTCGCTGCGTTTTCACCTGGAGCGCCAGACCGGCGGCATGACGCGCGACATCGAACGCGGTACGCGCGGCGTGCAGTCGCTGATCTCGTATTCGCTCTACAGCATCTTCCCCACGCTGATCGAGGTGACCTTCGTGCTCACCCTGCTGGGCACCAGGTTCGACATGGGTTATGTGTGGATCACGCTGGTGGCGCTGGTGCTGTATGTCACCTTCACCGTGACGGTGACCGAGTGGCGCACCAAGTTCCGGCGCGAGATGAACGAGCTGGAGTCGCGCAGCCAGACCCGCGCGATCGACTCGCTGCTGAACTACGAGACCGTCAAGTACTTCAACAACGAGGCCTTCGAGGGGCGCCGTTACGACGAGGCGCTGGAGAAGCTGCGCCGCGCACGCATCAAGAGCCAGACCACGCTCTCCATGCTCAACACCGGTCAGCAGCTGGTGATTGCGGTCGCGCTGGTGCTGATGCTGTACCGCGCCACGCAGGGCGTGGCCGACGGCCACATGACGCTGGGTGACCTGGTGATGGTCAACGCCTTCATGATCCAGCTCTACATCCCGCTCGGCTTCCTGGGCGTGCTCTACCGCGAGATCAAGCAGAGCCTGACCGACCTGGACAAGATGTTTGTGCTGCTGGAGAAGGAGCGCGAGATCGCCGACCAGCCGGGGGCGCAGCCGCTGCAGCTGGATGGCCCGCCGGCGGTGAAGTTCGAGAACGTGCGCTTCTCCTACGAGCCGGCGCGCGAGATCCTGCACGGCATCAGTTTCGAGATCCCGGCCGGCAAGACGGTCGCGGTCGTCGGGCCTTCGGGCTCGGGCAAGTCGACACTGGCTCGGTTGCTGTACCGCTTCTACGACGTCAGCAACCACGAGCCAGGCGGACCGCACGGGGGCGGCCGCATCACCATTCACGGGCAGGACATCCGTCAGGTCACGCAGTCCAGCGTCCGCCAGGCGATCGGCATCGTGCCGCAGGACACGGTGCTGTTCAACGACAGCATTGAATACAACATCCTCTACGGCCGGCCCGACGCAGGTCACGAAGCGGCGGTCGAGGCGGCCAAGGCGGCCCACATCCACAGCTTCATCGACCGCCTGCCGCAGGGTTACGCGACCACGGTGGGTGAGCGTGGCCTCAAGCTGTCGGGCGGTGAGAAGCAGCGGGTGGCGATCGCGCGCACCCTGCTGAAGAACCCGCCCATCGTGATCTTCGACGAGGCGACCTCGGCGCTGGACTCGGCCAACGAGCGCGCGATCCAGACCGAGCTCAGGAGCGCGGCGCGCAACAAGACCTCACTGGTGATCGCGCACCGGCTCTCGACGGTGGTCGATGCGCACGAGATCCTGGTGCTGGTCAATGGCGAAATCGTCGAGCGCGGCACGCACGCGGACCTGGTCGCCAAGGGCGGCACCTACGCAGGGATGTGGTCCCTGCAGCAGTCCGGTTCCGACTAGGGCCTCATGCTGCCGGTGCGCTCGTACCGGCTGTGCCAGGACAGCGCTTCTTCCAGCAGGTGTGGCGTGTGCAGGCCGGCGTGGCCAGCCCGGGCGTTGGCTTCGCTGCGCTCCACGTAGTCGAGCAGCGCCGGTTTGAAATCCGGGTGGGCGCAGCGCTCGATGATCAGTCGCGAGCGCTGGCGCGGCGACAGGCCGCGCAGATCGGCCAGACCCTGTTCGGTCACGACGATCTGCACGTCGTGTTCGGTGTGGTCCACGTGGCTGACCATGGGCACGATGCAGCTGATGCTGCCGCCTTTGGCGGTCGACGGCGTCATGAAGATCGAGATGTAGGCGTTGCGCGCGAAGTCGCCCGAGCCACCGATGCCGTTCATGATGCGCGTGCCCATCACGTGGGTGGAGTTCACGTTGCCGTACAAGTCGGCCTCGATCATCCCGTTCATCGCGATCAGGCCCAGGCGGCGGATCACCTCGGGGTGGTTGCTGATCTCCTGCGGGCGCAGCACGATGCGCTCGCGGTAGAAGTCCAGGTTCTCGTTGAACTCCTTCATCACCTCGGCCGAGAGCGAGATCGCGGTCGAAGAGGCCATGCGCATCTTGCCGGACTTGAGCAGGGCGAGCATGCCGTCCTGCAGCACCTCGGTGTAGCCCTGCAGGCCTGTGAACGGGCCGTCGTTGAGGCTTTCCATCACAGCGTTGGCGATGTTGCCCACACCCGACTGCAGCGGCAGCAGCTCGGGCGGCAGGCGGCCTTGCTTCACTTCGTTCTGCAGGAAGTCCATCAGGTGGCCGGCGATGCGGCGTGAGGCTTCGTCGGGCGCGGTGAAGCGGGTGTCGCGGTCGGGCAGGTTGGTCTCGACGATGGCGATCACCTTGGCCGGGTCGCAGCGCAGGTAGGGCTCGCCGATGCGGTCGCCCGCGTGCGTCATCGGGATCGGCTTGCGGTGCGGGGGGCGCTCGGTGCCGTAGTAGATGTCGTGCATGCCGGCCAGCGCCAGCGGGTGGCCGTGGTTGACTTCCAGGATGACCTTGTCGGCCTGGTCCAGCCAGGTCTTGTTGTTGCCGACCGAGGTCGCCGGGATCAGGCGGCCGTCTTCCAGCACGCCTGCCACCTCGATCACTGCCACGTTGAGTTTGCCCAGAAAGCCGAACCACACGTACTGCGCCACGTGCGAGAGGTGGATGTCGGTGTAGGCCATGTCGCCGGCGTTGATGCGCTCCCGGCAGGTCGGGTCGGACTGGTAGGGCAGGCGCATGTCCATGCCACCGACCTTGGCCAGCGCGCCATCCAGTTCGGGTGCGGTCGAGGCGCCGGTCCACAGGCCGATGCGAAATTCCTGCCCGGCGTCGTGCTGCTGCTGGATGTGCTTCGCCAGCGCCAGGGGAACGAGCTTGGGATAGCCGGCGCCGGTGAAGCCGCTCATGCCCACGTGGTCGCCGTGGTGGATGAGGGCGGCCGCCGCGTCGGCCGACATGATTTTCTGGCGCAGCCCTTCGTGGGCGATGCGGGACGGGAAGACGGCGGGCGGGTTCTGGGTCATGGGAATGAGATAAGGGTTAACCCTAGGCTCTCGCTATCGTAACGGAAGCGGGCGCTGCCCAAACCCCGGAAAAGCAGGGTATGTGCGGTATGGGACGACCCTCCGTGCTTCACACTGCGGGGCTGAGCGCCTTCGGAACGGCCGGGCGGCGCTCATGCACGGCGCGCATAATTCCCCGCCATGGAAACCAAGTGGCTGGAAGATTTCGTGAGCCTGGCCGAGACGCGCAGCTTCAGCCGCTCCGCGCAGCTGCGCCACGTCACGCAACCCGCGTTCTCGCGCCGCATCCAGTCGCTCGAAGCCTGGGCCGGCACCGACCTGGTCGACCGCTCGTCCTACCCCACGCGCCTCACGCCCGCCGGCCAGACGCTGTACGACCAGTCGCTGGAAATGCTGCAGGCGCTGCAGAGCACGCGCGCCATGCTGCGCGCGCACACAGCGGCGGCCCAGGACGTTATCGAGTTCGCGGTGCCGCACACGCTGGCCTTCACCTTTTTCCCGTCCTGGCTGTCGGGTTTGCGCGAGAGCTGCGGGCCGATCAAGAGCCGGCTGATCGCAATGAACGTGCACGACGCGGTGATGCGTCTGGTCGAAAGCAGCTGCGACCTGCTGATCGCCTACCACCACACCTCGCAGCCGATCCAGCTGGATGCCGCCCGCTACGAGATGCTGCCGCTGGGCCGCGAGACGCTCTCGCCCTACGTCAAGCCGAACGAGCAGGGCGAGCCGATGTTCCGCCTGCCCGGCACCACGGCGCACCCCTTGCCGTACCTGGCCTATGCGCCAGGCGCCTACATGGGCCGCGCGGTCGAGCAGGTGCTCAAGAGCAGCCCGGTGCCAGTGCACCTGGACCGCATCTACGAAACCGACATGTCCGAGGGTCTGAAAGCGATGGCGCTGGAAGGCCACGGCATTGCCTTCCTGCCGGCCAGCGCGGTGCGGCGCGAACTGCGCAGCAAGCGGCTGGTGAGCGCGGGCGAGGGGCTGGACACCACGCTGGACATCCGCATCTACCGCGAACGCCCTGGCACCCGCAAGGCCAAGGGTTCGGTGGACGCGTTCTGGAACGATCTGGAGCGCCACCTGGCCGCCCACACCAAGTGACTCCGCCGGGGTGGGAAAATCGGGGCATGAACGCCCCAGCTCAATCCATCACCATCACCATCACCCGCCCCGACGACTGGCACCTGCACGTGCGCGACGGCGCCGCCTTGCACACGGTCGTCCCACACACCGCCGCCCAGTTCGGCCGCGCGATCATCATGCCCAACCTCAAGCCGCCGGTGACCACCGCGGCCCAGGCCACGGCCTACGCCGAGCGCGTCCGCGCCGCCGTGCCCGCGAGCGTGCAGTTCGAGCCCCTGATGACGCTGTACCTGACCGACAACCTGCCGGCCGACGAGATTGCCCGGGCGAAAGACGCCGGTGTGGTCGCCGCCAAGCTCTACCCGGCCGGCGCCACCACCAACAGCGACGCGGGCGTGACCGACATCCGCAAGACCTACAAGACCCTCGAAGCGATGCAGAAGGCCGGCATGCTGCTGCTGGTGCACGGCGAAGTCACCAGCCCCGACATCGACCTGTTCGACCGCGAGGCGGTGTTCATCGAGCAGCAGCTCGAACCCTTGCGCAAGGACTTCCCGGGTCTGAAGATCGTGATGGAGCACATCACGACCAAGGAAGCCGCACAGTACGTGGCCGCGGCCGACGCGAATCTGGGTGCGACCATCACCGCGCACCACCTGCTCTACAACCGCAACGCCATCTTCACCGGTGGCATCCGCCCGCACTACTACTGCCTGCCGGTGCTCAAGCGCGAAACCCACCGCCAGGCCCTGGTGGCCGCAGCCACGGGTGGCAACGCGAAATTCTTCCTCGGCACCGACAGCGCGCCGCACCCGGCCCACCTGAAGGAACACGCGACCGGCTGCGCCGGCTGCTACACCGCCCATGCAGCCATCGAGATGTACGCCGAGGCCTTCGAGGCCGCGGGCGCGCTGGACAAGCTCGAGGCCTTCGCCAGCTTCAACGGCCCGGCCTTCTACGGCCTGCCGCGCAACGCCGGCAGCATCACCCTGCGCAAGGAAAGCTGGACCCCGCCCGAGAGCTATGCCTTCGGCGAGGCCGAGCTCAAGCCGCTGCGTTCGGGCGAAGCGCTGCCCTGGAAGCTGGTGGCCTGAGCGTCCATGTGTGCCGTCGGCAACGCCGTGGCCGGCTGGCCCGCGCCCGACTGGTCCCAGCCCTGGAATGCACCGTTTGCCGACGTCGGATCGGCGGTGCGTGCTGCCTGTGAGGCAGGCCTTGCGCTGTCCGTGGCGCTGACGCAATGCATCGGCGCCGCCGGCCCGCGTTTCGTGCCGCAGGCCGAGCTGCCCGAGGGCATGGCCTATGAGCAGTTCATCTTCGACACCGGTGCTGTGCCCACGCGCGAGGGCCTGCACGATTTCTTCAACGGTCTGGTGTGGAAACGCTTTCCCGCCACCAAGCGCCGGCTCAACCGCCTGCAGGCGGCGGAAATCGAGGCCGCTGGCGTGGGGCAGGTGCGCGGAGCGGTGCGCGACGCGATCACGCTGTTTGACGAAAACGCCGTGTTGCTGCAGGCGCCCGATGCCCTCTGGGAGGCATTGATCGCACGCGAATGGACCCGGCTCTTCGTCGATCTGCGGCCCCTGTGGGCGCAGGCCCGGCTGGTAGGGTTCGGGCACGCGTTGCTGGAGAAGCTGGTCGCGCCCTACAAGTCCGTCACCGGGCATGTCTACCGCGCACCCGTGCCCCCTGAACTGGGAGATGACCTGGCCGCCTGGGACGACTGGCTGGCGGCGCGCCTGACGGCCTCGGAACTGGCTGCCAAGCCCTTCACCCCGCTGCCTGTGCTTGGAGTGCCGGGCTGGTGGCCGGGCAACCAAGACCCTGCGTTCTACGACGACGCCCACGTGTTCCGGCCGATGCGCCCCACCCTGGAAAGCTGACATGCCTTCGACCCCATCGTCTTCCGCGCCCTCCTGGGCCCACCTGAATCTGGCGAGCGACGCCGACCGCGCCACGCTGGCCGCGCATTTCCGCGACACCGGCGTGCGCGATGTCGAATGCCTGTTCGCCGACGTCACCGGCTACCCGCGCGGCAAGCTGATGCCCGCAGCCAGCTTCGCCGGCGGCACCGAGCTGCGCATCTGCCAGGCGATCCCGATGCAGTGCGTGACGGGGGAATACAGCTACGACCCCGTCTTTCCGGACAGTGATCCGGACGTGCGCCTGGTGCCCGACCTCGCGACGCTCAAGCGCTCGCCCTGGGCCAGCGTGCCGCGGTACCTGGCGATCCACGATTGCCTGGAGCTGGATGGTTCGTTGTGCGAATTCGCGCCGCGCTCGGTGCTGAAGAACGTGGTGGCACGCTATGCCGCCAGGGGCCTGACCCCGGTGGTGGCGCCCGAGATCGAGTTCTACCTGACCGCGGCGATGACCGATCCGGCCCAGCCGCTGGCCTCGCCGACCGGCAAGGGCGGCCGGCCCGAGGTGGGCCAGTCGGCCTTCAGTCTGAACGCGCTCAACGAACTGGCGCCGTTCTGGGACGCCTTCCACGCCGCCATCGACGGCCTGGGCATCCGCGCCGACACCTGGCTGCACGAGGTCGGCGAGAACCAGTACGAGATCAACCTGCTGCACGGCGACCCGGTGGAGGTGGCCGACCAGGCCTTCCTGTTCAAGACCGCGGCGCGCGAGATCGCGCTGCAGCACGGGCTGAACGCGGTCTTCATGGCCAAGCCCGTCGCGGACCAGGCCGGCAGCTCGATGCACATGCACCAGAGCGTGGTCGACGCACAGGGCCGGAACGTGTTCAGCGCGGCCGACGGCAGCGCCACCGAGGCCTTTGCCCACTACATTGGCGGCCTGCAGGCCTACACGCCCGACCTGATGCTGATCTACGCACCCACGGTCAACAGCTACCGCCGCTACGTCGCCGGCAGCCAGGCACCGACCAATGTGCAGTGGGGTCACGACAACCGCACCACCGGCCTGCGCATTCCGGTCAGCGGACCGGCGGCGCGCCGCGTGGAAAACCGGCTCGCCGGTGCCGACGCCAACCCCTACCTCGCGATGGCGGCGACGCTGGCGGCCGGGCTGGCAGGCATGGAGGAACGCCTGGCGCCAGCCGAACCGGTCACCGGCAACGGCTACGACCAGGCGCGCAGCCTGCCGCGAACCTTTGACACGGCGCTGGATCAGATGGCGCACAGTGGGCATGCATCCCGGCTGCTGGGCGAGCGCTTCGTGCGCGGCTATCTGGCGGTCAAGGCGCTGGAGCACGACCATTTCCTGCGCGAAGTGACAGCCTGGGAGCGGCGGTTCCTGCTGCCACAAGTCTGACGACTGCACAGTGCCGGAACGTGGCCCTGACTTGAAACGGGGTTTGCTGCCCTCACTATCATTGGCCGCAGACTTTTCTTCGGAGACTCCATGAAACGCATTTTCCTGTTCGTTCTGACCAACTTCGCCGTGATGGCGGTGCTGATGGTCACCTCGCGCCTGCTGGGCGTGGACCGTTACCTGACGGCCAACGGGCTGAACATGTCGGCGCTGGCGGGCTTCTCGCTCATCATGGGTTTCGGCGGCGCGACGATCTCGCTGCTGATGAGCAAGACCATGGCCAAGATGAGCACCGGCGCGCGCGTGATCAACCAGCCGCAGACTGCCGACGAAGCCTGGATCGTGCAGACGGTGCAGACCTTCGCCCAGAAGGCCGGCATCGGCATGCCCGAGGTCGCGATCTATGACGGGGCGCCCAACGCCTTTGCCACTGGCGCCTTCAAGAACAGCGCCCTGGTCGCGGTGTCGACCGGCCTGCTGCAGAACATGACGCGCGAAGAAGTTGAGGCCGTGATCGGACACGAAGTCGCTCACGTGGCCAATGGCGACATGGTCACCATGACCCTGATCCAGGGCGTGATGAACACCTTTGTCGTGTTCCTCAGCCGCGTCATCGGTTACGCGGTCGACAGTTTCCTGCGCCGGGGTGACGACCGCAGCGGCCCGGGCATCGGCTACATGGTCACGACCATGGTGCTGGACCTGCTGCTCGGTTTTGTGGCCGCGATCATCGTGGCCTGGTTCTCTCGCCAGCGCGAATTCCGCGCCGACGCCGGCGCCGCCGGCCTGATGGGCCGCAAGCAGCCGATGATCAACGCGCTGGCCCGCCTGGGCGGGCTGACGCCAGGCGAACTGCCCAAGAACATGCAGGCCATGGGCATCACCGGCAGCCTGGGCAAGCTGTTCTCGACCCACCCGCCGATGGAAGAGCGTATCGCTGCCCTGCAGAAGCTCTGATCCGCGCCGCGCCCGCGGGGGCGCTCGCGGGTTGACGTCAGGGCCGACCGACCGGGCGAAGCAGCATCACGTCGGCCACCAGCCACAGCCCGTAGCAGACCAGCATCGTGACCGGCGTCAACACGGCCACGCTCAGAAACGGAAGCTCTCCAGCCACGCGTCCCAGGGCCAGCAGCGTTGCGGCCATGGCGGGCAGCCTGCTCAACACGACCGCACCGCGGCAGATCGTGGCCCAGCGTGCAACAGGGAGCGCCAAGACGCTCCCGTATTTTCCAATGGCGTGCAAGGCGCCGGCGGTGGCGGCCAGCAGCGGCTGACCCAGAAAAAGCAGCCCCACACCCAGCATCACGGCGCCGTGACCCGACAGCAGGTCGCCGGTCCTCAGGCGTGCCAGGTCGGGTGCACCCGGGCCCGCAAAGGCCTGGTGATAGGCCTCTCCGCTCACATAGAAGACCACCATGGAAATAGTCAGCGCCAGTGCCGCGGGACTGCCCACAAAATAGTCCCACCAGCGATCAGTGTCTCCCTGGCCGGCCGCCAGGTAGAGCGCCAGACCGGTCACCAGGCCAAACGCGTTGCCCAGGTTGTAGAGACCACCAGGTCCTGCCATCCGCAGGCGCAGTGCCTGGGCCCAGCGTGGGGCAGGAGTCTGAAGCCGCGGCAGGGGTTGGATCCGGCCGGCCATCATGCGGCTCCCCGGCTCTGCTGCGCCACTTGGGCCAGCAGCGCATCGACGGCTCCTGACGGGCTGGCGCTGTGCACCAGTGCTTCGTGGAAGCTGGCGGGCGTGAAGCGCCCTCCGATGATGTGCTGCATCAGGTCGAAGAAGGGCGTCCAGAAACCATCTTCGTCGAGGAACGCCACAGGCTTGCTGTGCAGACCGAGCCGGGCCCAGGAAAGCACCTCGACCGCTTCTTCCAGCGTGCCGATGCCGCCGGGCAGAACGATGAATGCATCGGCTTCTTCGAACATCCGCATCTTGCGGGTGTGCATGTCGTCGACCAGCTCGTGCTCCACGGCTTCGTAGATGCACTCCTTGGCCAGCAGGAAGCGGGGCATCACACCCAGCACCGCGCCACCGGCCGCATGGGCCGAGCGTGCGCAGGCGCCCATCAGGCCAACGCCACCACCGCCATAGACGAGCCGCACGCCGGCGGCCGCCAGCTGTGCTCCCAGGCGTTCGGCCAGCCGGATGTAGTCGGGCCGCACGTCGTCCGACGCGCCGCAATAGACGCAGATCGAGAACGCGCCGCTTGGATGCGAAGCGCGTCTGGGAGAGTAAGGCGGGGTGCTGGCCAGGGGCGCCAGCGCATCGGGCGAGATAGGGGGCATGTCGGTTCTCCAGTGTCAATGACAACCGAAAGGGTGGCCCCTTCCGGACTGGAGCGATGTTGACCAGCCTCTTTCACGGCCACATCCCCACTCTGCGGGAAAAGTGAGCGCCGCTGTCCCCCAACGGGTGGACCGGCCGACCGGCAAACACCGGTCGGCAGGCGGCGCGGGAGGCCATCAACGCCAGTTGCGGTCCCAGTGGCCTTCGTCGCGGTCGTCCCAGCGGCGGTCGTCGCGATAGCGGTCGTGACCATAGGGCCGGTAGCCACCGATGCGCACCACGTCGGGCGCGGCTGCCTGTGGGCGGTAGTAGCCGGCGGGGGCAGGGGCCACACCGACGGGCTGCACACTCACCGGCACCCAGCGACCCGGGTCGTTGGCCATCTGCACGCTGTACTGCCGGCCAGCGTATTCATAGACCACGTTGTAGGCCACGGTGCGGTTCTCCACCACGCTCTGCGTGCTGCATTCCTGCACGGTGCGCACGGTGTCCTGGCCACGGCCTTCGATGCGGTCTCCCAGGATGGCGCCACCGAAGATGCCCAGGGCAGTGGCGGCAGCGCGGCCGTTGCCATGGCCAACCGCGTTGCCCATGGCACCACCGGCGATGGCACCCATCACGGCGCCGGCGCCCGACCCGCGCGCCGGTTCACGCACGGAAACGTTCTGGCAAACCTGCTGCGGCACAGCGACCTGCTGCATCACGGGGGTGCTGCTGAGCACGCGGCCTCGTTCTTCCTGCGCCTGGGCGGCGGAGGCACCGGCGAGGGCCAACACGCCAGTCAGGACGGGGAGCAGGATGGAACGGGAGGAGGTGTTCATGGAAAGTCTCCGGGGGTTGAAGGAGACTCCACTGTGCGGACCGACTGTCAACCCGCACCGCATCCGCGGTAAAGCTGACGGGCAAGTTGTAACCAGCGGTGTTCAGGTGCCGAAGATGGCCTTGGCGACCGCCTCGGCGACCTTGATGCCGTCCACGCCCGCCGACAGGATGCCGCCCGCATAACCCGCACCTTCCCCGGCGGGGTAGAAGCCGCGGGTGTTCAAGCTCTGAAGGTCGTCTCCGCGCGTGATGCGCAGCGGCGAACTGGTGCGGGTCTCGACGCCGGTAAGCATCGCGTCGGGCATGTCGTAGCCCTTGATCTTGCGGCCGAACGCCGGCAGCGCCTCGCGCATGGCCTCGATGGCGAAGTCGGGCAGGGCGGGGGCGAGATCGCCCAGCTTCACGCCCGGTTTGTAGGACGGCAGCACTTCGCCGAACGTGGTCGACGGACGCGCCGCGAGGAAGTCGCCGACCTTCTGGCCGGGCGCTTCGTAGCTCCTGCCGCCGAGGTCGAAGGCGCGCGCTTCGAGCTGGCGCTGCAGCACGATGCCGGCCAGCGGGTGGGTCTTTCCCTCGGCCGTGAACGCCTCGGCCTCTTGGGCGTAGCGTGGGCCGTCGGTCTCGCCGAACGCGGCGGTCCACAGCGGCAGGTCCTGCGGGAAGCGGGTCGGGTAGTCGCTCAGGTCGATGCCGACCACCATGCCTGCGTTGGCGTTGCGCTCGTTGCGCGAGTACTGGCTCATGCCGTTGGTGACGACGCGACCCGGTTCGCTGGTTGCCGCGACCACGGTGCCACCCGGGCACATGCAGAAGCTGTAGACCGCGCGACCGTTCTTCGCGTGGTGCACCAGCTTGTAGTCGGCCGCGCCCAGCAGCGGGTGGCCAGCGTGTTTGCCCCAGCGCGCACGGTCGATCACGCCTTGCGGGTGCTCGATGCGGAAACCCACCGAAAACGGCTTGGCTTCGAGGAACACGCCCGCGTCGTGCAGCATGGCAAAGGTATCGCGCGAGCTGTGGCCCAGCGCGAACACGGCATGGCGCACCGGCATTTCAACGGTCTCACAGGTGTCGAGCTTGAGCACACGCAGCGCCTGCAGCTGCTGGCCATCGGCCGCCGCGGCGAGATCGACCCCAACCACCTGGTGCTGGAAACGGATCTCGCCACCGAGCGCGACGATCTTCTCGCGCATGGCCTCGACTACCCTCACCAGCTTGAAGGTGCCGATGTGCGGATGGGCCTGGTAGAGGATCTCGGGCGGCGCGCCGGCGTCGACGAACTCCTGCATCACCTTGCGGCCGAGGAAGCGCGGGTCCTTGATCTGGCTGTAGAGCTTGCCGTCGGAGAACAGGCCAGCACCGCCTTCGCCGTACTGCACGTTGCTCTGCGGGTTGAGCACCTTCTTGCGCCACAGGCCCCAGGTGTCCTTGGTGCGTTCGCGCACCGGCTTGCCGCGTTCAAGCACGATAGGCTTCAGGCCCATCTGCGCCAGCGCCAGCGCGGCGAACAGGCCGCAGGGTCCAAGGCCGATGACCACAGGGCGGTCGGCATCGCTGGCCGGCCAGTTGGCGGGCGCATGGCCGGGCGCGTGCCAGACCATGTCGGGCGTGGGCAGTACGTGCGGGTTCTTTTCGTGCCGCGCGAGCGTGGCGGCTTCCAGCGCCGGGTCGGTCAGCGCCGCGTCGACGATGTACACCGCCAGCAGCTCGGCCTTGCGGGCATCGAAGCTGCGCTTGAAGACTTGCAGCGAAGCGATGGCCTCGCGCGGCACGCCGAGCGCGCTCGCGGCCTGGCAGGTCAGGGCATCCACCGGGTGCGGCAATGGCGCGCGGTCCAGATCGGTTTCGGTGGGGGCGTCGGCAGCGCGGCGGTGCTCGGACGGCACCTCGGCCAGAGGGAGTTTGAGTTCGGCGATGCGGATCATGGTCTCGTGGGGCTTGTGTCGATCAAGCAGCGAAGAGGGTTATTGTCGCTGCCTTGCCCGCACGCACCCTGTTGTCAAATTTACCCGGGTAAAATAATTCATCCGGGTAAAATAAACCATGTCCACCACTTCTCCTCCTTCCCATCCCGCCGCCAACAAGCCGTTGTGGCGCGTCTACCTGATGTTCCTGGTGCCGATGGTGCTGTCGAACATCCTGCAGGGCCTCTCGGGCACGCTCAACGGCATCTACATCGGCCAGATGCTGGGCACGCACGCGCTGGCCGCGGTCTCGGGCATGTTCCCGATCGTGTTCTTCTTCATCTCGCTGATCATCGGCCTGGGCTCGGGGGCCTCGGTGCTGATCGGCCAGGCCTGGGGCGCACGTGAGCCGCACAAGGTCAAGAAGATCGCCGGCACGGCGATCACGCTGGGTGCGGTGATCGGCCTGGTGGCGGCAGTGGCCGGCACCATCTTCGCGCGCGAGGCCATGGTGGCGCTGGGCACGCCGGCCGACGTGCTGGACGACGCGGTGTCCTACACCCGCATGATGATGCTGTTCATGCCGTTGCTGCTGGTGTTCATCCTGCTCACGCAGCTGCTGCGCGGCGTCAGCGACACGGTTTCGCCGCTGCTGGCCTTTTTGATGTCGACCACGGTCGGGCTGGCGATGACGCCGCTGCTGATCAAGGGCTGGGTCGGCCTGCCGCCCATGGGCATCCGCAGTGCCGCGCTGGCCGGTTTCGTCTCGACCGCCGCCGCACTGGCCTTTCTGGCCCTGCGCCTGCGCCGCCTCAAGCATGTGCTGGCGCCCGACCGCGCGCTGATGCACGCGCTCAGGCTCGATGGCGAGATCCTGGCCAAGGTGATGCGCATCGGTCTGCCGACCGGGCTGCAGATGGTGGTGATTTCGCTGTCGGAGCTGGTGATCCTGTCGCTGGTCAACCACCACGGTTCGCAGGCCACGGCCTCCTACGGCGCGGTCACGCAACTGGTGAACTATGTGCAGTTCCCGGCGCTGTCGATCGCGATCACGGCGTCCATCCTGGCGGCGCAGACGATTGGTGCGGGCCGCACCGAGCGCCTCGGGCCGATCCTCAAGACCGGACTGGGCATGAATGCTGCGCTCACCGGTTCTCTGGTGTTGCTGGGCTATGCAGTCTCGGGCCCGGCGCTGAGCCTGTTCCTGACGCAGGAGCCGGTGATGGCGCAGGCACAGCACCTGCTGCACCTGATGCTCTGGAGCATCCTGGTGTTCGGCTTCCAGGCGGTGATCGGCGGCGTCATGCGTGCCAGCGGTGACGTGCTGATCCCGATGGCGATCTCGGTGTTCTGCATCCTGGGGGTGCAGCTGCCGGTGGCGGTCTGGCTCAACGGGCGGCTGGGCCTGGAAGGCATCTGGATCGCGTTCCCGGTGGCCTACGTGGCGATGCTGGTGCTGCAGTCGGCCTATTACCTGGGGGTGTGGCGGCACCGGAAAATCCGGCGCCTGATCTGAACAGGGATAATTGCGTCCGTGAAGCGCGCCAGACCGCCGCTGGTGCAACCCCGCAAGGGGACCCGAAAGGGAGCACTGGAGGAACGTCCGGACTGCACAGGACAGCGTAGGAGGTAACACCTCTCCACCGACCAGCCTGACAGGGCAACCTGAAGGGTCCTAAGGTGAGGATCAGAGCAACAGAGACGAGCCGATTCAGTTCGGGTGAAACGGGCAATCTCTACGCGCAGCAATACCAAATAGGCCAGCCTGAAGCGGCGCGGTTCGCCGCGTTGCCGATTCCTTGTGGTTCCGCAAGGTGAGCTGGCGGGTAGGTAGCACCGAGCCGGGTGGGCGACCCCCGGCCCAGAGGAATGGCGGTCACATCCGGGGCAACCCGGATGCACAGAATCCGGCTTATCGGCGCGCTTCACACTTTATTCATCGACCGCCGCAATTGGCTGGTCGCCGGTCCCCGCAGCAATGCCTGGCATGTGGCAGGCCTCGGCCGCGAGACCCGCCTGGTCCAGGATGCGAATACGCCCCCGTCGGTAGTCCAGCAGCCCCTGCTCCTTCAAGGCCATGGCGGCGAGCGTCACGCCGGCGCGGCGCACGCCCAGCATGTCCGCCAGGTGGGCATGGGTCAAGACCAGCGGCGTCTGCGGCGCCCGCTGGGCGCTGAGCAGGATCCAGCCTGCCAGCCGGGCCTTGATGTCCTGGACCTGGGCCGATGCTGCGAGCATTGCGACCTCCTGCGAAAACAGCCAGATGTAGCGCGAGAACACCTTGAGCATGCCGGCGTGCCGGTTCACCAGCCGTTGCAGTTCGCCGCCGGTGAATTGCAGCGCTGTGCCAGGGCTCTGCACCAGCTGCGTCAGGGTGCCAGACCCCAGACCGAAGGCCTGTTGCAGACCCACGGCGCCTTCACAACCTGCCAGTCCGACGGCCAGACCGGCGTGCGCGCCCGGGCGTGCCACCAGCGCCACGCTGGCGCTGGTCGGGAAATGCACGCGGTCTGACGGCCCGTCCGGGCTGCACAGCACCTGTCCCGCCCTGAGCGTGACGGGCGTGCAGCAGCGCAGCAGCAGTGCCAGATCGGCCGGCGGCAGCTGGGCCAGCAGGCCGTTGGACGGAGGGTTCAAACGGGGATCCGTTCAGGGTTGAAAACGGCCAGTGTGGAGGATTCTCGGTGCCGTTTGGCAGGGCAGCGGAGCCTGCGATGGCCTGCAGTGTACGTGCCGCGCGGGGCGTTCGCCCGGGCTGGTGATGACCGTCCAGGCCAAATGCAGGCGCCACGGATCCACCCTGGTTGCGGGCTGTGTACGCCATCGAACAATACGGGCGTGATTGGCCTACACTGAACGGCTGCCGGCACTGCCGCCCAGCCATCTTTTGTGTGCCCACGGGCCGGAGCCACTGCCTTGCAAGACTCACCCACCCGCAACCGGCTGCTGGCCGCCCTGCCGCCGCCCGTGCTGGCGCAATGGCTGCCGCTCATGGATTGCGTGGACCTGCCGGCCGATGCCATCGTGCCTGCGGCGGGGGCTCCGGCGGAACATCTCTACTTTCCCGGTTCTGCACTGCTGGCCTTGCTGCAGGAGACCGGCCACGGCCCGGCCGTACCGGTGGCGCTGGTGGGCTGCGACGGGGTCCTGTCGGCCGCGCCGCTGTTCGACATGGCGGGGCTGGACTCGCCCGCGCGGGTGGTGCAGCCCGGCAGTTCCTGGCGCCTGCCGGTCTCGGCCCTGGACTTGCTGGACGCGCAACCCGAGACCCGGTCGGCTGTGCTGGTGGTGGTGTTGCGGTACCTGCAGCTGCTGACCACCCAGATGGCGCAGACCGCGCTGTGCCGTCGCCACCATGGGCTGGAACAGCGGCTGGCGCACTGGCTGTCGCTGGGTTTTGCCACTGCCGGGAGTGACCACCTGCAATGGGACCTCAACCGTTTGGCGCAGTTGCTGGATGTGGACGCACCCCGGCTGGACAAGGCGCGTGCCGTTCTGACGGCGGCGGGCGCCATCGAGTGCGGCACGCAGGGCATTGGCTTGCAGAATCAGGCCGCGCTGGGTCGCCTGGCGTGCGACTGCCACGCAGTGCTGCAGGCCGAGGCTGAACGCCTGCAGGCCTCGGTGGCCCCGCTCAGCCGTTGAAGCCGCCCAGGCTTTCGATGCGCTCCACGTGCGCAAGCATTGAACGCTTGGCCACCGGCCACAGGCGCTCGGGCACGTCGTCGTAGGCCAGCTTCACCCAGTCGTCCATGCCGCCCTCGGGCAAGGCCTGCATCGCGCGTGCGACCTTCGCTTCGCGCGCCAGGCGGTGCGCCTTGAGGTGGGCGATGGCGGCGCGGGCCCCACCATGTTCCGGTCCGCCGGGGTTGTCGGCGCTGCGCGGGTGGTCACCCAGCACGTAGCCGTGTGCGGGCAGGATGAAGTGCACGCTGTGCGCCTCGCACAGCCGGTCCAGCTTGGCGAGTGACGCAAGGTAGTCGCCCATGTGGCCGTCGGGCGGGTCGATCACGGTGGTGCTGCCGTTGAGGATGTGGTCGCCGGAAAACAGCAGACCGTCTTCTTCCATCAGCAGGCACAGGTGGTTGGCGGCGTGGCCGGGCGTGTGCACGACCTGCAGGGTGTGGCTGCTCAGATGGTCGCCGTCGGCGCCAACCAACACCAGCCGTTCACCGTCGGTCAGCGCGCGTTCGGGCGTGAAGCGGCTGTTCTCGCGCGAGGTGGGGGCGCTGGGCAGGCCAAGGACCGGCGGCTGGTCAAGGTCGGCGGCCACGCACAGCGCCTTGAGCCGCGCCGCGCCGGGGGAGTGGTCGGGGTGTGAGTGGGTGCAGACGATGGCGCGGATGTCGCCACCGGCTGCGCGCCACAGGCGTTCAATGTGGCCCGGATCGTCCGGTCCGGGGTCGATCACGATGTGGCCGGTGGACGGATCGCCGACCACGTAGCTGTTGGTGCCGGGGCCAGTCATGAAGCCCGGGTTGGGCGCGGTCAGCCGCTGCACGTTCTTGAGCAGTGGCACCGGACGCTCGGTCTGCCAGGCCAGCTCGTGCACGATCTTCCCGTCCGGGCAGACCATGGCGAGTTCACCGAACGGCTGCTCGTGCTCCATGTGGCGCGACTCGTGGCCGTTCATCAGCCCGGCGCGCGGGCAACTGGTGAACAGGGGCTCATCGTTGACTGAGCAGGCGCTCAACACATCGTCCACCGTGGCGTAGGCCTGCAGCCGCTCCAGCGTGCGGATGGTCGGGAAGATGATGAAGAACTGACCGGCCGCGTGGCGCGCCAGGGCGTCGGCCGGGCGCACCCACAGCGGCTCGAACTGTTCCGATTCGTCGGCCACCGGCTCCTGGCCCTCGGGCATGCGCGCGACGAGGAAGGGCACATCGAAGCGGCGCGGCAGGTCGCGGTCGGTGACCCAGTGCGCCAGCACGAAGACCTCGGCGCCCGACAGCGTCAGGCCCTGCGAGTCGCACAACGCGGCGAATGGCGCCTTGCGGTCGAGTCCTGCGATCTGCGCGGTGTCCAGGTGGGAGCCGTCGGCGCGGCGCGCCAGCAGGATGCCCAGCTCTTCGAAGCTCTCGCGGATGGCGGCGATGGCCTGCGTGAGGTGCAGGTCGCTCTGGGTAGCGCGGCGGGTGGACTGGCTGTGCGCCTGCGCATCGGAAGCGTCGATGCCTCCGCCGGGAAACACATAGGCGCCGGGCGCGAAGCTGGCCGTCATCGAACGGCGCGTCATCAGCACTTCGACGCCTTGCGGCGCGTCGCGCAGCAGCAGCACGGTGGCGGCGGGGCGCACGGCGGCGGGCGGGCGCTGGGGATGCAGGAGTTGGGTGGGTCGGACCATGCGCACATTGTGCGGTGAGTCCCCGGCCGCCGCTGTCGCGGTGGCCTCAGGGTTTACGCGGCGGGTCCCAGGGCTGCCATTTCGGGGGAGAGGCCCTGCCAGGCAATGTCGAAACCCGGCGTCTGGCGTTGGGGCGGGAGCGGCGGTGTGCGCAGCGCCCAGTGGGTGCCGGCGATGACGCTGTCGATCACCGGGACTGGAACCTGGCTTTGCACGGCCGCAGCCATGCCGGCCAGGCCTGCGCCGCCCAGGATCACTGCCTGCACGCCCAGCTGGTGAGCGGCGTCTCGGCAGGCCTGGGCCAGCAGACGGTGGGCCGCTGCCGGTTCCGCCGCGAGCTGGGCGCCGGTGGGTGCCACGGTGTGGATGCCGGCCAGTTGCTGCGCCTGTCCGAGTGCCTGCGCCAGCCGCTGCAGCATGGGGCCCCAGCGCTCGCCGCCGGTGACGATGGCGTAGCGCCCGTGGCGTGCGGCTTCGATGAAGGCGGCTTCGGCCAGGCCGGTGACCGGCGCCGGGCTGGACTCGCGCAATGCCATCAGGCCGGGGTCGCCGAAACAGCCGATCAGCACCGCATCGGGTTTCGGTTCAGAGCCCGTCAGCGCGGCGGCCCAGGCGTCCAGCGCCGCGTGACCTGCCACCGCGTAGCTGGCCTCGTCGGCGATGTAGGGCGCGCCGAAGCGGGCCGTCACGGTGCGCACCGCCACGTGTGAACCGGCCGCCGCCTGCACGTGCTGCTGCAGCAGCGTGCTGACCCGTTCCGAGGTATTGGGATTGATGACCAGCAGCTGTTTCATGAACCGAACAGTTCGAGCAGGTCGGGCGCCGCTTCGGGTGTCGCCGAAAAGCTCAGCTGCGACTCCAGCCGTTCGAGGTGCTCGCGCATCAGGCGACCCGCTTCTTTCGCATCGCGCAGCTGGATCGCGGCCAGCAGGGCGCGGTGTTCCTGGCAGCCGCAGGCCGTGGCCTCGTCGCGCGCCTGGCTGTGCGGAGCGCTGTAGGCCATCAGGATGAGCGACGTGCGCGAAACCAGTTCGCGCAGGATGCCGCCCAGGGTCTGGTGGCCGGCGTGTTCGGCGATCTGCAGGTGGAAGTCGCCCGAGAGGCGGATGGCGCGCCGCATGTCGCCGGCCTTGCGCGCCGCTTCCTCGTCGCGGATGCAGTGCTTGAGCGACTGGATGTGGGCCGCCGTGGCCAGGCCGATGAAGCGCTCCACCAGCAGCGGTTCGATCATGCGGCGCACCTCGAACACTTCGCGCGCCTCGGCTTCACTGGGTTCGGCAATCGCCGCACCACGGTTGGGCGTGAGCGTGACCACCTTCTCGTTGGCCAACCGCACCAGCACCGGCCGGATGCGCGTGCGCGAGACGCCGAAGGCCGCCGCCAGCCGGTCTTCCACCAGCTTGGTGCCGGGCGGCAACTGGTGGTCGAGGATGGCCGAGACCATGCGCTCGTAGATCGCCTGGTCGGACAGCGGCGTCGCGGCGGGTTTCATTTTTTCTTCAGCCACATCGCCAGGCCGACGGTGATGCCCATCACCGCGAAGGAGACGACCGTGGTCACCGTGCCCAGCGCATAGATGGCTGGCGTGGTGACGGTCGAGGTCAGGCCCTGCAGTTCCAGCGGCAGGGTGTTGACGTCGCCGATGGCCTGCGAGGTGCGGGCGATCTCGTCCCAGCTGAGGGTGAAGCCGAACATGCCGATACCGACCACCGAAGGCCCGATCAGCGGCAGCACGACGTGGCGGAAGGTCTGCCAGGGCGTGGCGCCCAGGTCGCGCGCGGCCTCTTCGTACGCCGGGTTGAAGCGGTTGAACACCGCAAACATGATCAGCAGGCCGAACGGCAGCGTCCAGGTCAGGTGCGCGCCCAGGGCCGAGGTGAACAAGCCCAGCGCGGTCCCGTATTCCTCCAGGGTGGAGGTCGCGCCGACGGCTTCCAGCAGCCACTTGAGCGCGCCGTCGAGCAGGCGGAACTGCAGGCCGATGCCCAGAGACACGATGATGGACGGCATGATCAGGCTGGCCACGGTCACGTAGAACAGCGCATTGCCGCCGCCCAGCTTCTTGCGAAAGGCCAGACCCGCCAGCACCGACAGCACGACCGTGAAGACCATCACCACCGCGCCCAGCATCAGCGAGCGCGTGAAGGCGGCGCCGATGTCCACCGTGCCCAGGCCCTCGGCGAGCTGGTGGAACCAGTGCAGCGAGGCGCCCCGCATCGGGAAGGTCAGACCACCTTCCGGTCCCTGGAAGGAGAGCACGAAGATGACGAACATCGGGCCGTACATGAACAGCACGAACAGGGCAAAAACGGTAGCCAGCGGCCAGAAGCCGGCGGCGCGGGCGTCGGAGACTCGGGCTTGCATGGTCAGAGTTCCTTCCGGATGTCGACCAGCCGGGTGAGGCCCCAGATGATCATGAGCACCACCGCGAGCAGGATCACCGCGTTGGCCGCAGCCAGCGGGAACTGCAGGTACGACGTCTGCACCTGGATGATCTTGCCGACCGAGGCGATCTGCTGGCCGCCCATGACGCCGATGGTCACGAAGTCGCCCATGACGATGGTGATGACGAAGATCGAACCGATGATGATGCCGGTCTTGCACAGCGGCACGATCACGTTCCACAGCGTCTGCCAGGCGCTGGCGCCAGCGTCGTTGGCCGCTTCCAGCAGGCTGCGGTCGATGCGCATCATGCTGTTGAAGATGGGCACGATCATGAACATGGTGTAGAGGTGCACGAAGGCCAGCACCACCGAGAAGTCGGAGAACAGCAGCCACTCGACGGGCTGGTCGATCAGACCGATGCCCTGCAGGCTCTGGTTGACCAGGCCGTTGCGGCCCAGCAGCGGCACCCAGGAAATCATGCGGATGACGTTGGACGTCCAGAACGGCACCGTGCACAGCACGAACAGCGCCGTCTGCATGCCCGACGAGTGCACGTGGAACGCGAGAAAGTAGGCCACGGCAAAGCCCAGCAGCAGCGTGATCAGCCAGACCAGCAGGCAGAACTTCAGCGTGGAGAGGTAGGTGGCGAGCGTGACGCACAGGTCGCCGTTGTCGGTCAGCGACGAACAGCCCTCGAACACCGAGAGGTAGTTGCGCAGCGTGAACGTCGGAACCAGCTCGTACTCGTTGAAGTCCCAGAAGCTGACCATCAGGACCAGCCCCAGGGGGATGAGGAAGAACAGCACGAACACCAGCGTGTACGGCGTGGCCTGCCACCAGGCCGGCACCGTGCGGTTGGGGCTGTCGGTGACCGGGGCCGCGATGCTGGTGTTCGTGCTCATGGGCTCAGATGGCTGGGTGGTCAGGCTGCGACAAATTCATTCCACTTGCGGACCATGTACTCGTTCTCGTCCATGACCGCGTTCCAGCAGGCGATGCCGCCCATGCGCGCTTCGTAGCTGCCGCCGTCGCGCACCGCGCCAGCCTTGGCCAGCACATCGCCGTTGGGGCTCTTGATGTCCTGCGTGGCGGGCTTGCCTTCCATCCAGTAAGCCCACTCGTAGGCTTCCATCTTGGACTTGGCAGTCTCCAGCACGGCGCTGTAGTAGCCCTGGCGGTTGAGGTAGGCGCCGGCCCAGCCGTCGAGGAACCAGTTGATGAACTCGTAGGCGCCATCGAGCTTGCGGCCGGACAGCGTGGCGGGCAGGCCGAAGCCGGCGGCCCAGGCGCGATAGCCTTCCTTGAGCGGCTGGAAGTTGCAGGCGATGCCCTTGGTGCGCACGGCGGTCACGGCCGGGCTCCACATCGACTGGATCACCACTTCGCCCGAGGCCATCAGGTTGACCGACTCGTTGAAGTCCTTCCACAGGGCGCGGAACTGGCCAGCCTTCTTGGCCTCGATCAGGGTCTTGATCGTCAGATCAATTTCCTTCTTGGTCATGTTGCCCTTGTCGGGGTACTTGTAGAGGCCCATGGCCTCGACCACCATGGCGGCGTCCATGATGCCGATCGAAGGAATGTTCAGGATCGCGGCCTTGCCCTTGAATTCGGGGTTCAGCAGCTCGGCCCAGGAGCTGATCGGGCGCTTGATCAGGTCGGGGCGGATGCCCAGGGTGTCGGCGTTGTAGACCGTGGGAATCAGCGACATGAATTGCGTCGGCGCGGTCGCGAACTTCTTGCTCTTCTCGCCTTCGAGGTAGATCACCTTCTTGGGGGCGGTGCCCTGGTCGCCCACGGCCTTGCCGGCGACGGTGCCAGTGGTGAACAGCGAGGTGATCTTGTCGGCGTTCTTGATCTTCTTGACGTCGATGCCCTTGAGGTTGCCAGTGGGCACGATCTTCTTGAGCGAGAAGTACTCGGTGTCGATCAGGTCGAAGCTGTTGGGGGCGGTGACGGCCCGCTTGGTCACGTCGTCGGTGGTCACTGCCACGTACTGGATCTTGATGCCGGTGTCTTTTTCGAACTTGTCACCAATCGCCTTGTCCTGGTTCACCGCGGTGCCCAGGTAGCGCAGGGTGATGGGGTCGGCTGCGTGCACGGCGGGTGCCAGGCCGCTGGCCAGGATGCCGGCCATGCCGGCGGTGCCCTGCAGCAGGCTGCGGCGCGAGATGCCGTCGGCGACGGATTTCGGATCGGTGGAATCGGACATGGAGAACTCCTTGGGTCGGGTTGCGGAGGGGTGGGGGAAAGGGAATGCGAAGAAAGCTCAGGCCGCCAGCGTGTGGGCCTGTGCAGGGTCCCAGCCGAGGTCGACGCGGTCGCCGGTGGCCAGGGGGTGCTCGACGAAGCGGGCCTCGGACAACATCACCGAGACACCGCCGTCCTTGGGCTCACTGCCGTCCAGCTGCAGGCCCAGCAGCACATAGGTGCCCTGGTACTCGACGTCGCTGACGGTGGCGGTCCAGCCGGTGCTGCCGGCCGGTGCCAGCCGGATGTGGTCGTTGCGCACGGCGACCTTGCCGCCGCTGGTCTGCAGCACGTTGTGGCCACCCATGAAGCGGGCCACGAACTCGCTGGCCGGGCGGTTGTAGACGGTGTGGGGCGCGCCGACCTGTTCGATGCGGCCGTGGTTCATCACCACCATGGTGTCGGCCAGCGCCATCGCTTCTTCCTGCGAGTGCGTGACGTGGATGAAGGTCAGGCCCAGCTCCCGCTGCCAGTGGCGCAGCTCGGCGCGCATCTGGATGCGCAGGAAGGGGTCGAGGGCGGAGAGCGGTTCGTCCAGCAGCAGCACTCGCGGCTGGGTGATGAGCGCCCGGGCCAGCGCCACGCGCTGCTGCTGACCACCGGAAAGTTCGCCCGGCTTGCGTTGCGCCAGGTGGCCCATGGCCACGCGTTCGAGCAGGTCCTGCGCGCGGGCGTGGCGCTCGGCCTTGTCCACGCCTTTCATCTTGAGACTGAAGGCCACGTTGTCCAGCGCCGAGAGGTGCGGGAACAAGGCAAAGCTCTGGAACATCATGGCCGTGCCGCGTGCGGCTGCCGGCAGCGAGGTGATGTTGCGGTTCTCCAGCAGGATGTCGCCGCTGGTGGTGCTCTCGTGCCCCGCGATCATGCGCAGCGTCGTGCTTTTGCCGCAGCCCGACGGACCGAGCAGGCAGCAGTAGCTGTTGGCTTCGATGCGCAGATCGATGGCATCGACAGCGATAGCGCCCGGACCATATTGTTTGGTCAGGGCCACGAGTTCGATGGCGGCGGGAGCGGGGGCGGAGATGGCGTCCATGCCGCTTGTCTTGCACGAGCCGTGCCAGCCTCAGCTCCCTGGTTTTGTACGCAATCCGCACAAGATTGCATACAAAACGGCACCGGCTTTGTGCGCAAGTCCGACCCTGGGGCGGGGCGCTGATCCGTGACGGTGCCCGTGCACCGCCCTGCGGCGCACCGATGTGGGCCGATAATCGACCCATGCGAGTGAGATTCACCAAGATGCAGGGTGCGGGCAATGACTTCGTCGTGCTCGACGAGACGCGTGGGCGCCTGGGCCTGAGCACGGCCCAGTACCGTTTCCTGGCCGACCGCCATTTCGGCGTCGGCGCCGACCAGATCCTCACGGTGCGGCCGGCGCCTTCATCGGCCGTCGATTTCGAATATGTGATCCACAACGCCGACGGCGGCGAAGTTGAACATTGCGGCAACGGCGCACGCTGTTTCGTGCGCTATGTGCGCGACAAGGGCCTGACCGAACTCAACCCGGTGCGGGTGAAGGTGAAGAACGGCGAGATCAGCCTGGCGCTGAACGCCGACGGCCGCGTGACCGTGGACATGGGCGCGCCGGTGTTCGACCTGGCGCGCGTGCCGTTCGATCCCGCCGGCCTCGTGCCGCAAACCATGGGCGGTTTTGAGCGCTGGACGCTGCCGCTGGCCGGTGGCGAGGTGGCGCCGGTGGCGGTGCTGTCGATGGGCAACCCGCACGCCGTGCTGCTGGTGGACGATGTCGACACCGCGCCGGTGGCGACCTGGGGGCCTCAGATCGAGAGCCACCGCCACTTCCCGTTCCGCGTCAACGCCGGCTTCCTGCAGGTGATCGACCGCGCGAACGTGCGCCTGCGGGTGTTCGAGCGCGGCGCGGGCGAAACCCTGGCCTGCGGCACCGGCGCCTGTGCGGCGGTGGTTGCCGGCATCCGCCTGGGCCTGCTGGACGCCCGGGTGGACGTGCAGGCGCGCGGCGGCGTGCTCACCATCGCGTGGCAGGACAATGCCGCACACGACGCACCGGTTTACATGACCGGTCCCGCCACGTCGGTGTTCGACGGCGAGATCGACGTGCCCGAACTGGCCTGAACTTCACTGAGCTTGCGAGACCCATGACCGAACCGACCATCCCCCCGATCACCGAAGACGACATCGCCAACTACCTGGCCAACACGCCGGACTTCTTCGAGCGTCACGCGGGCGTGCTGGCATCGGTGCAACTGAGCAGTCCCCACGGCCAGCGCGCCGTGAGCCTGCAGGAGCGGCAGGCCGAGATGCTGCGCGAGAAGATCAAGGGGCTGGAGCTGCGCTCGGCCGACATGATCCGCCACGGGCAGGAGAACTCGGCGATCGCCGACCGCCTGCACCGCTGGACCCGCGAGCTGCTGCTGACCCGCGACGCGCAGGAACTGCCGCTGGTGGCGGCCACCGAAATGGCGGCGCAGTTCAACGTGCCGCAAGTCGCGGTCAAGCTGTGGGACGTGGCCGCAGACTTTGCCGGACAGGCCTATGCCCAGGGCGCCAGCGAGGATGTGCGCGCATTTGCCGCGTCGCTGCCGCGTCCCTATTGCGGCGCCAACCCGGGCCTGGAGGCCGCCAGCTGGCTGGTCGATCCTGGGGCGGTGGCCTCGCTGGCGCTGATTCCGCTGCGCGACGCCGGCAGCCCGGAGGCCTTTGGCCTGCTGGTGCTGGGTTCGTCCGACCCGCACCGTTTTGCGGCCGACATGGGCACGGAGTTCCTCGAACGCATGGGTGAGCTGACCAGCGCGGCGCTCTCGCGCCTGCGCCCCTGAGCGAAGAGAACATGAGCGGCGGCGTGGTCTCCCGGCTGCCCGCAGACGCCACCGACGCGGCGCTGGTCGAGGCCTATCTTGACCATGTGCGCGTCGACAAACGGCTGGCCACGCGCACCGTCGAGCTCTACACCGGAGACCTGCGCCGTCTGAGCGATGCCGCGCAGTCGGCCGGCATCGGCCTGCGCCAGGTGCAGAGCGCGCATGTGCGGCGCTGGGTGGCGCAGATGCACAGCGCCGGCCGCAGCGCGCGTGGCATCGCGCTGATCCTTTCGGGCTGGCGGGGGCTCTATGTGTGGATGGGCCGGCAAGGCTTGGTCACCCAGAACCCGGTGCAGGACGTGCGCGCGCCCAAGGCCGGCAAACCCCTGCCCAAGGCGCTGGGCGTGGACGAATCGGTGCAGCTGGCCTCGCATGTGGAAGAGGGCGATGACCCTGGGCTGGAAGCCCGCGACGGCTGCATCACCGAACTGCTGTACGGCTGCGGTCTGCGCATCGGCGAGCTGGTCGGGCTGGACGTGATCGCCAGCACCACCGCGCGCGGCTGGATCGACATCCCCGGTGGTGAGGCCCATGTGCTGGGCAAAGGGTCCAAGCGGCGCAGCGTGCCGGTCGGTCGCGCGGCACTGGCGGCGCTGGAGCGCTGGCTGGCGGCGCGGGCGGCCTGGGCCAACGAAGACCCGGCGCTGTTCATCGGACAGCGCGGACAACGCCTGACGCCGCAGCACATCCGGGTGCGGCTCAAGCGCCGTTCGATGCTCGCGGGCCTCTCGACGCCGGTGCACCCGCACATGCTGCGCCACTCGTTCGCCAGCCACCTGTTGCAGTCCAGCGGCGACCTGCGCGCGGTGCAGGAGCTGCTGGGTCACGCCAGCATCGGCACCACGCAGGTCTATACCCGGCTGGATTTCCAGCACCTGGCCAAGGCCTACGACGCCGCCCACCCCAGGGCGAAGACGCGCAAGCCGCCGGACAAGACCGGCTGACGGCGCAAAGTGCCTCCCATCCAGGATGCGGTGGAACCGGCTCCGCCGGGCCACACGCATCGCCCCCTGGGGGGGTGACGCCGCAGGCGGCGCGGGGGGAGCGTACGTTCCGCGGCGCGGGGGGAGCCACAATCCACCCATGAAAACCATTCGACTCAAGCCGGGCAAAGAACGCTCGCTGCAACGCCGCCACCCCTGGGTGTTCGACGGCGCCATCGCCAAAGGTGGCGCCGACGTCGGCGAAACCGTGCGCGTGGATAGCCACGAGGGCGAATTCCTGGCCTGGGGCGCGTATTCGCCCAGTTCCAAGATCCGCGTGCGCGCCTGGAGCTTTGACCAGGCCCAGCGCATCGATGCCGCCTTTTTCCACGACACACTGCTCCGCGCCATCGCCCTGCGCGGGCGCATGGGCATCGACAGCAACGGGCTGCGCCTGGTGCACGGCGAGTCCGACGGACTGCCTGGCCTGGTGGTTGACCGCTATGGCGACACCCTGGTGGCGCAGTTCGGCGCGGCCGGCGTCGAACGATGGAAGGATGCGATTGCCGACGCCTTGCTGGAACTGACCGGTTGCACCTGCCTGTACGAACGCTCCGACGCCAGCTCGCGCGCGCTGGAGGGCCTGCCGGAAGTCACCGGCTGGCTGCGCGGCGATGGTCCCACGGCCTTCGAGCTGCAGGAACATGGCTGGCGCCTGGGACTGGACATTGCCCTGGGCCACAAGACCGGCTACTACCTGGACCAGCGCGACAGCCGCCTGGCGCTGCACGACTACACGAAGCGCCTGAAGTTTGCCCAGGTGCTCAACTGCTTCAGCTACACCGGCGGGTTCTCGGTGGCCGCGTTGGCGGGTGGGGCCGGGCATGTGACCAGCATCGACTCGTCCGGACCAGCGCTGGAGCAGGCGCGCGCCAACCTGCTGCTCAACGGCCTGGACCCGGCGCAGGCGACCTTCATCGACGCCGACGTCAATGCCTCGCTGCGCCAGTTCGTCGCCGAGGGTCGTCAGTTCGACGCCATCGTGCTCGACCCGCCCAAGCTGGCGCCCACCGCTGCGCATGCCGAACGGGCTGCCCGCGCCTACAAGGACATCAACCGCCTGGCGTTCAAGCTGCTGCCGCCGGGCGGCGTGCTGTTCACCTTCTCGTGCTCCGGTGGCATCGGCGTGGAGCTGTTCCACAAGATCGTTGCGTCGGCCGGCCTGGACGCGGGCGTGGACGGTGCCATCCTGCAGCGCCTGGGCGGCGCCTGCGACCACCCGATGACCATCAATTTCCCGGAAGGTGAGTACCTCAAGGGGCTGGTGGTCATGAAAAAGCTCTGAACAGACGCGCCTGCCTGCGCTGCACTACACTCCCGGCCTGCTTTTTGCATACGGAACCCGCCATGTCGCTCATCCCCGCCACCATCCTCACCGGCTTCCTCGGCTCGGGCAAGACCACGCTGCTCAAGCGCGTGCTGACCGAGGCCCATGGCCAGAAGATCGCGGTGATCGAGAACGAGTTCGGCGAAGAGAACATCGACAACGAGATCCTGGTGGCCGACACGCAGGAAAACATCATCCAGATGAGCAACGGCTGCATCTGCTGCACCATCCGCGACGATCTGCGCGCCACGCTGGCCGATCTGGCGCAGAAGAAGCGCAAGGGCGAGCTGGATTTCGAGCGCGTGGTGATCGAGACCACCGGCCTGGCCGATCCGGGCCCGGTGGCACAGACCTTCTTCATGGACGACGAGGTGGCCGAGCAGTACCTGCTGGATTCCATCCTGACCCTGGTGGATGCCAAGCATGCCGCCCAGCAGCTCAACGACCGCCAGGAAGCGCGCCGCCAGGTGGGTTTCGCCGACCAGATCTTCGTCAGCAAGGCCGATCTGGTGTCGAAGGATGAGGTCGATGCCCTGATCCACCGCCTCAAGCACATGAACCCGCGCGCACCCATCCGCACGGTGCATTTCGGCGAGGTTGCGCTAAAGGAGGTGTTCGACCTGCGGGGCTTCAACCTGAACGCCAAGCTGGACATCGATCCCGACTTCCTGACCGTGGACGACCATGACCACGATCACCACGGTCATGACCACCACGACCACGCACCGGGCGAAGCCTGCGACCACCCCTCGCACCAGCACGACCACGCTCACGGCCACCACCATCACCATGATGACGACGTCAAGAGCTTTGTCTACCGGGCCGACAAACCCTTTGACCCCGCCAAGCTGGAAGATTTCCTGGGCGCCATAGTGCAGGTCTACGGCCCGCGCATGCTGCGCTACAAGGGTGTGCTGAACATGCAGGGTACCGACCGAAAGGTCATCTTCCAGGGCGTGCACCAGCTCATGGGCAGCGATCTGGGGCCGGTCTGGGCCGAAGGCGAGGCCCGGATGAGCAAGATGGTATTCATCGGTATCGACCTGCCCCGGGACATCCTGGTGCAGGGCCTGGACCAGGCGCTGGTCTGACCCGGCTGTTGCGCCAACGAAGCGGAAACGGAACCCCAAGTGTTGTTTGTCTCGCTTCTCCAACGCCTGGGTTTTCCCTCGGATCCCAAGTCAGTAACCGCTCCGCCTGCGTCGTTACAATCGCCGCCCAAGTCGGGTGCCGCCCGACCCAAGAGACCTGTCGACCGCCTGCAGGTCGAGCGCAGCGCCGTCGCGGCCCGCAAACGGGGTATAACCACAAACCAGCCGGTATCGACCGGGCATGGTGAGGCGGTCGGGGAAACCTCCCGGATCAGCCCGCAACCCCAGCTTCAGGCAACGTCAGGCACTGAGAGGAGATCCTTTGTGAAAGCCCCGGCCACCACAACCGCCAAGAACCGGAAACCCGCCCCTGCGGCAGGCAAAGGGCGGTCCGCGTCTGCCGCGAAGCCGACGGTTGCCAAGGCATCTCCCGTGAAGAAAGCGGCCACCAAGCCCGCGGCGAAGGCCGTGGTCAAACCGGCAGCAAAGCCGGTGGCCAAGAAGGCGGTGGCGTCCAAGGCGGCTGCTCCTGCCAAGAAGTCTGTGGCAGCGCCAGCCAAGGCCAAGGTTCCCGCCAAGGCAGCTGTGGCCCCCAAGGCAGTGCCGGTACCCAAGAAGCTTGCGGCCCCCAAGGCTGCGCCTGCGCCCAAGGTGGTGCCTGCTCCCCAGGCTGCAACGGCCAAAAAATCGCCTGCAAAGTCCGTTTCCGTGGCTGCACCCGCACCCGTGCCCGCTCCTGTTGTCATCGAACCGACGCCCCGCCCCTTGGGCAAGCGGGCAGCCAAGAAGGTGATGATGGAGCAGATGACCCAGGCTGCCGTGGTGCCCACCCATGCTCCCAACGCCGCCAAGGCGACCTTTTCCCAATCGAACGAACGTGTGATGACCTCCCCCGCGCCCTCCGCCATCAAGAAAGACCCCAAGCGGGCGAACAACTGGAAGTCCCTGCCGGTCGATCAACTGACCGATCAGGACGTGCAGTCCATGCCCGACTCGGAATACATGAATGACGTCCAGCTGGCGTTCTTCCGACGAAAGCTGTCGCAGCTCAAGGACGACATGCTGGCCAATGCCGGCGAGACGACCGAACATCTGCGCGAAGACACCGTAGTGGTTCCCGATCCGGCCGACCGCGCCACGATCGAGGAAGAGCACGCGCTGGAGCTGCGCACCCGTGACCGCGAGCGCAAGCTCCTCAAGAAAATCGAACAGGCGATCGCCCGCATCGACTCTGGCGATTACGGCTACTGCGAAGAAACCGGCGAAGCCATCGGTGTAGGCCGCCTGATGGCGCGCCCGACCGCCAGCCTGTCGCTGGAAGCCCAGCAGCGCCGCGAACTCAAGCAGAAGATGTTCGGGGACTGATTCCCTGACTTGTTTCTCCTTCTCCACGTCTTGACGCTCCCATGACCAAGGACGACTCCAACGGCGGTTTCCTGTCGAAGGTGGTGAAGTTCGTGCGTCATCCGACCACGAGCTGGTCGGATCTGGACACGCGCAGTGCAGACCGCGAGAGCGAGTACAACAAGGCTGCGCTCAAGGAGATGATCGAGCGCAAGCGGCGCAACGACTTCGTGCGCAAGCGCGAGTTCGACATGCTTCGCAAGATCCGCAGCCGCGAGGTGACCGGCGAAGGTGGCCAGGGCGTGCGCCCGTCGTTCTTCCAGAGCAGCCTGCCGTCCAAGCCGGACGACCGGGCCATGACGCTCAAGAAGATCGACGAGATTGAAGCGCAGATGTCGATGCAGTGGTGGAAGACCAAGGGGCCGGATTCCCTGACCACGGCTGGTGGACCCAACTCGGGCGCGCACACGACGGGTGGTTCGCCGCTGGACCGCAAGAACGGCAGTGCATCGGCCAAGAAGGAACCCGAGCAGAAGCGGCTGGATGCCCAGTACAACGAGACCGAGGCAGCCGGGCTGAACGACGCCGAGGCCACCACCTCGCCGCCGCAACCCTTGTCGGTGCCCGCGCCCCGGGCGGCACCTGCCCACGATGGCCGCACGATTCCCGAGTTGCGCGAAACCGTGCCCCCGCCAAGGCCGTCGGCCGAACCGCCAGTGCCGCCGCCGGCAACGGCACGAACAGGCCTGATGGCCCCCACCAACAACGCCCCTCTGGGCGGTGGCAGTCGGAGCGGCGCTGGTCCAGCCTTTTCCGCTTCGCACTTCTATGCACTCGATGTGCACGAGATTGCTCAGGATCCCGAGGTCGAAGAAGCGGCGATCCGCTTTGCCAATGGCGATGACACGGGCGCCGAGCAGGGTTTGAAGGAAACCATTGCGGAAGGCGGTCCGCGCGAGAACCAGCTCGATGACTGGCTGGCCCTGTTCGATCTCTACCGTGCGACCGGACAGCTGGCGCCGTTCGAGAGCCAGGCAGTCGATTTCGTGAACCGGTTCGGGCGTTCGCCACCGCAGTGGTACGACATGCCCGAGATTGTTTCCGCGATGACCGGCAAGGTCTACACGCCATCTTCTGCGCCGACCAGGGCGGCTTGGGCCTGCGATCCCGAGGTGGATGCCCACGCAGTGGGGACCCTGCAGAATGTGTTGCTGCGTGCGGGCCAGCCCTGGGTGCTGGACTGGTCGGACATCGAAGCCATCGATGTCAAGGCGGCCCGTGCGCTGCTGGGTGTCTTCACACTCTGGGGCGACCAGGATGTGGAGCTCGCCTTTTTGGGTGCAGCGGAGTTGCGCGAGCTGCTCAAACAGCTCACGCCGTCGGGTCGTCGCGATGTGGAGCAGCTCTGGTGGGAGTTGCGCATGGCGGTGCTGCGTGTCATGAACCGGCCGGACGAATTCGAGCTGACCGCGCTGGATTTCTGCGTGACCTACGAGGTGTCGCCGCCTGGTTGGGAACGGCCGCGCTGCCACTTCAAATCGCTTTCCTCCGGAAAGACCGATCCCGACGAGGGCGGTTCTGTGCTGGGAGAAGTCATCCGCGAAACCATTCCTTCGGGTCATTCCGGATACATGGGGGACTCGAGCGTCGACGGTCCTTCGACCGAATTCAACCACCTGGGCCTGGTGGAGCTCTCGGGGGAAATCCGGGGCGATCCGCAGGGCACGCTCGAAGATCTCGAACGGCGCCTGCAGGGTGCCGACGTGATGATCATTTCCTGTCGCAACCTGATCCGGGTCGACTTCTCGGCCGCCGGTACGCTGCTCAACTGGGTGGCCGGTCATCATGCATCCGGCCGCATCGTCCAGTTCGTGGACGTGCACCGTCTGGTGTCGGCGTTCTTCAACGTCATCGGCATTACCGAGTACGCCAAAGTGGTCGTGAGAAACGACTGAACTGCCTCCCCCGCGCCGCCTGCGGCGTCACCCCCCAAGGGGCGGCGCTGGCGGCCCGGCGGAGCCGGTTCCGCGGCGCCCCGGAACAATCTCCTCTCTCATTTTTGTTCTGGCTTGAGATCGGCTGGACCGTCCTCATCTTTCTGAACTATGGAAACTTTTCACGGAACCACCATCGTCTGCGTGCGCCGCGAGACGCCTGACGGGGTGCAGGTCGCCATCGGCGGCGATGGCCAGGTGACGCTGGGCAATGTGGTCGTCAAGGGCACGGCGCGCAAGGTGCGCAAGCTCTATCGCGATCAGGTGCTGGCGGGTTTTGCAGGCGCCACTGCTGATGCGTTCACGCTGTTCGAGCGCTTCGAGGCCAAGCTGGAAAAGCACCAGGGGCATCTGGTGCGCGCAGCGATTGACCTCACGCGCGACTGGCGCACCGACCGCGTGCTGCGGCGGCTGGAAGCGATGCTGGCGGTCGGCGACCGCAGTGCGGCGCTGATCATCACCGGCAATGGCGATGTGCTGGAACCGGAACACGGCGTGGTCGCCATCGGATCGGGTGGTGCCTATGCGCAAGCCGCCGCACGGGCACTGGTGCAGCACACAGCACTCAGCGCCGAAGACGTCGTGCGGCAGTCGCTGGCCATCGCTGGCGAGATCTGCATCTACACCAACATGAACCACACCGTCGAGGTGCTCTGAAACATGTCTTCGATGACGCCTCAGGAGATCGTCTCCGAACTCGACCGCTTCATCATCGGCCAGAACGGCGCCAAGCGCGCGGTGGCCATCGCCTTGCGCAACCGCTGGCGCCGCCAGCAGGTCGACGAAAAGCTTCGACCCGAGATCACGCCCAAGAACATCCTGATGATCGGTCCCACGGGTGTGGGCAAGACCGAGATCGCGCGACGATTGGCGCGGCTGGCCGATGCGCCGTTCATCAAGGTCGAGGCCACCAAGTTCACCGAGGTCGGCTACGTCGGCAAGGATGTCGACAGCATCGTGCGCGACCTGGTCGAGATGGCGGTCAAGCAGACCCGTGAATCCGACATGCGCAAGCAGCGCATGCGCGCCGAAGACGCGGCCGAAGACCGCATCCTCGACGTGCTGTTGCCGCCGCCGCGCGGCATGGCTGGCGAGCCCTTGCCCAACCCGGACAGCACTGCGCGCCAGGCGTTCCGCAAGAAGCTGCGCGAAGGCTTGCTGGATGACCGCGAGATCGAGATTGACCTGGCCGAGGCGGCGCCCGCCATGCAGGTCATGGGGCCGGCCGGCATGGAAGAGATGGCCGAGCAGTTGCGTGGCATGTTCAGCCAGATGGGGCAGGACAAGCGCCGCAAGCGCAAGCTCAGGATCGGTGAAGCGATGAAGCTGCTGGTCGACGAAGAGGCCGGCAAGCTGGTGAACGAGGAAGATGTGCGCACGCGCGCGCTGCACAACACCGAGCAGAACGGCATTGTCTTCATCGACGAGATCGACAAGGTGGCCTCGCGCAGCGAGACGGGCGGCGCCGAGGTCTCGCGCCAGGGTGTGCAGCGCGATCTGCTGCCGCTGGTCGAAGGCACAACGGTGTCGACCAAGTACGGCATGGTCAAGACCGATCACATCCTGTTCATCGCCAGTGGAGCCTTCCACCTGGCCAAGCCCAGCGACCTGATTCCCGAGCTGCAAGGCCGGTTCCCGATCCGGGTCGAGCTGCAGTCGCTGTCGGTCGACGATTTCGAAGCCATCCTCACCAGCACCCACGCCAGCCTGGTCAAGCAGTACCAGGCGCTGCTGGCGACCGAAGGCGTGACGCTGGACTTCCGGGCGGATGGCATTCGCCAACTGGCGCAGATCGCCTGCGACGTCAACGAGCGCACCGAGAACATCGGCGCGCGGCGGCTGGCGACGGTGATGGAGCATCTGCTCGACGAAGTCAGTTTCGGTGCTACCGCACTGCCGGATGCGACCGTGGTGATCGATGCCGCGTACGTGAATGGGCGTCTGGGCGAACTCAGCCGCAACGAGGATCTCTCGCGTTACATCCTCTGATCACCGGCCGCTAAGCCCGGCCTGGAGGCACTCTGGCCTCATCCGCTGAAAGGCGGGTGAGGCCTTTTGTTTTGCCCATCCGCCTCTGCATGGGGGAGGAAATCACCGTCCGTCGGCCACCCGGTGTGTAACGGGGTTTTCAAGCATCACTTTCACAGCTTGTTGTAAGTGCTTGCTTTTGCTGAGATTTTGAAGTGGCAATTGCTTCAAAATGTGTTCTAAGTGATTGATTTCATTGAAAAAAGCTGCGCCTGCGCAGTTGCACCACTCTGTTTTCCTGATACAGTGGAAAAAAGTGCAATTAAGTGGTGAAAAGTGTTTTAACAGGGCGAATCGCAGTGTTCCAGGGTCTTTCTTCACTCAGTCTCGATGCCAAGGGCCGGCTTTCCATGCCGACCCGGCACCGTGACGCCCTGGGTGCTTCGACCGGCCAGCTCACGATCACCAAGCACCCGCATGGCTGCCTGATGGTATTCCCTCGCGACGAGTGGGAGAAATTCCGGGCCCGCATCGCCACGCTGCCGATGGACGCGCAGTGGTGGCGCCGCATCTTTCTGGGCAATGCGATGGACGTCGACATGGACGCTTCCGGTCGCATCCTGGTCTCGCCCGAGTTGCGCACCGCGGCCGGCATTTCGCGCGATGCGGTGCTGCTGGGCATGGGCTCCTACCTGGAACTGTGGGATGCGCAGTCCTACGCCGCCAAGGAGGCCGAGGAGATGCAGAAGCCCATGCCCGATGTCCTCAAGGACTTTGCCTTCTGAGGACCACGGTGACAGACACATGGGTACATCACACCGTCCTGCTCAACGAAGCCGTGCAAGCGCTGGCGATCCGGGCGGACGGTCACTACGTCGATGCGACTTTCGGGCGTGGCGGTCACTCGCGGCTGATCCTTCAGCAGCTCTCGGAGGCCGGTCGTCTGACGGCGTTCGACAAGGATCCTCAGGCCATCGCGGCGGCGCAGCAGCTGGAGGCCGGCGATGCGCGGTTCTCCATCCGTCACGAGGGCTTCCGGCATCTGGGCGGCCTCGGGCCGCAGTGTGCGGACGGGGTACTGATGGACCTGGGTGTGAGTTCGCCCCAGATCGACGACCCCGAGAGGGGTTTTTCTTTTCGTCACGACGGCCCGCTGGACATGCGCATGGACACCACGCGCGGCCAGAGCGTCTCCCAGTGGCTGGAAACAGCCGATGTATCCACCCTGTCGGAGGTCATCCGTGAATACGGCGAAGAACGGTTTGCTCAACAGGTTGCAAAGGCGATTGATCGTCGCCGACAGGAACGGGGCCCTATTCGAACCACCCGCGAGCTGGCCGAAGTCGTGGCTGGCGCGGTCAAAACCCGCGAGCCGGGCAAGGACCCTGCAACGCGCACATTTCAGGCTCTTCGGATTTTCATCAACGCCGAGCTTGAAGAGCTGCAACAAGCGCTAGAGGACAGCCTGCATGTGCTTCGCCCCGGAGGTCGACTGGTCGTGATCAGCTTCCACTCACTGGAAGACCGCATGGTCAAACAGTTCATGGCGCGCCATTCGCGCACTGTGGTGGATCGCCGCGTCCCGTTTGCCGAGCCGGCGCCCACGCGCCTGACCGAGGTGTCCCGCGTGATGCCTTCAGAGGCCGAGGTCAACGCCAATCCGCGCTCACGCAGCGCCGTCATGCGCGTGGCCACGCGCACCGGGGTGGCGGCATGATCCGGCTCAATCTTGTGCTGCTGGCGGCGGTGATCGTCAGCGCCTTCTATCTGGTGCATACCCAGTACGAGTCGCGCCGTCTCTATACAGCGATCGACAAGGCCAATGCGCAGGCGCACCGCCTGGAGGCCGACCACGAGCAGCTGCAGGTCCAGAAGCGCGAGCAGGCCACACCGGCACGCGTGCAGCAGCTTGCGGCGAGGCAGTTGCAGATGCGCCCGGTCAACCCCGGCATCACCGAATATGTGACGCTGAACGCGCCGGCGACGGCCTCCCCGGCCGGGGAGGAGCGCAAATGAGCAAGGCGAGCCACCGGGCCATCAACTACAGCGCCAGCCCTCTGCTGGCGAGCAAGACGCCGGTCTGGCGCAGCAAGTTCATCGTGGCCGCACTGGCGCTGGCGTTCGCCGGCCTGGCGGGACGCGCTGCCTATGTGCAAGTGATCGGCAACGATTTCTTTCAGCGCCAGGGCGAGGTGCGTTTTGCACGCACGCTGGAGCTGCCCGCCAACCGCGGCCGGGTGCTGGACCGCAACGGCCTGATCCTGGCCTCCAGCGTGGTGGCGCAGAGCATCTGGGCGATTCCGGAAGATGTCGACAAGGCCGACCCCAAGCTCAAGGACCTCGCCAAGCTGCTGGAGATGCCACTCGCAGACCTCAAGAAGAAGCTGGCCAACGAAGACAAGACGTTCGTCTGGGTCAAGCGCCAGGTCGACGAGCCGGTGGCCAAGAACATTGCCGCGCTGAACATCAAGGGCATCTACCAGCGTCGCGAATACAAACGTCAGTACCCCGAGGGCGAAGCGGCCGCGCACGTGGTCGGTTTCACCAACGTTGAAGACCGTGGGCAGGAAGGCGTCGAACTCGCCTTCGAGAAGCAGCTGGCAGGCAAGGCTGGTTCGCGCCGCGTGATCAAGGACCGCCTGGGCCATGTGGTGGAAGACGTGCGCGACGTGATTCCGCCGGTGGATGGTCCCGATCTCCAGCTCTCGATCGACAGCAAGGTGCAGTACTTTGCCTACCAGAAGCTGCGCGAGGCGGTGCAGGCGCAGAAGGCCAAGGCCGGCAGCGTGGTCGTGATCGACACGCAGACCGGCGAAGTGCTCGCCCTGGCCAACTACCCCAGCTACAACCCCAACAAGCGGCTGAACCTGACGGGCGAGCAGTTGCGCAACCGGGTGCTGACCGACAGCTTCGAGCCCGGCTCGACGATGAAGCCGTTCATCATCTCACGGGCACTGGAAAAGGGGCTGGTCAAGCCAACCACAGTGATCCAGACCGCGCCCGGGCGGCTCACGATCGCCGGCTCGACCATCAGCGATTCGCACCCCCACGGGGCGCTCACCGTCAACGAGGTGATCCAGAAGTCGAGCAACGTGGGCACGGTCAAGATCGCGATGCAGATGAGCCCGCGCGAGATGTGGGAAACCTTCGCCGAGGCTGGCTTCGGCCAGAAGCCGCAGGTGCCGTTCCCTGGCGCGGTCAGCGGCCGGCTGCGGCCCTACAAGTCCTGGCGTCCGATTGAGCAGGCGACCATGAGCTATGGCTACGGCCTGTCGGTGTCGCTGTTCCAGCTCGCCGAGGCATACACCATCTTTGCGCGCAACGGCGAGTTCATCCCGGCCACCATGCTCAAGAGCGAGACACCGGCGACTGGCGTGCGGGTCTTTGGCGAACAGAACGCCGTGGCGGTGCGCAAGATGCTGCAGATGGTGACCGGCCCCGGCGGTACCGCGCCGCTGGCGCAAACCATGGGCTATTCGGTGGGCGGCAAGACCGGCACCGCGCACAAGCAGGAAGGCAAGGGCTACGCCGACAAGAAGTACCGCGGCTTCTTCGTGGGGCTGGCACCGGTGGAAGCGCCGCGCATCGTCGTGGCGGTGATGATCGACGAGCCGAGCAATGGCCAGTATTTCGGTGGACTGGTGGCGGCGCCGGTGTTCAGCGAGACCGTGCAACAGACCCTGCGCATCCTGGGTGTGCAGCCTGACATGAACGTCAAGCCCCAGATCGTGACCGAGACGGTCGAGGAGTCGTTCTGATGCCGATGAACGATCCCCGCACCGTTGCCAGCTGGCTGCGAGAGCGCGTGACCGGCGAGCTGCAGTGCGACAGCCGCCGGGTGCGCGCGGGCGATGCTTTCGTGGCGTGGCCGGGTGCCGCGACGGACGGTCGCCGTTTCGTGCCAGCTGCCCTGCAGGCCGGGGCTGCCGCGGTGCTGGTCGAGGCAGACGGTGTGCAGGCGTTCGGCTTCAGCGACGATCGTGTGCGGGCGGTCAACGGTTTGAAGGCGCTGGCTGGGCCGATCGCCAGCGCCTACCAGGGCGATCCCAGCGCGTCGCTGGACACGGTGGCTTTCACCGGAACCAACGGCAAGACGTCCTCGGCCTGGTGGATGGCTCAGCTCCTGGGCGCTGCGGGCCGCCCCTGCGCGGTGGTCGGCACGCTGGGCATCGGACAGCCTCCGAAGGCCGGCGAGAGTCGGCACACGCTGGTGCCCACGGGGCTGACCACACCCGACCCGGTGTTGCTGCAGGCGCGGCTGCGTGCCATGGTCGATAGCGGGATCCGGGCCTGTGCCATCGAGGCCTCGTCGATCGGACTGGTCGAAGGACGCCTCAACGCCTGCCACATCCGCGTGGCGGTTTTCACCAATTTCACCCAGGACCACCTCGACTTCCACGGCAGCATGTCCGACTACTGGGAGGCCAAGGCGGCGCTGTTCCACTGGCCGGGCCTGGAGTCGGCGGTGGTCAATGTGGACGACCCGCAGGGTCGGGCGCTGGACCAGGCGCTCGCCGGTCGGCCGGCACTGGGCCGCTGGAGTGTCGGCGTCGAACAGCCCGCACGCCTGATGGCCCGAAACCTCACCTATACCGACCACGGCATGGCCTTCGAGGTGGTCGAGCACGACGCGCAGGGCAGGGAGTGCGACCGGGGGACCCTGACACTGAACCTGATCGGTGGCTACAACGTGTCCAACCTGCTGGGTGTGATCGGTGCTGCACGGGCGCTGGGCATGCCACTGGCCGATGCCCTGCGGGCCTGTGCTGCGCTGAGCCCGGTTCCAGGCCGCATGCAGCAGGTGGCGACGGTCGCGGGGCAGCCGCTGGTGCTGGTGGATTACGCCCACACACCCGATGCGCTGGAAAAGGCGCTCAGGGCCTTGCAGCCGCTGGCCCGCCAGCGTGGCGGCGCCCTGTGGGTCCTGGTTGGCTGCGGTGGCGACCGCGATCCGGGCAAACGACCGTTGATGGCATCGGTGGCCGAGCACGAGGCGCAGCATGTGGTGCTGACCAGCGACAACCCACGCACGGAGGACCCGGATCTGATCCTGGACCAGATGCGCAGCGGCCTGCAGCACCCCGCATCGGTGCGCGTCGAAGGCGATCGCGCGAAAGCGATTGCCGACGCCGTGGCGATGGCCGCACCGTCGGATGTGTTGCTGATCGCCGGCAAGGGTCACGAGGACTACCAGGACGTGATGGGCGAGAAGAAACCGTTTTCCGATGTTGAACATGCGCGCGTGGCGCTGGCCGCCCGCGCTGCGGCAGGGGGTGGGGCATGAAAACCCTTTCGCAACTGCTGCCGCAACTCAGGGGTGTCCGAACTGTGGGCGTCCTCGACCGGGCGATCACACGGGTGCACACCGACACCCGCAGCCTGCAGCCGGGCGACCTGTTCGTGGCCCTCAAGGGCGAGCGTTTTGACGCCCACGATTTCCTGCCGCAGGCCCGGGCCGCAGGCGCTGTCGCCGCCATCGCCCATGCTGGGCTGGCCGCGGCCGGACTGCCGGGGGCCGAGGTTCCGGATTCGCGTCTGGCACTGGGCGAACTGGCGCGGCTCTGGCGCACGCAGTTCGATCTGCCTGTGATCGGCGTGACCGGCAGCAACGGCAAGACCACGGTGACGCAGATGATCGCGTCCATCCTGCGCGCTGCGGCGGGGACTGCCGCACATGCCACGCTGGGCAACCTGAACAACGACATTGGTGTGCCGCTGACGCTGCTGCGGCTGACGGGCGCGCACCGGCTGGCCGTGATCGAGCTGGGCATGAACCACCCGGGCGAGATTGCCTACCTTGCCGACCTGGCCCGGCCAACCGTGGCCTTGGTGAACAACGCCCAGCGCGAGCACCAGGAATTCATGGGCACGGTCGAAGCCGTGGCGCGCGAGAACGGCTGCGTGATCAGCGCGCTGGCGGCCGAGGGTGTGGCGGTGTTTCCTTCGGACGACGATTACACGCCGGTCTGGCGCGAGCTGGCCGGTGCGCGCACCACCTTGACCTTCAGCGACAGCGATCTGCAGTCCGATGTGCACGCGCTGCGAGCCGACTGGATCGACGGCGCCTGGGCGGTGTCGTTCAAGACGCCGACCGGTGCCGCGAACGTTCGCCTGCAGATCGCCGGGCGGCACAACGTGCGCAATGCGCTCGCCGCGGCTTCCTGTGCGCTGGCGGCCGGGGTGTCGCTGGCCGACGTTGAGCGTGGCCTCAACGCCTTCGAGCCGGTCGGTGGCCGCTCGCGCGCGCTCAAGCTGACGCTGCCCGACCGCAGCGTGACGCTGATCGACGACACCTACAACGCCAACCCCGATTCGGTGGTGGCCGCGATCCGCGTGCTGGCCGAGCTGCCGGCGCCGCGCCTGCTGGTGCTCGGCGACATGGGAGAGGTTGGCGACCAGGGACTGGATTTCCATCTCGAAGTGCTGCGCCATGCCATGGCCTCGGGCATCGAGTCGGTGCACTGCGCCGGCGACTGGATGGCGCAGGCGGTGGCCGCCATGCAGGCCGCCGGTGAGACCGTGCCGCGCCATTGGGGTGAGGTGGACAACCTGGTGGCGCATGTCGCGCACACGGTGTCGGCCGGTCAGGCGCCCGCGCTGCGCAGCGTGCTGGTCAAGGGCTCGCGATTCATGCGCATGGAACGTGTGGTGCAGGGGCTGCTGGCACTGGACGTTTCGGCTCAACACGAACAGAACAAGAAGGACGCTCATGCTGCTTAGCCTGGCCCTCTGGCTGCAAAGCCTGGGACCCGAATTCGGGTTCCTGCGGGTCTTCCAGTACCTGACCTTCCGCGCGGTGATGGCCGCGCTGACGGCGCTGATCGTCGGCCTGATGGCCGGCCCGTATTTCATCCGCCGCCTGACCGCCCTCAAGATCGGCCAGCCGATCCGCGGCTACGCGATGCAGTCGCACCTGAGCAAGGGCGGCACACCGACCATGGGCGGTGTGCTGATCCTGTTCGCGATCGCGCTCTCCACGGTGCTGTGGTTCGACCTGACCAACCGCTTCGTCTGGATCGTGCTGGTGGTGACGCTGGGTTTTGGCGCCATCGGCTGGGTCGACGACTGGCGCAAGGTGGTGCACAAGGACCCGGAAGGCATGCGTTCGCGCGAGAAGTACTTCTGGCAGTCCCTGATCGGCCTGGTGGCCGCGTTCTATCTGGTGTTCAGCGTGTCCGGCACCACCAACCTGCGGGTGATCGAGCTGTTCTTCCGCTGGGTCATTTCGGGCTTCACCGTCGAGCTGCCGCCGCAGGCGGGACTGATGGTGCCCTTCTTCAAGGAAATCAGCTACCCGCTGGGCGTGTTCGGCTTTGTGCTGATGACCTACCTGGTGATCGTGGGGTCGAGCAACGCAGTGAACCTGACCGACGGCCTGGACGGGCTGGCGATCATGCCGGTGGTGATGGTGGGCACGGCGCTGGGCATCTTTGCCTACGTCACCGGCAACGCGGTGTATTCGAAATACCTGCTGATGCCTTACATCCCGGGTGCGGGCGAGTTGCTGATCTTCTGTGCCGCCATGGCGGGGGCGGGGCTGGCGTTCCTCTGGTTCAACACCCATCCGGCCCAGGTGTTCATGGGCGATGTCGGCGCGCTGGCACTCGGTGGCGCGCTCGGCACCATTGCCGTGATCGTGCGCCAGGAGATCGTGCTGGCCATCATGGGCGGCATCTTCGTGGTCGAAGCGCTGTCGGTGATGCTGCAGGTCAGCTGGTTCAAGTACACGAAGAAGAAATACGGCGAAGGCCGCCGGCTGTTCCAGATGGCGCCGCTGCACCACCACTTCGAGAAGAAGGGCTGGAAAGAGACCCAGGTCGTGGTCCGTTTCTGGATCATCACCATGCTGCTGTGCCTGGTCGGCCTGTCTACCCTGAAGCTGCGTTGATCCACCCATGAACGCTCTTCAAGACCAACACGTTCTCATCCTCGGCCTCGGCATTTCCGGGCTGTCGATGGCGCGCTGGTGCGTGCGCCACGGAGCGCAAGTCACGGTCGCGGATACCCGCGAGAACCCGCCGTCGCTGGCGGCTTTGCGGGCCGAATGCCCCTCGGCGCAGTTTGTGGCGGGCACGTTCGGCGAGACGATGCTGTCGCGCGCTTCGTGGAACCTGATCGCGCGCAGCCCGGGCCTGCCGCCCGAGCAGCTGGCGCCTGCCCGCGACTGGGCGCTGGCCAATGGTGCGGCGTTCGTTGGGGAGCTCGACCTGTTCGCCCAGGCGCTGAAAGATCTGGCCCAGCGCGAGACATTGCCTTACAGGCCCAAGCTGCTGGCGATCACCGGCACCAACGGCAAGACCACTGTGACTTCGCTCACCGGTCTGCTGCTGCAGCGCGCCGGCTGGCGGGTCGCGGTCGCAGGAAACATCGGCCCGGCATTGCTGGACGTGCTGTCGGCGGCGCTCGAGGCCGAAGCCGAAGGCAATGCCGCCGATGCGGCGCGCGCCGAGAGCGAAGCAGAGGCTGCTGTTGAGGATGTGGTGGTGCCGGCGGAAGCCGCTGCACCGGAAGCGCCGGTGGTGGAGGGTGTTGACGTGGTGCCGGAAGAGGCACCCGACGGCGAAGACGTGGACGCCACCGTTCAGGCGAACGAAGCCGTGGCCGATGAAGAAGGCCCGACCCTGCTCGTGCCACCGCCCGTGCCGGACCCCGAGCCGCCGCACCTGCCACAGGCTTGGGTGCTTGAGCTCTCCAGCTTCCAGCTCGACGGCACGGCGGGCGGGTCCTGGGACCGTGTGCCTACGGCCGCGACGGTGCTCAACATCTCCGAAGACCATCTGGACTGGCACGGTTCCATGGCGGCCTACGCGCAGGCCAAGGCGGCGATCTTCGGGGCGCAGGCCCTGATGTTGATCAACCGCGAAGACCCGCTGGTGGCCGCGATGGCGCCGGGCATGGTGACCGTGAAGATCAGCGGCCGCAACCGCCAGCAGCCGGCCCGTCCCTGGGCGAGCTTCGGTCTGGACACGCCTGCGCGTGCCGGCGACTGGGGCGTCGAATCGGTCAACGGCATGGAGTGGCTGGTGCGCGCGCTGGCCGTGGACGAAACCCGTCTGCGCGGTCGCGGCCGGGACGACGAAGAAGAGATCTATTTCCAGCGGCTGATGCCGGTCGATGCGCTGCGCATCCGTGGCCGCCACAACGCCGCCAACGCACTGGCGGCGCTGGCGCTGGCGACGTCCACGGGCGCGCCGCTGGCACCGATGCTGCATGGCCTGCGCGAGTACCGCGGCGAGCCGCACCGGGTCGAGCCCGTGGGCATCATCGACGACGTCGAATACTTCGACGACAGCAAAGGCACCAACGTCGGTGCCACGCTGGCGGCGATTCGCGGACTGGGTGCCGACCGGCACCTGGTGGTGATCCTGGGCGGAGATGGCAAGGGGCAGGACTTCGCTTCGCTGGCCCAGCCACTGGCGCAACATGCGCGCGCCGTGGTGCTGATCGGTCGCGATGCGCCGAAGATCCGCGCCCAGGTGGCCGAGGCGCTCGAATCCGCGGGTGTGCCGGTGATCGATGCCGCTACCCTGCCGGAAGCGGTGGCCCTGTCCACCCAACAGGCACGCCCCGGTGACGCGGTGCTGATGTCACCCGCCTGTGCCAGCCTGGACATGTTCCGCGACTACAAGCACCGCGCCGACGTGTTCATAGAGGCGGTGGGCGCGCTGGCGGACGAACGTGGTGTGAGTCTGGGGGGATCGCTGTGAAGGCCTTCTTCTCCCAAACCCTGGACCGCATGCGCGCCGCCCTGCGCAGCAAGATGCCTGCCCTTGTCGGACTGGGCAACGCGGTCGGTGCCGACGGCCTGCCGGTGCGGTTGTCCAACCGCACCTATGCCGGCACGCAGCAGCGCCCGGTGCGCGAACTGGGCTTCGACCAGCCGCTGGCATGGGTGGTCATCGCCCTGATGTGCTGGGGTCTGGTGATGGTCTATTCCGCCTCCATCGCGCTGACCGACAACCCGCGCTTCACCAACTACGCGCCGACCCACTTCGTGGTGCGTCATGGGTTGTTCATCGTGATCGGGCTGGTGGCGTCTCTGATCGTGTTCCAGGTGCCGATGCAGACCTGGGAGCGGTTTGCACCCTGGCTGTTTGCGGTGTCGCTGGTGTTCCTGGTGCTGGTGCTGATCCCGCACATCGGCACGGTGGTCAACGGTGCGCGGCGCTGGATCTCGTTCGGCTTCATGAGCTTCCAGCCGTCCGAACTGGCCAAGCTGACGGTGCTGCTCTATGCGGCGGACTACATGGTCCGGCGCATGGAGGTGAAGGAGCGCTTCTTCCGCGCCGTGCTGCCGATGGCGGTGGCGGTGCTGGTGGTGGGCATGTTGCTGCTGGCCGAGCCCGACATGGGCGCCTTCATGGTGATCGTGGTGATCGCCATGGGGATCCTGTTCCTCGGTGGCGTGAATGCGCGCATGTTCTTCCTGATGGCGCTGCTGGTGGTGGCGGCCTTCGCCGTGATCGTGCTGACCAGCGAATGGCGGCGCCAGCGCATCTTTGCCTACCTCGATCCGTTCAGCGAGGACCACGCACTGGGCAAGGGCTACCAGCTCTCCCACGCGCTGATCGCCATCGGGCGCGGCGAAATCTTCGGTGTCGGCCTGGGCGGCAGCGTCGAGAAGCTGCACTGGCTGCCGGAAGCCCACACCGACTTCCTGTTGGCCGTGATCGGCGAGGAATTCGGCCTGATCGGTGTGCTGGTCGTGATCGGTTCTTTTCTCTGGCTAGTGCGCCGCATCATGCTGATCGGCCGCCAGGCCATCGCGCTGGACCAGGTGTTTTCCGGGCTGGTCGCGCAAGGTGTCGGCCTGTGGATGGGGTTCCAGGCCTTCATCAACATCGGGGTGAACCTGGGCGCCTTGCCGACCAAGGGTCTGACGCTGCCGCTGATGAGCTACGGCGGCTCGGCCATCCTGCTGGAGCTGGTGGCGCTGTCCATCGTGCTGCGCATCGACTATGAAAACCGGCAGCTGATGAAGGGAGGCCGGGCATGAGCCAGCAGCCCTGCGCCCTCATCATGGCCGGCGGCACCGGTGGCCACATCTTTCCGGGCCTGGCCGTGGCCCAGGCGCTGCGTGAAAAGGGCTGGCGCGTGCACTGGCTGGGTTCGCCCGACAGCATGGAAAGCCGTCTGGTGCCGCCCCGTGGCTTCGCGCTGGAGTTGATCGATTTCGGCGGTGTGCGCGGCAAGGGTCTGAAGACCCTGTTCCTGTTGCCATTGCGCCTGCTCAGGGCGTTTGCTCAGGCCTTCGCCATGGTGGGGCGTGTGAAGCCCGATGTGCTGGTGGGCCTCGGTGGCTACATCACGTTCCCGGGCGGCATGATGGGCGTGCTGCGCGGCAGGCCGCTGGTGCTGCACGAGCAGAACTCGGTCGCCGGCATGGCCAACAAGGTGCTCTCGGGCATTGCCGACAAGGTGTTCACCGCTTTTCCCGGCGTGTTCGGGAAGGCCGAGTGGGTCGGCAATCCGCTGCGCGCAGAGTTCCTGCGCCAGCGTTCACCGGCAGAACGGTTCGCCGGCCGTAGCGGCCCGCTGCGCCTGCTGGTGGTGGGCGGCAGTCTTGGCGCCAAGGCCCTGAACGACACGGTGCCGCAGGCACTGGCCCTGCTGCCCGCCGGCGAGCGTCCCGTCGTGATCCACCAGAGTGGCGAAAAGCAGATCGACGCACTGAAGGCGAACTATGCCGCCGCCGGTGTCGACGCCCAGCTCACCCCGTTCATCGACGACACCGCAGCGGCCTTCGCAGACGCCGACCTGATCGTCTGCCGCGCCGGCGCCAGCACGGTGACCGAGATCGCGGCGGTAGGCGCGGCGGCCATGTTCGTGCCGTTCCCGCACGCGGTCGACGACCACCAGACCACCAACGCGCGCTTCCTGGTCGAGGCTGGTGGCGCCTGGCTGGTGCCCCAGACCGAATTCACGCCGCAGTCGCTGGCGCTGCAGCTGCGCTCGGTGAACCGTGCGCAACTTTTGGAGATGGCCGGCAAGGCCAAGCAGATGGAAAAGACACAGGCCGTGGCCGCCGTCGTGGCGGCCTGCGAGCAACTTGCGAAGGTGAAGGCGTCATGAAGCACGCGATCCGGCACATCCATTTCGTGGGCATCGGCGGCTCTGGGATGAGCGGCATCGCCGAAGTGCTGCTCAACCAGGGCTATGTGATTTCGGGAACCGATCTGGGCGAGAACGCGGCCACGCGCCGCCTGGTGTCGCTGGGCGCCACGGTGCACAAGGGCCATGACGCAAAGTTCATCGAAGGCGCCGACGCCATCGTAACCTCGACGGCGGTCAAGGCCGACAACCCCGAGGTGGTCGCGGCGCACGCCAAGCTGATCCCGGTGGTGCCGCGCGCCGTGATGCTGGCCGAGCTGATGCGCATGAAGAAGGGCGTGGCGATCGCCGGCACCCATGGCAAGACCACGACCACCAGCCTGGTGGCCAGCGTGCTGGCGGCAGCAGACCTCGATCCGACCTTCGTGATCGGCGGGCGCCTGAACAGCGCCGGTGCCAATGCGCAGCTGGGCTCGGGCGAGTACATCGTGGTCGAGGCCGACGAATCCGACGCTTCGTTCCTGAACCTGCTGCCGGTGCTGTCGGTCGTCACCAACATCGACGCCGACCACATGGACACCTACGGCCACGACTTCGGCAAGCTCAAGTCGGCCTTCGTCGACTTCCTGCACAAGATGCCGTTCTACGGCGCGGCCGTCGTCTGCACCGACGATCCGGCGATCCGCGACATCCTGCCGCAGATCGCGCGGCCGATCACGGGGTATGGCTTCGCCGAAGGCGCCCAGCTGCGCGCGGTCGACGTGCGGGCGGTGGATGGTCAGATGCACTTCACCGTGATGCGCGACGATGGTCAATCTCCGCTGCCGGTGGTGCTGAACCTGCCGGGTCTGCACAACGTGCTCAACGCGCTGGCCGCAATTGGCGTTGCCGAAGAGCTGGGCGTGCCCGACGCGGCGGTGCAGAAGGCCCTGGCCGAGTTCAAGGGCGTGGGGCGCCGTTTCCAGCGTTACGGCGAAGCGGCCTTGCCGTCGGGCGGCACCGCCACGCTGGTGGACGACTACGGCCACCACCCGGTCGAGATGGCGGCCACGCTGTCGGCCGCGCGCGGCGCGTTCCCGGGCCGTCGCCTGGTGCTGGCGTTCCAGCCGCACCGCTACAGCCGCACCCGCGACTGCTTCGAAGATTTCGTGAAGGTGATCGGCCAGGCCGACGCGGTGCTGCTTGCCGAGGTCTACGCCGCCGGCGAAGCACCGATCGTGGCCGCCGACGGTCGTTCGCTGACCCGCGCCCTGCGCGTGGCGGGCAAGGTCGAGCCAGTGTTCGTCGATGAGATCGCAGACATGCCGCAGGCGGTGCTGGACAACGCGCGCGACGGTGATGTGGTGCTGTGCATGGGTGCCGGTTCGATCGGCGCGGTCGCCGGACAGGTGGTCGAACTGGCCAACAGGGACAAGGTGTGAACGTGGGAGCTGCTGTGAACCCCATTGATGTGAAGGCATTCGGCAAGGTGGCCGTGCTGCTGGGCGGTCGCTCCGCCGAACGCGAGGTCTCGCTGATGTCCGGCAACGGCGTGCTGACCGCGCTGAAGTCCAAGGGTGTCGATGCGCACGCCTTCGATCCGGCCGAACGCGATCTGGGCGATCTGAAGCGCGAAGCTTTCGCGCGGGTGTTCATCGCGCTGCATGGCCGCTTTGGCGAAGATGGCACGGTGCAGGGCGCGCTGGAGCTGATGGGCATTCCCTACACCGGCTCTGGCGTGATGGCCTCGTCGGTCGCGATGGACAAGCTGATGACCAAGCGCATCTGGCTGGCCGAAGGCCTGCCGACGCCCGCCTGGCGCCAGGTGCACAGTGCTGCCGAAACGCGCGCGGCCTTCGCCGCACTCGGTTCGCCCATGATCGTCAAGCCGGTGCGCGAAGGTTCGACCATCGGTCTGACCAAGGTCATGACGCTGGAGCAGTGCGACGCCGCTTACGCACTGGCCTCGGGCCAGGACCCGATGGTGATGTGCGAGCAGTTCATCGCGGGCGACGAAGTCACCTGCCCGGTGCTGGGCACGGGCGCCGACGCCCGGGCGCTGCCGCTGATCCGCATCGTGGCGCCCGACGGCAACTACGACTACCAGCACAAGTACTTCACCGACGACACGCAATACCTCGTGCCCTGCGGCCTGCCCGAAGGCGAAGAGGCCGCGATCCAGTCGATCGTTCTGAAGGCCTTCGGCGCCCTGGACTGCCGCGGCTGGGCCCGCGCCGACGTGATGATCGACCGCAACTCCCGCAAGCCCTGGTTGCTGGAGATCAACACCTCGCCCGGCATGACGGGCCATTCGCTGGTGCCGATGTCGGCGCGCGCGACCGGCCTGTCGTATGAGGACCTGTGTCTGCAGGTGCTCGCGACCGCATCGCTGGACAACGCCTCGGCCTGAGAACACACATGCAACGCGCCCACCTGCCCCTGGACGTGAGACTGATGACCGTGGTCACCCGTGGCCTGGTGCTGGTCTTTGTCGTCCTGTGCCTGGGCTGGGTCGCCACCTGGATCGCGCGTCATCCGGCCTGGTCGGTGCGGGCCATTTCGGTGCAGGGCGAGGTCACGCACCAGAACGCCGTGGGTTTGCGCGCGCAACTGGCCGCGCCGCTGCGCAGCAAGCTGCAGGGCAGCTTCCTGACCCTGGACCTGCAGCAGGTGCGGCAGATGTTTGAAGCCGTGCCGTGGGTGAAGCATGCGCGGGTGCAGCGCGAATTCCCCAACCGCCTGCGCGTCACGCTGGAAGAACACCACGCCGTCGCCTGGTGGGGCGAAGCTGGCTCGGGGCAACTCGTCAGTGACCAGGGCCAGGTCTTCGACGCCAACCCCGACGATGGCGAAGAGTTGCCTGAGCTGGCCGGTCCCGTTGAACAGGCGCCGCAACTCTGGAGTCTGTATCAGACGCTGTCGACCGAGCTGGAGCGACTGGAGCTCGGCCTGGTGCGTCTGGAGCTCAACGAGCGCGGCAACTGGCGCGCCGAGCTCGACAGCGGTGCCTTCATCGAACTGGGGCGTGGCACGCCGGAGGACCTGATGGAGCGCGTGCGCCGCTTCACCACCACGCTGGCGCAGCTGACGCAGCGCTACCCGGGCACCCTGCAATCGGTCGACCTGCGCTATCCCAACGGCTATGCCCTGCGTGTGCAAGGTGTGACGACCGTGACCGAAGACGCTTCCAAGAAACCAACCCAAACCCGCTGAACACAAGAACACGATCATGGCCAAGGAATACAAGGATTTGGTGGTTGGACTGGACATTGGCACCGCCAAGATCATGGTGGTGGTGGCCGAGGTCCAGGCCAACGGCGAGCTCAAGCTGGCCGGTCTGGGCGTCTCTGCCAGCCACGGTCTCAAGCGTGGCGTGGTGGTCAACATCGACGCGACGGTGCAGAGCATCCAGCAGGCGCTGAAAGAGGCCGAGCTGATGGCCGACTGCCGCATCGCCCGCGTCTATACCGGCATCACGGGCAGCCACATCCGAGGCATCAACAGCAGCGGCATGGTGGCGATCAAGGACCGCGAGGTCACCACGGCCGATGTGGCGCGCGTGATCGAAACCGCCAAGGCCATCAACATCTCGACCGACCAGCGCCTGCTGCTGGTCGAGCCGCAGGAGTTCGTGATCGACGGCCAGGAAGTGAAAGAGCCGATCGGCATGAGCGGCATTCGCCTCGAAGCCAAGGTGCACATCGTCACTGGCGCGCAGAGCGCGGCCGAGAACATCATCAAGTGCGTGCGCCGCTGCGGCCTGGAAGTCGACCAGCTGATGCTCAACCCGCTGGCGTCGAGCCAGGCGGTGCTGACCGACGACGAGAAGGATCTGGGCGTGGCCTTGGTCGACATCGGCGCTGGCACCACCGACGTGGCGATCTTCGCTGGTGGCGCGATCCGCCATACGGCTGTGATCCCGATCGCCGGTGACCTGATCACCAGCGACATCGCGATGGCGCTGCGCACGCCCACCAAGGACGCCGAAGACATCAAGGTCGAAAGCGGCTGCGCCAAGCAGTTGCTGGCCGACCCGGACACCCAGGTTGAAGTGCCCGGTCTGGGCGATCGCGGTCCGCGCATGCTCAGCCGCCAGGCGCTGGCCGGTGTGATCGAGCCGCGGGTGGAAGAAATCTTTGCACTGGTGCAGCAGGTGGTGCGCGATTCGGGCTTCGAGGAAGTGCTGTCCTCGGGCATCGTGCTGACCGGTGGCAGCGCCGTGATGCAGGGCATGGTCGAGCTGGGCGAGGACATCTTCCTCAAGCCGGTGCGCCGCGGCGTGCCGCACTACACCAGTGCCCTGTCTGACATGGTGGCCCAGCCCCGTGCGTCCACGGTCATGGGACTGCTGGAAGAGGCGCGGCTGGCCCGCGTGCGGGGCCACAAGGTGGCGCAGAAGGCCGGATCCATGCAGGGCGCGCTGGACCGCGTGAAGAACTGGTTTGTGGGGACATTCTGATGAACATGAGCACCAAGCGATGCGGTTTCTTCGGTCGATGTCTCGAGTGCACGGGACCGCCTGGATGAGGGTCATTCCCTCTGAAAAATACCCCTACTCACACATACAATTGAAACCATGCCCGACCCCCAGCGGACGAGGGCCACACAGGAGAGAACAATGAGCATCGAAATGATCGAAGTGGAAGAGTTCAACATGGGCACACAGATCAAGGTCATCGGCGTCGGTGGCGGTGGCGGCAACGCCGTGGACCACATGATTGAACGCCACGTGCAGGGTGTGGAGTTCATCTGCGCCAACACCGATGCGCAGGCCCTGACCCGCAGCCATGCCGCTCGCACCATCCAGCTCGGTGGATCGGGCCTGGGCGCCGGCAGCAAGCCTGAAAAGGGCCGTGAGGCGGCCGAGGCCGCCGAAGAAGAGATCCGCGCAGCCATCGACGGCGCCCACATGCTCTTCATCACCGCCGGCATGGGCGGTGGCACCGGCACCGGCGCCGCTCCCGTGATTGCCCGGGTGGCCAAGGAAATGGGCATCCTGACCGTGGGTGTGGTGACCAAGCCCTTCGACTGGGAAGGCGGCCGCCGCATGCAGAACGCCGACAGCGGCCTGGCCGAGCTGGAAGCCAATGTCGATTCGCTGATCGTGGTGCTCAACGAGAAGCTGCTGGACGTGCTGGGCGACGACATCACCCAGGATGAGGCTTTCGCCCACGCCAATGACGTGCTCAAGAACGCAGTCGGCGGCATCGCCGAAATCATCAACGAGTACGGCAACGTGAACGTTGACTTCGAAGACGTGCGCACCGTGATGGGTGAGCCGGGCAAGGCCATGATGGGTACTGCCACTGCCAACGGCCCGGACCGCGCCCGCATCGCCGCCGAACAGGCCGTGGCCTGCCCGCTGCTGGAAGGCGTGGACCTGTCGGGCGCCAAGGGCGTCCTGGTGCTGGTCACGGCGTCGAAGGGCAGCCTGAAGCTGAAGGAATCGAAGGAAGCGATGAACGCCATCAAGGCCTACGCCGCTCCCGACGCCCACGTCATCTACGGCGCCGCCTACGACGACAGCCTGGGCGACGACATGCGCGTGACCGTGGTCGCCACCGGCCTGAGCCGCTCCGGCGCACGCCGTACCGCGCCTCCGCTGCAGGTGTTGCGCACCGGCACCGACAACACCCCGTTCAACGTGCCGACGGTCAATGCCGCGGTGGGTGGCCCGGGCGCTGCGGCCCAGCCGAACTACGAATCGATGGCCGTGCCCAGCGTCTGGCGCACCAACCGCACCCAGGCGGCCGCCAAGGTCGATGCCCTGGCGTCGGGTGGCATGGACGATTTCGAGATCCCGGCGTTCCTTCGCAAACAGGCGGATTGATTCAGGTGTTCGCTATGGCCGGGATAGTTTCCCCGGCCATGGCGGCGCTGCCCTGAAACCTACAATCTCTGGATGCTTGCTCAAAGAACGCTCAAATCCCTGACCAAGGCGGTCGGCGTCGGTCTGCACGGCGGTCAGCGGGTGGAGTTGACGTTGCGGCCGGCGGCGCCGGACACCGGCATTGTGTTCCGCCGGGTCGACCTGCCCGAACCAGTGGATATCCCGGTCACGGCCGAGTCGGTGACCGATACCCGGCTGGCCTCGACCATCTCCAATGGCGGGGTCAAAGTCAACACCATCGAGCACGTGATGAGCGCCTGCTCAGGGCTTGGCCTGGACAACCTCTACATCGACATCACGGCTGAAGAGGTACCCATCCTCGACGGCTCGTCGGCTTCGTTCGTCTACCTGCTGCAAAGCGCGGGCATCGCGCTGCAAAACAAGCCCAAGCGCTTCATCCGGGTCAAGAAACCGGTTGAGGTGCGCGAGGGTGAGGGCCGCAACCTCAAGTGGGCGCGGCTGGATCCGTTCCACGGCTACAAGCTAGCGTTCGAGATCGAATTCGACCATCCGGCGGTCAATGCCTCCGGCCAGCGTGTCGAGTTCGACATGGGCAGCGGCCGCTATGCGCGCGAGATTGCTCGCGCCCGTACCTTCGGATTCACGCGCGACGTCGAGATGATGCGTTCGCGCGGCCTGGGTCTGGGTGGGGGACTGGACAACGCGATCGTGATGGACGACGTCAAGGTGCTCAATGCCGATGGTCTTCGTTACTCCGACGAGTTCGTCAAACACAAGATTCTTGACGCCATCGGCGACCTGTACATCGTGGGCAAACCGCTGCTGGCGGCCTACAGCGCGTTCCGCAGCGGCCACGCCATGAACAACCTGTTGCTGCGCGCCCTCCTGGCGCAGCCCGATGCCTACGAGATCGTGAGTTTCGAGCACGAGCGCGAAGCACCGCTGGGGTTTGCCCAGCTCGCACCGGCCTGGTAAGGCCCCGGACCGAGGCGCAGGACCATGCTGCTGTTGCGCTTTGCCCTCGTCCTTCTGCTGATCGGCTCGGGGGTTTGCTTCGGCGTCTACGCCTTCACCCGCGATCAGCGGTATCTGCGCTGGGGCTGGGTGATCCTCAAATGGTCGCTGAGCGCCGCGCTGATCTTCTTTGGCATCCTGGTTCTGGAACGCCTGCTGTGAGCGGCGTTCAGTAACTGCGCCCGCCCTTGTAGGCCGCGTGCGTCCTGGCCTGCAGAGGCGACACCTTGTTGATGGCGGCCACGCTGCGTGCCACCTGCGCGTGCGTGATGCACAGGCCCAGCGCGTCGGCGGCGTCTTTGCCGGGCAGCCCGGGCAACTGCAGCAGCCGCCTGACCATTTCCTGCATCTGCGCCTTGTCGGCACGGCCATGGCCGGCCACCGCCTTCTTCAGCTGCAGCGCGGTGTACTCGGCCACACCCAGGCCGTTGGCCACCAGTGCGGTCAGGCAGCAGCCGCGCGCCTGACCCAGCAGCAGTGTGGCCTGCGGGTTGACGTTGACGAACACGATTTCGCACACCGCGACCTCCGGTTGGTAGCGCTGGACCACCTCGCTGATGCCGTCGAACAGGATCTTCAGCCGTTCGGGCAGCAAGGCGCCGTCCTTGGGGCTGGTCTGGATGGTGCCGCTGGCGACGTAATGGAGAGAGGGGCCTTCGGTGTCGACCACGCCGAAGCCGGTGCATTGCAGTCCGGGGTCGATGCCGAGAATGCGCATGGGTGCTTGCCCGTCAGAGGTTGAAGTTCCAGCGCACCGAATGGAAGAACACCGGCGCGGCAAAACACAGGGCATCCACGCGATCGAGCAGGCCGCTGGCGCCGGTCACGGAGCGGCCGGCCGATCCCCAGTGTGTCACGCCACGGTCGCGCTTGATGGCCTTCATGACGAGGTGACCGAGCGAACCGGCGGCGCACGCAATCAGCGCCATGGCCAGTGCCGGCAAGGGTTTGAACGGGGTCAGCCCGGCCAGCGCCGCGCCCAGCAATCCGCCGACCAGCAGGCCGGCGCCCCAGCTGCGCCACTGGAAGCTCTGGCTGATGGCGGGCGCGACCGGCTTGTCCAGCCGCCGGGCGACCAGGTGCTGCACCAGCATGCAGGTCTGCACCACCAGCACGAGGAACAACACGAGAAATGCCATCCTGCCGGCGAAGCGCGGGAACTGCAGCAGCAGCAGGGCCGGCACGTGGCTCATGCCATAGACGCAGACCATGATGCCCCACTGCAGCTTGGCGTTGCGTTCGAGGAAGCGTTGGGGGTCGTTGCCCAGTGCGCTGACCACTGGAATGGCCAGGAACACATAGACCGGGATGAACACGGTGAAGAGGTTGAACTCGCGGTTCCAGACCAGCGCGTACTGCAGTGGCAGCACCAGGAAAAAGGCCATCACCAGACTGCGGTGGTCGCCGCGCCGGGTGGGCGAAAGGCTGATGAATTCGCGCAGGGTGAAGAACGACACGAAGCCGAACAGCACGATGGCAAACCCGTCTCCGGCGGCCCAGGCGACCCAGAACACCAGCGCCATGATCCACGAGTTGCGCAGTAGCTGCTGGAGCTCGAGGGAGCGGTCTCGGGAAGGCTCGCCGCCGTCGCCGCGCCGCCGCTCGCGCATCGAGACCAGTACCGATGCGCCGCTGGCCAGCAGCAGGAGGCCGAACAGCAGCACGAACATCAGGCTGACCTGCTGGTCGGGCGTGAGGCTGCGCAGGAACGAGGTCAGGCCCATGGATCAGACCTCTCTCAGAGCCACCACGGCGTCGCGGGCCCGCACCAGAAAGTCGGCGCGGTCCTCGTCGGCGCCCAGCTTCACGGGCTCTCCGAACGTGACCGAGCACAGCACCGGCACCGGAATCACCTCGCCCTTGGGGATCACGCGCTGCACGTTGTGGATCCAGGCCGGCACCAGCACGACATCCGGAAACCGCTTCGCCAGGTTGTACAGACCGGACTTGAAAGGTTGGGGCTCGTCGGCGTGGCCACGGGTGCCTTCCGGAAAAATGATCAGCGAGTCGCCGCTGTCCAGCGCATCGATCAGCGGTTGCAGGGGGTCTTCATCGCCCTTGCGTTCGCGCTCGACATAGACGGCGTTGAACACGGCGGTGGTGATCCAGCGCTTGAAGTTCGAGGCGGTCCAATAGTCCTTCGCGGCGATCGGGCGCGTGATGCTGCGCAGCTCGGTGGGCAAGGCGGCCCAGATCAGCACCAGGTCGGCGTGGCTCTGGTGGTTGGCAAAGTAGATGCGCTGTTCGGCCTTGGGCGGGCAGCCGTACCAGCGGGCCTGCGCACCGGTGAGCGCGCGCACCAGGCCCAGCAGGAACATGCCCATGGCCTTGGCGCGCCAGTTCATGGTGGTGTGACATCGCCCATGCGGGCGACGATGGTGGCGGTGCGGCGGGACAGATAGGCCGAGCCGGGCCGCGTTTCAAAGAACTTCGGACTGGGCAGCATCACCGCCAGGCGGGCGGCTTCGTGGGCATTGAGCTGCGAGGCTGGCTTCTTGAAGTACCGCTGCGCTGCGGCTTCGGCGCCGAACACGCCCTCGCCCCATTCGACGCTGTTGAGGTAGATCTCCAGGATGCGACGCTTGCTCAGCAGGGCCTCCAGCGTCAGCGTGAGCACCAGCTCCTGGCCTTTGCGCAGCAGGCTGCGTTCGCCCGAGAGCAGCAGGTTCTTGGCCAACTGCTGGGTGATGGTGGACCCGCCGAGGATCTTGGCCGGCTTGACCTTCTTGAGGGCTGCCTCGGCCGCTTCGGGCTTGTTGCCCAGCTTCTTCTCGATCTGCTCCTGCCGCTTCTCGGCCTGTTCCAGGCGTTTTTCGTTCTTGGCCCAGGCCGCCTCGATGGCGTCCCAGTCGACGCCGCCGTGTTCAGGAAAGCCCGCGTCCTCCGACGCCATCACAGCGCGCTTGAGGTTGGGGTTGATGTTTTCGTAGTCCACCCATTGCGACGACCAGTGCCAGGACTTGTCCGTCGTCACCGAGCCGCTGGCGATCTGCCAGGCCTCGGAGCGCATGAAGGCCGTGCTCTGCGGCGCGACGACCAGCATCAGCGCAATGCGCAGCGCGAAGAACAGCTGCAGGGCCACGCCGGCCAGCACCACCCACAAAAGCCAGCGACCGATGGATTTCATGTCACTGCGCGCCCATCTGGGTCTGCAGGCCGGCGTCGCGCGTGAAGCGGAAGCGCGAGACGACCACGATCTGCTCCGCGCGGCGGCGCATCGCGTCGTTGAATTTGCCGAAGCTCAGGCTGCGCACGATCGACTCGGCGCGCCGGTCCAGCGTGGTGTTGCCGGAGGTTTGCACGACTTCAGTGCCCAGGACCTGACCGGTGTGGTTGACCGTGATCACCATGGTCAGCTCGCCGTAGAGCTTGCGGCCGGCGACCTCCGGGAAGTTGGTGGTGCCGCGGTCTTCGATCTTGCGGCGCAGCTCGTCGTAGTAGATCGCGTAGACCTCTTCGCGGGTGGCAGGGCTGATGTAGCGCTTGCGTGGCCGCGCGTTCTCTTCGTTGATGCGTTTCTCGATCTCGGCCAGCAGCTTGGTCAGCAGCTGGCGGCGGCGTTCGCGGTCGACCGATTCCGGGCTCGGATTGACGGCCTGCAGATCCGGCGGCGGCATGGTGGCCAGTTGCTCCTTGACCTGGGCCAGGATCTGGCTTTGCTGCTGCTTGAGCGCTTCGATCATGCGCTCGTCCTCTTCCGGCGTTTCGCCCAGCCGGGTTTCCTGCATCGAGGGCAGGGGTGAGGTGGCGCGTCCCTTTTCGGCGTCGCCGCCGCCGGCCAGTGAGGCCTGGGCGATGGCGCGCGCCTTTTCGGGCCGTTCCTCGCTCTTGGCGTTGACCAGGATCACTTCCAGTGGCGTGTCCTGGAACACCCGGTTGAAACCCTCGGGGTCGACGAAACGCACCGTCAGCAGGACGGCGTGAAAAGCCACCGAGATCCCCAGGGCGATCTGGAGGGTGCTCAGCCGTCGCAGGAAATTCAGGACCGGATTCACGGGCGCGATTATCCGTGCAGCGTCAGGGCGCGGCCGTCGCTTCGGCAGCGCCGGGCTCGGCCTCGTTGACGTCGATGGCCAGCGCCAGCGGTGCACCCAGGTCTTCGTCGTCTTCCTCCGCCGATTCGTCGGCTTCAGCCACCGGTCCGTCCAGCCGTTCGATCACCGTGCCCGAAACGTCCAGCGCGATCTCGTCGATGTCGCCCAGGCGCACCTTCACATGCGCGCCGCGCGGCAGACCTTCGGCCCCCATCACCGGCAACACCAGCGGCAGGCTGTCGGCGCGCACCAGGTTGTCCTTGATGAGCGTGGCGGTCAGATCGGAGATGCCAGCCTGTTGCAGGTGCTTGAGCGTCCAGAAACGTTCCATGCCGTTCTGGAAACCGTTGTAGGCGGTGTAGGCGGCGTCGAAGCTGCTGATGACAGCCATCAGGTTGGCGTCCTTGGGCTTGAATGGCGCCACCAGTGCGGCCGTGTTGCCGTGACGCGCGCAGGCAATGATCTGCCACTGGTTGACCAGGTCGACGTAGCGGCGCAAGGGCGAGGTGCTCCATGCGTAGGCCTTGACCCCGATGCCGGCGTGCGGTTGTGCGCGGGTGCCCATGCGCACTTTCATGCCCGGTGCGAGGCTGGCCTGGCTGCGGTAGATGCCGGGCACGCCGCAGGCGGCCAGCCACAGGCCCCAGGTGCTGTTGGCCAGGATCATGGCCTCGGCCACCATCAGGTCCAGTGGTGCACCGCGCGAGCGGGTGCCGATCACGACGGTCTCGCTGCCATCGGGTTCGTTTCCGGTCACGCCCTGCAGCTTGAAGGTGTAGTCGGGCCGGTTGAAGGTCTCGGGCTTGCCGCGCACCACTTCGCGTTGTGCCTTGAGGTGTTTGGCCAGTCGGAAGATGAACGCCAGCCGCGGCTGCAGGGCAGCGATTTCGTCGCTGGCGGTGTCCATCGGGGTTTCACCGGTCAGCCAGCTTTCGGTGATCACGCTGTCGAGCTGGTCGTGGCGCAGGTTGTGCGCGATCGGCACCCGCTCCAGCACGGTGCGGCTGTCCTTGAGCTCCAGCGTGGATTCGTCAAAGCTCACATACAGCGACACCGCTGGGCAGTTGCGCCCGGCTTCGAGCGTGTAGCTCTGCACCACCGCGTCGGGCAGCATGGTGATCTTGTGGCCGGGCATGTAGACCGTGGACAGGCGGTGCCGCGCCACCTGGTCTACCGGGCTGTCGGGTTGAATCGCCAACCCTGGTGCCGCGATATGGATGCCCAGCGTGACCGTGCCGCTGCCCAGGCCCTGCAGCGAGAGCGCGTCGTCGATCTCGGTGGTCTGCGAGTCGTCGATGGAGAACGCTTCGACCGCAGCCACCGGCAGCTCGTCATTGATGGCCGGCGCCTGCAGAGCTGGGAAGCCTGTGCCCTTGGGGAACTGGTCGAACAGGAAACGCTGCCAGTGGAACTGGTAGGCGCTGTTGATGGCGCCAGCTTTTTCCAGCAGGGCCAGCGGGTTGAGGTGGCTGCTGCGGGCGGCCTCGACCACGGCCTTGTATTCGGGCGCGTTCTTGTCGGGCTTGAACAGGATCTTGTAGAGCTGCTGACGCACCGGCTCCGGGCAGCTGCCGGCCACCAGGTCGGCGGTCCAGGCATCGATCTGCGCCTGCACCTGTTTCTTCTTCTCGATGGCGGCCAGCGCTTGCGCCACGACCTCGGCCGGCGCCTTCTTGTAGCGGCCCTTGCCGGCGCGGCGGAAGTAGTGCGGTGCGCCTTGCAGGCAGATCAGCGCGGCGACCTGCTGTTCGGTGGTTGCCGGATCGCTGAAGTAGTCGGCCGCCAGATCGCCGAACCCGAACTCGTCTTCCGGCGCGAATTCGTAGGCCAGCTCCAGCTCCATCGACGCAGCCAGGACGGTGGCGGCGGGCATGAGCTGAGCTGGGGCGGGTTTCTCGAAACGCAGCAGTGTGTTGGCCAGCTTGACCTTCACGCGCTTGCCGGAGTCGAGCTCCACCTGCAGGGAGCTTTCGGCTTCGGACATGAGACGGCCGGTCATCAGTTTGCCGGCTTCATCGAACAGGATATGCATGGGGCGGGATTGTCCCATGCCGGGCGGGGCACCCCGCGCTCAGTCGACAGGCCGCAGGAACTGCATCAGCGCGTCCAGATGCAGCTCGAAGTCACTGATCGCATGGTCGCCGTCGGGCAGCCGCCGGATGCTCCCGCCCTGGCAGAAATCCATCATCTCGCGCCAGTCGAGCACCTCGTCCCGTTCGGACACCAGGGCAAACAAGGTCTCCGGCGCAGCGGGCTGTGTGCTCCGAAGGCGGTCGGTGTCGGCGGCCAGCACCGCCAGTTCGTCCACAAACTCCGGCCGGAAGAAGATGTGCTCGTCCGGGTTCTGCCAGACCGGGTGTTCGCCGATGTATTTCTTCAGGTCTCGCTGGGGAAACGGCGCCGGGTTGAGCAGGGCAACCCGGCAACCCCGCTGCAGCGACAGCCAGCGCGCGTAAAAACCGCCCAGCGACGAACCGATCACCGCCATGCCTTCCTGCGGCCAGCCGTCCGTGAGCGAACGCATGAGAGCGGCAGCCTCGCGTGGCGATGGAGGCAGCTGCGGGCAGCACCAGACCACGCCCGGGTGCTGTTCGCGCACCCGCTTTGCCACCATTTGCGCCTTGGCCGACTGGGGCGAGGACCGGAAACCGTGCAGGTAGAGCAGGTGACTGGTGCGGGGTGCGACGGAGGTGGTCATGGGCAAAGGATAATCGCGTCCTCATGGCCGCCGTTCTCGACAAACCCACCCTCTGGCAGCGCATCAGTCCGGTCTTCCGCGGCTTCGATGTGCCGCTGGCGCTCGCGGTGCTGCTGCTGGCCGGCGGTGGCCTGGTGACGATGTATTCGGTCGGATTCGACCACGGCACGCGCTTTTCCAGCCACGGCCGCAACATGATGCTTGCGGCCGTGGTGCTGTTCACCCTGGCCCAGGTGCCTCCCCAGCGGCTGATGGCACTGGCGGTACCGATGTACACGCTGGGGGTGGTCCTGCTGCTGGGCGTGGCGCTGTTTGGCATCACGAAAAAGGGCGCAACACGGTGGATCAACGTCGGCATCGTGATCCAGCCCAGCGAAGTGATGAAGGTGGCCATGCCGCTGATGCTGGCCTGGTGGTTCCAGCGGCGGGAAGGCATGCTCAAGCCGCTCGACTTCGTGGTGGCCGGGGTGCTGCTGGCGGTGCCGGCCGCGCTGATCCTCAAACAGCCCGACCTGGGCACGACGCTGCTGGTGGTGGCTTCCGGGTTGGCGGTGATTTTCTTTGCCGGTCTGAGCTGGAAGCTGATCATCCCGCCGGTGCTGCTCGGGGTGATCGGGGTGGTGGTGATCGTGGTGATGGAGCCCCAGTGGTGCGCGCCCGATGTGGACTGGAAGATCCTGCACGAGTACCAGCGACAGCGCATCTGTACCTTGCTGGACCCGTCCAAGGACCCGTTGGGCAAGGGCTTTCACATCATCCAGGGGATGATCGCCATCGGCTCCGGCGGCGTCTGGGGCAAGGGCTTCATGCAGGGCACGCAGACCCACCTGGAATTCATCCCCGAACGCACCACCGACTTCATCTTTGCCGCATTCTCCGAAGAGTTCGGCCTGGCCGGTACCCTGAGCCTGATTGCCGGCTTCATCTTCCTGATCGTGCGCGGCCTGACCATCGCGCTGGAGGCGCCGACCCTGTTCGCCCGGTTGCTGGCCGGAGCGATGACGCTCAACATCTTCGTCTACGCCTTCGTGAACATGGGCATGGTCAGCGGCATCCTGCCGGTGGTGGGCGTGCCCTTGCCCTTCATCAGCTACGGGGGCACCGCGATGGTGACGCTGGGCGTGGCGCTCGGCATCCTGATGTCGATCGCCAAGTCCAAGCGGCTGATGCAGTCATGACGGGTGGCGGCCCTCCCATTCCGCCGATGCGCCGATACCCCGTCGCCGTCGTTGGTGCCGGCAACATGGGCGGTGCGATGGTGGCGCGGCTGTGCGACGGCGAAATCCCTGTGGTGGTCTGCGACATCGACCCGCTGCGGCAGCAGCAGGCGCTGGCCGCCGGAGCCTCCCTGGCCGACACCCCGGCGCTGGCAGCGGCGATGCTGGGTGAGGAGGGCTTGCTGATCGTGTGCGTGGTCGATGCCGACCAGTCCCGTTCGGTGCTGTTCGGGGCCGCCGGAGCCGCCGACCGCCTGCTTCCCGGGCAGACGGTGATGCTTTGTCCGACCATCGCCCCGCAGGACACCGAATCACTGGCGACCGCCTTGTCCGAACGGGGCATCGGCTGCATCGATGCGCCCATGTCGGGCGGCCCGGCGCGGGCGCGCGACGGCAGCATGAGCCTGATGCTCGCCGGGTCGAACCTCCTGCTGGCGCGCCACGAAACCTTGCTGGCGCGCCTGTCGTCCCGCCGTTTCTTTGTCAGTGAACGGGTGGGCGATGGCGCGCGCACCAAACTGGTCAACAACCTGCTGGCCGGCATCAACCTGGTCGGTGCGGCTGAGGTGATGGTGCTTGCCGAGCGCCTGGGGCTGGATCTGCCGGCCACGCTGGACGTGATCGAACAGTCCAGTGGCCAGAGCTGGATCGGTTCGGACCGCATGCGCCGCGCCATCGCCGGCGATTTCGAACCGCGTGCCCATGTCACTTTGCTGGAAAAGGACACCCGGCTGGCGGTCGAGACCGCCCAGGCGGCCGGGTTCGACGGTCCGCTGGGTGCCAGCGCGGCGGCGGTGTTCGCGCAGGCGCATGCCGCCGGAATGGCCGATCTGGACGATGGCGCGCTGCTGACCCTGCTGCGCGCAGGGCGGGGCCAATCCCACTGACAGGATCGGGGTCAGGGCCCCGGACCGGCGCGGTACCGCCCGGGTTCCTACAATCACCCCATGATTGCACGCGAACCCACCCTGGCCCGACTGGCCACCGCCGAGAACCTGCTGCTCACGCCGTATGGCCTGACCATGTCTCACCTGCAGCGTGCGCTTGGCGAGATCGCCTCGCACGGCGCCGACGATGCCGACCTCTATTTCCAGACCACCCGCAGCGAAGGCTGGAGCCTGGAAGAGGGCATCGTCAAGACCGGCAGTTTCAGCATCGACCAGGGCGTCGGCGTGCGTGCCGTCAGTGGCGAGAAGACCGCGTTTGCCTACTCCGACGACCTTTCCTGGGCGTCGCTCCTCGACGCGGCGCACACCGTGCGCTCGATTTCCGGCCAGGGCCAGAGCCGCAAGGTCCGCGTACCCGCGGTCAAGACCTCGAAGTCCCGCTCGCTCTACCCCGGTCTGGATCCCATCGGCACGCTCGACAGCACGGCCAAGATCGCGCTGCTGGAAAAGGTGGAGAAACTGGCCAAGGCGCGCGACCCGCGCGTGGTGCAGGTCATGGCCAGTCTTGCGGCCGAACACGATGTGGTGCTGATCGCGCGCGCGGATGGCACGGTGGCGGCCGATGTGCGGCCTCTGGTGCGCCTGTCGCTGACGGTGATCGCCGAGCAGAACGGCCGTCGCGAGATGGGCAGTTCCGGCGGCGGCGGGCGTTTCGGTCTGGCGTATTTCGACGACGCAACGGTGAACGACTATGTCGTAGAAGCCGTGTCGTCGGCCCTGACCAACCTGGACGCGCGCCCGGCGCCGGCCGGCGAGATGACCGTGGTGCTTGGTCCGGGCTGGCCCGGTGTGTTGCTGCACGAAGCGGTGGGCCATGGCCTGGAAGGTGACTTCAACCGCAAAGGCTCCAGCGCATTCTCGGGTCGCATCGGCCAGCGCGTGGCCGCCAAGGGCGTGACGGTGCTCGATGACGGCACCATCGCCGACCGCCGCGGCTCGCTCAATGTCGACGACGAAGGCTGCACGACGCAGAAGAACGTGCTGATCGAGGACGGCATTCTGAAGGGCTACATCCAGGACGCCATGAATGCGCGCCTGATGGGCGTCAAGCCGACCGGCAATGGCCGTCGCGAGAGCTACGCCCATGTGCCGATGCCGCGCATGACCAACACCTACATGCTGGGTGGCGACAAGGCGCCGGAAGAAATCGTCGCATCGATCAAGAAAGGCCTGTACGCCACCAATTTCGGCGGCGGTCAGGTCGACATCACCAGCGGCAAGTTCGTCTTCTCCGCCAGCCAGGCCTACTGGGTCGAGAACGGCAAGATCCAGTACCCGGTCAAGGGTGCGACCCTGGTGGGCAGCGGCCCGGAGTCGCTCAAGAAGATCAGCATGATCGGCAACGACATGCGGCTGGACAGCGGCGTAGGCACCTGTGGCAAGGAAGGGCAGAGCGTGCCGGTGGGTGTTGGACAACCCACCTTGCGCATCGACGGCCTGACGGTGGGCGGCACGGCCTGATCAAGGCTTGTAAGACGCCTGTCAAAACGCCTGTGCTACATTCGCGACCTATGCAATCCCGCGTCGCCATCTTTTTTGCCTTTTACTTTTGGTTCTCTGTCCCCGGCGGACGAGAGGCAACGGTGTAAGCGCGCAAAGCAACCGAAACCCTCCCAAACCGCCGGGCCCACAGCCCGGCGGTTTTTTTTCACCCTTTCACTTTCCAACCCTGCGAGGAGCCCTTCGATGAACGCCAAGACCACTGCCGCCAGCGATGCCTGGTATTCGCGGCCTGCCGACAAGACCAGCCAGACCGACGACCAGCGCATCAAGGACATCACCGTGCTCCCGCCGCCCGAACACCTCATCCGTTTCTTCCCGATCGCCGGCACGCCGGTGGAAGGCCTGATCAAGCAGACCCGCAGCCGCATCCACGACATCCTCCACGGCAAGGACGACCGCCTGCTGGTGGTGATTGGCCCCTGCTCGATCCACGACCCGGCCGCCGCGCTGGACTACGCGCGCCGCCTCAAGCCGCTGCGTGAGAAGTACGCCGACACGCTGGAAATCGTGATGCGCGTGTATTTCGAGAAGCCGCGCACCACGGTGGGCTGGAAGGGCCTGATCAACGACCCGTACCTCGACGAAAGCTACCGCATCGACGAGGGACTGCGCATCGCGCGCCAGCTGCTGATCGAGATCAACCGCCAGGGCCTGCCGGCCGGCAGCGAGTTCCTGGACGTGATCAGCCCGCAGTACATCGGTGATCTGATCGCCTGGGGTGCCATCGGCGCGCGCACCACCGAAAGCCAGGTGCACCGCGAACTGGCCTCGGGCCTGTCGGCGCCCATCGGGTTCAAGAACGGCACCGACGGCAACATCAAGATCGCGACCGACGCCATCCAGGCCGCGGCCCGCGGCCACCACTTCCTGTCGGTGCACAAGAACGGCCAGGTCGCCATCGTGCAGACCAACGGCAACAAGGACTGCCACGTCATCCTGCGAGGCGGCAAAACGCCCAATTACGACGCCACCCACGTGGCTGCCGCCGTCAAGGAACTCGAAGCCGCCAAGCTCACGCCGCGCCTGATGGTCGACTGCAGCCACGCCAACAGCAGCAAACAGCACGAGAAACAGCTGGATGTGGCCAAGGACATTGCCGCCCAGATCCAGGGCGGCTCGCGCAGCGTGTTTGGCGTGATGATCGAAAGCCACATCGAGGCTGGTGCGCAGAAATTCACGGCTGGCAAGGACGAAGTCGGGCAGCTGGAATATGGCAAGAGCATCACCGACGCCTGCCTGGGCTGGGACCATTCGCTTCAGGCGCTCGAAACCCTGTCGCAGGCGGTGGCTGCCTCTCGCCGCTGATATCGACCGTATCACGCGGGTTTGATGTTCCCGCGCCAGTGCCGATGTTCTAATTGGTGGGCTTCGCGAGCGCACAACGCAGCCGCGAAACCTCTGTCAGGCGGGCGTTGGGAGCATCCGTGGAACAACCGGTACTGGGTCTGGGGCTGTTGGGCTTTGCCGAGCCGGTGGGTCTGCGCCTGCAGGAATGGGCGGCCCAGGTGCCGGCTGGCTGGCCCATGTGGCGCACCTGCGACCCCCATCTGGCCGATGCCTGGATGATTGCCGGCGACTCGGTGGAGGTGCTGGGACGGGACGAGGTGGTGATTCGCCACCCGTTCGGCAGCGATGAACGCCTGACCCTCAACCGCGCCGAAGTCGATCGCCCGCTGGCTTTTGCCGCTCCCCTGCCCGAAGGATTTGCGTCGGCCGAGTTTTTCGAAGCCGACAGCGAAAGCAGCGTGCGCCAGCGACTGCAGCGGTTTGAAGCCTGGCTGCGCCCCCTGCGCACGCAGTTTGCGCTGGGCGCCGAACTCATCGAGCGGCTCGACCAGTACCGCTCGGGCGGCGTGGTCCACGTGACCCTTGGCGGCAAGCTGCTGGCGGTGCTCGACATTCCCCGCTGGCAGGCGGCACTGTCGATTCCCGCGCGGCCAGTCGATCTGAGCATGGCCGAATGGGTCCATGGAGAGAATCTGTCGCGCGATGTGCCGCCGTCGTTCATCCGCCTGCCGCTGTACCGGGTGATGTGGGGCTATGCCTTGCGCACGCAGCGCGACGTGTTGCCGGCGCGCTACCGGGGGCCGCGCATCTATCTGCGCCGTGTGCCGCGGCTGCCTGCGCACTGGTTTGACGAGGATCACCTGTCGCTGATGCGCGAACTCATGACCCGTCCTGCCACCTTCACACAGTTGCTGGAGCGCGGTGGACTGTCCGAACGTGAATTGGTGCGTCACCTGGGGGCGCTGTACCACGGCGGTGCGCTCACCACCGACATCGACAGCGCCCGCCGGGCCGAAGCGGACACCCGTCGCTCGATGGTGTCGCTGCGGTTCGACCAGGCCAACATCGATCCGGTCTCGCGCCAGCATGAGCATTCCGGCTCGGTGGCACCGTCGAGCATCTTGCGGGAGGCGGTGCATTCCCCGTTGCGCATTTCGACCGGCAAGGCCGAGCCTCACCGCGAGTCCGGGACCTGACAAGCGCCTGCACTGGCAGGCGCACAATGTCGGGACGGGGCCTCCAGACAACGGCCCCATTGAATGTTCAACCTCTCCAAGGAGTGTTCCGATGCGCAGCCAAGTCACCGTGACCTGGGGCGAAAACGCCAGCTACCGTTTTGACCTCGACGCCGTGCAGCCGATGCCCAACGACCAGGCCCGCGCCTGGCTCGACGGGCAGTTCACGGCGTTCGAATGCGAGCCGATCCGCCTGACCGGCAAGGTGCTGACGGCAGACAAGGTGCTCAGCGTGGCGCAGGCCGCCGGCCAGGAACGTTTCCGCGACGCCGGGCACCGCGACTGGGCCGAGAGCTTTGCCCGTGCGACCAGCGGCGCCTTGGCCAAGCCGACCATCACCGTCGATCTGGCCACGATGTCACTGGGTTACTGAAGTGCGGCGCCTAGGGCGGTGAGCAGGCGGGTGTGGATCCCGCCGAAACCGCCGTTGCTCATGCAGACGATGTGGTCGCCCGCGCGGGCGGCCGCAGCGACCTGCTGCACCAGCACATCGATGTTCTGGCCGACGCAGGCGCGGTCACCCATTGGCGCCAGCGCTTCCGCCGCGTCCCAGTCGAGCCCGCCGCTGTGGCAGAAGGCCAGGTCGGCGGCTTCCAGGCTCCAGGGCAACTGGGACTTCATGGTCCCCAGCTTCATGGTGTTGCTGCGCGGCTCGAACACCGCCAGGATGCGGCCACCGTCCGCGCCCAGGCGCCGGCGAAGACCATCCAGCGTGGTCCGGATGGCGGTCGGGTGGTGGGCAAAATCGTCATAGACCGTGATGGGTCCACCGGACCGGGCCACGGTGCCACGCACCTCCATGCGGCGGCGCACGTTCTGGAAACCGGACAGCGCCCGCGCTGCGTCGGCCGGCGCCACGCCGACGTGCTGGGCGGCGGCGATCGCTGCCAGGGCGTTGAGCTGGTTGTGCTCGCCGGTGAGCGCCCACTCCACGCGCGCCACCGCCTGGCCGCGCTCCTGCACGTCGAAGGCGTGTGGTTCGCCGAGGGCGCTGAAGTCGCTGACTGCGGCGCCAAAGCTGCGCACCTCGCTCCAGTGCCCCATGTGCAGCACGCGGTCCAGGCTTTCTTCCAGACCGTTGACGACCAGCCGGCCGCTTCCGGGCACGGTGCGAACAAGATGGTGAAACTGGCGTTCGATGGCCGCCAGGTTGTCGAAAATGTCGGCGTGGTCGAACTCTAGGTTGTTGAGCACGGCGGTGCGCGGCCGGTAGTGCACGAACTTGCTGCGCTTGTCGAAGAAGGCGGTGTCGTATTCGTCGGCCTCGATCACGAAGGTCTTGCCGGTGCCCAGCCTTGCCGAGACCCTGAAGTTCATCGGCACCCCGCCCACGAGAAAACCGGGATTCAAGCCGTTGGCTTCCAGCACCCAGGCCAGCATCGAGGTGGTGGTGGTCTTGCCGTGGGTGCCGGCGACCGCCAGCACATGGCGGCCCTGCAGCACGTGCTCGGCCAGCCATTGCGGACCGCTGGTGTAGGGCGCGCCAGCTTCCAGGATGGCTTCCATCAGCGGAAACTTTGGCGTGCCGTCGGGAAGCCGCGCGCGGCTGACCACGTTGCCGACCACGTACATGTCGGGCGCCAAGGCCATCTGGTCGGCGCCAAAACCTTCGATCAGGTCGATGCCCAGGGCCCGGAGCTGGTCGCTCATCGGGGGGTAGACGCCGGCGTCGCAGCCGGTGACGCGGTGACCGGCTTCGCGGGCGAGCGCGGCCAGTCCGCCCATGAAAGTGCCGCAAATGCCCAGGATATGAATGTGCATGCGGCGATTCTAGGTGGCGCCCCGGGCACAATCCGGCCCATGGATACCTTCCGTTCCGATACGACCGCCGAGATCGCTGCGGTGGCGGCCCGTCTGGTGGTGGACGAAGGCCTGGAGTACGCGGCCGCCAAGCGGCGGGCGGCCAAACAGCTGGGCCTGTCGACGGCGCGTGCGCCCTGGCCGGACAACGACCTGCTTGAAGCTGCAGTGCGGGAGCACATCGCTATTTTCTGCGCCGACACCCAGCCGGGCGAGCTTCAGGCGCTGCGAGAGCTGGCACTGGTCTGGATGGAGCGGTTGGCTGCCTTTCGGCCGCACCTGTGCGGTGCCGTCTGGCACGGCGCGGCCACGCGCCACAGCGATATCTATATGCAGCTGTACTGTGACGACCCCAAGGCGGCGGAGTGGGCGCTGCTGGACCACCGGGTCGAGTACCACCCCGGCACGGCCAGCAACGCCCTGGGGGATCCGGTCGAGGCACTGACGCTGCGCCTGCGTTGTCCGGCGCTGGAGCAGTGGGTGCTGGTGCACCTGCTGGTGCTGGACCACGATGCCGTGCGCGGAGCGCTCAAGCCGGATGCTCAGGGTCGCAGGCCGCGCGGTGACGCCAGGGATGTACGTGCCTTGCTCACTGCGCGACCAGAGGAGAACGCATGAACCGGCGGCAACTGTGGATGGCTGGGGTGGGGGTTGCCGCGATGGCGGCTGGCGCCGGGGTCGCGTGGTGGCGGTTGCGAGCCGGCCCGGCGCTGGACGGCGCGGAAAGCGCCTTCTGGGGCAGCGCCTTTCCCGGCGTGAAGGGGGAGACGCTCGCCATGTCGGGGTTGCGTGGCCGGCCGTTGCTGGTGAATTTCTGGGCCACATGGTGTCCTCCCTGCGTCGACGAGCTGCCCTTGATCAACCGGTTCCACCGGGAGCATGCGTCGCAGGGCTGGCAGGTGCTGGGGCTGGCGGTCGATCAGGCGGCGCCGGTCACGCGCTTCCTGACGCACACGCCGCTGGACTTTCCGGTGGCGCTCGCTGGGTTTGCGGGCACCGAGTTGTCCCGCAGCCTGGGCAACGTCAGCGGCGCCTTGCCGTTCAGTGTGGTGTTTGGTGCCGACGGCACGGTCCTGCACCGCAAGCTGGGCAAAGTCAGCCCGGAAGAGCTGGCCGTCTGGGCTCAACTGGCCTGAACAGAGAGCAGTCGGGCGGCGCAAGCCAAGCGTTGCGAACGGGATCAAAAAAGGGTTAAAGTTCGCCCATCTTGTGTCTGTTTGTTGTCAGCCGCCAACCGGCTGAACATCCCTCAAGGTGTGACGAACGGTAACTTGCGCGATACCGCCCCTCGTGTACACTGCGCACCCCGGCAAGTTGGCATCGCCTGTTTTTGTGAAATAGAGCGAAGTTAATCCAATTTGACTGCAATTCGTTGGAGAAATCATGGATCTGAGAAAACTGAAGACGCTGATCGACCTGGTGTCCGAGTCGAACGTGTCGGAACTGGAAATCACCGAAGCCGAAGGCAAGGTGCGGATCGTCAAGAGTGCTCCGACGTCGGCAGTGGCACAAGTGATGGCGGTTGCTCCCGCTGCGCCCGTGCTGGCTCCGGCCCCTGTCGCTGGCGAAGCGTCGGCTGCAGCGCCCGCTGCCGCGCCAGTCGTGGCCGCTGAGCCCACCGGCCACATCGTCAAGTCTCCCATGGTGGGCACCTTCTACCGCGCGTCCAGCCCCGGCGCCAAGCCGTTTGCCGAGGTCGGTCAGTCGATCAAGGACGGCGAGACCATCTGCATCGTCGAGGCCATGAAGATCCTCAACGAGATCGAGTGCGACAAGACTGGCACCATCACCGAAATCCTGGTCGAGAACGGCCAGGCGGTGGAATACGGACAGCCGCTGTTCGTCATCGAATAAAGGGGACCCTCGCCCCATGTTCAAGAAAATCCTCATCGCCAACCGCGGCGAAATCGCCCTTCGTGTGCAGCGCGCCTGCCGCGAAATGGGCATCAAGGCCGTGATGGTCTATTCCGAGGCCGACCGCGACGCCAAGTACGTCCGGCTGGCCGACGAAGCCGTCTGCATCGGCCCGGCCCCCTCGGGCCAGAGTTACCTCAGCATGCCGGCCATCATTTCGGCCGCCGAAGTGACCGACGCCGAAGCCATCCACCCCGGCTACGGCTTCCTGTCGGAGAACGCCGACTTTGCCGAGCGCGTCGAGCGCAGCGGCTTCACCTTCATCGGCCCGACACCCGAGTCGATCCGCATGATGGGCGACAAGGTCTCGGCCAAGCAGGCCATGATCCGTGCCGGCGTGCCCTGTGTGCCTGGCTCCGAAGGCGCCCTGCCGGACGATCCGGCCGTGATCAAGCGCACCGCGAAGGCAGTAGGCTACCCGGTGATCATCAAGGCCGCCGGTGGTGGCGGCGGACGCGGCATGCGCGTGGTGCACACGGAAGCGGCCCTGCTGCACGCGGTGCAGACGACCAAGGCGGAAGCTGGCGCGGCCTTCGGCAATCCCGAGGTCTACATGGAGAAGTTTCTCCAGAACCCGCGCCACATCGAAATCCAGATCCTGGCCGACACGCACCGCAACGCGGTGTACCTGGGTGAGCGCGACTGCTCGATGCAGCGCCGCCACCAGAAGGTGATCGAAGAGGCGCCCGCTCCGGGCATTCCGCGCCGCCTGATCGAGAAGATCGGCGAGCGCTGTGCTGCTGCCTGCAAGAAGATCGGCTACCGCGGCGCGGGGACCTTCGAGTTCCTGTTCGAGAACGGAGAGTTCTATTTCATCGAGATGAATACGCGTGTGCAGGTCGAGCACCCTGTGACCGAATGGATTTCGGGTGTGGACATCGTGCGCACCCAGATCGCCGTCGCGGCCGGTGAAAAGCTGCCGTTCACGCAACGCCAGATCCAGCTGCGCGGCCACGCCATCGAGTGCCGGATCAACGCCGAAGACGCTTACAAGTTCACCCCGTCGCCTGGGCGCATCACCACCTGGCACATGCCCGGTGGGCCGGGTGTGCGCGTGGACTCGCACGCATACACCAACTACTTCGTGCCGCCCAACTACGACTCCATGATCGGCAAGCTGATCGTGCACGGCGACACGCGCGAGCAGGCACTGGCCCGCATGCGCACGGCGCTGGCCGAGGCCGTGGTGGAAGGCATCAAGACCAACATACCGCTGCACCGCGAGCTGATGGTCGACGCCAGCTTCGTGGCCGGCGGAACGAACATCCACTACCTCGAAGAGTGGCTGTCGCAGCGTGAGCGCTGACGTGTCCGGCGGCTCGCTGTTCGAGCTGGTCCTGCTGGTCCCAGAAGCCGGCGTCGAGCCAGTCGGCGACGCGCTGGTGGTGCTGGACGCCCTGAGCGTCTCGGTCGAGGACGCCGATGCGCTGACCCCTTCCGAGCAGGCGCTGTTCGGCGAACCCGGCATGCCCCCGCCCAAGGAAGGCTGGAACCGTTCGCGGGTTGTGGCGCTGTTCCCGGATGAAGCGCTGGCGCGTGAAGCGGCAGCACTGTTGCTGCCGCAAGACTTCTTTGAGGGTGCGCAGGTGATGGGCGTGCGCGCCGTCGCCGAGCAGGACTGGGTGCGGCTGACGCAGTCGCAGTTCGACCCGGTCGAGATCACACCGACGTTCTGGATCGTGCCGACCTGGCACGAGCCCCCTGCCGCTGCGAAGGAAGTGATTCGCCTGGACCCCGGTCTCGCCTTTGGTACCGGCACCCACCCGACCACGCGCATGTGCCTGCGCTGGATCGCGGGTCACGCGCCGCGGCGTCAGCGGGTGCTCGACTACGGCTGTGGTTCGGGCATTCTGGCGATCGGTGCGGCCAAGTTCGGTGCCGATCCCATCGTCGCCGTGGACATCGATCCGGCCGCTGTCGAGTCGTCGCGCCTCAATGCGGACGCCAACGGCGCCGTGCTGCGCACAGGATTGCCGGACGTGGTGGATGGCGACTTCGATGTGGTGCTGGCGAACATCCTCGCGACCCCTTTGAAGGTGCTGGCGCCGCTGCTGTGCGAGCGCGTGCGTGCCGGTGGGCATCTGGTGCTGGCGGGCATCCTGGCCCGGCAGGAAGAAGAGCTTCGCGAAGCCTATGCACCCTGGGTGAAGCTGAGCGTGAGCGACGAGGAAGACGGCTGGATCCTGATGACCGCTTCCAAGGTCTGACACCGGCGCCTTCTGGCCAGGTGGCGGTGCGGGTGCCTGCAATAATCGCCGCATGAGTTTCACCACCCGCTGTCCTGCTTGCGGAACGACGTTCAAGATCGTTCCCGACCAGCTCAAGATTTCCGACGGATGGGTGCGTTGCGGGCATTGCGCCGATGTGTTCGACGCGACGCTGTTTCTGGAAGGTGAAAGGCCAGTCCCGGAACCTGCGGCCGCTCCCGTGGTACCTGCGCCGTCGGCTCCGGCGCAGGAAATGCAGCCATCGGTGCCGGCCCCCTCGCGCAAAGTGGTGATCTCGGCGCCGGTGACGCAGCCGCCTGGTGATGGCGACGACGGTTGGCTGCTGAGACCCCGCCAGGCCGAGGCACCGGCGGCTGCGCCACAGGGGCCACGTTCGGTCCCGGGCATGAACAGGGTCCAGGCCGATCGAGCCTTCGAGGAAGAGATCCGGCGTTTTGCAGTCTCGACCACCAGCGAGGCGCTTCCTCCGCTCCCTTCGCCAGCACCATCCGCACCGCTCTCCGATGAGCCGCCCGCCAACCCGTCTTCGGTCGAGCGCGATCAGGCGGGACCATCCGGTGATTCGTTGCCGGCTCCGACAGCACCGGCCCCTGATGACAAGCACGAGACAGAGCCTCCGCTGCTGGAGCCAAGTTTTGTGGTGCAGGCGCGCCGGCGGGCGTTCTGGCAGTCGCGGGGCACGCGCGCGGCATTGTGGGTTGCGTCGCTGGCATTGGTGCTGGGGTTGCTGCTGCAGATCGCAGTGCACGAGCGCGACCGGCTGGCGGCTTGGAGCCCCGCGACGGGGGCGCTTCTGATGGCGGTCTGCCGACCGGTGGGTTGCGAGGTCGGGCCGGCGCGACAGATTGAGTCGGTGGTCATCGACAGTTCGAACCTTGTGCGGCGCCTAGGCAACTTCTATTCGTTCGATCTTGTGCTCAAGAACAGCGCCAGCTTTGCGGTGGCGATGCCGGCTCTGGAACTGAGCCTGACGGACACGCGCGACGCCGTGATCGTCCGCAGGGTGTTCCTTCCGGACGAGCTGCCCGGAGCCCCCCAGTTGCTGCCCCCGCAAGGCGCGCTGTCCCTGAGCCTGCGCCTGTCCATTGCGGACCAGGGCGTGTCGTCGATGTCGGGCTACCGTGCCCTGGTTTTTTATCCCTGAGAACTCTCCAACATGTCCATCCTCATTTGCGGCTCGCTGGCCTTCGACACCATCATGACGTTCGAGGGCCGCTTTGCCGAGCAGATCCTGCCGAGCCAGCTGCACATCCTCAACGTGTCCTTCCTAGTGCCCGGCATGCGGCGCGAATTCGGTGGTTGCGCCGGCAACATCGCCTACGGGCTGCGCCAGCTGGGTTCGGACGCGGTGCCGCTGGCGATGGTGGGCAACGATGCGCAGGACTACCTCGCGCGTCTGCAGGGGCTGGGCGTGGACACGCGCTTCATCGGGACCACAGCGGACAACTACACCGCTCAGGCGATGATCATGACCGACCGCGACAACAACCAGATCACTGCGTTCCACCCGGGCGCCATGTCGCAGGCGCACGAAAACCGCGTCCCCACCGACGCCGGCATCCGTCTGGGCATCGTGGCGCCCGACGGTCGCGACGCCATGCTGCAACACGCCGAGCAGTTGCACGCCGCCGGCATTCCTTTTGTGTTCGATCCGGGCCAGGGCCTGCCGATGTTCAATGGCGAAGAATTGCGCCACTTCATCTCGATGGCCAGTTGGGTGGCGGTCAACGACTACGAAGGCAAGATGCTGAGCGATCGCACAGGCATGAGCCTGCCGGAGATTGCCCTCCAGGTCAGTGGACTGATCGTGACCCTGGCCGAACACGGTTGCGATGTTCACGTGGGTGGTCAGGTCACCCGGGTGGCTGGCGTGGCCGCGGCGGAGGTGGTCGATCCGACCGGATGCGGGGATGCTTTCCGCGCCGCCCTGTTGCATGGCCTGTCGCAGGGCTGGTCGCTGGAACGCTGCGCCGAGCTGGGCAACCGGCTGGGTGCCACCAAGATCGCGAGTCGCGGCGGTCAGAACTACCACCTCTGAAAACGAAAAGGCCCGGCGCTTTCGCACCGGGCCTGTCAATCATCCGAGAGGATGACTCAGGGCTTGCTGGACGTCGGGAACGGCCAGGCAGCCTGAGGGTTCAGCTTGGTTTGAGCTGCAGGTGCCGCAGGGGCTGCCGGCTTCTTGGCCGGCTCAGCTTTTTTTGCTGGGGCTGCCTTTTTGACGGCGGCCTTCTTGGGGGCAGCGGCCTTCTTGGGGGCAGCAGCCTTCTTGGGAGCAGCAGCCTTCTTCGCCGGTGCAGCCTTCTTGGGAGCAGCAGCCTTCTTCGCCGGTGCAGCCTTCTTGGGAGCAGCAGCCTTCTTCGCCGGTGCAGCCTTCTTAGGAGCAGCAGCCTTCTTCGCCGGTGCAGCCTTCTTGGGGGCAGCGGCCTTCTTCGCCGGTGCAGCCTTCTTAGGAGCAGCAGCCTTCTTCGCCGGTGCAGCCTTCTTAGGAGCAGCAGCCTTCTTCGCTGGTGCAGCCTTCTTGGGGGCAGCGGCCTTCTTCGCCGGTGCAGCCTTCTTGGCCGGAGCGGCCTTCTTCACAGCGGCCTTTTTAGCCGGGGCGGCTTTCTTGGCCGGAGCTTTTTTCGCAGTTGCCATTGTTTTCTCCTTGATCAAGTTGCAAAGAGCACTTCCACCGACCGAACGCCGGAGAAGTGATTCAGGATCCTGGCGCCGTGGATGCATCCACGGGTGGCGCCAAGACCTTGAATCCTGTGACAAAGCCCTGTCCCCGACACCGGGGTGTCTGGAACAGGGCTTCGTGAAACGGTGAACATGTCAATCAATCGTCGGGCCTTCAATCCCAGGACAATGCGCCACCGGACTGGTATTCGATGACGCGGGTCTCGAAGAAATTGCGTTCCTTCTTGAGATCGATCATCTCGCTCATCCAGGGGAACGGGTTCTCTTCGTTGGGGAACAGCGGCTCCAGGCCGATCTGCGTCGCACGGCGGTTGGCGATGTAACGCAGGTAGCCCTTGAACATGGATGCATTGAGACCCAGCACTCCACGTGGCATGGTGTCCTCTGCATAACGGTATTCGAGTTCGACCGCCTTTTCGAACAGCGCCTTGATCTCGGCCTTGAACTGGGGCGTCCACAGCATCGGGTTCTCGAGCTTGATCGCGTTGATCAGGTCGATGCCGAAGTTGCAGTGCATGGACTCGTCGCGCAGGATGTACTGGTACTGCTCGGCGGCACCGGTCATCTTGTTCTGACGACCCAGTGCGAGGATTTGCGTGAAGCCGACGTAGAAGAACAGGCCTTCCATCAGGCAGGCAAACACGATCAGCGACTTGAGCAATGTCTGGTCGTTCTGGGGGGTGCCGGTATTGAAGTTCGGGTTCATGATCGCCTCGATGAAAGGGATCAGGAACTCGTCTTTGTCTCGGATCGACTGGACTTCGTTGTAGGCGTTGAAGATCTCGGACTCGTCCAGACCCAGCGACTCTACGATGTACTGGTAGGCGTGGGTGTGAATGGCTTCTTCAAACGCCTGACGCAGCAGGAACTGGCGGCACTCGGGCGCCGTGATGTGGCGGTAGGTGCCCAACACGATGTTGTTGGCGGCCAGCGAGTCGGCGGTGACGAAGAAACCGAGATTGCGCTTGACGATGCGACGCTCGTCTTCGGTCAGACCGTTGGGATCTTTCCAGAGCGCGATGTCGCGACTCATGTTCACTTCCTGCGGCATCCAGTGGTTGGCGCAGGTGGCCAGGTATTTTTCCCAGGCCCACTTGTACTTGAAGGGAACGAGCTGGTTGACGTCGGTCTGTCCGTTGATGATGCGCTTGTCGGCAACGTTGACGCGTCGGGCGCTGTCGGACGAAGTCGTTGCGGCGGAGGACAGTGACGCTTGCACACCCGACGAAACAGGAGTCGGGGAAATCGGTGCGGGCTTAACAGCGGGAGTGACTTGATCGTCCCAGGTCAACATAGGGGGGTGTCCAATTCGGTGGATTATCGAAGCGTCGACATGAATTGCAAAGCGATCATGTGCCGGGCGAATGCATTGTGTTGCGGTGCTGCATCGAAATCGGTGAGAAGTTTCATCACAGTCATTCGACCCGGCGCATGAAGATCACTGACAGGCTTCGCAGCCGGGGTCGTCGATCGCGCAGAACTTGATGTCGGTTGCCGGTTCTGCGGACACCGCAGCAGCAGCCGGCGCGCTCATCGACATGTCGTTGCCATGCACCGAGACCGCGTTGAGCTGACCCGTGCGACCCGTGGATTTCTCGGCCTGAGTGGCCGACGTGGTGCGCAGGTAGTAGGTGGTCTTGAGACCGCGCAGCCATGCGAGCTTGTAGGTGTCGTCGAGCTTCTTGCCAGAGGCACCGGCCATGTAGATGTTCAGGCTTTGCGCCTGGTCGATCCACTTCTGGCGGCGCGCTGCAGCTTCTACCAGCCACAGCGGTTCCACTTCGAACGCGGTGGCGTAGAGCGCCTTCACGTCCTGCGGCACGCGGTCGATCGGGCGCAGCGAACCGTCGAAGTGCTTGAGGTCCATCACCATCACGTCGTCCCACAGGCCCAGGCGCTTGAGATCCTTGACCAGGTAGCTGTTGATGACAGTGAACTCGCCAGACAGGTTGGACTTGACCGAGAGGTTGCCGAAGCAGGGCTCGATCGAGGCGTCGACGCCGATGATGTTGGAGATGGTCGCGGTCGGCGCGATGGCCACGCAGTTGGAGTTGCGCATGCCGTCGGCGGCGATCTTCTTGCGCAGCGCGTCCCAGTCCAGCGTGGCCGAGCGGTCCACGTCCACATAGCCGCCGCGTTCACGTGCCAGCAGGTCCAGCGTGTCGGGCGGCAGGATGCCTTGGTCCCACAGCGAACCGCGGTAGCTGGTGTAGCGGCCGCGCTCGCGCGCCAGCTCGGTCGAGGCCCAGTAGGCGTAGTAGCAGATTGCTTCCATCGACTTGTCGGCAAAGTCGACGGCTTCGTTGGAGGCGTAGGGGATGCGCAGTTCATACAGCGCGTCCTGGAAGCCCATCAGGCCCAGGCCCACCGGGCGGTGGCGCAGGTTCGAGTCGCGCGCCTTCTTGACCGCGTAGTAGTTGATATCGATCACGTTGTCGAGCATGCGCATCGCCGTGGTGATCGTCTGCTGCAGCTTGGCGTGGTCGAGCTGGCCGTCCTTGACGTGCTTGAGCAGGTTGACCGAGCCAAGGTTGCAGACTGCGGTTTCGCTGTCGCTGGTGTTGAGCGTGATCTCGGTGCAGAGGTTGGAGCTGTGCACCACGCCTGCATGCTGCTGCGGGCTGCGCACATTGCAGGCGTCCTTGAAGGTGATCCAGGGATGGCCGGTCTCGAACAGCATCGAGAGCATCTTGCGCCACAGGTCGGTGGCGGGCAGCTTGCGGTAGGGCTTGATCTCGCCGCGGGCGGCCTTTTCTTCGTAGGCCACGTAGGCCTTCTCGAAGTCGGCGCCGAACAGGTCGTGCAGGTCGGGTACGTCGTTGGGCGAGAACAGGCTCCATTCGCCCTTTTCCATCACGCGCTTCATGAACAGGTCGGGAATCCAGTTCGCCGTGTTCATGTCGTGGGTGCGGCGGCGGTCATCGCCGGTGTTCTTGCGCAGCTCCAGGAATTCTTCGATGTCCAGGTGCCAGGTTTCCAGGTAAGTGCAGACCGCACCCTTGCGCTTGCCGCCCTGGTTCACCGCCACGGCGGTGTCATTGACCACCTTCAGGAAAGGAACGACGCCTTGCGATTCGCCATTGGTGCCTTTGATGTGGGCACCCAGGGCGCGCACGCGGGTCCAGTCGTTGCCCAGGCCGCCGGCGAACTTGGACAGCAGCGCGTTTTCCTTGATGGATTCGTAGATGCCGTCCAGGTCGTCGGGCACTGTGGTCAGGTAGCAGCTGGAAAGCTGCGAGCGCAGCGTGCCGGCGTTGAACAGCGTTGGCGTGGACGACATGAAGTCGAACGACGACAGCACTTCGTAGAACTCGATGGCGCGGGCTTCGCGGTCGATCTCGTTGAGCGACAGGCCCATGGCCACGCGCATGAAGAAGATTTGAGGCAGCTCGATGCGGGTCTTGCGAACGTGCAGGAAATAGCGGTCGTACAGCGTCTGCAGACCCAGGTAGTCGAACTGCAGGTCGCGCTCGGGCTTGAGCGCGGCGGCCAGGCGGGCCAGATCAAACTGCAGCAGCTTCTCGTCCAGCAGTTCGTTCTGCACGCCCTTCTTGATGGCCAGCGGGAAGTACTCGGCATAGCGCTCGGCGCGTTCGGCCTGCGGCACATCCTCGCCCAGCACCTCCTTGACCACGGTGTGCAGCAGCAGGCGCGCGGTGGCGTAGGTGTAGTCCGGGTCCTTTTCGATCAGGGTGCGGGCAGCGAGGATGGCAGCCTTGTAGACCTCTTCGATCGGCACGCCGTCATAGAGGTTGCGCTTGGTCTCGGCAACGATGGGGTCCGCCTTGACATCCTTCCCCAGGTTGGCACACGCGGCTTCGATCAGACCCTGCAGGCGGGCGATGTCCAGCGGCACGCGCTGACCGCCGTCCATCACATGCAGGGTGGCTTCGGCGGGCTGCGCGGCCTTCACCTGCTGCGCGCGCTCCTGGGTGCGGCGTTCGCGGTAGAGCACATAGGCGCGGGCCACTTCGTGGTGCCCGCTGCGCATAAGGCCCAGTTCGACATGGTCCTGCACGTCTTCAATGTGGAACGTGCCGCCGCCCGGACGTGAACGCACCAGCGCGCGCACCACAGTCTGCGTCAGCGCGTCCACCGTTTCGCGCACGCTGGCCGAGGCGGCGCCCTGGGTGCCGTGCACCGCCAGAAACGCCTTCATCATCGCCACCGCAATCTTGCTCGGTTCGAACGGCACGACAGCGCCGTTGCGGCGAATGATCTGGTACTGGGCAAACACGGCCGAACTGGTCGACTCGGCGGTGGAACCGGCGCTGCCGGTCAGCATGTGGGGGGCGTTGGTGGATGCGGTGGGCGTGGCTGTCAGCATGGTTCCTCTTTCGTTTGTTTTGTGTGGGTGCCGGCGGCGTGGCGCTGGGCACAGGGCCAGGTTGCCTGGCGCAGCGCACACTATATCTGGTGTCTGAGGGGGGTACAAGCCACTACCGGTAGTGTTTTGTGTGTTTGCCCGATTCGCTTTTCGTCAGGCAAAAAAGACGCTGCGCAGGCGCTGGCAGCGAGATGCCGCAGTCCGGCGAAAATTCTGCGTTTGCTCTCTGGGTGCCAATGGTGGCGCGGTTTCCGAGGGGATTTGTGGCGGGAGTCCGCGCCGTTGCTGGGCCGGCGCGGGACGGAGGTTCCGCCGATGCCCCGGTGTCAGTCCGTGGCGTTTTCTGTGGTGCCGACACACCCGGGAAAATACCGATGATCCCAGCCCAGGGATCGTTGCAGTCGGGGCCAGTCAAAGCCAGGCCCCGGGTCCTGTTTGCGACCAGGCGCGATGTGTTCGTGGCCTGCGATGTGGCCGATCGGAAAGCGTTCACGCAGCTGCTGACACAGCCGGGTCAAGGTCGCGTATTGCGCGGCTTCGAAGCGTTCACCTTCCAGTCCTTCGAGCTCGATGCCGACCGAGTCGTCGTTGCAGTTGGAGCGTCCGCGCCAGCACGAAGCACCCGCGTGCCAGGCGCGTTCCCCGGCGTCGACGAACTGGACCAGCTCTCCGGTGCGCCGCACGAAAAAGTGGGCCGAGACTTCGATGCCCCGGATCTGCTCGAAATATGGATGAGCCGACCAGTCGAGCTGGTTGGTGAAAAGGTGTTCGACCTCCGGTCCGCCGTACACGCCGGGTGGCAGACTGATCGAATGCAGGACGATCAGGTCGATGCAGGCGCCATCGGGACGGGGCCCGAAATTGGGTGAAGGCACGGCCCGCGCGGTCCGAAGCCAGCCCCCATCCCAGTCGCCCATGGCATCGGTCTTCACTGCTTCAACCCTGGGTGTCTTCATCGTCGGATGGCATGGTGATGCCCAGCCGCTGGATGCGGTAGCGCATCTGGCGCAGGTTCAGCCCCAGCCGCGCTGCGGCGGCAGTGCGGTTGAAGTCGCATTCCTTGAGCGCCTTGAGCAGCACCTGTCGTTCCTGCTCGTCGAGATAGCTCTGCAGGTCGGCAGGGATGCCGGTGCTTTCGGTGACAGGTGGTGGCGCGGGCGACTCGGCCATCTGGTCCGCGTGGGATGGGCGGGATGGTGCCTCGGCGCTGTCGCCTTGATCCTCGAAATCGCAGGCCTCCAGTACCGATCCGCTGCTCAGTGCCAGCGCACGCTGGAGCAGGTTCTCCAGCTCGCGGACGTTGCCGGGCAGCTCGCGTGACCGCAGGTAGTCCCGTGCCGCATCGGACAGGGTCGGTGCGGCCTGGCCCGACTCGGCGCAGATTCGCTGCAGCAAGGCAAGCACCAGCTCCGGCAGGTCTTCACGCCGCTCACGCAGCGGCGGAGTGCGCAGGCCGATGACGTTGAGCCGATAGAAGAGGTCCTGCCGGAAGTCGCCGCTCTTGACCAGCGCCACCAAGTCCTTGTGCGTGGCGCTGACCAGCCGGACGTCGACCGCTTCTTCCTGCACACCGCCCAGCGGCCGCACACGCCTTTCCTGGATCACCCGCAGCAGCTTGGCCTGCATGCCCAGCGGCAGGTCGCCGATTTCGTCGAGGAACAGTGTGCCGCCGCGCGCCGCCTGGAAATAGCCTTCGCGGTCGTGGCTGGCGCCGGTGTAGGCGCCTTTGCGGGCGCCGAAAAACTCCGCCTCGATCAGGTTGTCGGGAATTGCGCCGCAGTTGACAGCCACGAACGGTCCGTCGCTGCGGTGGCTGCATTCGTGCACGGCCCGCGCAACCAGCTCTTTGCCGGTGCCCGATTCACCGAGGATCAGCACCGGCGCCATGCTGGTGGCGACCTTCTCGATGCGCTGGCGAATCTGCGCCATGGTGGCCGAGGTGCCGACGATGCGCGCCAGGGCCTGGACGCCACCCGGTGGAGGTGGTGCGCTGCGCACCGGCTCGCTCGCCGAAGTGCGCCGGAGTTTGGCCGCAGGCTCCATGCGCTGGCTCTGCAGGGCAGCCTGCACCGCAGTTCGCAATTGCTTGAGGTCCACCGGCTTGGTCAGGTAGTCGAAAGCGCCGCTCTTGAGGGCCTCGACCGCGTTCTCGGCCGAGCCATAGGCGGTGATGACGATGGTCTTTTCGCTGCGTTGCTGCTCCACGAGTTCGCGCAGCAGTTCCAGCCCAAGCCCATCGGGCAGGCGCATGTCGGAAATCAGCACATCGAAACGCCGCTGGGCCAGCCATTCGCGGGCCTGGGCCAGATCCGGTGCCGACACAACTTCATACCCCTCGCGCAGCAGGGTGAGTTCGTACAGGGTGCGCAGGTCTGGTTCGTCGTCGACGACCAGCACGCATGCGGTGGCAGAAGCGGGCATGAAGAACGTCAGAGCGTGGAAAGGGAGGGGGGGCCGTTGGTGGAAGTGCCTGGCCGGGTGGGCGGAGGTACCGAGTCCCCGGGCGGATAGGTCAGGCTCTGCTGAACCGGCGCCCGCGGGCCACCCTGCATCGTGGGCGCCAGCACGTAGAACTCGTTGCCCTCGCGCTGGTCGAGCCGGCTGCGCTGGTAGGCAATCTGTGCGCCATACCGCTCGCACAGCTCGCGGCAGATATAGAGCCCCAGGCCGCTGGAACGGCTCTCGGACGAGAAGAAGGGTTCGAAGAGGTGCTTGAGCACGCTGGGCTCCAGCGGCGCGCTGTCACTCCAGACCGAGATCCGCACGCGGTCCGGTCCGGCCGGTTGAGAGATGACACGGATCGAAGACGCCTGCCCGCTGGCGTGGCGAAGCGCGTTGTCCAGCAGGTTGATCAGCAGACGCCGCAGATGTTCGGGGTCAAATGAGATGTGAACCCCCGGGGCGTGGGGATGCACGCCGAGCACGCCTTTGGCCTGGTTCTGCCGCGTCCACTCGTGGGTGATCTGGCGCAGGGTCTGGTCCAGCGGCAGGGCCGGCAAGCCTTCGTCCTGGCTGGGTTGCGCCCGGGCCACATTGAGGATGTCGTCGACGATGCGCGAGAGCCGGGTGGCGTTCTGCTCAATCATCCGGGTCAGCCGCTTCTGGCCGGGCTCGGTCACCTCTTCGTCCAGCAGCGCATTGGCCTGCGTGATGGCCGAGAGCGGGTTGCGGATCTCGTGCGCCACCGCGGCCGACATGCGGCCCATCGATGCCAGCTTCTCGGTGCGCACCCGCGCCTCGACCTCGCGCAGGTCTTCGAGGAACAGCACGCACAGGTCGTTGGGTCGTCCGGTCTGCGCATTGGTCAGACGGGTGCGTGCGAACAGGCGCAAGGTCGTGTATTCGTCTGGCGCCAGCTGCACTTCTGCCTCCAGCCCTTGCCCGACCTGGAAGGTGCGGTCGACCAGGAACGACAGGCTTTCCCATTCCGAGCGTGCCGACAGCAGCAACTTGGCGGCGTGTGGATAGTGGTCGCCCATCAGCATGCCCTGCGCCGCGGGGTTGGCGTTGCGGACCACGCCATGGCGGTCGACCACGAGCACGCCTTCGCTCAGGCTTTCGATAATCAGCTCGTTGACCTCGGCCTGCGAGCGGGCAGCGGCCTGGCTTTTCTGCACCAGGGCCTCTTCACGCGCCAGGCGCTGGGCCAGCTGGTTGGCCAGGAAGGCGACCACGAAAAAGCCGGTGCCGCTCAGGCCCGACTGCAGCAGTCTGGCGGTCGAGACGTCGCTCAGCAGGGGGGCACCGATCAGGGCTTCGCCCAGCAGGTAGAGCGTGGTGACGGCCGCCGTGGCGAGCGCCAGCGTCATCGATCCCAGGATGGCGGCCAGCAGCACCGGCAGGGCGAACAGCGGCGTGTAGTTGATGCCCGCCTGCTGGAAGTGGTCCAGCATGCCGAAGACCACCAGATCGACGGCGATCGTCAGCAGCCACTGGACACGGAAAGCACGGCCCGGTTCGATGCGCTTGGTCCACACCAGCACGGCGATCGTCGCGGCCAGGTGCAGCGTGCAAACACCCACCAGCCATTTTGCCGCACCACCCGCGCCGTTGCTCAGCAGGAAGACCTGCAGCGCCAGCAACACCAGCGCGATGAGCACACGGGCCCGCATGAAGGCCTTCCACAGCCGCACGTAGGCACGCACGTGGTGGCTCTGGTCCTGCAGGCTGTTGCCGGCCTCCAGCGTGGAGTACCACGAGGGGGCAAACTGGGAGTTCGGATCGGATGCCATGGGTGTGCCGATGCCGGTGGTCAGTGGCTCACCGCACCGCGGCTTCGTGCTGGCGCCGGTGCTCCTGGCAGCAGTAGCGCCCCCGGTTGCCCTGCACCGCTTCGTTCTCGGGCAGGTGGGTGCCGCACTGGTCGCAGGCGATCATCGGCATGGGTCGTGCGGGTTCCTTGCGCTTGGGTGCCGCGTCGTCGCGTTCGGACTGGCGGTTGTTGCGCCAGATCCAGAAGGCGACCAGGAGCACGGTCAGGACCAGTAGGAATTTCATCGTTAGCCGACCCGGTGCAGGATCACTTCAAGCACGAAACGCGAGCCGACATAGCCCAGCAGCAGGAAGCCGGCTCCAAGATAGAGCATGCGCACCGCGACCCGGCCGCGCCATCCCAGGCGCCAGCGTCCCAGCAGCAGCACGCCCATGGTCAGCCAGGCCAGTACCGAGAATGCTGTCTTGTGGTTCCAGACCCAGCGCTCGTTGATGAGTTCGGAGAACCAGCCGCCGACCAGCAGCGTCGCGCTGAGCAGCACGAACCCGGCGGCCACGAAGCGGAAGGTCAGGCGCTCCAGCGTCAGCAACGGCATCGAGGTGTCGCTGGTGGTGCCCAGCCGCATGGCCTTTTCGGCGCGCTGCATCAGCCAGGCGTGGACCACCGCCGCCGCGATCAACCCGTAGGAGGCGATGCCCAGCGCCCAGTGCAGCGGCATCCAGTTCGAGGGCAGGGAGTGATATTGCGCGCCGGGAAAAAACAGCGCCAGCAGCACCGCCAGCGTGCCCAGCACCGCCAGCGTCCAGCGTGCCTTGAGCTGCGGGTACATGCGGCTTTCGATCAGGTAGACCGTCAGCACCAGCCACGCGGTGACCGACAGCGCCGGCGCGAAACCGAAGCGGGCCGGCGTTTCCAGCACCGTCGAACCGAGCACGAAGAGATGCAGCAGCCAGGCCACGGCCAGGAAGTTGCGGGTCTGCTGCTGGGTCAGCCGCGGATGGGCCCAGGCGATGAAGGCATACGACAGCGCCGCCACCGCCGACAGCAGGGCTGCGGGCGGGTTGCTGGTGAGGGCGGGCAGGAAGTTCATGAATGGGCGTGGCGGCCGTTGGCAGAGGGGCTGGCAGCTAAAATCGCCTCTGGAGTTTATAGCGTCTTGGCCGCGCGAACCGCCGGTTCCGCCGCGCGACGCCACCCTGGCGTTTCGCCGCTGTCACCTCCGACGTCCCCCGTTCCCCGACCCCCACATTTCCCACCCACCATGGCCTCAGCCCTTTCCGACCGTCTGTCACGCATCGTCAAGGAAATGCGCGGTCAGGCGCGCATCACCGAGAGCAATGTCACCGACATGCTGCGCGAGGTGCGCATGGCGCTGCTGGAGGCCGACGTGGCGCTTCCGGTGGTGCGCGACTTCATTGCCCGCGTGAAAGAGAAGGCACTGGGTGCCGAGGTGGTGGGCTCGCTCACCCCAGGGCAGGTGCTGGTCAGCGTGGTCAACCGCGAGCTGGCGGCCACCATGGGCGACGGCGTGTCGGACATCAACCTCGCAGCCCAGCCGCCGGCGGTCATCCTGATGGCCGGCCTGCAAGGTGCCGGTAAAACGACGACCACCGCCAAGCTGGCCAAGCATCTGATCGAAAAGCGCAAGAAGAAGGTGCTGACGGTCTCGGGCGACGTCTACCGACCGGCGGCCATTGAACAGCTCAAGACCGTGACGGCGCAGGCCGGGGCCGAGTGGTTCCCGAGTTCGCCGGACCAGAAGCCGTTGGACATCGCGCGCGCCGCGCTGGACTACGCGAAGAAACACTACTTCGACGTACTGCTGGTCGACACGGCAGGCCGCCTGGCGATCGACGAAGTGCTGATGCGCGAAATCCAGGAACTGCATGCCGCAATCCATCCGGTCGAGACCCTGTTCGTGGTCGACGCCATGCAGGGCCAGGATGCGGTGAACACCGCCAAGGCCTTCAAGGACGCGCTGCCGTTGACCGGCATCGTGCTGACCAAGATGGACGGCGACTCGCGCGGTGGCGCGGCGCTGTCGGTGCGACAGGTCACGGGTGCGCCGATCAAGTTCGCCGGTGTGAGCGAGAAGATCGACGGTCTGGAGGTGTTCGACGCTGACCGCCATGCGGGCCGCATCCTGGGCATGGGCGACATCGTGGCGCTGGTCGAGCAGGTCACCGCGGGTGTGGACATGGAAGCGGCGCAGAAGCTGGCCGCCAAGGTCAAGAGCGGTGGCGATTTCGATCTCAACGATTTCCTCGACCAGATCCGCCAGATGAAGCAGATGGGCGGCCTGTCCAGCCTGATGGACAAGCTGCCCGGCAACCTGGCCGCCAAGGCCAGCGAGGCCGACCTGAACCGTGCCGAGAAGGACATCAAGCGCAAGGAAGGGATCATCTGCAGCATGACGCCCCGCGAGCGCAGCAAGCCCGACCTCATCAAGGCCACCCGCAAGCGCCGCATCGCCGCCGGTGCCGGTGTGCATGTGCAGGAGGTCAACCGCCTGCTCAAGGAGTTCGAGCAGATGCAGGGCATGATGAAGAAGATGAAGGGCGGCGGCCTGATGAAGATGATGAAGCGCATGGGTGGCATGAAGGGCATGCCCAAGCTGCCCGGCATGGGTTGACCGAAGTCAAGCGCATTCCTCAGGCTATTGCCCATACTCGCCGCCCATGTGGACCGGCCTGAACCTCGCGATCGCGCTGCCTTGTGTGGTGGTGGCGCTGTGGCTGCGGCCCTGGCGCATGCTGGGCGGCCCGTTGCTGACGCCCGCGCTGGCGGCCCTGGCGCTGTTGCCCTGGCTGTGGCTGCTGCCACAGAAGATGCCGCAGGGTCTGCAGATCCAGCTCTCGGGTGCCTGCCTGCTGGTGCTGATGCTGGGATGGCCGCTGGCCGTGCTGGTGCTGGGCGGGATTGCGGGGGTGGTCTGGTTCGTGGGTCAGGCCGATCCCGACGTGGTGCTGACGCAGTGGGTCTGGATCGGTCTGGTGCCGGCGCTGATGGCGCTGGCGATCGGGGCATTGCTGCGCCGCTGGCTGCCTCCCAACCTGTTTGTCTACACATTGGGCCGTGCGTTCATTGGCACGGCCGTGGCGGTGTTTCTCTCCGGGCTGCTGTTCGAAGGCCTGCAATGGCTGGCCGGTGAGCCCGGGCGGGAGTGGTCGCTGGTGGCGCGCTGGCTCATGGCCTGGGGCGACGCGTTCCTGACCGGCATGTTCGGTGCCATCTTCGTGGCCTTCGTGCCGCAGTGGCTGGCCACCTGGTCGGACCAGCGCTACCTGCAGCCCCCGAAATCCTGACCGGATTGATCAGGCAACCTGTTCGGTCGTGAGCACCTCGCCACGCAGCGAGTGCGGCAGTGCCTGCGTGATCTTCACATCCACCAACTGGCCCACCAGGCGCGCGCTGTTCGGCCCGCCATCGAAATTGACGATGCGGTTGCACTCCGTGCGGCCCATCAGCTCGGCGGCGTTCTTGCGCGATGGTCCTTCGACCAGGATGCGCTGCACCGTGCCTTCGCGGCTGGCGCTGATGCGGCGCACGTTCTCTTCCAGCACGGCCTGCAGGTGCTGCAGGCGCTGCAGCTTGACCTCGTGCGGCGTGTCGTCGGGCAGGTTGGCGGCGGGGGTGCCGGGGCGCGGGCTGAAGATGAAGCTGAAGCTGCTGTCGTAGCCGACGTCGGTGATCAGCTTCATCATCTTCTGGAAGTCGTCTTCGGTCTCGCCAGGGAATCCGACGATGAAGTCACTGCTCAGGGACAGGTCGGGCCGGATCGCTCGCAGCTTGCGGATCGTGCTCTTGTATTCCATGGCGGTGTAGCCGCGCTTCATGGCCATCAGGATGCGGTCGCTGCCATGCTGTACCGGCAGGTGCAGGTGGCTCACCAGCTTCGGAAGCTTCGCGTAGGCCTCGATCAGGCGCGGCGTGAACTCGTTGGGGTGGCTGGTGGTGTACCGGATGCGCTCGATGCCGGGGATGTCCGAGACGTACTCGAGCAGCAGCGCGAAGTCGGCGATCTCGTCCGTGTCGCCCATCTTGCCGCGGTAGGCGTTCACGTTCTGGCCCAGCAGGTTGACCTCGCGCACGCCCTGGTCGGCCAGGCCGGCGATCTCGACCAGCACGTCCTCGAACGGGCGGCTGACCTCTTCACCGCGGGTGTAGGGCACCACGCAGTAGCTGCAGTACTTGCTGCAGCCTTCCATGATGGACACGAAGGCCGAAGCGCCTTCCACGCGCGCGGGCGGCAGATGGTCGAACTTCTCGATCTCGGGGAAGCTGATGTCCACTTGCGGCTGGTTCAGGCGGTCGCGCGCCTTGAGCATTTCGGGCAGGCGGTGCAGGGTCTGCGGGCCGAACACCACGTCCACGAAGGGCGCGCGCTTGATGATCTCGGCCCCTTCCTGGCTGGCCACGCAGCCGCCGACGCCGATCAGCACGCCCTTCTTCTTCAGGTGCTTGACGCGACCCAGGTCGGAAAACACTTTCTCCTGCGCCTTCTCGCGCACCGAGCAGGTGTTGAACAGGATCAGGTCCGCTTCTTCCGGGTCCTGGGTTTTCTCGAAACCCTCGGCGGCGCCGAGCACGTCGGCCATCTTGTCCGAGTCGTACTCGTTCATCTGGCAGCCGAACGTCTTGATGAAGACTTTTTTCATGATGAATCACCCCCTGCGCCGCTGACGCGGCTTCCCCTGGCAGGGGGAACGCACTGGCGGCCCGGCAGAGCCGGTTCCGCGGTGCGCCTGGACTTTGGGGGCCTGTTGGAGTTGAGGGGTTACTGGCCGGCGCGCTTGCGCTTCTCGGCCGCTTCGGCTTCGGTCAGGATCCAGACGTCGTGGACCATGCCGTGTTGCTCGACGGTGTAGTTGACCGTCAGTTCCTGCCCGACGATGCTGCCCGAGAGGACCAGCAGGTTGTTCGCACCCTTGATGCGCGCGCCCGGCGAGAGCTGGGCCGGCTTGCCGTCCATGGTGATGATCGGCGGCTGGGTCACGACCATGGTGCCGCGCAGGGCACTGGCCGGAAAGTTGCGCACCTGGAGCTGGGCGTGGGCCAGGGTGCAGAGACCCAGGCCGGCCAGTGTCAGCAGGACGCGGCGCGAGGCGGAAAACGGGGAGCAGCGGTTCATGGTGTAGATCCAGAGGCTGTGGGAGGCGGGCAGGTCCGCCGGGGTCGCGATTGTCTCACGCGGACCCGGCCTGGATCACTTCCAGCGGATCGGCTCGATGTGCACGCTGCCCTGCTGGTTCGACAGCGTGAGCGCGCCGTCCTGCACCGTGGCCTGCAGCTGCATGCTGCGTTCGGCCAGCGCCGCCAGCGCTGGCGCTACCTCGGTCGGCAGGCGCCAGACCTGCAGCTTCTCCAGCCGGGTCAGCTTGTTCTCGATGCCCTTCCACCACACGTCGGCCGCCGAGCTGAAGGCGTAGACGATCACGGCGTCGGACTGGCTGCAGGCCTTGGACAGCGGCTTGTCTTCGGGCTGGCCGACCTCGATCCAGACGCGCTTGCGCCCGGTGAAATCGGTCAGCGAAGCGTCCGGGTCGTCCGGGTCGGACAGGCCGGCGCCAAACGCCAGTGTGCCGTCGCCGCCGCAGGTGTCCTGCAGCTCGTGGGCCTGAAGCGCCATGGCCACCAGACGGACCATCATGCGTTCGTCGGTCTCGCTCGGGTGGCGGGCCAGCGTCAGCGCATGGTCGGCGTAGTAGCCGTGGTCGATGTCGGCGATCTGGAGGTTCGCCTTGAAGATGGTGGATTTGATGGCCATGAATGCAAAAAGCGGGTGCCGTTGCCGGACCCGCTTTTGGTGTTTGGTGGCGATAGGTGGACTTGAACCACCGACATCAGCATTATGAATGCTGCGCTCTAACCAACTGAGCTATATCGCCGAAGCCGCGCATTATAGAACATCTTTTGCAGTCCTTCAAGACGCCATGGCGAGCAGGCGGGCCAGTTCCTCGCGGATCAGGCGCACGATCAGGTGGTCCAGGGTGGCGACCGAATAGTCTTTCACGTCATGCACCGTTTCGCGCCCCGGGCCGCTGGCGGGCTGACCAGCCCGGTCATAGGTCAGGAACACAAAACGGCCGCCGGTGAACTGGGCCATCTGCCGCTGGATGAACTCGCCCTGGCGGTCCAGCCCGCTGGCGCCGACGCTGAAGATCTTGATGCCCTTGCCCAAGGCGGCCAGCATCGCCTCGTCGTAGCGCGGTCGGTCGGTGCCCAGCTGCGGCGGAGCGTCCGCCAGCAGGACCACCATGCGGGTGGCGCCGTCGCCGCGCCAGCTCATCCGGTGCACCGTCTCGTGCAACGCCTCGCTCATGGCTTCGGGATAGTCGCCGCCACCGTCGGCCTGCAGCTGGTTCAGCACCTTCTGGAATGCGCCCAGGTCGTTGGTGAAGTCGTGACTGCGCAGCACGAACGGGTCGGTCCGGTCGCGGTAGGCCACCAAGCCAAAACACAGGTCGGGGTGACTGGGCAGACGGGCGGCTTCGGCTGCAATGCTGTGCAGGCTGGAGCGGAGCTTCTCGATTTCATCGCCCATCGACCCGGTGGCGTCGACCAGAAACACCAGGTCAAGCCTGGCGCGTTGCGCCGCAGGCTTTTCGTCCAGCTGCACCTGCACGGCATCCTTCTGGCCGCGCCGCAGAAAGCCCTGGGCGGTCTGGCCCGCATGGTTCACCGTCACCTGGTAGAGCGTGGACGAGGCCTTGTCGAAGGCGTCGGGGTGCAGCCAGACATGGCCGCCGGTGTCGGTACGCGCCCAGAGCACCGCGCCATCCGGCGAGCGCACCTGCACCTGCGCGTCAGCCACTCCGTGGCCCGAGCGGTCCTTGACCTCCAACAGGTAGCGCTCGCGGATGTCGCGCGCCTGGTGCTCGACCGGGGTGCGGGCGCGGAATGCCAGGTACTCGCCGAAGTCGGCGTTGTCGTCGACCATGCCGGCGGTGACCACGGGGGCCGCTGGCGCCTGCAGTGCCGGTGAAGGAGCGGGTGGCGGCTTTGCACTGTCGGCCGCTGCACTCTCCCGCAGCGCGGCAGACGCCGGGACAGCGGACTTGGGGACTGCAACGCCGGGCGCGCCGCCCAGCGACCTGCCGCGTGCGGCCATGGCGCCTTCGGGCCTGGCCAGTTCGGCCGCTGCCACCTGGCCCGCCACCTCGTGGGTCCGGATCGGCCGGCGGCAATCGGTGGCGCTTGGCGGCGTGAAGCCAGGGCTGGTCGCCGCAGGCGCCAGTGGACCGGACACCGCCAAGGCGCTGGCGGGCATGACGGAGAGCAGCAGTTTCGCGCTGAGCAGGGCGCTCAGCAGCCGGGACAGGCGGAGGGATTTCAAGGGCATCGTGGACTCCTGTGAGGGGTGGTGATGCCCATGAAACGAACCGGCAGGCCGGACGGGGTTAAACCCCTGGAAAAAAATCAGCCGTGCTTGAACACCGCCTTGCGCTTGTTCACGAACGCGTCCATGCCTTCCTTCTGATCGTCGGTGGCGAACAGGGCGTGGAACATGCGGCGTTCGAACATCACGCCGTCGGCCAGGCCGCCTTCGAAGGCGCGGTTGACACATTCCTTGGCCGCCATCACGCTGGGCAGCGAGAACTCGCAGATCGAGAGCGCCGCGCCCAGGGCTTCGTCCATCAGCTTGTCCAGCGGCACCACGCGGCTGACCAGACCGGCGCGTTCGGCCTCGGTGGCATCCATCATGCGGCCGGTCAGAGCCATGTCCATGGCCTTGCTCTTGCCGACCGCACGCGGCAGGCGCTGCGTGCCGCCAGCGCCGGGGATGATGCCCAGCTTGATCTCGGGTTGGCCGAATTTCGCGTTGTCGGCGGCGATGATGAAGTCGCACATCATTGCCAGCTCGCAGCCACCGCCCAGGGCGAAGCCGCTGACGGCAGCGATCACTGGCTTGCGGATGCTGCGGATCGTTTCCCAGTTGCGGGTGATGTAGTCGCCCTTGTAGACGTCGGCGAAGGTGTACTTGGCCATGGCGCCGATGTCGGCGCCGGCTGCGAAGGCCTTTTCGCTGCCGGTGATGATCATGCAGCCGATGCCGTCGTCGGCGTCGAAGGCCTTGAGCGCGGTTCCCAGTTCGGTCATGAGCTGGTCGTTCAGCGCGTTGAGCGCCTTGGGGCGGTTGAGCGTCACGATGCCGACACGGCCTTCGGTGCGCACGGTGATCAGTTCGGGGGCGGCGGTTTCGCTCATGGTGTGTCCTCGAGTGGATGGGGGAATTGACGTAAACGTCAACTATAGCCGCCCGTCTTTCGACCGGCGACCCAAGGGAAAACATTAACCGACCGATGGGTCGGCTAATGCCAGAATGCGACGTTCCAGAACGACAGGAGACAGCTTTTCATGAGCCCCGCAACCGAAGAGGCCAGTGTTCTCTATACAGAACGCGGCGCCGTGGCCCTGGTCACGCTCAACCGTCCCGACGCCCTCAACAGCTTCACGCGCCAGATGCACCGCGAGCTCTGGGCCGCACTGGACCGCGCCGAGGCGAATCCGGCGGTGCGCGCGCTGGTGATCACCGGTGCGGGCCGGGGTTTCTGTGCGGGTGCCGATCTGGCCGAGTTCGACTTCGAACCCGGCCCCGATCTCGTGAAGCGCGCCGATCCCGGCCCGGTGATCGACCAGGCCTTCAACCCGACGGTGCGCCGCCTGCAGGGGCTGCGCATGCCGACCATCGCCGCGGTCAACGGCGTTGCGGCGGGTGCGGGCGCCTCGCTGGCCATGACCTGCGACATCGCGATCGCCGCGCCGGGCGCGAGCTTCATCCAGGCCTTCAGCAAGATCGGCCTGATCCCAGACGCGGGCGGCAGCTGGTTCCTGGTCGAGCGGCTGGGGCTGGCGCGTGCCATGGCGCTGGCGATGACCGGCGACAAGCTCCCCGCCGCGCAGGCCAAGGAATGGGGAATGATCTGGGACGTGGCCGACGATCCGCTCGAGAGCGCGCTGGCCACGGCCGGCAAGCTGGCGACCATGCCCACCAAGGCCATCGTCGCCACCCGCGCCCTGCTGCGCGACGCCTCCACACGCACGCTCAACGAGCAGCTGGACGCCGAGCGCGACACCCAGTCGGCCCTGGGCCAGACGCACGACTACATCGAAGGCGTGATGGCGTTCCGCCAGAAGCGCCCGGCGCAGTTCAAGGGGGAATGATGAGTCCGCAAGAACGCGCATCCCGGGTTGGCGAGACCATGTTCGCGGTCGACGTGGCCAGCAAGGACACCATGGGCATGGAGCTGCTGGTGGTGGAGCCGGGCCGGGCGGTGATCCGCATGGCCGTCCAGCCGCTGCACCTCAACGGTCACCAGATCTGCCACGGTGGCTTCATCTTCACCCTGGCCGACTCCACCTTCGCTTTTGCCTGCAACAGCCACAACAAGAACGCGGTGGCCGCAGGTTGCAACATCGAATTCCTCAAGCCCGCGCACGCAGGCGACGTGCTGACCTGCGAAGGCCTGGAGCAGACGCTGCAGGGCCGGCATGGCATCTACGACATGAGAGTCACCAACCAGAAGGGCGAAGTGGTGGCGATGTTCCGCGGCAAGAGCGCGGTCATCCCCGGCACCGTCTTTCCCGAGGAGGAGGGCGCATGAAAGCATTTCCGCTCGAACCGATCGAGAAGGCCAGCATCGACGAGTTGCGTGGTCTGCAGTTCAAGCGCCTGCAGGGCACGCTGCGCCACGCCTACGCCAACTCGCCGGTCTACCGCCGCAAGTTCGACGAAGCCGGTGTGCATCCCGACGAATGCCGTTCGCTGGCCGATCTGGCGAAGTTTCCGTTCACGACCAAGAAGGACCTGCGCGACAGCTACCCGTTCGGCATGTTCTCGGTGCCGCGCGAACAGTGCGCGCGCATCCACGCCAGCAGCGGCACCACCGGCAAGCCGACCGTGGTCGGCTACACGCTCAAGGACATTGACACCTGGGCCACGGTGATGGCGCGCAGCATCCGCGCCAGCGGCGCGCGGCCAGGCGACATGGTGCATGTGAGCTACGGTTACGGCCTGTTCACCGGTGGTCTGGGCGCGCACTACGGCGCCGAGAAACTGGGCCTGACGGTCGTGCCTTTCGGCGGCGGCCAGACCGAGCGGCAGGTGCAACTGATCCAGGACTTTCGGCCCGACATCATCATGGTCACGCCCAGCTACATGCTGGCGATCGCCGACGAGTTCGAGCGCCTGGGCCTGGACCCGCGCGAGAGCAGCGTGCGCCTGGGCATCTTCGGCGCCGAGCCCTGGACCAACGACATGCGGCTGGCGATCGAGCAGCGCATGGGCATCGATGCGGTCGATATCTATGGCCTGTCGGAAGTCATGGGGCCGGGCGTGGCCAACGAGTGTGTCGAAACCAAGGACGGCCCGACGATCTGGGAAGACCACTTCTTCCCCGAGATCATCAACCCCGACACCGGCGAACCGGTGGCCGACGGCGAACTGGGCGAGCTGGTGTTCACCAGCCTCACGAAAGAGGCGCTGCCCATCATCCGCTACCGCACGCGCGACCTCACGCGTCTGCTGCCCGGCACAGCGCGGACCATGCGCCGCATGGAAAAAATCACCGGCCGCAGCGACGACATGATGATCGTGCGCGGCGTGAACGTGTTCCCGACGCAGATCGAGGAGCTGATCCTCAAACGCCCCGAGCTCACCGCGCACTACCAGTGCGTGCTGACGCGCGAAGGGCCGATGGACAACCTGACGGTGGCGGTCGAGACGCGGCCGGGTCTCTCGCCCGAGAGCATCGAGGCCCGCGCGGCCGCCACGCTGCTGCGGCACGAGATCAAGGTGTTTGTCGGTTCCAGCGTCGAGATCGAGCTGCGGCCCGAAGGCGGCGTGGAGCGCAGCCAGGGCAAGGCCAAGCGGGTGGTGGACCTCAGAAAGCGCTGAGGCGCTTCAGGCCAGCCAGGCGCCGAGCTTGACCGCATCCTCGACCGTCAGGCGCATGGCGGTGGTGCCCGGTGCGTTGTCGATGGGCCAGGTCAGTGGGCAGCGCAGCAGCCGGCCGTCTCGTGCGATCAGAGCGGTCAGCATGGTCCGAAGACCACGCAAGCCGTCGATCTCGTCGAGCTTGCGCACGCGCCAGGCTTCGACCGGCTGGCCGCGCTTGGCCGGCGGAAACTCCACGCCCAGCCATTCGTCGCCGGCCGCCAGACCCGCCGCTTCGCCGGCGCCGCCGCGCAGCACGTTCTTTACCGTGAGGCCGCCGTTCTCCGAGACGCGCAGGCCCAGGCGTTGCGCCAGCGGCGTCTTGTCCTGGTGCACCTTGGCGCCGCGCGCGGCCAGCAGGCTGGCGAGGGGCAGGTCGTCGGTGCCGTGGACCCATTGCGCCAGTTCGCTGACAAAGCTGCGTCTGCCCAGCTGCCGCAGCACGGTCGCGAGGTCGGCTTCGCGCATCGGGCCGCCCTGCGTGCGCTGCCAGAGCGCGCGCATCACGGCGTCCAGCGAGGTGTGGCCTTCGGCGCGCAATGTGAGGTCCAGGCACATCGCTACCAGCGCACCCTTGGTGTAGTAGCTGATCGTCGAATTCGGGGTGTTTTCCCCGACCCGGTAGTAGCGGGTCCAGGCGTCGAAGCTGGCCTGCGCCACGCTCTGCACGCGCTGCCCCGGGCTCTGCTGCACCTGGTTGATGGTCTTGGTGACCAGGTTCAGGTAGGTCGCGTCGTCGATCAGGCCGGCGCGGCGCAGGATCAGGTCGTCGTAGTAGCTGGTGAAACCCTCGAAGAACCAGAGCAGCTCGGTGTGGTTCTCGCGGCTGTAGTCGTAGCGCTTGAACTCCGCAGGCCGCAGGCGCTTGACGTTCCAGGTGTGGAAGTACTCGTGGCTGATCAGACCAAGCAGCGTGGTGTAGCCGTCGGTGGCCTTGAGCGCAGCAGGCTTGTCGTCCTTGCCGCGGACCTTGGGCAGATCGGCGCGTTGCGCAATCAGCGCGGTGCTGTTGCGGTGTTCGAGCCCGCCGTAGCCGTCGGCGCTGGCATGCAGCATGAACACGTAGCGGTCGTATGGTGGCTGGCCATCGCCGTGCCAGAAGCGGATCTGCTGCTCGCAGATGCGGCGCGTGTCGTCGAGCAGTCGCTGGCCATCGAACCAGCCGCCCGCGCCGCTGACCACGAAGCGGTGTGGCACGCCGCAGGCGCTGAATTCGCCGCTCCAGAAGGTTCCCATCTCGACCGGGCAGTCCGCCAGTTCGTCGTAGTGGGGCGCCAGGTAGTGGCCGAAACCGGCGGCATCCACCTTGGTCGCGGTCAGCCCGGTGGCGACCTGCCAGCCGGCGGGTATGTCGCCGGCCACGATTTCCAGCGAATGCGGTTCGTCCTCGCGGCCCGCGACCATCAGGCACAGGCTGGTGGCGTTGAAGAAGCCGCGCGTGGCGTCGAGGAAGGCGGTGCGCACCGAGGCGTCGAAGGCGTAGACCTCCCAGCGCAGGCACAGTGTGCGCTGGCCGTCGTTGTCGACCTGCCAGCGGTGCTTGTCCAGCTGCTTCACGGTCAGCGGCTGGCCGCCTTGCGCCGCCTGCAGATGCTGCAGATGCTGCGCGAATTCGCGCACCAGGTAGCTGCCCGGAATCCAGACCGGCAGCGCCAATTTCTGCGCCTTGGCGGGCCGGTCGATCTCCAGCGTGACCTCGAACAGGTGGGCCCGGAGGTTCAGCACCTCGACGCGGTAGCGCAGGGCGGGTGCGGCGGGGCAGGCGCGGCTCATATGGCCGCCGCGCCGACGAAGCAGCTCAGCGCGGCAATCGCCGAGAGCCGAAAGCGCAGGGTGAGCCAGGCCTCCAGGCCGGCGCGCTTGTAGAGCGTGCGGTCGGCCAGGTAACACAGGATCAGGGTGAAGCCCAGCCAGGCCAGTCCGGCAAACGCCGGCATCAGCAGCCCGGGCCAGGCCATCAGCGAAGGCACGATGCCCCAGAGGAAATGGTTGCGCTGGTGGTGCGGGCTGTGCGCCACACCCTGTTCGTGCCGGCCGCCGAGCCAGCCGATGCCCCAGTGGATCCCGCCCAGGAACGACACGATCAGCGCCGCGTAGGCGGTCATCGCGATCGCGACCCAGGCCTGCAGGCGCACGTCGACCACCCACAGCAGGACAGCCAGCATGACAAAGGGCACCAGTCCGGCCTGGCCCAGGGTGCGCGCGAGCGCGGCGTCGTCGGGATCGTGCAGCGGGAAATTCATGGATTCAGAGGTTTACTTGGCGTCGGCCAGCAGTTTCTCGACGCGGTCGGCACCCACCGCGCCGGGGACGCGGGTGCCGTTGGCGAAGATCAGGGTCGGGGTGCCGGTGATGCGGGCCTTCTTGCCGAATTCGAGGTTGCGGCCCAGCGCGGTGGCGTCGCAGGTGGCTGCCGGCGGCATGACGTCGCGCGTCATCCAGTCCAGGAAGGCCTTGCCCTTGTCTCCCTTGGTGCACCAGATGTTGCGCGACTTCTCGGGCGAATCGCCGCCCAGGATCGGATAGAGGAACACGTGGATGGTCACGTTGTCGACCTTGGTGAGGTCGCGCTCGAAGCGTTTGCAGTAACCACAGTTGGGGTCTTCGAACACCGCCACCTTGCGCTTGCCGTTGCCGCGCACGATGGTGAAGGAGTCCTTGAGCGGCAGGTCCTTGAAGTCGATTTCGGTGAGCTTCGACTGGCGCTCTTCGGTGAGGTCGGTCTTCGTGCGGGTATCGATCAGGTTGCCCTGGATCAGGAAGTTGCCCGATTCGTCCGAGTACATGATGTCGCTGTGGTTCAGGCGGATCTCGTACAGACCGGGAACAGGCGTCTTGCTGATCTCGTCGATCTTGGGCAGGTTGGGGTAACGCTCGGCCAGCGCCTTGCGGATCGTGGCCTCCTGGGCGAAGGCGCTCAGGCCAGCCGCAGCCAGGACCAAGGCAACAAGGGATCGGTTCAGAAAGTTCATGGGGTCGCCTGCGGCGTGAATGTGGAAAGAAAGCCGGTAGCGGGTCACGCCACCTGGCCCATGGCCTTGCGGGCCAGCCAGTGTTTCAGCGGTCCGAGACGGTCGACGCCGCTCATGCCCCAGTTGCGCACGGCCTGCACGCGGCTGTCGGTCTGACCGAACAGCCCGAACAGGCCATCGGTGAGCCAGCCCATGGCGGTCACCTCGGCCTGTCGGGCGCGTTCGTAGCGCCGCAGCAGCCTGAGGTCGCCCAGCTCGCGCCAGAACTCGCGCCCGTGGATCACACGCGCCAGTTCCGCCACGTCGGCCAGCCCGACATTCAGGCCCTGCCCGGCCAGCGGGTGCATGGCGTGCGCCGCGTCACCGGCCAGCGCCACGCTGCCCTGTCCGGTGCGCGCGATCCAGCGCCGTGCGCGGGAGAGTTCGAGCGGCCAGGCTTGCGCCGGACCGTCCAGCTGCATCCCGCCCAGTGCCTGGCCGCATCGCTCCTGCACCGCCTGTGCCAGCGCCTCTGGTGCTGCGCGAAGCCAATCTTCGGATTGCTGAGCAGGGACAGACCAGACCAGGGCCACGGAGTTCCCCGATTCGCCCGCCAAGGGCAGCAGGGCGAGGATTTCTCCACGTTCGAACCACTGGCGGGCCACGCCCCCGTGGGGCTTCTCGGTCGTCAGGCGGGCGGCAATCGCCTTGTGCGGGTACGGCCGGACGTCGAACTCCAGCCCCAGTTCGTCGCGCGTGGCGCTGCGTTTGCCTTCACAGACCACGGTCAGCGCAGCCGGCACGGGCTCGTTCAAGCGCTCGATGCCGCCCTGGAATCCGACCGCGTCGGCCAGCCGCTTCTCCAGCGCCGGCACGTCGACGATCCAGTTCAGCGCCGCGACACCCTGGTCCTGCGCCGAGAAGTTCAGGTCGCCGCCGTCGTCGCCGTGCACTTCCATGCGGGTCACGGGCGTGACGCTGGGGACGGTGTCGCTGGCTTCTTCGGTCTCGGGCCACGCACGAAGCGAGACCAGCAGCTCGCGCGCCGCCGCATTGAGCGCATAGGCGCGCACGTCGGGCGCCGTCGTCGCGGGGCGGGGCGCGGCCACCAGGGCGACCTTCAGGCGTTCGCGCGCCAGCAGCAGGGCCAGCGTCTGGCCGACCACGCCGGCGCCACGGATGCACACATCGAAACGCCGGGACGCGGCCGGGGACGGAGAGAGGAGAGCCATCCCCGGATTTTAGGAGCAGGCCACAATTCGGGCATGAATGCTTTGACCGAACCCGATCTGCAGGCCCGCATCGACCAGCTCTGGATCTATCCCGTCAAGTCCTGCGCGGGCGTGCGGCTGGAAGAGGCGCTGCTGACGCCGACCGGCCTGGAGTGGGACCGGGCCTGGATGGTGGTCGACGCGCAGGGTGAATTCGTGACCCAGCGCGAGCTGCCGCGCATGGCCCTGATCCAGCCTTCGTTCAAGCTTGACCAGCTGGTGCTGCGCGCCCCCGGCATGCTGGCGCTGCACCTCTCGCTCGACGGTGTCGAGTTCGCCCGGCGGGTGCGGGTCTGGGACGACGAAGTCGACGCCTGGGACATGGGCGATCTGGCGGCGCAGTGGTTTTCCGACTTTCTGGGGCCGGACGCGCCCGAAGACCTGAAAAAGCTGCGGCTGGTGCGCTTCGACCCAGAAGTCCGGCGCCTGTGCAGCGCGAAATGGACCGGCGGACGTGAATCGGTGACGCAATTCGCCGACGGCTTCGGCGTGCTGGTCGCCAGCACCGCGTCGCTGGACGAACTGAACGCGCGGCTGGCGGCGGCGGATGAAGCGCCGGTGGACCTGCGGCGATTCCGGCCCAACATCGTGCTCTCCGGCGTCGAGCCGCACGACGAGGACCGCATTGGTGCCTGGCGGGTGCAGACCGGGGCCGGGCTGGCGACGCTGGAAAACGTCAAACCCTGCGCGCGCTGCCCCATTCCCAACATCGACCCGTCCACCGCGACATCGACGCCTGCGGTCAGCGATGCGCTGCAGGCCTACCGGCAGGACCCGCGTCTGAACGGCGCGATCACTTTCGGCATGAACGCGATCGTGCTGGAGGGCGACGGGCTGGTGCTCAAGGTCGGGCAACCGGTGGGCGCCGACTGGAAGTTCGACTGAGGGCCTGACCCGTGGGGTCAGGCAGCGTCGCGCCAGCGGCGCAGAGGCGGCACCGCCGCGCCGCGTTGGAAGCCAGCCCGCGCCACCCAGGCGAGGGCCAGCAGGCCGATCAGTCCCCAGGCAACCTGCAGCGCCAGCGGCCCCAGCGTGGGCGCCATCAGGCCGGTGGACAGCAGCACAGCTGGGCCCAGGCCGGCCGGGACGCGGGAGCACAGCGGGCGATCGGCTGGCTCCGGTGGCACCTCCAGTGACCAGGCCAGTGCCGCCAGCACCATGCCGGCCAGCCTCCAGCCAGCAGCGTCCGGCCAGGCCATCAGCAGTGCCCCCGCGGCGAGCAGAACGGTCTGCTGCAGCACCGAGACTTGCAGGGGCTGGCGGCGACCGAGGCGCAGTGCTGTCCACAGCAGCGGCAGGCCGGCCATCAGACCCAGATGCAATCCGACGGCTTGCGCGTCGGTCCAGCCAGGCCCCAGGCACCACTGGCCCGACAGCCAGAGGCTGCCCATCATCAGGCCCATTGCCTGGCCGGGCAGTGTGGGCGTGGTGTCGCCAGACCGTGCCGCGAGGGAAGCGCTCCATCCGCCCCACAGCGCGGAGGCCGCCAGCAGCGCCACCAGTGCAGCTTGTCCCGAGGGCAGGGCGGGCAGCGAACCCAGCAGTGTCCAGGCCCCCAGCAGCAAGACCAGAGGCACCGGTCCGCGGCCGGTGACGTTGGCGCTGGCGCTGGCGCTGGCGCAGCGCACCGTCCACCACAGCACCACCGGCAACACACCGCTGGCCAGCGACCAGCCCAGTCGCTGGCCCAGCCAGCCCAGCAGCACCCAGGCCAGCAACGTATCTGCCTGGCGCAGCGCGGACAGTCCACCCCTGCGCATGAAGCGACGCCCGTCAAGGGCACCGAGGAACCGGCTTCGCCGGGCCCCAGGTGCCGCCCCCCTGAGGGGGGTGACGCGAAGCGGCGCGGGGGGGAGCACCTCAGACATGGCTGTAGCCGTGCAGCTGGTCGCTGCCGGTGGCCGCGTGCACGCTGGCGTTGAACGAGACGATGACGCGGTCGGTCGCGCCGTCATAGGGCATGGCCTGGTGCGGCAGCCAGGACGGGAAGACGACGAGCTGACCCGGCAGCGGCGCGATGTCGAGGTGCGCCGACTGCAGGTAGGCGTTGCCGAAGTCCATGTGCGCGCCGCCCAGGTGGTTGAAGTGCGGGCCGTAGAAACGCGTCACGCCGTTGGTGGCGCCCAGCAGCGGGTGCGCCTGGCGCTGTGCATCGCCGTCCACCTGCAGGCAGTACACGCCCGACCACGAGCAGTTGCCGTGCGTGTGTACGTCGTGGTGGCTGCCCCGGTTGGCGATCTGGAACCAGATCCCGCGCAAAGCGATCTGCAAGCCGGGTGCGGCTTCGGGCCAGGCGCCCTGGTTGGCCAAGGCCACGGTCTGGCGCAGACCGTCGACGAGGAAGCGCACCAGTGCGTCCCACTCGGGCAGGCGCACGCGCTGCAGCAGGTTGTCGCCGCTGGCGTAGAAGGCGGCGGCCGGATCGGCGCAGGGGTCCGTGGCACGCAGGCTGCGGAACACGCGCACCAGCAGCGGGTTGACGTCCGCCGCCTGCGCGAAGTGGTGCACACCCAGCGGCGTGGACCAGAGCGACAGCAGCGGATCGGGCGCCATGCTCTGCGGTGGCTCAGGCTTCGGTCAGCAGGTCGGAAGGCCAGCGCAGGCGATGACCGGTGCGGGCGGCCAGGGCTTCGATGTCTTCCGGGCTGTCCACGTCGGTGCGGTAGCGCGTGTTGGCCGTGGCCCAGGGGTGCACCGCCTGCGGGTTCGCCGATTGCCACTGCTTGCAGCCCACGCGGGCCTCGCCGGCCAGGATCTGCTCGCGCACGCTTTGACTGAACATCACCGGATTGCCGGGCAGCCCGTCCACCGTGGGCTGCACGACCTCGGTGCCTTCGGGCCGCTTCTTGTACGCGCCGATCAGGTCGTTGATGTCCTGCGAGTTGATCAGCGGCTGGTCGGCCAGCGCGACCAGCACGGTGTCGATCTTGCCAGCCAGCGCCTGCAGGCCCAGCCGCAGCGACGAGACCTGCCCTGCGTCCGGGTCGGGGTTGCGCACCAGCGTGACCGGGAAGTCGCGCACCACCGGTTCAATGCGGTCGGCGTAGTGGCCCAGCACCACCACCAGTTCGTCCACGCCCGCGCCCGAGAGCGCGATCAGCTGGCGCCGGATCAGCGGTACGCCGCCCAGCTCCAGCAGGCACTTGGGCTTGTTGCCCATGCGCGATCCCGAACCCGCGGCCAGCAGCACCGCACCCACCACCACCCGGCTGTACAGACCGCCACCGCCTTTGAGAATGCAACCCATCGTGATCAGCCCCCGCAACAGGATTTGGCGGCCACCACCGGCGGTGCCGCTTCGACGATCGATTCTGCGTCGGCAGCCATCGCAGCGCCACCGCCGCAGCAACTGCCCATCTCCATCGGCGGCAGGTCGAGCTTGAATTTCGGTGCCGGCTTCGCCGCTGCGACCGGGGTCGTTGCCGTCCGCGTCGGTCGGCCACGCCGCGCCGCGACCACCGTCGCCAGCACCGCCAGCGCGATCTCTTCCGGGGTCTGGGCGCCGATGGGCTCGCCCGCCGGTGACACGATGGCGGCCACCTGCGCCGGATCTTCGCCGGCGCCGATCAGGCTCTCGTGCAGCACGTTGGCCTTGCGTTCGCTGGCCACGAACCACAGGGTCTGCGGCTGCAGCGCCAGTGCCGCGCGCAAGGCCTGCAGGTCGCGCCGGCCCTGGGTGGCCACGACCACCAGGCCGCCGGCCGGCAGGGCCTGGGCGACGGCATCGCTGCGGTCGCTGCCGACCACCCGCGCCGCGTCGGGGAAGTCGGCCGCCTGCGCGCCCTCGGCCACCAGCACGGTCTGCAGGCCGATGCGTGGCGCCAGCCCGGTCAGCGCGCGCGCCACCGGCGAGTCGCCGAACACCACCAGCTGCGGCGCGGGCAGCACCGGGTCGATGAACAGTTCCAGCGTGCCGCCCGAGTGGCAGGCCATGCCGAACTCCAGCACGTCGCCCAGCGTGCGCTCGGCGGTCTCGTCGGTCGGCGCGATTCGGATGCTCTGCGGCTGGCCGCTGGCCAGCGCCTGGCGCACGGTCTTGACCACCGCGGGTTGCGCGCAGCCGCCGCCGATCCAGCCGTGGATCTGGCCGTCGGCGGTGACCAGCGCCTTGTCGCCGGCCTTGGCCGAGGTGGGCGCCTGCGCGCGCAGCACGGTGACCAGCGCGAAGGCGCGGTCTTCGGCCTGCAGCCGGGCGGCGTCGGCGATCCATTGGTTGCGGTTCATGGCGTGTCTCCTGTGCGTATGTATCTAATGCAGAACGGGCCGTGCCGCCGCCAGATCGGCCAGGCTGGCCAGCGGCACGAAGCGGTGGATGTGTTCGCGCGCACCCTGCACCGCGGCGGCCGCGGGCACGCCGCGCGTGGGGTGGAACCAGGTGATGCGCGCGCCGCGGCCGCGCAGCGCCTGCAGCGCTTCGGCCAGCTGGTCGGGGGCGTCGGTGTCGAAGCCGTCGGACATCACCCACACGCGCGCGCCGCGCCGCAGCTGGGCGCGGGCGTGGGTGCGGGCAAAGTCCTGCAGGCTGGCGGCGATGCGGGTGCCGGCGCCGAAGCCGGCGGTCACCGCGTTGATCTTTTCCTGCACCGTGGCCGAGTCACGCTGCATCAGCGGCGTGACCTCGGCCAGCCGGGTGTGGAACACGAACACGCGGGCCTGCGCCTCGATGGCGAAGGCGCGCGCCACGCGCAGGAACAGCGCGGCGTGTGCCTCCATCGAGCGGCTCACGTCGGCCAGGATGAACAGGCGCGGCGGTTCCTCGCGCCGCACTTGCCAGGCAGGCGCCAGCGGCTCGCCGCCCCAGGCCACGCTGCGGCGCAGGGTCTGGCGCAGGTCCAGCCGCTGGCCGCGGTGCACGCCGCGCCAGCGCCGCGTGGGCAGCGGGCGCAGTTGCGCGGTGATCTGGCGCGCCAGGCGCTGCAGCGTGCCCAGCTCCTGCGGCAGCCACATCTGGCCGTCGCGCTGGTGCAGGGCTTCCATCTGCGGCGCGCTGCGGCTGGCGCCGCCCATGGCGCGCGGGCTGCCGGCCTCGCTGTCGCCGGTGCCGGCCAGCGCCGCATCGGCCGCGGTCTGCGGGGCGGACTTCGCCGGGGTGGGCGGCTGCTGGGTCGCGTCCATCTGTTCACGCATCTGCTGCACCGACTGGCGCAGGTCGCGCGAAGGGCGTGTCTGCCCGCTCACGCGCACCGAGCCGCGCAGGCGCTCGGGGTGCCAGTAGCGGTCAAACAGGTCGGGCCAGAGCCGCCATTCGCGCGCGCTGTGGCAGGCGATGGCGCGCCAGGCCGCGTTCAGGCGGGCGCCGCTCAGCGCGCCGAGCGCCAGCGCGGCCTGCAGCATGGCCTGCTGCTCGGCCACACCCACTGTCAGCCCGTGGTCGCGCAGCAGGGCCGCGAAACCGGCGAGCGTTTCGCTGGGGGCGAGCGCGGGCGTGTGGTTCATGAGGCGGCCGCGTTGGCAGGGGCTTTTTCGGCCACACCCACGGTGCGCCGGCCTTCGATCAGCTGGCGCGCGCGGTCGGCGCCGAGCACGAAGCGGTCTTCGCGCGTCTTGAGCAGGCAGCCCAGCGTCGTCAGCAGCACCGCCATGTCCTCGGGCAGGGTGTGGTGGTGCATGCGGTGCAGCGCGTTGACCCAGTCCAGCGTCTCGGCGATGCCAGGGATCTTGCTCAGGTCTTCGTGGCGCAGGCGCTGCACGAACTGCACCGCTTCTTCCACCAGCCGTGTGTCGGCCTCGGGCAGGGCGGTTTTGACGATGGCGATCTCGCGCGAGAGCGTGGGGTAGTCGAGGTGGTGGTACAGGCAGCGGCGGCGCAGCGCGTCGGACAGTTCGCGCGTGCCGTTGCTGGTGAGGATGACGCGCGGGATGTGGCGCGCGCGCAGGGTGCCGATCTCGGGCACGGTGATCTGGTAGTCGGCCAGCACTTCGAGCAGAAAGGCCTCGAAGGCCTCGTCGGCGCGGTCGATCTCGTCGATCAGCAGCACGCAGGGCCCGTCCTGGCTGATGGCCTTGAGCAGCGGCCGCTCCAGCAGGAACTCGCGGCTGAAGACGTCGGACTCTTTGACCGTGCCGGGCTGTCCGTCGTGCAGGCGGATCGCCATCAGCTGGCGGCCGTAGTTCCATTCGTAGGCCGCCTGCGCCAGGTCCAGGCCCTCGAAACACTGCAGCCGCACCAGGACAGCCTCCTGGGCCTGCGCCAGCGAGGTGGCCAGAGCAGTCTTCCCCACCCCCGCGTCGCCCTCGAGCAGCAGCGGCCGCTGCAACTCGCCGGCCAGCCACACCGTGGTGGCCAGGTCGGCGTCGGCGAGGTAACCCACCTGCTGCAGCGATTCGCGCAGCTGGCGGTCGTTGGTGGCGGGGGTGTCCATGGTTCAGGCTTTCTTGCCGAACAGACCCAGCCACCAGTTTTTCACCAGTGCCCAGACGATGGCCAGGCCGTTGATCTCCTGCGCCACCGGCGGGGCGGTGCGGGGTGCCGTGGCAGCCAAGGGCTCAGCCGGTGCGGCTTCAGCGCTCGCGCCGGAAGCCGTGGCGGTATCGGCAGTCTCCGCGGACGACGGGGGCGCCGGCAAGGCCAGCGCGGCCTGGCGGAAGTTCTCGACGAACTGCACCAGGATCATGTCGGACACCTGCACCATCATGCGGCCACCGAACTGGGCGAACTTGCCGTTGACGATGACGGCCGCGTCGCCGTGGAGCACGCTGTGGGCCGGGTTGGCGGGATCGGCCTCGATGGTCGCAGCCAAGTCCATGGACGCGGACGTACCGCCCTTGTCCGCGCCCTTGCCGCGCAGCACCATCTTGCGCGCCGCTTCGTCTTTATCCAGCACGTCCACCTGGCCACCGAACTGGGCCACGGCCGGGCCGACCTTGACCTTGACGCCGCCCTTGTAGGACGTGTCGGAGAGTTGTTCGGTCAGCTCGGCGCCGGGCATGCAGCCGGCCACGGCCTTGAGGTCGCCCAGGATGGCCCAGGCGCGGGCCGGGTCTACATCCAGAGGGTAGCGTTTGTCGAGTTTGACTTCCATCTTGTATTGCCGATCAGAGATTGAGACCGCGGGCCTTGAGTTCTTTCCAGACGCGGAACGAGGTATGCGGCATGTCCATGTGCGTCACACCGATGTGCGAGAACGCATCGACCACGGCCGAGGTGAAGGTGGGAATGCTCCCCACGTGCGGCGACTCGGCCACGCCCTTGGCGCCGATGGGGTGGTGCGGGCTGGGCGTGACGGTGTGGTCGGTTTCCCAGTGCGGCGTTTCCACAGCGGTGGGCAGGAAGTAGTCCATCAGGGTGTTGCCCATCAGGTTGCCCTGCGCGTCGAACGGCATCTGCTGGCCCATGGCCACCGCGAAACCCTCGGTCAGGCCGCCGTGGATCTGGCCCTCGATGATCATCGGGTTGATGCGGGTGCCGCAGTCGTCCAGGGCGTAGAAGCGGCGGATCTTGGTCTCGCCGGTGGCGCGGTCGATGTCGACCACACACAGGTAGATGCCGAAGGGGAAGGTGAAGTTGGGCGGGTCGTAGTAGTGCACGGCTTCCAGGCCCGGCTCCAGCCCGGCGGGCGGCTGGTGGTAGGCCTGCCAGGCCACGTCGGCCATGGTCTTGAACTTGCTGTCGTCGCCCTTGACCTTGAAGCGGTCCACTTCCCAGTCGAGGTCGTTCTCGTTGACTTCGAGCATGTGGGCCGCGATCTTGCGCGCCTTCGCGTGGATCTTGCGCGCGGCCAAAGCGATGGCCGCGCCGGCCACCGGTGTGGAGCGCGAGCCATAGGTGCCGAGGCCATACGGCGCGGTGCTGGTGTCGCCTTCCTCGACCTGGATCACCTCCGACGGGATGCCCAGCTCGGTGGCGATGATCTGCGCGTAGGTGGTCTGGTGGCCCTGGCCCTGCGTGATCGTCCCCATTCGCGCAATCGCGCTGCCGGTCGGGTGGATGCGGATCTCGCAGGAGTCGAACATGCCCACGCCCAGGATGTCGCACATCTTGCTCGGGCCGGCGCCCACCACCTCGGTGAAGGTCACGAGACCAATGCCCATCAGGGTCTTGGCTGTAGGGTCGGCGCGCCTGGCGGCCTGCTCGGCGCGCAGCGCGGGGTAGTCGACCGCGTTGAGCACCTTCTTGAGGGCCGTGTGGTAGTCGCCGCTGTCGTATTCAAAACCGAAGGCGCTGGTGTAGGGGAACTGTTCCTTGCGGATGAAGTTCTTGGCGCGGATCTCGGCCTTGTCCATGCCCAGCTTCTGCGCCAGCACGTCGACCATGCGCTCCACCAGATACACCGCTTCGGTCACGCGGAAGCTGCAGCGGTAGGCCACGCCACCGGGCGCCTTGTTGGTGTACACGCCCTTGACCGAACAGTGCGCGGCCGGGATGTCGTAGCTGCCCGAGACGATGTGGAACATGCCAGCCGGGAACTTGGTCGGGTCGGCGCAGGCGTCGAAGGCGCCGTGGTCGGCGATCACGTTCACGCGCAGAGCGGTGATCTTGCCGTCGGGCGTGGCGGCGATTTCGCCGTCCATGTGGTAGTCCCGCGCAAAGGCGGTGGTGGAGATGTTTTCCACCCGGTCCTCGACCCACTTGACCGGACGGCCCAGCACGATGGACGCAACGATGGCGCAGACATAGCCGGGGTAGACACCGACCTTGTTGCCGAAGCCGCCGCCGATGTCGGGGCTGACGATGCGGACCTTGGACTCGGGGATGCCCGAGAGCAGCGAGACCACGGTGCGCACCACGTGCGGCGCCTGGCTGGTGATGTAGGTGGTCAGGTCGCCGCGCACCGGGTCGAAGCTGGCCACGCAGCCGCAGGTCTCCAGCGGGCAGGGGTGCACGCGCGGGTAGTACATGTGCTGGCTGACCTTGACAGGCGCGTTGGCAAACACCGCGTCGGTCGCGGCCTTGTCGCCCGCGTCCCAGGTGAAGATGTGGTTGTGGTGCTCGCGCGGGCCGTGGGCGCCGCTGGTCTTGCCGGCCAGGTCTTCGCGGATCACCGGCGCGTCGGGCTGCAGGGCTGCGTAGGGGTCGATCACCACCGGCAGCTCTTCGTATTCCACCTCGACGGCTTCCACCGCGTCGGCGGCGATGTAGCGGTCGTCGGCGATGACGATGGCCACTTCCTGCATCTGGAAGTGCACCTTCTCGTCGGCCAGCACGGCGGCCACGTCACCGGCCAGGGTCGGCATCCAGTGCAGCTTGAGCGGCTTGAGGTCGTCGGCCGTCAGCACCGCGTGCACGCCGGGGATGGCGAGCGCCGCTTCCTTGTTGATTTTCTTGATGCGGGCGTGGGCCAGCGGGCTGCGCACGATGTCCATGTGCAGCATGCCGGGCATCTTGATGTCGTCGACATAGTTGCCCTTGCCCTGGATGAATCGGGCGTCTTCCTTGCGCAGGCGCGAGACGCCCATGCCAGCCAGGGCGATTTCACGGGCTTCGGCGGTTTGTACCGGTGCGTTCATGTGGGGTTCTCCGTGAATGGGGTTCAGGCCGTGGCGGGTTCTTGCAACTTCTTGGCGGCGTACTGCACCGCCTTGACGATGTTCTGGTAACCGGTGCAGCGGCAGAGGTTGCCGCTCATGCCCATGCGGATTTCGGCCTCGGTCGGGTTCGGGTTGTCCTGCAGGAAGCGGTAGGCGCGCATGAGCATGCCGGGGGTGCAGAAGCCGCACTGCAGGCCGTGTTCCTTGTAGAAGCCTTCCTGCACCGCGTGCAGCACGCCCTTGTTGGCCAGGCCTTCGACGGTGAGCACCTCCGATCCGTCGCACTGCACGGCCAGGTGGGTGCAGCTCTTGACAGAGCGGCCGTCGATGTCGACTGTGCAGGCGCCGCAGTGGCTGGTCTCGCACCCGATGTGGGCGCCGGTCAGGTTGAGCTCTTCGCGAAGGAAGTGGATCAGCAGGGTGCGCGGCTCGACCGCCTTCTCTTCGTTCTTGCCGTTGACGCTGACGTTGATGAGTTTCTTGGCCATGGGGTGTCTCCTTGTATTCAGGCGCAGCGCGCCCAGGCGGCGGTCAGGGCGCGCTTGACCATTTCGCCGGCCATGGCGGTCTTGTATTCGGCGTCGCCGCGCAGGTCTTCGGCCGGGTCGCAGATGGCAATGGCCGCGTCGGCGGCGGCCTGCACGGTGGCGGGCGTGAAGGCCTGGCCCAGCAGGGCGGCTTCTGCGGCTTCGGCGCGCAGCGCGGAGGGCGCCACGTTGGTCAGCGCGATGCGCACATGGCTGACGGTGTTGCCGGTCTTGCGCAGCACGACCGCGCAGCCGGCCGTGGCCCAGTCACCGGTCTTGCGCTTGAGTTTTTCGTAGGCCCAACCGGTGCCCTGCGCAAAGGCGGGGGCATGGATCTCGACCATCACCTCGTTCTCTTCCAGCAGCGTCATGTAGGTGCCCAGGAAGAAGCCGTCGGCGGCCACGGTGCGACGGCCTTTCGGGCCTTCAAGCACGAAGGAGGCTTCGATCGCCAGCGAGAGGGCCGGGTGGTCGTTGCCCGGGTCGCCGTGGGCGATGTCGCCGCCGATGGTGCCGCGGTTGCGCACCTGCGGGTCGGCGATCAGCTTGGCCGCTTCGGCCAGCAGCGGCAGCCTGGCCTGCACGACGGGGGAGCTGATCAGGTCGTTTTCCACCGTCATCGCGCCGATCACCACCGTGCCGCCTTCTTCGCGGATGCCGCGCAGCTCCGGGATGCGGTTGATGTCGATCAGATGGGCCGGCTGCGCGAACCGCAGCTTCATCATGGGCAGCAGGCTGTGGCCGCCGGCCAGCAGCTTGGCATCGGACCCGAGCTGGCCCAGCAGGGCCACGGCCTCGCCGACCGACTTGGGCGCGTGGTACTCGAAACGCGGTGGAATCATCGTGGTGTCTCCTGGTCTTCCGGGTGGGACGATTGACGTTTGTCAATGCCAACCCAGTCTGGGGGAGACGTGGTTTCCGACACCGCAGTCGGGTCTTGAACTCAGGAGTTCACAAAACGACCGGTTTTTCGCACGAACTGCATGTCTGGCTGCACGAAATGCTCAGATCAGGCGCCCGCAGCATGGCAATACGGGTAAGTCCTAGGCCGCAGAATCGCCCGGAAATCAGTGCCTGGCCAGCAGACCCAGGGCCTCACGCAGCCTGGCCACCTCACCCCGCGCCACCGGGATCGGCTCGCGGTGTTTGCCCTTGAGTACGACCTGCGTCTTGCTGCCTTCGCGCCCGAGTTCGGCGACCGCCTGCAGGTTGACGATGAAGCAGCGGTGCACGCGCATGAACTGCGCCGGGTCCAGCCGGGCTTGCAGGTCGCCGATGCTGAGGTTGCAGAAATGGAAGCCGTCGCGCGTGAGCACGCGGGTATAGTGCGCCTGAGATTCCAGGCTCAGCACGTCGGCGGTGTCGACGAAGGCCACCTTGTGGTTGGCCACCATGGGGATGCGGTTCAGTCGCAGGTTGGCCGGCGCGGGCAGATCGGCGGTCGCCGGTGAATCCTGGCTCACCACCTGGGTCACGTCGTAGAACACCAGCACAAAGCCGGTGGTGGTGCCGAGGTGGTCGCCCAGCCGGGTCACCTTGATCAACAGCACCTGTTCGGGGATGTTGATGATCATGGTCATCGGCGTGGAGCTGGCCACGGGGCAGCCCGATGCCTGGTCCAGCAGGAAGTTGACCTTGGGTTTGGATCGCTCGGGGTGGAACGAGGTGACCAGCTTGTCGAACGGCTGCTTTTCGCCCACCGGCAGTACCTTGCGGGCGAAATCGTTCATCGCCACCACGTTGCGCGCGGCGTCGAGGTGGATCACACCGACCTCGAATTTCTCGAACAGGTACAGGGGCGAATTGCCGGTGGCCTGGACTTCCATCTGTGTTGTCTCCGAGCGCTTCTGGGATCTGCCAGAACCGCACAGCCTACCGCAAGCGGGGCCATCGCATACACTTTCGGGTTGATTTTTCGAGGTATTCCATGAGTCTCCAATGCGGCATCGTCGGCCTGCCCAACGTCGGCAAGTCCACCCTTTTCAACGCCCTGACCAAGGCCGGCATCGCCGCCGAAAACTACCCCTTCTGCACCATCGAGCCCAACACCGGCGTGGTGGAAGTGCCCGATCCGCGGCTGTCCCAGCTGTCGGACATCGTCAAACCCGAACGCGTCGTCCCGGCCATCGTGGAATTTGTGGATATCGCCGGCCTGGTGGCCGGTGCCAGCACCGGTGAAGGCCTGGGCAACAAGTTCCTGGCACACATCCGCGAGACCGACGCCATCGTCAACGTGGTGCGCTGCTTCGAAGACCCGAACGTGATCCACGTCGCCAACAAGGTTGACCCGATCGCCGACATCGAAGTCATCCAGACCGAGCTGTGCCTGGCCGACCTGTCGTCGGTGGAGAAAGCGATCCACCGCGTGAGCAAGACCGCGCGCTCGGGCGACAAGGAATCGATCAAGCAACTGGCGATCCTGGAGAAGTGCCAGACCGCGCTGAACGACAGCCAGCCGGTGCGCACCATCGACTTCAGCAAGGAAGAAGCTGCCCAGCTCAAGCAGTTCTTCCTGATCACCGCCAAGCCGGCGATGTTCGTGGCCAACGTGTCGGAAGACGGTTTCGAGAACAACCCGTTCCTTGACCGCCTGCGCGCCTTTGCCGACAAGCAGAACGCGCCCGTGGTCGCCATCTGCGCCAAGATCGAGGCCGAACTGTCCGAGATGGACGACGCCGACCGGCTGGAATTCCTCAAGGAGTTGGGCCAGGACGAACCGGGCCTGAACCGTCTGATCCGCGCCGCCTACAAGCTGCTGGGCCTGCAGACCTACTTCACCGCCGGTGTGAAGGAAGTGCGCGCCTGGACCATCCACGTCGGCGACACCGGCCCACAGGCGGCCGGCGTGATCCACACCGACTTCGAGAAGGGCTACATCCGCGCCCAGACCATCGCCTTCGACGACTTCATCCAGTTCAAGGGCGAACAGGGCGCGAAAGACGCCGGCAAGATGCGGGCCGAAGGCAAGGAATACGTCGTTAAGGATGGCGACGTGATGAACTTCCTGTTCTCGTCGTGACAGGCAAGTCGATCTGACGGATCGAGCAAGAAGGCCCGCTGTACGCAGGCCTTTTGCTCTTGGGTTTTCGGAACGCCAGCTTGGTCCATCCCTGAAGTGGAAGCGAAGTCGGCGCAGACTCAACTGCCTTTGCGCTCCTTGCAGTTCGGCGCTGCCCAGTGGATCGAGGCCGCTGCATCCGGTGTGAGTGTGTCCAGACGCAGGCGCTTGACCTGCATGGCGTCATCAACCTCCAGCGCTACTCCTGGTGCGACTGTCACGTCGGCGCTCGCCACTGATGACAGGTTGCTCAAGCGGACTGCTCCGGACACGGCACGAACTGTGAGGCGCTGGGTGCCTTCGGAGTCGATCCGGACGTTGCCGTAGTACTGATTCCCGGGATCGGGTCTTCCTCCCGGTGGAACTGCGCATTCTGGATGACCCGTCGTGACCGACAGGCGCGTCACTTTGCCTTTGACTTCGTCGATGCGACCAGCCACCAGTGACAAAGAATCAAGGGTAAGGCCGGGTGTGGTGGACACGGCGATCTGCCGGCCTTCCAGGCTGTTGAGCCAGACAGGCATTGCCAGCTCGACGTTCTGCAGCGATTGGCTGTGAACCGTCAGCACCAGATCGTCGCCTTGCACGGTCCAGGTCGGCGGCTGTGCGTTGCTCTGGCGCCAGCGGATCTCGATGTCTTCGCGAGCTTCAAAGACCACCTTGAATGGCAGGTATGGCTCGTTGGGCGCTTCCAGGCGGACATGGTGAGCTTGGCCAATGGCGCTGCGTGGAATCAAAACGCTGCCGTCCGAGGGAGGAGCAAGGTGCCCGGCGAGCACCACCGCGATCCACACAGAAGCGGCTGTGAAGGCCAGCAGCAGGTCGGCGGAGCGCCGCGCGAGCCAGCGTCTGGGCCCAGGATCGCGTCGTGACACGAGGGTGGTACTCATGTGAGCTCCCTCTCTTTCAGACCACGCCAGGCGGTCGCCCAGAGCAGGCATGGAACGACCAGCCAGAGCCAGGCGTTGAGTACATGCACTCCCATCGTTGCTGGATCGGTGTCGGTGAATGCCCACCAGCGCAAGAGCACCCGTGCCAGGTCACTGCCCGGTGGTGCGAGCAGCGCGGCGAACATCGCGCCGAGCGCCACCAGGAAGCCGGCAACCAGGGTCGACAAAAATGGGGCTCGCCGGAACAGCAGGCTGCCCGTGACGGCCAGTCCAGCCAGCGCGGCATGACAAAGGAACAACAAGGCCTCTGGCCGACGGTCGTGCGCAGAGCGGAAGGGCAGGTAGAGCTCGTAGAAAGCAGCCTCCGGTGAGGTTATGTTGGCGCTGGGCGTTGGGTTGCTGCTCAGGAGTTGCTGGTAAACCTGCGAGTCCCACCAGAAACTCAGCGCTCCGACCGGTCCGGCCAGGATGGCGAACCAGACGGTGTAAACCAGCGGGAAGACCAACAGAACGGTCAGGGCCGCCAGCGACCACTTTTCGGTCACCGAAGCCGGCTGCATCAGTACCTGCAATGCGTGCTCGCGCCGGCGCATCGGTCCGAAGTGCTGTGCAGCGAACACCGGACCAAACAGCAGCAGTCCCGTGAAATAAAGGCCCTCTTGGGTGGCACTGGTGAAGTGGATCATCTCTCCCCGAGCCATGTCTATCAGGTGCAGGGCGAGCACAGGAACCGCGATGATGGTGCAGACCAGCAGCCAGCTAAGGTAGTGGCGAAGCTGGGATCGCCAGTGGCTGCGCGCCAACAGGGCAAAGCGCTGGGCGCTGAAGGTGTGTGTGACAGGCGTCATGCGAGCACCTCCGGGGTGTGGGCGTGGACGGCGTCGATCACGGCGGATTGTGAGTGGCTCAGAGCCTTGTACAGGAGCTCCAGCTGAACCGGTGTGGCTTCGGCCGGTGGTGGCTTCCCCGTAGCGCGGCGCGCCAGCCAGGCCGTGTGGTGCCCGATGGGTTCGCGATACAGCAGGCGGTCTTGCGGGATTTCGCTGCCTTGAGATGCGGTACCCATTTCCAGTGCCTGTGACAAGACTTGTGTGCTGGCGCTGAGAACGATGCGACCGTTGTCGATGAACCAGATGTGATTCATCAGGCTTTCGAGGTCATGAGCCTGGTGGGTGCTGATCACCACCAGCCGCTGGCGCTGCCGATCGTGGCTGAGCAGTTGCTTGAAAGTGGCGCGGCTGACGATGTCCAGACCGTTGGTGGGCTCGTCCATGAGCAGCACGGGGGTCATGGTGGCCAGAGCCAGTGCGATGGCAGCTTTTTTCTTCTGACCCAGACTCATGCGGGAAAAGCGCAGGTTGTCCGGCACCTCGAAGGCGGCCAGTGCCTGTTCGAACAAGGCATCGTCGAAGTTGGGATAGAACGGTGCCTGAGTGCGCCCCAGCGCGCCGGTGGACAGGTCCGGCAGGTGAAACTCTTCGGGCAGCAGGTAGATGCCGGCAAGGAATTCTGCGCTGCGCTGGCGCGGTTCAAACCCGTTGACCTTCACCAGGCCCCGATCTGGTGCCAGCAGGCCAGCCAGGATTTTGAGGAGGGACGATTTGCCGCTGCCGTTGCGACCGAAGAGACCGAATACGCCTTGAGGACCGGTGTGTGTGCTCAGATTGTCGAACAGGGCATGCCGGCCCCATGAATAATGCAGTCCCTCGACAACAATCGCCATGACGTTTCCCTGATGTGGTGTGTTTGCGTGTGAATGATAGGTGAGCAACAGTGAACAACGATCTGGTTCCGGGCAGTGACAGTGTGCGTCTGGCCAAACGCCTCGCGGCCCAGCTGCCCTGCTCGCGCAGCGATGCCGAGCGCTACATCGCTGGTGGCTGGGTGCGCGTGGACGGGGTGGTGGTCGAGGAGCCGATGGAGCGGGTGCGCGACGAACAGGTCGTCACCCTTGACCCGAAGGCAAAGCTTGAATCGCTGGCTTCGGTCACGCTGATCTGGCACAAGCCGGCCGGGCAGGTGTTGTCCGAGGCACCGTTTCTTCCCGACGACGTCGCGGCCCGCTGGTTCACGCCGGCCGAGCGCTTTGCGGGCGACCGCTCGGGCGTGCGCCCGCTCAAGGCCCACATGCACAAGCTGTTGCCGGTGGCTCCGCTGGGCAATCTGGCCAGTGGCTTGATGGTATTCACCCAGAACCCGGGTGTGGCGCGCAAGATGACCGAGGACGCGACCCAGCTCGAGCACGAATGGCTGGCCGAGGTGGCGGCCGACCCGGCACTCGAAGACGAGGACCGCCGCGACGCGGTGCTCAAGTCGCTGGGCAAGCCGCTGTTCTTCGACGGCTGGGCCGTGCCTTCGGCGCGTGCCAGCTGGCAGAGCGAGCAACGCCTGCGGCTGGCGATCAAGGGCAACCGGCCCGGGCAGGTCGCGCACCTGTGCGAGCGTGCGGGCGTGCAGCTGACAGCCCTGCGGCGCCTGCGCCTGGGGCGCATCGCGCTGTCCGGGCTGCCGGTCGGGCAGTGGCGCTACTTGCTGGGGTACGAGCGGTTCTGACGCATCGCCGGCCTTGTGCCAGGCGATGCGCGGTCGGCATGTTCCGCCGCCAGCTCAGTTCACCGAACAGACAAAGTTGCTGGCCTTGGTGGTGTCGCCGCTGCCCCGGTACTTCGGGAAGCTGGGGTAGGGACACAGCGGGCGCTCGAACGTGCCAACGTCGGAGGTGCCGGTGGCCACCAGGTGGTCCGGTGCGACGCCTTTTTCCACCCAGTCCACCAGGGCGGTGATGAGGTTGGCCCTGGCCGCTCCCGGCCCCATCAGGTCGTGCCCCACACCCGGCGACGTGACAAAACGCGCGAAGCGGTCGAACTTGGCGCTGCCGCTGCTCTGGCGCACCTGGTCGAGATAGGCCGCGGTGCGGTACACCGAGACGCAGGTGTCGGCCAGGCCGTACCAGACCAGCAGCTTGCCGCGCTGGGCGAAGCGGCCGAGATCGGTCGAGGGCTCCATGGTGCGGGACAGCGCCTGCCACTTCTCGCTCAAGCTCAGCGGGTTGTGGTTCATGGAGTCGGCCGCTTCAGAGCCTGTCAGGGCCTGGATGACCGACGTGGGTGCGATGTAGCTGAAGCCTTTGCGCAGGAAGTCGCCGTCGTACTCGGTGCCGAATGCGTAGACCTGCCAGTCGCCGGTGGCGGCGCCGCCGCGACCGTAGCGTTGATAGCCGGTCATGCCGTTGGCCAGGGTCAGGGGCACGGTCTTGTCCGCGTAGTTCAGCCGGATGGCCTCGATCTGACCCGAGGTGAGGCAGCTGTCGTCCAGGGCACCGCCGATGTCGTCTGCGCACTTGAGGTTGGTGGGCACGTAGGTGCAGGCCTCGACGTTGCCGATGATGCCGTCGGCCAGTCCGTCGAGGTTGTCGCAGGCCGCGATCTCGGCGGCTGCGTACAGGGCCGACTTGGCGGGGCTGATCCAGTTCTCCTGCGCGGGCACGCCGGCATCCACGCTGCCGTCCGGGTGGCGGCCGTAGATCCAGCGGTTGAAGTCACCCATGTTGACCTGATGGGCCTGCTGGCTGATGGCGGGGGCCATGGCCAGCACGCCGTCGTAGTCGTTGGGGTAGCGGTCGGCGGCGATCAGGCCCGAGCGGCCGCCGTTGGAGTGGCCCACCATGTAGCGCCGTGTGGGGGCCTTGCCGTAGAACTGGGTGGCGATGTGCGTGCCCACCTGCAGCGCCAGGTGGTTGGCTTCCTGGGCGTGGTTCTGCAGGGCCACCGGGTCTGTGCCCCAGGAGAAGTCCTCCGTCTGGTGGCCCGAATCGGAGCTGATGCGCACGAACGGCAGCGCCGCGTCAGTCTGTACGTACTTCACGTGCCAGGGGTCGTCCGTGGGGATGAAACCGTCGAAACCCCCGCCACCCAGCGTCATGGTCTTGCCGTTCCAGTCCTTGCCGTCCGGCAGCTCCACGGCCCAGTGGATGGTGGAGCCTGGGCCGGACACGATGGTGCCGCGCACGATGCAGGCCCTGGGCAGGGTGATGGACTCGCCGGTGCCGTAGTGCGATTCGTTCACGGTCTGGGCTTTGCGCAGTTCGGTGCGCTCGAAGCGGGCGTTGACCGGCAGCTTGTTGGGCACATACGTGGCACACGCCTGGGCCAGCGGACGTGACGCAGGAGGTGGCGCAGCGTCGCTGCCGCCGCAGGCGGCCAGCAGCAGACCGCCCAGGAGCAGGCTGGTCAGGGTCAGGACGCGGCGCCCATGAGGCGCAACCGGGTTTATGCTGAATGAATGTTTCATCCTCGTGCTTCCTTGCAAATTGGGGATCGCTCGCGCGCGGCCGGGACGGCCCGGGCGGTTGCCACGGTGCGACGGGCGAGGCCCATGCTAGGAATCGGGTTTCACGGCGTCTTGTACGCCGCGGGGAACCGCGGGTAATCCCGATGCTGGACGCACACGCCATTGCCGGAGTGGTTTACCTGGGCCATGACTGGCTGATGTACGCCGATCCCGGGTTGCGCTTCAACCTGTCCCAGAACGTCGCGCCCGCGCTGGTGTGGAGTTCCGGGCCAGCGCCGGCCACGCTCACCTTGCGCAACGGCAGCGAGGTTCGTGCACCGGTGTTCATGCATGCGGGCGGGGCCTGGAGTGGCATGGCCCGGCCCAGTGCGATGGCCTTTCTGTATGCCGATCCTTTGTCTGCGGCGGGCGCCGGCCTGCAACGGCGAGCGTTGGCCGGCGTGGCGCCCTGGCCCGATGCCGATCTGATGTGTCGCCACGGCATGGACCTGCCGGCGCTGTGCGGCGGCGGGGTGCCTGCCCCCCAGGTCGGGCGCTGTGTGGGCGCGGTGCTCGCCGAGGTACTGGCGCAGTCGGGGGCAGCGCCCCTGGATGCCCGGCTGACCGGTTTGCGCGAGCGCCTGCACATGCGGGGTGAGGGGCGTGCGGACCCCGCCGCCGTGGCCGCAGAGCTGGGTCTGTCGGCCGAACACGTGCGCAAGCTGTTCCGGCAGCAGGTGGGCATGACGCTGTCGAGCTACCAGTCGTGGGTCCGGCTCTATCAGGTGGCCGTCGGTGCATGCGAGGCACAACAGCGCGGCCAGTCGCACAGCGCCACCGAGCTGGTCGGCGCCGGGGGGTTCTACGATGCCTCGCACGCCTCCCGGGCGATTCGCCGCTACTTCGATCTGTTGCCGACCGAGATGCTGGCGCCCAGGGCCTTTGTGGATTGCCGTCAGGCTGGACGGGACTGAGCCCGGGCCGCCCGCCAGCTCAGCGCCATGGCGGCCAGCATCAGCACCAGCCCGACCCAGTGCAGCTGCAGCATGTGGCCCTGTGCGATCAGCGCGCCGCCCAGGGCGGCCCCCATGCCCTGACCGGCGTACATGGCCGAGGTGTTGAGCGCCACCGAAGCCGGCGCCAGCACCGGTGAGAGCTGCACCAGCCGCGCCTGCTGCCCGGAGTTGCAGGAGAAGCAGCCCAGCGCCCAGGGCACCATCACCAGCGCCTGCGGCACCAGGCCCGCACGACCCAGCGGCCAGAGCGCGAGGCTGAGCGCCATCAGCGACAGCGCGATCATCACCGCGCGCGGCGTGCCCAGCCGGTCGACCCAGCGGGTCAGGGCGATGTTGCCGATCAGGCCGAAGGCCCCGAACCAGAAGAAGATCAGCGACAGCAACACCGGGTCGGCGCCGTGGGTCTGCTGCAGGTACGGCGCGAAATAGGAAAACAGCGTGAACTGGCCGAAGGCCGACAGCAGGGTCACGCCCAGCGCCAGCGTCAGCGGCGCGTACCCCAGCGTCTGGCCCCAGGCTTCGCGCGAGAGCGCGGCGGGGCGCACCTGGTCGGGCATGGCGCGCCAGACCCAGGCCGCCACCAGCAGCGCCAGCACCGCGACCAGGCCGAAGGCCCAGCGCCAGCCGAACATGCCGCCGATCCAGGCCGACAGCGGCATGCCCAGCACCGAGGCCACCGACCAGCCCAGGAACACGAAGGCGATGGCGCGCCCGCGCTGCGTCTCGGGCACCAGCAGGCCGATGCAGGCGGCCGCCTGCGGCGTGAACACCGCTGGCGCGATCACGGCCAGCACGCGCAACGGCATCAGCCAGCCGTAGTCGGGCGCGAACGCAGACAGACCGAGAAACAGCGCGTACCAGAGCAGGGTGAGCGTGAGCAGGCGGCGCCGGTCCCAGCCTGCGACCAGCGTGGCCAGCAGGGGAGCGCCCAGTCCCATGACCAGCGCGCCGGCGGTGATCAGCAGGCCGGCCTGCGGAATCGACACGTTCAGCGAATGGCTGATGTCATTGAGCGTGCCGGGCACCGCCATCACGCCGGTGCCGATCACGAAGTTGCCGGTCATCAACGCCCAGAGGGCCGACGGGGACGAAGTGCCGCGCGGGCGTGACGGGGTCATGGCGCCCAGTATGGCGGGCAAAGGTGCTGGCGTGTCACAGCGGCAGTCCCCCAGGGAACAGCCACAGCAAGGCGGCGGTCATCACCAGGTAGCGCAGCAGCTTGCCGATCGCCATGTACACCACGCAGGGCCAGAAGGGAAAACGAAGCCAGCCCGCCACGGCAGTCAGCGGGTCGCCGATGATCGGCAGCCAAGAGAGCAGGCAGGCCTTGGGACCAAAGCGCTGCAGCCAGTCGAGTGCGTGCAGCTCGGTCTTTTTGTGGCGCGCCCGGTCGATCACGCGGTGCGCGCCGGCGCCGATGAACCAGTTGAGCGCGCCGCCAAGGGTGTTGCCGACGGTCGCCACCGCGATGGCGGGCCAGAACAGGTCGGGGTTGAGCTTGAGCAGTCCGAACAGCGCAGCCTCGGAGCCGACCGGCAGCAGCGTGGCCGAGACGAACGAGACCACGAACAGCGTGCCCAGACCTGCCTCGGGCATGGCCAGCCAGTGCAGCAGGGAAATCAGCCAGTCGGGCATGCGTCGTTCACAGGTATCGGCTTGCAACAGCGGAGCACGGATATCGCCTGCTGAAAAAACAGGCAGATACAATGCGCATCCCTTTCGCGTGGGGCGACGCCGCCTTCGCCGCGACACCCTCCCTCCAGTCCATTCTCCCATCGCCATGCAACTGGGTCCGTACGCCCTGCCGAATGCCCTGTTCGTTGCGCCCATGGCGGGAGTGACGGACCGGCCGTTCCGCAAGCTCTGCAAGCGCCTGGGCGCGGGCTATGCGGTCAGCGAGATGGTCACCAGCCGGCCCGACCTGCAGGACAGCCTCAAGACCTCGCGCCGCGCCGACCACAGTGGGGAACCCGGCCCGATCGCGGTCCAGATCGCCGGCACCGACGCACAGATGATGGCCGACGCCGCGCGCTACAACATCGACCGCGGCGCGCAGATCATCGACATCAACATGGGCTGCCCGGCCAAGAAGGTCTGCAACAAGTGGGCTGGCTCGGCGCTGATGCAGGACGAAGCACTGGCGCTGCAGATCGTCGAGGCGGTGGTCGCCGCGGCCCTGCCGCACGGTGTGCCGGTCACCCTCAAGATGCGCACGGGCTGGTGCGCGGACGTGAAGAATGCGCCCGTGATTGCCCGGGCCGCTGAGGCAGCGGGTGTGCAAATGCTGACCGTGCACGGCCGCACGCGCGAGCAGGGCTACAAGGGTTTCGCTGAGCACGGCACCGTGTCGGCGATCAAACAAAGTGTGAGGATTCCGGTGGTCGCCAATGGCGACATCGACAGCCCGCGCAAGGCGGCCGAAGTGCTGCGCCAGACCGGCGCCGACGCCCTGATGATCGGCCGCGCAGCCCAGGGCCGGCCCTGGATCTTTCGCGAGATCGCCCACTACCTGGCGACCGGCGAAGAACTGCCTGCACCAGACCTGATGGAAGTCAAGGCCTGGCTGCTCGATCACCTCGAAGATCACTATAGCCTGTACGGCGAGTACACCGGCGTGCGCAGCGCGCGCAAGCACCTGGGCTGGTATGCGCAGTCGCTGCCCCTGGCCGCTGGCGAAGCGTCGAAGTTCCGTCAGCGCATCAACGCCCTGACCACGGCCGAGGCGCAAATGACCTGCGTGCGCGACAGCCTGGATGCCTGGGCTGCGGCCGGGCACCGCGAAGAAAACAACAACCGAGAAGACTGGAAACTGGCGGCATGAGCAACAACAAACTGCACGACTGTGTGCGTGCCAGCATCGAAGACTATTTCCGCGACCTCAATGGCACCGACCCGGCCGGCTTGCACGACATGCTGGTCAAGGCGGTCGAGAAACCGCTGCTGGAAGTCGTGATGCAGCAATCGCAGAACAACCAGTCGCGCGCTGCGCAGTGGCTGGGCCTGAACCGCAACACCCTGCGCAAGAAGCTGCTCGAACACAAACTGATCGACTGATCGACTGATCGACTGAACGCGATCGCCCCTTTTCAAACCTCCTGACCCCACCCTATGCGCGCACTCCTTTCCGTCTCCGACAAGACCGGCATCGTCGAGCTGGCCCAGGCCCTGCAAGGCCTTGGCGTGGCACTGATTTCCACCGGCGGTACCGCCAAGCTGCTGGCGGAAAAGGGCCTGCCGGTGACCGAGGTGGCCGAGGTCACCCACTTCCCTGAAATGCTCGACGGCCGCGTCAAGACCCTGCATCCCAAGGTGCACGGCGGCCTGCTGGCGCGCCGCGATGTGCCCGAGCACATGGCCGCGCTGATCGCGCACGGCATCGAGACCATCGACATCCTGGTGGTCAACCTCTATCCGTTTGAAGCCACGGTGGCCAAGGCCGGCTGCACGCTGGAAGACGCGATCGAGAACATCGACATCGGTGGCCCGGCGATGGTGCGCAGTGCGGCCAAGAACTGGAAAGACGTGGCGGTGCTGACCGACGCGGCGCAGTACGCCGGCGTGATCGACGAGCTCAAGGCCCATGGCAAGCTCTCCGACAAGACGCGCTTCGGCCTGTCGGTCGCCGCGTTCAACCGCATCAGCAACTACGACGCCGCGATCAGCGACTACCTGTCGTCGGTCGAGTTCGGTGCCGAAGGCAGCACGCTCAGCGGCGAGCCGCAGCGCAAGGCCTACCCCGACCAGGCCAACGGCCGCTTCGTCAAGCTGCAGGACCTGCGCTACGGCGAGAACCCGCACCAGACCGCCGCCTTCTACCGCGACCTCTACCCGGCACCGGGCTCGCTGGTCACGGCGCAGCAGCTGCAGGGCAAGGAACTGTCCTACAACAACATCGCCGACGCCGACGCGGCCTGGGAATGCGTCAAGAGCTTTGACGCGCCGGCCTGCGTGATCGTCAAGCACGCCAATCCCTGCGGCGTGGCCGTGGGCAAGGACGCGCTGGAGTCTTACAGCAAGGCGTTCCAGACCGACCCGACCAGCGCCTTCGGCGGCATCATTGCGTTCAACCGTCCGGTGGACATGGCCGCAGCCGAAGCGGTCAGCAAGCAGTTTGTCGAGGTGCTGATGGCGCCTGGCTACAGCGACGAAGCGCTGGCGATCCTCAAGGCCAAGGCGAATGTGCGAGTCCTCAAGATCGACCTGCCGCCGGGTGGCCCGACCGCCTGGGACAAGGGTCTGAACCTCAGCGACACCAAGCGCGTGGGTTCGGGCATGCTGATTCAGAGCGCCGACAACCATGTGCTGCAACGCGCCGACCTGAAGGTGGTGACCAAGCTGCAACCCAGCGAGCAGCAGCTGGACGACCTGATGTTCGCCTGGAAGGTGGCGAAGTTCGTCAAGAGCAACGCGATCGTGTTCTGCAAGGACGGCATGACCATGGGTGTGGGCGCTGGCCAGATGAGCCGCCTGGACTCGGCGCGCATCGCCAGCATCAAGGCCGAACACGCCAAGCTGTCGCTGCAGGGCACGGCCGTGGCCAGCGACGCCTTCTTCCCGTTCCGCGACGGTCTGGATGTGGTGATCGACCACGGAGCGACCTGCGTGATCCAGCCGGGCGGTTCGATGCGCGATCAGGAGGTGATCGACGCGGCGAACGAGCGGGGTGTGGTGATGGTGTTCTCGGGCGTGCGCCACTTCAGGCACTGACAGACTCCTCCGCGCCGCGCAGCACGCCTCAACTTCCAGATGGGGCGCTGCTGGCGGTCCAGCAGCGGTTCATGCAGCTGCCCGCGGCGCATCGGCCTGGGTCTCCGCCTCCGCGTAGGCCCGTCCACCTTTGGTCAGTGCCGAGTGCTCCCGTTTCGACTGGAGCAGAGGGAAGAACATTTCGTGATACCAGCGCTCCTGGCCGTAGAGGAGGTCGTCCTGAAGACCCACTTTCGCGGGATAGCGACGGGTGATGTGGGCGGTGCCAAAAATCAGGTCCCACACAAACAGCAGGTTGCCGAAGTTGCCTTTGTAGTGACCGACCCCGTCGCTGTTGGTCAGCGCGTGGTGCGCCCAATGGGTCGCGGGCGTGGAGATGGTGCGCTCTACCAGCCACATCAGAGGACGCAGGGCCGGGAGGCGGTAGAGCGGTTCGTCCCAGCGCCAGGCGCAGTGGGCGCCAAGGATGACCGCCAGCTTCACCACGATGTAAATGCCATACACCTTGCCCAGGCCAAGGTAGACCAGCACGCCGCCGATCCACAGCCCCGGCATCATCAGGTAGTAGAAAAAGTTGTTGCGGTAGGTGATTCGGATGCTCATGTACTTGGCGGTGTGGTGCGCCCGGTGCAGCGGCCACAGCAGCGGCGAGTGCGACAGGCGGTGCCACCAGTACTGCGTAAAGTCATCCCCCACCAGCAGGATCAGCACCATGCCCCACCAGGGCAGGTCGGCCAGCGCGCCCAGGTGCTGCGGCAAGAGCCAGAGGCACAGCTTGTTGGTGGCAAGAATGGCCAGCGGCTGCGCGATGGCCAGCAGACTCAGGAACATGAACAGTTCCAGTTTGGTGTCGTCGGCGCTGGCGTGCACCGTGTCTTTGTAGCGGCGCGTAGCGTATTCCATCAGGCCGTAGCCCAGCATGATGGACACGATGAGTGCGTTTTGCAGTTGGGGGTTCACGTGTTGTCTCCGGCTTTTTTGAATGAAGGAACCGATGCAGCGGCACAGCTTAGGCAGCGTACCGTCATGCGTCCATTGCATTCTTGACATGCTCCTGATGCGCTGAGAGCATTGCGAGCATGGACTTGCGCCGCTTGCCCCACCTGCTCGCCCTGGCCGACGAGCGCCATTTCGCGCGCGCTGCCGAGCGCGTTTGCCTGAGCCAGCCCGCGTTCAGCCGCAGCATCCAGGCGCTGGAACGGCAACTCGGGCAACGCCTGTTTGACCGGCGTGCCGGCGATGTCTGTCCGACCCCGGCGGGTCAGTTCCTGATCGAGCGTGCCCGCCTGTTGCTGCTGGAGGCCAGTGGCCTGGGGCGTGACATGCGGCTCTACGGACAAGCCGAATTGGGTGATATCGCCTTTGGCATGGGACCGATGCCCGCGGCCACCATTCTTCCAGTGGTGTTGCCCGAGCTTCGCAAACGCCATCCCCGTGTGGGTTTGCGGGTCACTGAAGGGCACAGCGTGCAGTTGTTTGAACGACTCGTCGCGCAGGACATCGAATTTTTTGTCGCCGATGTCCGAGGCATACCGGACGAAGTGGCGCTGGAAACCCGTTCGCTGGGGCGCCAGTACGGTGGCTTTTTTGTGCGAGCCGACCACCCGCTGGCGGGCCAGGCAACGTCGCTGACCGCGGTCTGGGAGTTGGGGATGGCAACCGTCCATTTGCCCGGGACCATCCGTGCCGCGCTCAGTGGGCTGCTGGGTCTGCCGCCGGGTCAGGCCTTGCGACTGGCGCTGGAGTGCGACAACGTGGCGTTGCTGCGCTCGGTCGCGCTCTCCACCGACGTCGTGCTCGGGGTCACCGCTGCAGCGGTGCGCAACGAGCTGGCGGCGGGGCTGTTGGTGCCCCTGCAGATCAGCGACATGCCGCCCCTCTTCTCGGAAATGGGCGTCGTCAGCTTGCGCAACCGCAGCCATTCGCCCATGGCACAACGCGTCATCGACCTGATCGTTGCGGTATCGACGGAGATCAACGCCGTCCTGGGCGTCGCTCCCGTTGCACCCGGGCCGCAGGCCCAGGCAAAACGGCACCCGAAAGGGTCCAGGCCTTAGCGGCCCAGCTGTTTGAACACCTCGCGCGCCGCCGCCACGGTCGCCGCAATGTCTTCGTCGGTGTGCGCTGCGCTCACGAAGCCGGCTTCGTACAGCGCCGGGGCGATGTACACGCCGCGGTCCAGCAGGCCGTGGAACAGGGTGTTGAACTTCGCTCCCTCCGTTTTCATTACGGTGGCGTAGTTCTGCGGCAGCTCGGGCATCAGGAAGAAGCCGAACATGCCACCCTGGGAGTCCACGCTGAAAGGCACGCCTTCGGCGTCGGCCGCGGCCTTCAGGCCCGCCACCAGTGACCGAGTCTTCGCCGACAGCGCTTCGAAGAAGCCGGGTTTCTGAATCTCTTTCAGCGTGGCCAGACCGCAGGCTGTGGCGATCGGGTTGCCCGACAGCGTGCCGGCCTGGTAGACGCCTCCCAGCGGAGCGAGCTGCTCCATCACCGCGCGCTTGCCGCCGAAGGCCGCCAGCGGCATGCCGCCGCCGATGACCTTGCCCATCACCGTCATGTCGGGTTCGAAGCCCGGGATCAGCGAGGCGTAGTGGCCCTGCGCACTGCCCAGGCCGACGCGGAAGCCGGTCATCACCTCGTCGAAGACGAACAGCGCGCCCTGCTGCGTGCAGAGCTCGCGGATGCGCTTCACAAACGGCACGCTGGCGCGCACGAAGTTCATGTTGCCGGCGATCGGCTCGATGATCACGCAGGCGATGTCGGCACCGTGCTGCGCGAAGGCAGCCTCGATCTGCTCGACGTTGTTGTATTCCAGGACCAGCGTGTGCTGCACCACCTCGGGCGGCACGCCGGCGCTGGTCGGGTTGCCGAAGGTGGCCAGGCCCGAGCCGGCCTTGACCAGCAGAGCGTCGGCATGGCCGTGGTAACAGCCCTCGAACTTGATGATGGTCTTGCGGCCGGTGGCGCCGCGCGCCAGACGGATTGCGCTCATGCCGGCTTCGGTGCCCGAGCTGACCAGGCGCACCATTTCCAGGCTGGGCACCAGCTTGACGATTTCTTCGGCCAGTTCGACCTCGCGCTCGGTCGGTGCGCCGAACGAGAAGCCGTCCAGCGCAGCCTTCTGCACCGCGTCGAGCACGGCCGGGTGGCCGTGGCCCAGGATCATCGGACCCCAGGAGCCGATGTAGTCGATGTACTTCTCGCCGTTGGCGTCCCAGAAATAGGCGCCTTGCGCGCGCTGCACGAAGCGCGGTGTCCCGCCGACGGCTCGGAAGGCGCGCACGGGCGAGTTCACGCCGCCGGGGATCAGCTGTTTGGCGCGTTCAAAAAGGTCGAGGTTGCGGTCGCTCATGGGAATGCTCAATGTTTGGTGGTGTCCAGTGGGAAGTCGCCGGCGTCCAGCTGGCTGTCGGGCGCCTCTTCGTGATCGCCCGAGGCGCCGTCGGCATCTTCTTCATCGTCCTCGTGCGCCCAGAACAGGCGGTCAGGAACGGCATGGCCCATGCCCGGCTGGAAACCGGCGTCCAGGCACTGGTCCAGGTAGGTGAGGGCTTCGGCGCTGGCCGACTGCAGGTCGGCGCCCGAGGCGATGAGCGCACACAGCGCGGCCGACAGGGTGTCGCCAGCGCCGCTGAAGGTGGCTTCGAAGCGTTCGTAACGCGCCGTGGCCAGCACTGCTTCGGGACTGGCCAGGTGGCTTTCGATGTACTGGTCGGCGGCATTGAAGCCGGTCACCAGCGTGTAGGGAACGCCGTGCACGGCCGCGGCGCGCGCGACCTCGCGCGGGTTGGGTGGACGGTCGCCTTCCCATTCGGGCAGCAGCCATCGGCACAGCGTGCTGTGGTTGCCCACCAGCACCGTGGTCTGTGGCAGCAGCAGTTCGACGCAGGCGTCCAGGTAGGTTTCGATCGCCAGCTCGTCCCACCACGATAGGTCGGGCATGTAGGTGATGACCGGGACCTCGGAGTAGTCGGTCGTGATGCCGGCAATGGTGCTGAGGTTCTCGGGGTTGCCCACGAAGCCGACCTTGAAGGCCTGAACCGGCATGTCTTCCAGGGCACAGCGGGCCTGGTCGGCCACCGCCTCCTCGTCGAAGGCGATGTGGTCGTGGATCTCGGAGGTGTCGCGCACGTAGGTGCCGGTCACCACGGCCAGGACATGCGCCGAGGCGCTGGACATCGCTGTCAGGTCCGCCGACAGGCCGCCGGCGCCGCTGGGGTCGTTGGCGTTGAAGACCATGACGCACGGCAACGAGGCTTCTCCGGGTTGCGTGGGGCCCGCGGGGGAAGATGGGTCGGGGAGTTGGGGCATGGAAGTGCGCAGGGTCCGTCGCGTTTTTGCTGCAGCCGGAATCCGGGGGATTACCAGCAGCCTGAGCCCTCCGGCAGCCCTCCGTGGCTCGATACAATGGCCGGATTCTATGACAATGCCCTCGCTGACATGACCGAAACCAAGACTTGGATGTGCCTCATCTGCGGCTGGATCTACGACGAAGCCGCGGGCTCGCCCGAGCATGGCATTGCGCCCGGAACTGCCTGGGCCGATGTGCCCATGAACTGGACGTGTCCGGAGTGCGGCGCGCGCAAGGACGATTTTGAAATGGTCCAGATCTGACGCATTTCGAAGGCCGGCTGCTCTTCAGGTGAGTCCGGTTCTTGCGTCCGATGTGTAACCCCACCTGCCTGGAGTGACTTTGCCGTGACGACACCCGTTTTCAAGGTTCTGGTGGTTGACGACAGCAACACCATTCGCCGTAGCGCCGAGATCTTTCTCAAGCAGGGGGGCCACGAGGTCCTGCTGGCCGAGGACGGCTTTGACGCCCTGGCCAAGATCAACGACTACCAGCCCGATCTGGTGTTCTGCGACATCCTGATGCCGCGTCTGGACGGCTACCAGACCTGCGCCATCATCAAGCGCAACGCCCGGTTTGCGGGCATCCCTGTCGTCATGCTGTCATCGAAGGATGGCGTGTTCGACAAGGCGCGCGGCCGCATGGTCGGGTCTCAGGAATACCTCACCAAGCCTTTCACCAAAGACCAGTTGCTGCAGGCTGTGCAGCAGTTTGGCGCCCATCTCACCGGAGCTGCATGATGACCATCCAGAAGATTCTCGTTGTGGACGATTCGAAGACCGAATTGATGGTTCTTTCGGACCTGCTGGGAAAAAATGGCTACAAAGTGCGCACCGCTGAGAATGCGGAAGAGGCCTTTCGTCGGCTCAGCGAAGAAAAGCCGGAACTGATTTTGATGGACGTGGTGATGCCCGGTCAGAATGGATTTCAGTTGACCCGGGCGATCGCTCGCGATCCCCAGTATTCCGACATCCCCATCATCATGTGCACCAGCAAGAATCAGGAAACCGATCGCGTCTGGGGCATGCGCCAAGGCGCCCGGGACTATGTGACCAAACCGGTCAACGCCGAAGAATTGCTGACCAAGATTCGCGCCCTGGGCTGACCCGGGTCGCGTGCCGTCTGAAGAACTCCCCCAAGCATGGCCAACCGACAATCACTCAAAGATTTGCAGGTGCGCCTTGCCGAGCGGCTGACGGCAGCGCGAACGGAGGCAGCCACAGCGTCGTGGCTGGCGGTCGAAGCGGGCGGGCACCGTTATCTGATCCCCCTGGTGCAGTCCGGCGAAATTTTTTCCTGGGCCAACCTGCAGCCGGTGCCATACACCAAGCCCTGGTATGTCGGAGTGGCCAGCCTGCGAGGCGGTCTGCACGGTGTGGTGGACCTTGGGCAGCTGGCGGCAAGGGACGGTGCTCCCGGTGGTGGGTCTACCCTCGAACGGGTCACCTCGGAATCCCGTCTCGTGAGTCTTCATGCGGCACTTGGCGTCAACGCCGTGCTGTGGATCGACAGGCTGATGGGGTTGCGCAACCCGGCCATGTTCAATGCGATGGATGAGAGCCCGCAGGCGCAGGCACCCGCTTGGTTCTCCAGACGATTCACCGATGCACAAGGTCGCGAGTGGCAGGAGCTGAACCTGCAGGCACTGGCAGGCGATACAGAATTTCTGGCGATTGCTGCGTGATTTCCCGATCGGGACAAGCCACGATTCGTCAGGGCGGACATAAGTTGAAGGAGCCGACACGGCTCCGCTTTTCAGTTGGAAGGTTTTTTCATGGCCATGCTTGATCGAATCCAGGGAATGTTCCGCAAGAAGGAAGCCGTCGATCCCGATCTGAGCGATCTCTCCGCCCAGGATCTGGCACAAGCCGCTGCCGACGGGCTCGCACCCTCGCGCAACGACGCCGACTTTGCCGAGAGCCGCATGGGTCCGGAGCCAGGAGAGGCGGAGATCGAACTGGGCGTGGTGAGCCTGCCGGTGTTGGGTCGGCGCTCTGCTGAACAGCACCGCCGGATTCTCGGCTCGCTGCTGTTGGTGGCTGTTGTGCTGCTGGCGGCGGTGGTGTTCTTCGTCCTGAACAAGACTGAGAAGCTGGGTCAGCAGGTGGCGGCCAGCGGTCAGGCGCTGATGCAGTCGCAACGTTTGGCCAAGAGCGTGTCGCAGGCACTGGTGGGCAATCCGGCGGCCTTCTCCGAGGTGAAGGAAAGCGCCAATGTGCTGGCCCGCAACGTGCGCGGCTTCAAGGATGGCGCCACCGAGATCGGCCTGGCGGCACTCGGACCGGAATACGAATCGCAGCTGGGTGAGTTGATGCCCAAGGTGGATGGCGCGGAGCGCAACGCCAACGTCGTGCTGTCACAGCAGAAGATCCTGACCCAGGTGGGTGATGCCCTTCGCTCGATCAACCGCCAGTCGTCCGATCTGCTCGAGATCGCAGAGACCGTGTCGTCGCTCAAGCTTCAGTTGGGCGCTCCGCCGACCGAAATTTCCGCGTCCGGTCAGTTGGTGATGCTGACGCAGCGCATCGGCAAATCGGCCAACGAATTCCTGACGATGGAAGGCGTGAGCCCCGAGGCCGTGTTCCTGCTGGGCAAGGACTTGAACACCTTCAAGGAAATCGCGGAAGGCCTGCTCAATGGCAGCGCCGAACTTCGGCTGAAGTCCACCAGCGACGCACAGGTCCGCGAACGCCTGGAAGCGCTGCTCAAGCTGTACGAGCAGACCCGCACCGACGCCGGCGCAATTCTGGGCAACCTGCAAGGTCTGGTGGCCGCCCGCGAAGCTCAGGCAGCCGTGATCTCCGACAGCGAACCCCTGCGTTCCGGTCTGGAAAAACTGCAGTCGCAGCTGTCTGCAGGTTCGGGTCTGGGGGGTATCGAGCTGTTTGCCATGATCGGTTCGGCGCTGTTTGCGCTGGCTTGTGGCGCCGCGCTGGCCTACGTGCAGCTGCTGGAAAGCCGCCAACGTCAGCTGATCGCCGAAGGCCAGCGGGTCGCGGCGGAATCGCAGCAGCAGGATGCCAAGCGCGTGAACGATGCCAACCAGGCGGCCATTCTCCGACTGATGAACGAACTGCAGACGGTGGCCGAAGGCGACCTGACGCAGGAAGCCACCGTGACCGAAGACATCACCGGCGCCATCGCCGACTCGGTGAACTACACGGTGGAAGAACTGCGCTCTCTGGTGGGCAACGTGCAGGCCACGGCCACGCGGGTTGCACAGACGACGTCGGCGGTGGAAAGTACCTCGACCGAACTGCTGGCAGCGTCCACCGAACAGCTGCGTGAAATCCGCGAAACCGGCCAGTCGGTGCTGGACATGGCGCAGCGCATCAACCAGGTGTCCGGTCAGGCCCAGGAATCGGCCCGTGTGGCGCGTTCTTCGCTGCAGGCCGCAGAGTCCGGTCTTCAGGCGGTGCAGGATGCCATCGGCGGTATGAATGCCATCCGTGACCAGATCCAGGAAACTTCCAAGCGCATCAAGCGACTGGGTGAATCGTCGCAGGAGATTGGTGAAATCACGGAACTGATCTCGGACATTACCGAGCAGACCAACGTGCTGGCCCTGAACGCCGCCATCCAGGCCGCGTCCGCCGGTGAAGCCGGTCGCGGCTTCTCGGTGGTGGCGGAAGAAGTGCAGCGGCTGGCCGAACGCTCCGCAGATGCCACGCGCCAGATTGCGGCGCTGGTGAAGGCAATTCAGACCGACACGCAGGACGCGGTGGCCGCCATGGAGCGCTCCACGCAGGGTGTGGTCGAAGGGGCCAAGCTGTCCGACAACGCCGGTACTGCGCTGTCCGAGATCGACCGCGTGTCGCGCCGGCTGGCCGAACTGATTGAGCAGATTTCGAACGCGACACTCCGTGAAGCCGAATCGGCCAACGAGGTGGCCGGCAACATCCAGCACATCTTCGCCGTGACGGAACAGACCGGTGAGGGTACGCGCTCGACCGCAGCGCAGGTGCGTGAACTCTCCGCGATGGCTGAAGAACTGCGGCAATCGGTGGCCCGATTCAAGATCGCCTGACCGCGGTCCGGCAGACCCGACACATCATGCTCGACACCCATTCCGAAGGCCCGGCACCCGACCACACCCTCAGCGACCTCGGGCCGCTGGCGTGGGTGTTCGAGGAGCTTCGCAAGTCGCTGGACAGTGCCAACAAGGCGATCCGGCGGTTCATTCGTGAAACGGAACAGGCCCGTCACAGCGACCTGGAAGCGGTCGACCCCGGCTCGCTGCGCGTCGCACGCCAGCAATTGCATCAGGCCGTAGGTGCCCTGGAGATGGTCGGTCTGGCGGCGCCCGCGCAGGTGTTGCGTGGTATGGAAGCGGCCGTGCAGCGTTTCGTGCAGAAGCCGCTGTCCTGCACCGACGACGCCGCAGGCAAGGTGGAGCGTGCCAGTTTTGCACTGATCGAATACCTGGAAGCCATCCTGAACAACAAGCCGGTGCCGCCGGTGGCGCTGTTCAGCCAGTACCGCGAGGTACAGGAACTGGCCGGGGCAGAGCGGGTTCATCCGGCCGATCTGTGGAGCCTGGAGCAGCGCGGCATCGAGGTCGCTGCACCGGCCGATGTCAAGCCCATGCAGGTGAGCCCGCAGATCCGCTCACTGTTTGATCGCGTGGTCCTGTTGCTGGTCAAGTCGCACAGCCCGGCGGCGGCCGCGCAACTGGCTCGCATGAGCGCCGGACTTGCAGCTGGCGCGGATACGCCGCGCGTGGCCACGTTCTGGCGCATTGCAGCCGGCTACTTTGAAGCCGTCGCTCAGGGGCTCGTCACCGCCGATGTGTATGTCAAGCGGGCTGCCTCGCGCATCCTGCTGCAGCTGGCCGGCCTGATGCAGGACAAGTCGAAGAACGAAGTGTCCGAGACATTGCTGCACGACCTGCTGTTCTTCTGTGCCCAGGCTCGCCCCAAGGAGGGTGTGGCAGCGCCGAATCTGACGGCGGTGCGCGAGGCGTTCGGGCTGGCGGATTCGGTGGGCGTCGATTACCACAAGGCCACGCTCGGCCAGTTTGATCCGGCCCTGCTGGTGCAGGCCCGTAAGCGCATCAATGCCGGCAAGGAGTCCTGGTCCCTGCTGGCCGGTGGTGATGTGTCGCGCGCGCGTTCCGTGCTCGACCAGTACAGCCTGATTGCCGATTCCCTGCTGCGCCTGCATCCGGCCAGCGGTGGGCTGGCCCGGGTTCTCGTTCGCGCCGCTGAACAGGTCTCCCGCAACCCCGCCAACCTCAAGCCCGAGTTGTCGATGGAGGTGGCCACGACCACGCTCTATCTGGAAGCCACGTTCGAGGACTTCGATCCGAACGATCCGTTGCTGGCGGATCGCACGCAGATGCTGGCGGACCGCCTGGACAAGGTGCTGGCCGGCGAACCCGCGCAGCCTCTGGAACACTGGATGGAACAGCTCTACCGCCGGGTTAGCGACCGCCAGACGATGGGCAGTGTTGTCGGGGAACTGAAGGTGTCGCTGGGCGAGGCGGAAAAGTCTCTCGACCAGTTCTTCCGATCGCCTCGAGAGAAGGCCGGGCTGCATGTGGCGGTGTCGCAGCTCGTGCAGATGCGTGGTGTGCTGTCGGTGCTGGGTCTGGACCAGGCGGTGCAGACCGTGACGCGCATGCGCTCGTCGGTTGAACAGATTCTCGACACCGAGGTGGACGAGGTGCAGGCGCGTGAGGCGGGCACCTTCCTCCAGCTGGGCAACAACCTCAGCGCGTTGAGCTTCCTGGTGGACATGCTCAACTACCAGCCTGCTCTGGCCAAGAAGCTGTTTGTGTTCGACGAAGCGTCGGGCGAGCTCACGCCCTTGATGGGACGGGTTGCTACCGAACGTCCTGCTGCCGCCAAGGTCGCCTCGAAGGCGCTCGGAGAGAGTGTGCAGCGGGTGGTCGAAGACGCACAACGTGACGTCAACCTGGCCGAGTTGTCGGAACAGCTCGGAACGCTGGCCGATCAGGCTTCCCTGGCCGAACAGGAGGGCGTCGCCAAAGCCGCACGCGAGGCCGCCCAGGCGGTGGTCGGAACCGATGCCGAAGCGGGTGCCCAGGCACTGGTGGGATTGGCACAGACGCGCTCCAACGAAGCACCTGTGGTCGCGCCGGCACCGGCGGACGACAGCCTGGACGAAGAGGACGATTTGCGCGACATCTTCCTGGAGGAAGGTCGCGAGGTGGTGGGCAACGGCTTGGTGGCGCTCGATGCGCTGAATCTGGAGCCGGGCAACCTGGAGCAGCTGACGACCCTTCGGCGTGCTTTCCACACCCTCAAGGGCAGCTCGCGCATGGTGGGCCTCAACGAGTTCGGGGAAGCGGCCTGGGCCATGGAGCAGGTGCTCAATGGTGTGCTGGCCGAGCAGCGCCCCGCCGAAGCGCCCATGCTGGCTCTGTCGCGCGAAGCGATGGAAGCTTTTGGTCGCTGGGTCGAAGACATTGCATCCCAGCAGGATGCCCACTGGCAAGCCCAGGCTTTCCGCAACAGCGGACAGGCCTGGCGCGACGAGCATCGCTACCTGCCGCTGGCGCCGGTTGCGGAGACCGTCGAATCGGACGAAGTCATCGCGGAAGCCTTCGACATCGAGGTGGGGGCTGACGCAGAGGCCGAGACTCCGGTCACGATCACGGTCGAAACGCCGGACGCGGTGGCGCCGTTGCACGACGTTCCGGTCGAGTTCGCCGAAACCTCGCCTCTGGATCTCCCATTTGACGATCTGCCGCCGAGCGATGCGGCGGTGTCGTCGCGTGTCCCGCTGTTGTCGAACATCGATTTTGCCGAACTGGAAGACATTTCGCAGGCTGCACATGCGACCGAGCCGGTGCCGCCGGCGTTGAGCGATGTGCCCGAGCTCGAAGAGGTCGAGGCCGACGATGGTCCACCGTCGATCTTTGACGAGATCTCTCTCGACACAGAGGCCGAGCTGCCGCAGGCGCGGGATCTGCAGGACTCGGTGCCTGGCCCGTTGTTTCATCCGGACCGTCCGGACAGCGTCCTGGTGGTGCCGCCTGAAGCGGCGGCCCATGCCCAGCCCGAGTCGACAGAGCCGCAGGAGTGGTCGCCGGAGATCGAGGCGGTTGCGGAAGCAGTGCCCGCGGTTGAAGAGGCTGAGGCGCCGGCAGCGGAAACCGATGCCGAACCGGAAGTGGTTGCACCGTTGGCGCAGGAGCCAGAAGCGGAAGCTGAGCCCTCCGGTGCCGAGGGCGACATGCCCGACGAGCAGACCCGTGTGATCGGACCTCTGCGCATCGGTATCCGCCTCTACAACGTCTATCTCAACGAAGCCGACGAGTGGTCGCGCCGCCTGTGCACCGTGCTGTCCGAATGGGCGCTGGAGCACCATGTTCCCCTGCCGGACCAGGCAGAGGCCTTGGCCCATTCGCTGGCGGGCAGTTCCGCCACGGTGGGCTTCCAGCCGCTGTCCGAGATCGCACGTGCTCTGGAACATGCGCTGGAGTTCGTGGGCTCGCACCAGCGCGCCGGGCAGGCAGCCAACGCCGATCAGGCCCAGTTGTTCGAAGCCGCGGCGGAGGACATCCGCCGCCTGCTGCACCAGTTTGCTGCCGGCTTCTACAAGGAGCCCAACGCCGACCTGCTGGCCCGTCTGATCGATCAGCTGCACCAGGCGCCCGTTTCCCTGGTGTCGGACGAGATCGCTGATGCGGAGGATTTGAGCGAAGCGATCGAGGTGGCCGAATCCGACCCGTCGCTGGACATCGAGCTCAACACGCAGTGGGGTACCGAAGCCGAAGGCGAAACCGAATCCGAACCGGACACTGAGGCCGAAGCCGAAGCCGAGCCGGAAACCGTGCTGTCTCCTCTGGAGACCGTCGAGGAGTTGCGCGGACCCGCGCAGGACATCGACGACGATATCGATGCGCTCGACACGATCGATGCCGACCTGTTCCCGATCTTCGCGGAAGAAGCGCAGGAACTGTTGCCGCAGCTTGGTGGCGCGTTGCGCCAGTGGATTGCCCGTCCCGACAATGGCAGCGCCCGGGCGGAGGTGCTGCGCAACCTGCACACCCTCAAAGGCAGCGCCCGCCTGGCCGGCGCGCTGCGGTTGGGCGAAATGGCGCACCGCATGGAGACGTCGGTCGAGCGGCTGGGTTCCGATGCCCTGCAGGCCGCGGACCTCGACCCGCTTCAGGTTGCATATGACGCCCTGAGCGCCCGCTTTGAGCTGCTGCGCAACACCGATCCGAGTTCGCACGGTGTGTTGCAGACTGCGCCTGAGATCAGCAGCGATGCGCGCACCGAGCCCGTCGTTCCTGCGGTGGTGGCCGAGCAGCCAGCGGTCGCTCCGGTCACCCCCGTCGAGGCTGAACGGCCCGTGGCTGCGCCACTGGTGTCGACCTCGGGCGGTCTGACCGGGCTGAGTCTGCCCCAGGCACCGGTGCCGGTGCAGCAGCGCATGGCCGCGGCCGTGCGGGTGCGACCGGAACTGCTGGACCGGCTGATGAACCAGACCGGCGAAGTGATGATCACCCGCTCGCGCATGGAGTCGCAGCTGGTCACGCTGCGCGGATCGCTCAAGGACCTCACGGGCAACCTGGACCGCCTGCGCCACCAGCTGCGCGACATCGAGTTGCAGGCCGAGACGCAGATGCAGTCGCGGCTGGCACAGGCCCGGGACGCCGACCTGTCGTTCGACCCGCTGGAGTTCGACCGGTTCACGCGCGTGCAGGAACTCACCCGCATGATGGCCGAGTCGGTCAACGACGTGGCAACCGTGCAGCGCAACCTGCAGCGTGCGGTGGAATCGACCGAAGACGGGCTGGTGGCACAGGCACGCCAGACGCGCGAACTGCAGCGCGACCTGCTGCGCACGCGCATGGTGGAATTCGAAGGCATCTCGGAGCGTCTCTACCGCGTTGTGCGGCAGGCCTCCAAGGAAACCGGCAAGCAGGTGCGGCTGGACATCACGGCCGGTCACATTGAAATGGACCGCGGCGTGCTCGACCGGATGACTGCCGCGTTCGAACACTTGCTGCGCAACAGCGTCGTGCACGGCATCGAAACGCCCGAGCAACGCTTGGCACTGGGCAAGCCCGCAGAAGGCCGCATCGACGTGCGCCTGGCGCAGGAACTCAATGACGTGTCGGTGGTGTTCCAGGACGATGGCGCAGGCATTGACCTGGCGCGTCTTCAGGAAAAGGCCAAGGCCCAGGGTGTGGTCGACAAGGCCGCCAAGCTCAGCGACGATGACGCGATGCAGCTGATTTACACGCCGGGCCTGAGCACCGCCAGTGAAGTGTCATCGCTGGCTGGTCGCGGCGTCGGCATGGACGTGGTGCGCAACGACGTGGTGGCGCTGGGCGGACGCATCGAGACCCAAAGCCGCGCCGGGCAGGGCACCGGCTTCAAGCTGGTGCTGCCGTTGACCACCGCGGTGACGCAGGTGGTGATGCTTCGCGCGGGCGCGCTGACCATCGGTGTGCCGTCGACGCAGGTCGAACTGGTGCGCCGCGTCAGCGCTGATGAGCTGGGGCAGGCCTACACGAAGAAGACGCTCACCGTTGGTGGTGAGGAAGTGCCTTTCTACTGGGCTGGTGCGCTGTTGCAGTCGTCGCCGCAGTCGCAGGAAGCGCAGGCTCGCACACTGCCAGTGGTGATCTTCCGAAGCGCCGCACAGCGTGTTGCCATGCACGTGGACGAAGTGCTGGGTAACCAGGAAGTCGTGGTGAAGAACCTTGGTCCGCAGTTGTCCCGCCTGCCGGGTCTGGCGGGCATGTCGGTGCTGGCCTCGGGTGCGGTGGCGCTGATCTACAACCCGGTGGCGCTGGCCACCGTGTACGGCGCACAGGTGCAACCCTGGGTCGAAGGCCAGATGCACCTGGCGGCCGGCGCTGCGGCGCAGGGCGATGCCGATCTGCCGCTGGAGATGGCGGTCAACGCGGTGCCGCTGGTGCTGGTGGTCGACGATTCGATCACCGTGCGCCGCGTCACTCAGCGTTTGCTGCAGCGCGAAGGCTACCGCGTGTCGCTGGCGGCCGACGGCCTGCAGGCGCTCGAGCGGCTGCAGACGGAACGTCCGGCGGTGGTGCTGTCGGACATCGAAATGCCGCGCATGGACGGCTTCGATCTGGTGCGCAACATCCGCAACGATCCGCGTCTGGCGGGTCTGCCGGTGATCATGATCACTTCGCGCATTGCCGAAAAGCACCGCGAACATGCGCGTGAACTGGGTGTGGACCACTACCTGGGCAAGCCATACGCAGAAGACGAGCTGCTGGCGCTGATCGCCAGCTACACGCAGGCGGCTGCGAACGCCTGATGTACCGGCCCGGTGCCGCCTGGTTGGCGGCACCACCGGTCACCTGTTTTTCACCACCCCGTAGCGCTCCAGCGTCTTTTCGCGTGCCAGGGCGTGGTCGACGATGGGCTCGGGATAGGTTTTCCCCAACGTGATGCCGGCAGCGACCAGCTCCAGCTCAGGCGCTTTCCAGGGCGCATGGATGGTGGCGTCGGACAGCTCCGCGAGTTGGGGCAGGTAGCGCCGGATGAACTTGCCTTGCGGGTCGAACTTTTCGCTCTGGGTCACCGGATTGAAGATGCGGAACCAGGGCTGTGCGTCGCAGCCGGTGGACGCGGCCCATTGCCAGCCACCGTTGTTGGCCGCGAGATCGAAGTCGATCAGCTTCTCGGCGAAGTAGCGTTCCCCCCAGCGCCAGTCGATGCCCAGGTCCTTGACCAGGAAGCTGGCCACCACCATGCGCAGGCGGTTGTGCATGTAGCCGGTCTGGTTGATCTGGGCCATGGCTGCATCCACCAGCGGGTAGCCGGTACGGCCCTCGCACCAGGCTGAGAATTGCGCCTGCGCGTGTTTGCCGTGCTCGAAGCGCACCTTGTCGTACTCGGGCCGGAAGGACTTGCCGACCACATGCGGGAAGTTGGCCAGGACCTGGTGGTAGAAGTCGCGCCAGATCAGCTCCGACAGCCAGGTGCTGGCACCCTTGATGTCCTGAAGGTGCATCTGCCAGGCCAGCGAGGCGAGCTGGCGGATCGACACGGTGCCAAAGCGCAGATGAACGCTGAGGTAGCTCGGCCCCTTGATCGCCGGGAAATCGCGGGCGCTGTCGTAGCGCTCGATCCGCTCCATGAAGTCCTCCACCAGCGCCTGCGCGCCGCTGGCGCCTGTGGGGATGGGAAGGCGCGACAGGTTGGTTGGCTCGAAGTCGATGTCCGACAGACGGGGTGGCGGGGTGTCCCAGGCCGGCGGCAGCGGGGCCAGTGAGCCAGCGTATTTCGCGACCGGATACGCCTTCAGATAGAACGGCTCTACCTTGCGCAGCCAAGCGTTCTTGTACGGCGTGAACACGCCGAAGGGCTGGCCGACCTGGGTCAGCACCTCGCGCCGCTCGAAGATCACATGGTCCTTTTGGCTGTGGAACATGATGCCGGCGTGGGCCAGCGCACCCAGCACCTGTGCGTCGCGCGCCAGGGCGTCCGGCTCGTCGTCGTGGTTGGTGAACACCGCCTGCACGTGCAGCTGCTGTGCCAGCTTCGGGATGTCATCCTGTGCGCGGGCATGGCGCACGATCAGCCCGGTACCGTCCTGGCCCAGGGCCTTTCCGAGCCCGCGCAGGGTGACGTTCAGCTCCAGCACCGAGGCGTGGATGAACTCCACCCGGCGGTCGGCCCGGGGCAACGGATCGAGGATCTCTGTGTCGAAGACGAACACGCACCAGACCTGTCGGCACTGCTTGAGCGCGTGGTACAGGGCCGCGTTGTCTTCTGCCCGCAGGTCGCGACGGAACCACATCAGTCCTCGGTCGTAGCGTGTCATCGGGGGGCGCTCGTGGTGGGAAGGGGTGTTCGGACCATGGCAGGAGAGGGGGCCGCTTAAAATTGCGCCATGTCTGCGGATTCTGCCCCGATCAATCTCACCAATCACTTTCTGATTGCAATGCCCGGGCTGAACGACGACCTGTTCGGCCGCAGCGTGGTGTTCATGTGCGAGCACAGTGAGCGCGGCGCGCTCGGACTGGTCATCAACAAGCCCAGCGACATCCTGCTGCCCAGCCTGTTCGAGAAGGTCGATCTGGCGCTGGGGCGAGACGATCTCATGACCCTGCCGGTCTTCCAGGGCGGTCCGGTGCAAACCGAACGCGGTTTCGTGCTGCACGAGGCCATCGATGCTGGCGAGGGTGAATCGGTGTATGCGTCCACCCTGGCCATCCCGGGCGGGCTGGAAATGACGACCTCGCGCGACGTGCTCGAAGCCATGGCGTCCGGCGCCGGCCCGCGGCGCGTGTTCGTGTCGCTGGGATATTCGTCCTGGGGGCAGGGGCAGCTGGAATCCGAAATCACCGAAAACAGCTGGCTGACTGTGGCTGCCGATCCGGCGCTGATCTTCGACACGCCGGTCGAGCAGCGTTACGAAAAGGCCATGGGTCTGCTGGGGCTGGCATCGTGGATGCTGTCGCCGGATGCGGGGCATTCATGACCGTGTTGGACGTTCCCGCCAGTTGCCAGACCTTCCTGGCCTTCGACTTCGGTCTCAAACGTACCGGCGTGGCCAGTGGCAACCGGCTGACGCAGACCGCAACGCCGCAGGCCACGATCGCCGCCGAAGGCGATGCCCGGTTTGCGAAGATCAGCGAACGCCTGAAGGAGTGGCAACCCGACGCCATCGTGGTCGGTGTGCCGTTTCATCCGGACGGTGCGCCCCACGAGAACACCGTGCGCGCGCAGAAGTTCGCGCGCCAGCTGCGCGGCCGCTATGGCCTGCCGGTGTTCGAGGTGGACGAGCGGTATTCGACCACCGAAGCGCACGCCCTGGGCGCGCGCGACGCCGATGCGGCCAGCGCCTGCATCATCCTGGAACAGTTTCTGAGGAGTCTGACGTGACCCAAACCATCCAGCTCGATGCCGAGCTGCTGTACGCCGAGCTGCGCGAGGGTGTGAAGGGCCTGATCGGCACCACGCCGCAGCCTGTGGTGCTTGCGGGCATCACCTCCGGCGGTGCGTGGCTGGCCGAGCGGCTGCAGCGCGATCTGGCGCTGCCCGGCGACGCTGGCGTGATTTCGTCGTCGATGCACCGCGACGATTTTGCGCAACGCGGCCTGTCGATTTCGGCCCAGACCGTGCTGCCCTATGAAGTCGACGGCGCTCACGTGGTGCTGGTCGACGATGTGCTCTATACAGGCCGCACGCTGCGGGCAGTGATCAACGAACTGTTCGACTACGGCCGCCCCGCGAGCGTGCAGCTGGCGGTGCTGGTCGACCGGGGCGGACGCGAGTTGCCGATCCAGGCCAACGTCTGCGCAGCGACCATGAACCTGCCCCGGAACCAGTCGCTCGAACTGGCGCGCGATGCCGACGGGCGCTTCCGATTCGTGCTGGAAACCAAGGAAAACTGACGTGGCGCGCAACCCCCAGCTGAACAAACACGGCGAGCTGATCCACCTGCTCTCCACCGAAGGGCTCTCCCGGGACATCCTCACCCGGATCCTGGACACCGCGTCCAGCTTCGTGAGCGTGAGCAACCGCGAGGTCAAGAAAGTGCCGTTGCTGCGCGGCAAGAGCGTGTTCAACCTCTTCTTCGAGAACAGCACCCGCACCCGCACCACCTTCGACATCGCGGCGACGCGCCTGTCGGCCGACGTCTACACCCTGGACATCGCACGCAGCTCGACCGCCAAGGGCGAATCGCTGCTCGACACGATCGCCAACCTGTCGGCGATGGCGGCCGACATCTTCGTGGTGCGTCACAGCGAGTCCGGAGCGCCCTACCTGATCGCCCAGCACGTGGCCCCGCACGTGCATGTGGTCAACGCCGGCGATGGCCGCCACGCGCACCCGACGCAGGGCCTGCTGGACATGTACACCATCCGGCACTACAAGAAAGACTTCAGCAACCTCTCGGTGGCCATCGTCGGTGACGTGCTGCACTCGCGCGTGGCGCGCTCCGACATCCACGCACTGACGACGCTGGGCTGCCCCGACGTGCGCGTGGTCGGTCCGCGCACCCTGGTGCCCAGCGACCTGTCCCAGCTGGGGGTGCGCGTCTGCCACACGCTGGAAGAAGGCATCAAGGACTGCGACGTGGTCATCACGCTGCGGCTGCAGAACGAGCGCATGAGCGGCGCGCTGCTGCCGTCGAGCCAGGAATATTTCAAGAGCTTCGGCCTGACCACCGAACGCCTGCGCTGGGCCAAGCCGGACGCGATCGTGATGCATCCGGGCCCGATCAACCGCGGTGTCGAAATCGAGTCGGCCGTGGTCGACGGACCGCAGAGCGTGATCCTGCCGCAGGTCACCTTCGGCATCGCCGTGCGCATGGCCGTGCTGGGCATCGTCGCCGGGAACGAGGCATGAGTCTGAAGCAGGACGCTGCCGCACGCGCGCTCTGGAGCCCCGCGGTGCGCGAGCTGCATGCCTATGTGCCGGGCGAGCAGCCACAAGGCACGGGCTGGATCAAGCTCAACACCAACGAGTGCCCCTACCCGCCGTCACCGCGTGTGCTGGAAGCGGTGCGCGAAGCGGCCGACGAGCGCCTACGGCTGTACCCGGACCCGACCGCACTGGCGCTGCGCCAGACCATCGCAAACCGCTTCGGCCTGGTGCCCGAGCAGGTCTTCGTCGGCAACGGCTCCGACGAGGTGCTGGCCCATGCCTTCTGCGCCTTGCTGCGCCACGGCCGGCCGGTGCTGTTTCCGGACGTCAGTTACTCCTTCTACCCGGTGTATTGCGCGCTGTACGGCATCGAACCGCAGCCGGTGCCGCTGGACGCCGACTTCTGCGTGCGGGTTGCCGACTACCGACGTGGCAACGGCGGTATCGTGTTGCCCAACCCCAATGCGCCGACCGGCATCGCGCTGCCCCTCACCGAACTGACGCAACTGCTGGAAGGCAATCCAGGCTCGGTGGTGGTCGTCGATGAGGCCTATGTGGACTTCGGCGCCGACAGCGCGGTGACGCTGATCGAACGGTTTCCGCAACTGCTGGTGGTGCGCACGCTGTCCAAGTCGGCGGCGCTGGCCGGGCTGCGGGTCGGCTTCGCGATGGGCCACACCTCGCTGATCGAGGCGCTGAACGTGGTCAAGGACAGCTTCAATTCCTACCCGCTGGACCGCCTGGCACTGGCCGGTGCCCAGGCCGCGATCGAGGACGACGCTTACCTCCAGACGCTGTCCGCGCGCATCACCGCCAGCCGCGAGTGGCTGGTGCAGCAACTCGGGGACCTGGGCTTCCGTTGCCTGCCCTCGAGCGCCAACTTCCTGTTCGCACGCCACGCCTGCGCGCGCGCGGCCGACCTGTTCGCTGCGCTGCGTGAGCGGCGCATCCTCGTGCGCCACTTCCGCCAGCCCCGCATCGACAACCACCTGCGCATCACCATCGGCACCCAGGCCGAGTGCGAGGCGCTGGTCGACGCGCTGCGTTCCATTCTTTCCAAGACCCCGGCCGGGACTGCCACCGCCGCCGGGGCATCGCCCACCGCGTCGATAGGCACACCATGAAGATCCTGATCCAGAACGGCCGCGTCATGGACCCGGCCAGCGGCCGCGACGAGCTGGCCGACATCGCGATTGCGGCCGGCCGCATCATCGCCATCGGCAACGTCGCGCCCGACTTCCACGCCAACCGGACCATCGACGCCGCCGGGCTGGTGGTCGCGCCCGGCCTGGTCGATCTCGCCGTGCGCCTGCGCGAGCCAGGCCAGGAACACGCCGGCATGCTGGAGAGCGAGATGGCGGCGGCGGCGGCCGGTGGCGTGACCTCGCTGGTCTGCCCGCCCGACACCGACCCGGTGCTCGACGAGCCCGGTCTGGTGGACATGCTCAAGTTCCGCGCCGAGAAGCTGCACCAGGGGCGCGTGTTCCCGCTGGGCGCGCTCACGCGCGGCCTCAAGGGCGAGGTGCTCACCGAGATGGCCGAGCTGACCGAGTCCGGCTGCATCGGCTTCGGACAGGCCGAGGTGCCGATCGTGAATTCGCAGGTGCTGCAGCGCGCGCTGCAGTACGCAGCCACTTTTGGCTACACCGTGTGGTTGCGGCCGCAGGACTTCTGGCTGGGCAAGGGCGTGGCCGCGAGTGGTCCGCTGGCCACCCGCATGGGTCTTTCTGGCGTGCCGGCGGCCGCCGAGACGATTGCGCTGCACACGCTGTTCGACCTGCTGCGTGGTGTGCACAGCGCAGCGCAGGCGGCTGGTGAAAAGGGCGTGCACGTGCACCTGTGCCGCATCAGCAGCGCGGCGGGGCTGGCGCTGGTGCGCCAGGCCAAGGCCGAGGGACTGCCGGTCACCTGCGACGTGAGCGTGCACAACCTGCACCTGACCGATGTCGACATCGGCTACTACGACAGCCGCGCGCGCCTGCAGCCGCCACTGCGCCAGCAGCGCGACCGCGAAGCCCTGCGCGCCGGTCTGGCCGACGGCACCATCGACGCACTGGTGTCGGACCACAACCCGGTCGACGCCGACGCCAAGGTGCTGCCGTTCGCCGAAGCCGAGCCGGGCGCCACCGCGGTGGAACTGCTGCTGGGGCTGGCGGCCAAGTGGGCGCAGCAGGACGGTCTGGGCCTGATGCAGGCGCTGGCCGTGCTCACCAGCGGGCCCCAGGCAGTGCTGGGCGGCGCGCTGGGCACGCTGCAGCACAGCGTCGGCCAGATCAGCATCGGTGGCGCGGCCGACCTCTGCCTGTTCGATCCGAACGCGAGCTGGGCGGTGGATGCGAGCGCACTGCGCAGCCAGGGCAAGCACACACCGTTCGAGGGCGCCGAGATGCCGGTGCGCGTGCGCACCACGCTCGTGGCGGGCCAGGTGGCCTACGAGGCGGCGCGGGCAGCGGCGTGAGCGCAGGGCGGCGGTCTGCACTGGCGGCGGGGTGGCGCATTCTGCGCGCCCTTTGGCACATCCTGCGCGGCGCGTGGACCATCCGCAGCGAGTTTGGCCAACTGACCCCGGACGCCACCGATCTGGTGGTGCGAGAGTGGACGCGGCGCATGCTCGACATCCTGGGCGTCACGCTGGTGGTGCGCGGAACACCCCCGGCGCACGGCCCCTTGCTGCAGGTGGCCAACCACATCTCCTGGCTCGACATCCTGGTCATGAATGGCGCGCGCCCTTCGCATTTCGTGTCCAAGGCCGACGTCAAGCACTGGCCGGTCGTGGGCACGCTGGCGACGGGCACCGGCACGCTCTACATCGAGCGCGAAAACCGGCGCGACGCCATGCGGGTGGTGCACCAGATGGCCGAACACCTGCGCGGGAAGGAAATCCTGTCGGTCTTTCCCGAGGGCACGACTGGAGATGGTCAGACCTTGCTGCCGTTCCATGCCAACCTGATCCAGGCCGCCATCGCGGCCGAGGCGCCGGTGCTGCCGGTCGGCTTGAGCTTTGTCGATGCCGAGACCGGCCAGCGCCACGACGGGCCGCTGTTCATCGGCGACACCACCTTGCTGCAGTCGCTGTGGAACACCCTCCGGTCCACCGGCGTGCAGGCGGTGGTGCACTACGGCGAGCCGCAGCGTGCGCAGGGTCGCGACCGCCGGACCTGGGCGCAGGACCTGCGCACCGCCGTCATGGCGCTGCGCGAGGGCTGACTTTCGTCACTTCGCTTTCGCGCGGGCCAGCAGCTGCTCGGTGTTGGACTTGCGGTCGGCGTTGACCTTCTGCACCGTCGGCCGTTCGCCGATTTGCTTGAGGTAGTCGCGCACCGGCAGGTCGGACAGCACGTCCTTGCCGTAGATGATCTTGCTGGCGCTGCTGACCAGCGGCAGGTGCACCGCTGCGCCGACGTCGGCCAGCGTGAAGTCGGCGCCGCCGATGAAGGGCGAGAAGCTGGTGAGCGTGGCAAACGCCGCGACATTCTTCGCCAGTTGCTGACCGGTTTTTTCCTTGGCAGCGTCGGAAACCTTGCCGCCGAAGAATGCCTCCGGGTACAGGTTGCGCGCGACCAATTCCAGGTGCAGTTCGATGAAGCGCAGCAGCTCGCGCGCCTTGGCCGCCGCGAACAGGTCGGCGGGCAGCAGCGGATGCTGCGGGTACTGCGCCTCCAGGTATTCGAGGATCACGGTCGACTCGCACAGCGTGCCTTGGTCGCTCTTGAGATACGGCACCTTGCCCAGCGGGCTGGCGGCGGTGTCGACTTCGCCGACCCAGGCCAGCTCTTCCTCGAAGGCGACGCCTTTTTCGAGCAGCGCGAGCTTGACCTTGTTGTAATAGTTGCTGGCGGAAAAGCCGCAGAGTGTCAGCATGGTGGTGTCTCCTGGAGTTTTGATGGGCGTCAAGATGTTAGGTGGTCTGGGGGTCCCTGCGTGGTCGCCCAGACGACGTCCTGCTAACATTGACGGATGTCACTTTTGCGCGTGAGACGCCGTTTTGTCGCCTGGCTGGCCATGTTGGCCCTGCTGGCGACTGCGCTCGCGCCTACCTTGACGCAGGCGATGGTGAGTGACGGCGAGCGCGACGGCTGGCTGCAGATCTGCAGCGTCAGCGGCATGGTCTGGGTCAAGGCGGACACTGCCTCTCCGGACGAACAGCAACCTGCCAGCGGATCGTCGCAAGGCGATGCTTCCCAGCACTGCGCCTGGTGCACCCTGCACGGTGGTATGGCAGGACTGCCCGCCACGGACAGCCCTTCTGCGCTGCCCGCGCGGTTCACCGAACTTCCCCCGGCTTTCTTCTTCGCCCCTCTGGCTGCCAGCGTATGGCAACCGGCCCAGTCGCGCGGGCCTCCGCAGACCTTCTGACGTCCATGCGTGGTGTGCCCGTTGCCGGGTGCACCTTGTGTTCACCGTTCAGGAGGCTCGATGCCTCGCACCTTTCCCGCTTCCCTTCTTGCGCTCCCGGAGCGTCGCCGGTTTTTCGCGCGATGTGCAGGCCTTTCCCTGATGGCGACGGTGCTGTCCGCGTGCGACCGCTCGCTGACCGCCAGCGAGGCCGCCCGTTTCCGGGGCATTGACATCACCGGCGCTTCGTACGGCCGCGACTTTTCACTGACTGATTTCCATGGTCAGGCCCGGCATCTTGCCGACTACCGGGGCAAGGTCGTGATGCTGTACTTCGGGTTTGTCCAGTGTCCGGACGTGTGCCCGACCGCCTTGACCCGTGCTGCTGCCGTGGTGCAGCGCCTGGGGATGGATGCCGCCAGGCTGCAACTGCTGTTCGTGACGGTCGACCCCGAACGGGACACGCCACCTCTGCTGCGCGAGTATCTGGCGGCGTTCGATCCTTCGTTTGTGGCGCTCACGGGCAGTGCCCAGCAGATCAAGGCCGCCGCGGACGAGTTTCGTGTCTTCTACAAGAAGGTGCCGACCGGCAGCAGCTACACGATGGACCACACCGCCCTGTCGTATCTGTTCGACCCGCAGGGGCACCTCCGGGTTGCCCTGCGCCACGAGCAGACGGTCGACGACTACACAGCAGACGTCAAGGCCTTGCTGGCCGAAGCTGGTGCCTGACGCTCACATCTTTCCTTTCCCAACCAACCGGAGTCATTCCATGAAACACCTCATTTCCGCCGCTCTCATTGCCCTCACTGCCAGCGCCTGGGCGCAAGGCACCGCTTCTGTCGATATCAAGGATCCCTGGGTGCGCGCCACCGTTGCCCAGCAAAAAGCGACTGGTGCCTTCATGCAACTGACCGCCAAGGCCGACAGCAAGCTGGTGGAGGCCAAGTCTCCCGTCGCCGGCGTGGTCGAAATCCACGAAATGGCGATGGACAACAACGTCATGAAGATGCGTCAGATCCCTGGCCTGGCGCTGCCGGCTGGCAAGGCGGTCGAGCTCAAGCCTGGCGGCTATCACGTCATGCTCATGGACCTCAAGGGTCAGGTCAAAGAAGGCGATGTGGTGCCGGTGACGCTGGTGTTCGAAGGCAAGGATGGCAAGCGTGAGACGGTCGAGGTGAAGGCGCCGGCCAAGCCGTTGAACAACATGCCCGGCATGGCCGCTCCCAGCGAGCACAAGCACCAGTGACCGATCGGCCGACAGGCTTGCACTGAGTCGAACCCATGTCGTTCCTGCACTGGCACCGCCTTGCCCGACGTTTGTCGGGCTGGCTGCTGGCCGCCTTGCTGCTGGCCACGCTGGCGCCCGCGATCTCGCGCGCGCTGGCGGGCGGACCGCCGCAGGACGGAAAAGACTGGGTTGAGCTCTGCACCTCGCAGGGCATGCAGCGGGTGCAGGTGGCCGCTGTTGCGCCCCATTCGCTGGCGGATCCATCGCAGCCCCAGTCCGGCGCGCTGGACCTCTGCGGGCATTGCTCCCTGGCTGCCGAGCGGTTTGCGCCGCTGCTGCCCACCCTGCCGGTGTTTGCCGTGGTGGCGACCCGTTGGGACCTCCCAGATCACCGTGAAGCGGTTTCGCTTTCTTCCTCTGGCCCGCAGCCTTCTGCGCGCGGCCCTCCTCTCCTGAGCTGATCGTTCGCCGGGCGGATCCCGGCGACCCGGATGCCGTCGCACCAGTGGCGGCCTCTTTCTTCAGTTTCAGGAGTTGTCATGTTGAAAATTTCCCCTGCGTCCGTCCGCGTCCGTGCCGGTCAGGATTGCCTTTTCAAGGCAGGCGAGTGTGGCTCCTTGTGGCGGGTGGTCGAAGGTACCGCGCGCCTGGACCGTGAAACCGGTCCTTCCCGTTTGCCAGTGCTGTTGGCGCTTCCAGGTGATCTGGAGGGCGTCGAGGCATTGTGTGACCAGCCCTACCAGTTCACCGCCAGCGCCTTCACCGATTGCCGGCTGGAGCGGGTGCCCGTGGCCAGCGAAGTCGAGCGTCAGGCGTTGTTGCGCCAGGCGCTGTTCCAGCAACAGATGCGCAGCCACGACATGGCCACCCTGCGCACCGGCAGCGTGCTCTCCCGCCTGGCCTGTCTGCTGCGTCTCATGGGGCTGCCCTGGCAGGGCGTCCACGCGGTGGATGAACAGCTGGCGGATGCTTTGCGCGCTGCGTTGCCGGCGCTGCGCGAACTGGCACAGATGGTCGATGCCAAGTCCGAAACGGTCTGCCGCGCGCTGGCGCAACTGCTGCCCCCCCGCAGCCGCAAGAGTGGACCCGCCCGTCTCAACCCGTTGCCGACCCTGTCACCCGTGGTGTTGGCGCCATGGGCATCTTCTTCCGCACCGCTGGGAGCCCTGGCATGAACACCGCACAGAAAGACGTTGCCTCTCCGCCCACGGTGTCGCTTGGCACCTTTCACCTGCTGGCCTGGCGCTGGCACTTCTACGCGGGCCTCTACGTCGTCCCGTTCCTGCTGATGCTGGCCCTCACCGGGCTGGTGATGGTCTTCTTCACCGGTTTCCAGAACCGGTTGGGCATGACCATCGACGTCGTGCCACAGGCCCAGACGGCGACCGTGGGAGCGCAGGCGCAGGCCGTGCTGGCCCGGCTGCCTGGCGCACAGCTGAAAGAGTACATCTCGCCCAAGAACGCCGGGGTACCCGCGTGGTTTGCGGTCAAGGTCGACGGCCATGTGGAGGCCGTGGCCGTGAATCCGTACACCTCCGAGGTCATCCGCACCGTGGACAAGGAGAACACGGTGTTCGCCTGGGCCGAGAAGATCCACGGCACGCTGCTGATCGGCGACGCGGGTGACTGGCTGATCGAGATCGCCGCAGGCCTGGGCATCGTGCTGATCGTGACCGGCGTCTACATGGCCTGGCCCCGCGCCGGTAGTGGCTGGCGCCAGGTGCTGGTGCCGGACCTGTCGGCCCGGGGGCGCGCCTGGTGGAAGTCGCTGCACGTCAGTGTGGCGTTCTGGATGGGCCTCGTCCTGACGTTCTTCCTGGTGACTGGCCTCTCGTGGGCCGGTGTCTGGGGCAGCAAGTTCGTGCAGGCCTGGAGCAGCTTCCCGGCGGCCAAGTGGGACGATGTGCCGAAGTCGGACGCGACCCATGCCGCCCTGGCCACCCCGGGCCTCAAGGAAGTCCCCTGGGGGCTCGAACAGACGCCGCTGCCGGTGTCCGGTTCGGCCGCCGGCAAGCCGGGACTTCCCGCAGGTCAGCCCGTCAACCTGGACACCGTCGACGCCTACGCGCGCTCGATCGGATTCGCCGGCCAGTTCCACATCGCCGTGCCGCAGGACGACACCGGTGTCTACAGCATCAGTGCCGACAGCATGAGCGGCGACCTGAGCAACCCGACCGGTGACCGCTTCTTGCACATCGATCGCCACACCGGCCGTGTGCTCGCCGAGGCCAGCTTTGCCGACTATTCGCCGATGGCCAAGTTCATGGCCGTGGGCATCGCACTGCACCAGGGCGACATGGGGCTGTGGAGCGCCTGGCTGAACGTGGTGTTTTGCCTGGCAGTGGTGTTCCTGTGCGTCAGCGGCATCGTGATGTGGTGGAAGCGGCGGCCGGCGAATGCGGGGCGCCTGGTGGCACCACGTGCACCCGCCGACGCTGCGCTGTGGAAAACGGGTGCGGTGGTGATGCTGGTGGTGGCGCTGGCGTTCCCGTTGTCGGGTGCGGTGCTGGTCGGCGTGCTTCTGCTGGACGGTTTGCTGTTGTCCCGCCTGCCCGCACTCAGGCAGCGCCTGAATTGACCCTGCGATGACCCTCTGTCGCACAAATTCGGAGAGAAAACCAGATGAACAAAAGACATGTCCTCCTGATGGCTTGGGCCGCCTTGTGCTCGGGGGGTGTCCTGGCCCACGACTTCAAGGCCAGCGACCTGCGCATCGACCACCCCTATGCCGTGCCATCCCGTCCCGGACTGACCACCGGTGGTGTCTATTTCCGCGGCATCCGCAACACCGGTGCGGTGGCCGACCGGCTGTTGTCGGCCAGCACGCCGGCGGCTGCGTCCGTCGAGATCCACCGCATGCAGATGGTGCAGGGAGGGCAGGGCGACGTGATGCAGATGCGTGCCGTGCCGGCGCTGGAGATTCCGGCTGGCGCCACGGTCGCGATGAAGCACGGTACGCCCGACGGGTACCACCTGATGCTGGTCGGCCTGAAGGCGCCGCTCAAGGATGGTGACCGGTTTGCGGTCACGCTGACTTTCGAGAAGGCTGGCACCCACGAGGTCAAGGTCTGGGTCCAGACCCCGCGCAGCCTCGACAACGATTCCACCCACAAACACTGAAGGAGACTTCCATGCATTCACGACGCCACTTCGCCACCATCCTGCTGGGCTCGCTGGCCGCATCCAGCGCGCCTCTCTGGGCGCATGAGGCCCATGGCGGCCCGGACGAACAGCAGATCACCCACGCGATGAAGCGCCAGTTCGACAAGCCGGAAGCACCGCTGAGCGTGGCGCCGGTGGTGGTGGTCGGCGATGCTGCTGTGGCCGGCTGGACCCAGCAGGGCAGGGGCGGTCGCGCGCTGCTGCGCAAGGAGAAGGCGGGCTGGAGCATCCACGTTTGTGCCGGCAAGGGCCTGACGCAGACCGATGTGCTCGAAATGTCCGGGCTACCCAAGGCACAGGCCGCCGACATGGCTCGTCTGGTCGCCAAGGCCGAGGGTGCGCTGACCGCCCAGCAGCGGGCCCTGTTCGATTCGTTTGAAGGCGTGCTCAAGGTGGGTGGCGAGGGCGCTGCTTCGCATGGGCATGGCCAGCATGCCGCGCCCGCAGCGCCTGCGCACAAGCACTGATGTTCCTCAAAGGAGTTCTCATGAACCTGTTGTCCGTCCGACGTCGCCACTGGGGCGCTGCCCTGCTGGCGCTGGCCAGCCTCATGGCCAGCACCGCCTGGGCCGCCACGATCGAAGTCACCGACGCCCTCGGCCGCAAGGTCAAGGTCAATACGCCGGTGCAGCGCGTGATCGTCAACTTCAACTACGAAGAGTTCACCGCCGTGGCCGGCAAGGAGGCCTGGTCCAAGGTGGTCGGCATCTCGCGCGTGCCCTGGGAAGGCTGGCGTCCGGTGATCTTCAAGCGCTACGCCGCGGTGATCCCCAACCTGCAGGCCATGCCCGACATCGGCCACTCGGACGACGGCACCTTCAGCGCCGAGAAGGTCATCGCGCTCAAGCCCGACGTGCTGTTCATGGCCGAGTGGACCTACAAGGCCATGCAGACCGCACGCGATCAGATCGAGGCCGCCGGCATTCCCATCGTGGTGGTCGACTACAACGCGCAGCTGCTGGAGCACCACCTGGCCTCGACCCGCGTGATGGGCAAAGTCATGGGCACCGAAGCCCGCGCCGAAGAACTGGCCCTGCTCTACGAGCGCCAGTACAAGGACATCATGGCTCGTGTGGCCAAGGCATCGGGTGGTACCAGGAAGAAGATCTATGTCGAGCTCGGCCAGGCCGGCGCCGACACCGTGGGCAACAGCTACAGCGGCACCATGTGGGGCAAGATCGTGACGCTGCTGGGGGCCGAGAACGTGGCCGACGGCAAGCTGCCCGGCCCCTGGGGACCGGTCAACGCCGAGGCAGTGATCGCGGCCAACCCCGACCTGATCTTCATCGCCGGCTCTTCCTGGGTGAACAAACCCAAGGCCGTGAAAACCGGCTACGAGGCGACCGCTGACATCACCCGCAGCTCGCTGGGGCCCTATGCCCAGCGCCCGGCCTGGGCCGGCCTGAACGCGGTGAAAAACGGCCAGGTGCATGCGATCGAACACGGGCTGTGCCGGACCCTGTTCGACTACGTGTCCATGCAGTACATCGCCAAGCAGCTCTACCCCGAGGCGTTCAAGGACGTGGACCCGGTGGCCAGCTTCAAGGCCTACCACGAGAAGTATCTGTCGGTTCCATACGCGGGCGTGTGGATGCTGGGCATCAAGCCCTGATGGCCTTGGCGACCGCCTCCGGCGGGCCGGTGACTCCGTCGACCGCACTCGTCCTCGCCTACCGCCGCACGTGGTGGCGGCGCTGGGCGCTGGCGGCCGCGCTGCTGTCGGTGGCGCTGGTCGGCTTCCTGCTCGACGTGGCCACCGGCCCGGCCTTCCTGCCGGTGGCCGCGGTGGCCCGTACCGTGGTGTTCGGCCAGGGACAGGACGCCAGCGTCACCGCCATCGTCTGGTCGATCCGGCTGCCGGTGGCCTGCACCGCGCTGGTGGTGGGTGCGGCGCTGGGCCTCTCGGGAGCGGTGATGCAGACCATCCTGCACAACCCGCTGGCATCGAGTTACACGCTGGGCGTCTCGGCGGGTGCGGGGTTCGGCGCCGCGCTGGTGATCGTGCTCGGCGCTGGCCTGCCCCGGTCCGACACGGTGAGCATCCCGGTCATGGCGATCCTGTTTGCGGCCCTGGCCTGCGCGGGGGTGTACCTGATCGGTGGGGCACGCGCGGCCACCGCCGAGGCCCTGGTGCTGGCCGGCATCGCGCTGCTGTTCCTGTTCCAGGCGCTCACGTCCCTGCTGCAACTGATCGCCTCGCCCGAGGCGCTGCAGCAGGTGGTGTTCTGGCTGTTTGGCAGCCTGCAGAAGGCGACCTGGACCAAGCTGGCGATCATGGTCACGGTGCTCGTCGCCGGTGTCGCGGTGCTGCTGCCGATGGCCTGGCGGCTGACGGCGCTCAAGCTGGGTGACGCGCGGGCCGAAGGTCTGGGCGTGAACGTGCGCGCGTTGCGACTCAAGTGCTTCGCAGTGATCTCGGCGCTCACCGGCGTGTCGGTGGCGTTCGTCGGCACCATTGGTTTCGTGGGCCTGGTGGCGCCGCACATTGCACGCATGCTGGTCGGTGAAGACCAGCGGGTGTTTCTGCCGGCCTCGGCGCTGGCGGGTGCGGCGCTGCTGTCGGTCGCCTCGGTGGCGAGCAAGACGCTGATGCCTGGCGCGGTGTTTCCGATTGGCATCGTTACGTCGCTGATCGGCGTGCCGTTCTTCGTGGCGCTGGTGCTGCGTTCCCGCAGGAGCCACTGGTGACGTTGAAGGCGCGACAGCTCTCGGCGGGATACCGCGGTCGCCCGGTGCTCGACGGCATCGACCTCACGCTGCAACCCGGGCAGCTGGCGGCGCTGGTTGGGCCGAATGGTTCGGGCAAGTCCACGCTGCTGAAGTGCCTGGCCGGCCTGCAGACGCACCAGGGGCAGGTCACCCTGACCGGCCAGCCTAGGCAATCCGCGCAGATCGGCTACATGCCGCAGGACCTGTCGGCAACCGCCGCGTTGTCGGTGCTCGAGGCGGTGCTGCTCGGGCGGGTGGGCCGCCTGCGCTGGCAGGTGGGCGACGAAGATCTGGCGGTGGCCGCAGCCGTGCTGCAGCGCCTGGGCGTCGACCATCTCGCGCAGCGGTACCTGACCGAGCTCAGCGGCGGGCAGCGGCAGATGGTGTTCCTGGCGCAGGCGCTGGTTGCACAGCCGCGTGTGCTGCTGCTGGACGAACCCATCAGCGCGCTGGATCTGCGGCACCAGCTGGAGGTGATGGACACCGTGCGCGCGCTGACGATCGAACGCGGGCTGGTCACCCTGGCCGTGCTGCACGATCTCAACGCAGCGGTCCGCCATGCCGACGACGTGGTGCTGCTGCACCAGGGCAGGGTCCTGGCGCAGGGTGCGCCTGGCGATGTTCTGACACCCGACGCGCTGCGTTGCGCGTTTCAGGTCGATGTGTGTCTTCTGCCGCAAGCCGATGGATCGGCCTGGATCGCGCCGCAGCCGTTCTCGAAGGCGGGATCGACAGACGGTCGTCGGCGCGTTGGAGGGCATGGCCCGTGAATTGCTTTGATCCGGCACTTTCCGGACAGCGGGTCCACGGAGGCAAACATGTCGGCGTTCACAGCGGCGGTGCTGGACAGAGCCAGCGCAGAGGTGGTTTTTCAGGCGGGTGAGCACGGCCCGCTTTGGCGGGTCTCGGAAGGTCTGGTGCGGCTCGATCGCCCCAGCGGCACCGCCGTGCAGGCGGTCCAGCTGGCATTGCCCGGCGACCTGATCGGCGTGGAAGCCCTCTGCGGCCAGCCCTACCGGCTCAGTGCCGTGGCCTTCACCGCGAGTCGCCTGGAGCGGATCACGGTTGATGACCGCAGCGTGGCGCGCGAGCCGTTGCTGCAGCAGGCCTTGCTGCAGCACCAGACGCGATGCCTGGACATGGCCGCCCTGCGCACGGGCACGGTGCCGCAGCGCATCGCGCACCTGCTGCGCCTGCTGGGGTTTGACCGCCAGCCGGAGCAGGGCGACTGCAGCGATTGCGCGCGCACCATCCGTCAGGCGCTGCCGACGCTGCGCGAGGTGGCGCAGATGGTCGATGCCAAGACCGAGACCGTGTGCCGCGCGCTGGCCCAGTTGCTGCCGCCGCGCAGGGAGCGCGCGGACAGTGCGCCGGCGGTGGACCGCTGCTGGCGCAACCACGCGGTGCGGATCGAGGCCCTGGTCTGAGCGCAGCCGACGGCGCGCCGAGGCGCCCGGAGTCCACAACGATGCCTTGCCGGCGCCGCTTCAACACGGCCTTGCTGGGCCTCGCGCTGGCCGGTTGCCAGTCCCGTCCGGCCGCGCCGGTGAAGGCCGCCGGACCGGTCGTGTGGCCGGCGCCGCCGGACCCGCCGCGCTTCCGGCACGAGGCGACGCTGCGCAACGCGGCGAGCGTGGCCGAGGGCTCGGGCGGCGCACTGATGCAGCGCCTGCTGACCGGCGACGACGCCTCGCGCAATACATTCTCCAAACCGATGGGTGTGGCGGCGCACCAGGGGCGCATCTTCGTCACCGACACCGAGGGGCGGCGCGTGTTCGTGTTCGATGTGCCGCGGCGCAAGACCTTCCAGTTCGGCTTTCGCCGCGAGGGCGCGCTGAAGATGCCCGCCGGCATTGCGGTCGACGCGCAGGGCACGGTCTACGTGGTGGACAGTTCGGCCCGCCGCCTGGTGGTGTACGACGCACTGGGGCTGTACCTGCGGCACATCGACGGCGACGACTGGGCGCACCCGACCGCGGTGGCCGTCAGCCCCGACGGCAATCGCATCTGCGTGGTCGACACCGGCCGCGTCGACACCGACAGCCATCGGGTCTATGTGCACGCCGCCGACGGCCGCCGCCTGCAGGTGATCGGCCGCCGCGGGGAGGCGGCCGGTGAGTTCAACCTGCCCACCGATGCGGCCTTGGCGCCCGACGGTACGTTGTGGGTGCTCGACGCGGGCAACTTCCGCGTGCAGGCGTTCGACCGCGACGGAGCGCCGCTGCGGCAGTTCGGCTCGGTCGGCAGCGGCCAGGGGCAGTTTGCGCGACCGCGCGGGCTGGCGGTGGATGCACGGGGACTGGTCTATGTGAGCGACGCCAGCTTCTGCAACGTGCAGGTGTTCCAGCCCGGCGGCGAGCTGCTGCTGGCGATCGGTGCGCGCGGCGAGCAGGACGCGCCAGGGCGCTACCTGCTGCCGTCCAAGCTGGCCTGTGACGAGCGCGGTTTCCTGTATGTGGTGGACCAGTATTTCCACAAGGTCGACGTGATCCGAGGGCTGGGCGAACCGGCCTGAAAACCTCCCGCTTCCGGGAACTGCTCCTCACTTCCGGGAAGCCTGGGGCGGCCTCGGGGCGCCTGGATGGCGGGCTTTTCTCTCACAGAGCGACCGTTCGTCGGCCGTGCCGCTAGGGGGCATGTCTTTTGCGAAGTCTGCACATCGCGCTCGCGACACGACGGGTGCAGGAGGAGGCGCACATGCTGCAACGAGAGATGTTTTCTGTCGACACTCGACGCGGACGGTGGCACCGGATGGGCGTGCTGGTGTTCGGGTTGTTGGGCGCGCTGCTGCCGCTGGTGGCCCAGGCCGATGTCGACCGGCCCACGCGGTTCACCAACATCGGCAGCGTGGGCAACACGCGCCACAACCTGACCCAGCGGCAGGTCGCAGGCGGCGGCCCGGTGGGCACGACCATGGATTCGTTCCGCAACGACTACGCCGAGGTCTGCGTTTACTGCCACACGCCCCACGGTGCCAACAGCACCCTGCCGGCGGCGCCGCTGTGGAACCGCACGGTCAAGGCCACGACCTACCAGACCTACGACCTGCTCAATACCTCGAGCCTCTCGCAGCCGGTGTCGCAGCCCGGCGCGAATTCGCTGACCTGCCTCACCTGCCACGACGGTCAGACGGCGGTGGACTCGATCATCAACATGCCCGGCTCGGGCCGCTACCGCAAGGAGCAGGAGTTCTCGGAGAACACCGCCTTCCTCGACCAGTGGGTCAACCCGTCGGGCCTGAGCCCCAACGGCGACCACGCGCGCCTGTCAGACACCGGCTGCCTGGCCTGCCACTCGTCGACCGCCGGCCCCTCGGGCCGCAACGCGACCGACTTCGTGGCCTTCGCGATCGGCACCGACCTGCGCAACGACCACCCGGTGGGCATCCGCTATCCACTGGACGCCGGGCCGGGCTCCGACTTCAAGGACCCGCCGCGCAAGGAAACCCGCCTGGCCTTCTTCGACAGCAACGGCAACAACCGCGCGGACGCGTCCGACATCCGGCTCTACAACACCGGAGAGGGCTACGAGGTCGAGTGCGCGTCGTGCCACGACCCGCACGGTGTGCCCTCGGCCGGCCCGGGCTCGGTGTTCAACCCGACCTTCCTGCGCGTGAGCAATGTCGGCAGCGGCGTCTGCCTGACCTGCCACACCAAGTGAACGGGATCTGACGCGGTCCGGCGCTCTGGCCCGGCGCGCTGCTCAGGCCGCAGGCGGGCGCATCGCGACACCAGGCGCCGGGGGCGTGGACGCCGCTGCGCCGCGTGCGAACGTGACCACGTGGTCGACCTCGGCGCGGATGCCGATCCACTCGCCGACCGCGTGGTTGTGGTGCGAGGGCACGTGTGTCATCAGCGTCTCGCCGCTGGCCAGCCGCAGCGTGTAGAGGAACTCCGAGCCGCGGAAAGCCTTGCGCACGATCTGCGCCTTCACCGGCGCGTGGTCGTCGTGCACGATGTCGTCGGCGCGCAGCAGCACGTCGCACAGCCCGGCCTCGTAGGCCGAGGGCAACGGACATTCTTCAATGTCGAGCAGCGCGCCCAACGGGGTCTGCACCACGACCTCGCCGCCGTGCTGCTGGATCTGCGCCGGGGCGAACACGCCGTGGCCGATGAACTCGGCGACGAAGCGCGTGGCCGGCCGGTGGTAGAGCGCGTAGGCGTCGTCCCACTGGTGCAGCTGGCCCTGGTGCATCACGCCGATCACATCGCCGATGGCGAAAGCTTCGAGCTGGTCGTGCGTGACGAAGAGGGCGGTCGCGCCGGCCGCCTTGAGGATGCCGCGCACCTCGTGGGCCAGCCGCTCGCGCAGGTCGACGTCGAGGTTGGAGAACGGTTCGTCCAGCAGCAGCAGGCGGGGGCGGGGCGCCAGCGCCCGGGCCAGCGCCACGCGCTGCTGCTGGCCGCCGGAGAGCTCGTGCGGAAAGCGCGCCTGCATGCCGTCCAGCCCCACCAGCGCCAGCACCTCGGCCACGCGCTGCTCGCGTTCGCTGCGCGGCAGGGCGGCGATGCCGAAGGCCACGTTGCGGCCGACGTCCAGATGCGGGAACAGGGCGTAGTCCTGGAACACCATGCCGATGCGCCGCTTCTCGGCCGGCAGGTGGTGGCCGGCGTCGCTCACGGTTTCTCCGTCGAGCGTGATGCTCCCGCCGTGGGCGCGCTCCAGCCCGGCGACCGCGCGCAGCAGGGTGGTTTTGCCGCAGCCCGAGGGGCCGATCAGCACGCCGATGTCGCCCGCGCGCAGGCCCAGGGACACGCCGTCGACCGCATCGTGCGGCAGGCCGGGATATCGGACGCTCAGCTGGGAAACCTGGAGGAACATGGGTGGCAATTGTAGATGACTACAATTCTCATTTGTGTTGACTCGCTGGTGCACCACCCTTCTGCTGTTTCTGCTCGCGCTGGCATTGACCCTGCCTGTGCTGGCGCTGCTCGCCTCGTGGACGCAGTTCGACACGGCGGCGCGCCAGGTGCTGGCCGAGATGGCGCGCAGCGTGCTATCCGACTACGCGTTGACCTCGCTGCTGCTGTGTGTGAGTGTGGCGCTGGGGGTGGCGGTGGTCGGCATGGCCTCGGCCAGCGCGGTGACGCTGTTCGACTTTCCCGGTCGGCGTGTGTTCGAGTGGGCGCTGCTGCTGCCGTTGGCGATGCCGGCCTATGTGGTGGCCTACGCCTACACCGACTTTCTGCAGTTCAGCGGCCCGTTGCAGACCGCGCTGCGTGAGGGCTTCGGCCTGCGCGGGCGTGTCTTCCCCGAGATCCGCAACACCGCCGGTGCGGTCTGGGTCTTCACCTTCTCGCTCTATCCCTATGTTTACCTGCTGGCGCGCACGGCGCTGACCGAGCGCGCGTCGCAACTGATGGAGGCTGCGCGGCTCCTGGGCGCCCCGCTGTCGCGCCGCGTCCGCGAGGTGGCGCTGCCGCTGGCGCGCCCGGCGGTCGCGGCGGGCGTGGCGCTGGCGCTGATGGAGACGCTGGCCGACTACGGCGTGTCGAGCTACTTCGGCATCCAGACCTTCACCGCCGGCATCTACAAGGCCTGGCTGGCGATGGACATGCCACTGGCCGCAGCGCAGCTGGCGACCATGTTGCTGGCATTGGTGGCGCTGCTGCTGTGGCTGGAGCGGCGGGCGCAGGCGCGCATGCGTTTTGCCTCGCTGCGCGGGCAACGGGCGGGCAGTGTGGACGCGCAGCCGGTGCGGCTGCGCGGTGGCCGGGCGTGGATTGCGGTTCTGTCCTGCGGCTTGCCGATCCTGTTCGGCTTCGTGCTGCCGGTGCTGTTCATGCTGCGCCCCTTGCTGGGCGGCTGGGACGGCTTGCCCTGGACTTCGTTTGTCCAGTGGGCCGGCAACAGCGTGCGGCTGGCGGCCATCAGTGCGGTCGCGGCGACGCTGCTGGCGCTGGCCCTGGCTTTTGCGTTGCGCACGCGGGGGGACGGGTTCACCCGCGCGGTGGTGCAGCTGGCCAGCCTGGGTTATGCGGTGCCGGGGGCGGTGATCGTGGTCGGCCTGCTGCTGCCGGTTGGCTGGATGCAGAAAGCGGCACCGGACAGCGGGGTGGGCTACTGGATCACGGCCACGGTGCTGGGCATCGTCTGGGCCTACCTGGTTCGCTTCACCGCAGTGGCGCTGCAGTCGGTGCAGAGTGGCTATGCGCGGGTGCCGTCGAGCCTGGACGACTCGGCGCGCATGCTCGGCAGCACCGGCCTGGCACTGGCCTGGCGCGTGCATTGGCCGCTGCTGCGCCGTTCGACCATGGCCGCGGCCTTGCTGGTGTTTGTCGACGTGATGAAGGAACTGCCTGCGACCCTGGTGCTGCGGCCGTTCAACAGCGACACGCTGGCGGTGGTGGCCTACCAGCTGGCGCGCGACGAGCGCCTGGGCGAGGCCGCGTTGCCGGCGCTGACGCTGGTGCTGGTCGGCCTGGTGCCGGTGGTGATGCTTTCGCGAACGCTGCGGGCGCGCTGACCTGATCTGAGACGCCGGTCAGCCTGTACGTACGGCTTCTTTGCCTACTGACTGGTGAACCGCGGCATTCCGAAGAGCGCCCATCGTCCTAACTTGCGATGCGTGGCCTTCAGGGCAGACGTTCGCGGTGTACAGATACCGGACCAGGGCCAGAGTAGATCGTCATCTGGTCTGTCTGGCGCGTCACCTTCCAGGTAAGGCCTTGCTGAACCACGACGTAGTCACCAGGCTCTCCAGGCATCAAGAGCTCTTGCACCAGGAAAGCGCTCCCAAGAGGCGGAAAACGCAGCAGGGTGGGGGAGGGTGGCAATGTGGGCTTTTTCATGGACGGAATTCCTGAATGACCCCTGCGCCGACTGGTGTCAAGACCAGTTCTTTTTGAACCCTGCCCAAGGCCAGGCAGGGATGAGTGATGGGAAAGGATGTGGTCTAAAGCATCCTGCCTTGACTGCAAACTAGTACGAAAGAATTGCAGCCTACCGGATGTTTTCCGTGGGCGAAACCCCGGGAAAACCATGCATGGGCACATGTTCCGATCACTTGTTGGTCGGGGATGCGCGCACGTGGCGCGGGGTGCGGCGCAGCTGCCCGGAGACAAACAAAAAAGCCGGAAAACGGTGAGTTTTTCCGGCTTTCGGTGTGGTACCACCAACAGGAATCGAACCTGTATCTAGCGCTTAGGAGGCGCTCGTTCTATCCATTGAACTATGGCGGCAGGGGAAGCGGCCGATTGTAAGTCGGCGCGTGTGGCCGGCCTGCTGGCCACGCCTCAGACATCCAGTGCCGGACGGTGCGCCGCTTCGTCCACGAAGCGCCAGCGCCCAACGAAGCTGGCGAGCACAAAGGCCCCCAGTCCGAACAGCATCACGATGCCTACCGACTGCAGCCACTGGCTGTCGAAGGCGCCGAACATGCTGGCCCGCACGCCGCGCACCACCCAGGTGAACGGCAACCAGGGATTGATCTCCCGGAAGAAGTCGCTGCTCAGCTCGATCGGCACCACGCCACCGGCCGACGACAGCTGCAGGATCAGCAGGATCAGTGCCACCGCCTTGCCCGCATCGCCGAACGCGCGCACCAGCGCCATGATGATGAGCAGGAAGGTCAGCGCCGCGGTGACCAGGGTCAGCGCCAGACCCGGCAGGTGCAGGATGTGCATCTGCAGCAGGAAGGCCGCCATCATCACCACGACCAGCGCCTGCACCGTCACGATGCCGCCCAGCAGCATCAACTTGCCTGGCAGCCGCGCCGCAGGTGACAGGCTGGCCGCCGCGCCCGGCAGCATGCGCAGGTGGAAGATGAAGGTTGTCATGACCGCGCCGAGCCAGACCGCGACCGGCAGGAAGTTCGGCGCGAAACCGCTGCCATTGTTGGCGACCGGGGCATCGATCTGAATCTCGGGTTGCACCGACACCGCCAGTCCCTTGGCCGTGCCGCCGAGCGTGTCGATGTGTGCCGGCAGGCTGGCGCTGAGCAGGTCCAGCCCGCCAGCCAGCTGACGCGAACCGTCGGCCAGTTGCGTGATGCCGTGGCTCAGGTCCTGCGATCCCTTGCGCGCGGCGTGGCCGCCGTCGGCCAGGGCGTCGAGTTTCGCGTCGGGCGGAAGTGCACTGGCCATGGTGCCAATGCCGGCGGACAGTGCACCCATGCCGTCGGCCAGCGCCGACACCCCCTTGTCCAGCGCCTGTGCGCCTTCCTGCAACTTCGCCTGACCCTGGCGCGCGCTGCGCAGGCCCTGGGTCAGCTGCTCGGCGCCGCCGGCCAGTTGTTGTGCACCCGCCGAGACCTTGCCACCCACCAGCGGAATCGACTGCGTCTCTTCCTTCATGTGCAGCGCGCCTTCGGACAGCTTCTGAGAACCTGCTTCCAGCTGCGCCAGCCCCGACGACAGTTCGGCGTGGCCGGCCGACAGCTGCGAGGCACCCGACTTGAGCGCCTGCAGATCCTGCGCTGCGGGCTTGCGTGCGTCCATGGTGCGGATGCCCGCGCCCAATTGCTTCATGCCGCTGGTGAACTGGCCGATGCCGGTGTCCAGCGTGCCCTGGCCGGTGGCGAGCTGCCTGGCGCCGCGGTCGGCCTGCTGCAGTCCGTCGCGCAGGGTGTGGGCGCCTTCCTGCAGTTTGCCAACGCCATCGCGCAGCCGCGACATGCTGTCGGCAGCGCCGGCCGAAGCGCCGAGCACCAGCGCCCAGCGCTTCTCGTTCAGTGTCTCGTTGACCTGGTGGCCCAGCTCGGCGGCGAAGCGGCGCGCAAACCCGGCGCCGGTGTAGTTGTTGCCCTCGGACGCGTAGACCACCAGCTTGCCGCCGCCGGCCTGCTCGCCGGGCACGGCATGGGCACTGAAGTCGGCCGGGATGATGAGCGCGAACAGGCTGCGCCCGGCCCGCACATCGCGCCGGGCCGTTTCCTCGTCCTGCGTTTCGGTGAAGCCGAACATGCGGCGGGCCTGCAGCGTCTTGACCAGCTCGTCGCCAAGGTCGACATGCTGCCCCTTGTAGTCGATGCCCTGGTCCAGGTTCACGATCAGCGCGGGCAGCGCCGCGGTGCGGCTGGACGGGTCCCAGACCGCGCTGAGGTAGATCAGCGCGTACAGCGCCGGGATGAGCACGATGCCCAGCACCGACAGGCGCAGCTTGGGGAAACGGCGGAACAGTCCCGCCTCCATGGCCGCAATCGACCACACATCGCGGAACAGCCGCATCGGGGAATCCTCGTTATTTGCTGAGCAGTCGCATCGTGTCCTCCAGACCCTTGAGCGTCAGCGGGTGCATGCGCTGGCCCATGAGCTGCTGGATGATGCTGATGCTCTGGCGGTACTGCCAGACGCCTTGCGGCTCGGGATTGATCCAGGCGAACTTCGGGAACGCGTGGGTCAGGCGCTGCAGCCACTCGGCGCCGGCCTCTTCGTTGTTGTATTCCACGCTGCCGCCGGGCTGCAGAATCTCGTAGGGGCTCATGGTCGCGTCGCCCACGAAGATCAGCTTGTAGTCCTTGTTGTACTTGCGGATGATGTCCCAGGTCGGGAACTTCTCGGCGTAGCGGCGCCGGTTGTTCTTCCACATGTAGTCGTAGACACAGTTGTGGAAGTAATAGAACTCCAGGTGCTTGAACTCGCTCTTGACGGCCGAAAACAGTTCCTCGACGCGCTGGATGTGCTCGTCCATCGTGCCGCCCACGTCCATCAGCAGCAGCACTTTCACGTTGTTGTGCCGCTCCGGAATCATCTTGATGTCCAGCCAGCCGGCGTTGGCGGCGGTGGAGCGGATGGTGTCCGGCAGGTCGAGTTCGAGATCGTTGCCCTCGCGCGCGAATTTGCGCAGGCGGCGCAGCGCGACCTTGATGTTGCGCGTGCCCAGTTCCTGCGTATCGTCGTAGTCGCGGTAGGCGCGCTGGTCCCAGACCTTCACCGCCGACTTGTTGCCGCCCTTGCCGCCAATGCGGATGCCCTGCGGGTTCTTGCCGCCGTGGCCGAAGGGCGATGTGCCGCCAGTGCCGATCCACTTGCTGCCGCCTTCGTGGCGCTCTTTCTGTTCTTCGAGCCGCTTCTGCAGCGTCTCCATCAGCTCGTCCCAGTCCATCTTGGGTGCGTTGGCGATCTGCTCGGCCGAGAGGATGCGCTCCATCTCCTGGCGCAGCCAGTCGGCGGGGATCGGCTTGGTGAAGTCGGCGATCAGCTCCACGCCCTTGAAGTAGGCGGCGAAGGCGCGGTCGAACTTGTCGTAGTGCTTCTCGTCCTTCACCAGCGCGGTGCGGCTGAGGAAGTAAAAGTCGTCCATGGTGCAGGCGTCAGGATTGGTCGGCCCGACCACGTCCGCCTTCAGCGCTTCGAGCAGCGTCAGGTATTCCTTGACCGAGACCGGCAGCTTGGCCGCACGCAGGGTGTAGAAAAAGTCGATCAGCATGGTGAAACCCTCCGTCGGACCTCAGTCCTTGGCCGCGTTGGCCGCACGCCAGCGCCGCGCGATCTGTAGCCCCAGCCCGCCACCCAGCCCCACGGCGATCACGGCACCGATGCTGCCGCTGCCGTAGCCTTCGGCAAACAGGTCGAAACCCAGCGCCCGCGCGATCCAGAAGGCCGCGAGCGCTCCGCCCACAAAGCCGATGGCATCGGAAAGGCCTTCCTTGAGCAGGCGGGAGGTGTCGCTCATGGGGTCAACGGTTTCGCTGGTTCATGAACACCAGCTTTTCAAACAGCGTGGTGTCCTGCTCGTTCTTGAGCAGCGCGCCCACCAGCGGCGGGATGCTGACCTTGCTGTCGGCGCTCTGCAGCGCTTCGAGCGGGATGTCTTCGGCCATCAGCAGCTTGAGCCAGTCCAGCAGCTCGCTGGTGGAAGGCTTTTTCTTGAGGCCCGGCAGGTTGCGCACGTCGTAGAAGGTCTTCATCGCCACCGTCAGCAGGTCCTGCTTGAGGTGAGGGAAGTGCACCTCGACGATCTTCTTCATCGTTTCCGCTTCGGGGAACTTGATGTAGTGGAAGAAGCAGCGGCGCAGGAAGGCGTCGGGCAGTTCCTTTTCGTTGTTCGAGGTGATGAACACCAGCGGCCGGTGCTTGGCCTTGACCAGCTCGCGCGTCTCGTAGCAGTAGAACTCCATGCGGTCGAGTTCGCGCAGCAGGTCGTTGGGGAATTCGATGTCGGCCTTGTCGATCTCGTCGATCAGCAGGGCGACCGGCTGGTCGGCGGTGAAGGCTTGCCAGAGCACGCCCTGCACGATGTAGTTGCGGATGTCTTTCACCCGTTCGGCGCTGTCGCCGGTGTTGAGCTGGCTGTCGCGCAGGCGGCTCACGGCGTCGTACTCGTAAAGGCCCTGCTGCGCTTTGGTGGTCGACTTGATGTGCCACTGCAGCAGCGGCATGTCCAGCGCCTGCGCCACTTCCTCGGCCAGCATGGTCTTGCCGGTGCCGGGCTCGCCCTTGACCAGCAGCGGGCGCTTGAGTGTGATGGCGGCGTTGACCGCGAGCATCAGGTCCTGGGTGGCGACGTAGTTTTCAGAGCCTTGGAACTTCATGGGGTGCAATGGTTGGCGCGGCCTGCAGGCCTGCGGATCAGGGTAATCAATAGGGCGGTTTTTGGGATCGAGTCTATATAATCGTCCATTGATTTTTATCAATCGTTCACTTCATTGTGCTTGCAAAATGACCCATTCGCTGACCTCGATCGCCCGTACCGTTGTCGCCGCGGCGACCCTTTTTGCAGCGATTCCGGCTGCTCAGGCGCAAGCAGTGACCGGCTCCGCCGATGCCGGCCAGAAGAAGGCCGAAATGTGCATCGGCTGCCACGGCATCAAGGGCTATCAGAACAGCTTCCCCGAGATCCACAAGGTGCCCAAGATCTCGGGTCAGTCCGACAAGTACATCATCTCCGCGCTGACCGCCTACAAGAAGGGCGATCGCAAGCATCCGTCCATGCGCGGCATTGCCGGTTCGCTGAGCGACCAGGACATGGCCGATCTGGCTGCGTTCTATTCGGCGCAGGCCGGCCAGGCGCCCGGTGAAACCGCAACCCCGGCGACCGGCCTGGCGGCCGAACTGATCCAGAAGGGCGCCTGCGCCTCGTGCCACGGCGCCAACTTCGCCAAGCCGATCGATCCGACCTACCCGAAGATCGCCGGCCAGCACGCCGACTACCTGTATGTGGCGCTCAAGGCTTACACGGTCGAAGGCCACAACGTGGTCGGCCGCGGCAACCCCATCATGGGTGGTGTGGCCAAGCAGTTCAAGCCCGCTGAAATGCGCGAACTGGCCAAGTATCTGGGCTCGCTCGATGGCGACCTGCAGACCGTGCCGCAGTCCCGTTTCCGCTGAAACTGGCGCCGAACCCGACAAAAAGCCGCTCATCGAGCGGCTTTTTTGTTGGCGCTTGCGGTCAGTCCTGCGTGGCGCGGCGGCGTACCTGATCGATGTAGGCGTGTCCATCGGGCGGGCGGCCCGAGCGCTGGCTCTCCCAGACCATACGGCCCAGGCACTCCATCACCTCATGGTGCGCCTGGTGCAGGTCACCGCGGCGAGCGGCCAGCAACTCGACAGCCTGGCGGATGCCCGGGGGCTGGTCGATGCTGCACTGTTCGCTGACCGACAGATGCATCGACAGGTGCAGGAACGGATTTTCCTGCGTGCCATCGCCCGGCTGTCCCAGCTGCGCCAGCGCGGCGTCGACGTCTGAAAAAGCGGCGTGGTACTCGGGATGCTCGGCAATCCACTGGCCGGCCAGCATCTCGATCGCTTCCATGGCCTCGCCAGCTTGCTGTTTGGCATGGACGGAACAGAAGAAGCGCCGGACATCGGCTTGGGACGGACTGAACATGGATGCATTATCCTGCATGTCTTTGAAGGAGACATCCCATGCCACAGGCATTCATCTGCGACGCGATCCGTACCCCCTTTGGCCGCTACGGCGGCGCCCTGTCCTCCGTGCGCACCGACGACCTCGGCGCCATTCCGCTCAAGGCGCTCATGGCGCGCAACCCGAATGTGGACTGGGAGGCCGTGACCGACGTGCTGTTCGGTTGCGCCAACCAGGCCGGTGAAGACAACCGCAACGTCGCCCACATGAGCAGCCTGCTGGCTGGCCTGCCGCTGGAAGTGCCCGGCGCGACCATCAACCGCCTGTGCGGCTCTGGCCTGGACGCCATCGGCACCGCAGCGCGCGCCATCAAGGCCGGCGAAGCAGGCCTGATGATCGCTGGCGGCGTCGAAAGCATGAGCCGCGCGCCTTTCGTCATGCCGAAGGCCGAAAGCGCGTTCTCCCGCAACAACGCGGTCTATGACACCACCATCGGCTGGCGCTTCGTCAACAAGCTGATGAAGGAAAAGTACGGCGTCGATTCGATGCCCGAAACGGCCGAGAACGTGGCGACCGACTTCAAGATCGAGCGCGAGGCCCAGGACCTGATGGCGTACAACAGCCAGCTGCGCGCGGTGGCGGCCATCAAGGCTGGCCACCTGGCGCGCGAAATCACCCCGGTCAGCATCCCGCAAAAGAAAGGCGACGCCCTGATCGTCGACACCGACGAGCACCCACGCGAGACCAGCCTGGAAGCACTGGCCAAGCTCAAGGGCGTGGTGCGGCCGGACGGCACGGTCACCGCCGGCAACGCCAGCGGTGTGAACGACGGTGCTTGCGCGTTGCTCCTGGCCGACGAGGCCACTGCCGCGAAAAACGGACTGACCCCCAAGGCCCGCATCGTGGGCATGGCCACGGCCGGCGTGGCGCCGCGCATCATGGGCATCGGCCCGGCACCGGCGACACAGAAAGTGCTGGCGCTGACCGGCCTGACGCTGGAGCAGCTGGATGTGATCGAACTCAACGAAGCCTTTGCGGCCCAAGGGCTGGCGGTGCTGCGCATGCTGGGGCTCAAGGACGACGATGGGCGCGTCAACGCCTGGGGAGGCGCGATCGCGCTGGGCCACCCGCTGGGCGCCAGCGGTGCGCGGCTGGCCACCACGGCAGTCAACCGCCTGCATGCCACCGGGGGACGCTATGCGCTGTGCACCATGTGCATCGGTGTCGGGCAGGGCATCGCCCTGGTGATCGAGCGCGTGTGACTGGTTTCCCCCTCATCACCGACCCCTTCTTCTACGCGGTCGCCATTCCGGCCGTGTTGCTGCTCGGTGTGAGCAAGAGCGGGTTTGGCGCTGGCTTCGGTTCACTGGCGGTACCAATGATGGCGCTGGCGGTGCCGGTGCCGCAGGCCGCGGCGATCCTGATGCCAGTGCTGCTGGTGATGGACCTGCTGGGCATGGCGGCGTTCCGCAACGACGTCGACAAGCCTCTGCTGAAGTTCCTGCTGCCCTGGGGGTTGGCGGGCATCGTCATCGGCTGTCTGCTGTTTCGCTTGCTGGATCACCGGCTGGTGGCGGGCATCGTGGGGCTGTTCACCCTGCTGTTCCTGGCGCAGCGGCTGATGTTTCCGCCGCGGGCAGACAGTCCGCCGCCGCGCTGGCTCGGCGCCCTGCTGACCGCGACCTCGGGCTTCACCAGCTTCATCGCGCACGCGGGCGGGCCGCCGATCAACGCCTATGTGATCCCGCTCAAGCTCAAGCCGTTGCTGTTCACCGGCACCATGGCGTTCTTCTTTTTCTTCATCAACCTGTCCAAGTGGATTCCGTACGCCTGGCTGGGGCTGCTGGACTGGCGCAACATGACGACCTCGCTGGCGCTGCTGCCTTTCGCGCCCATCGGTGTTCGTGTTGGTGTGCGCATTGCGCACAAGATCAACCAGACGCTGTTCTACCGCTTTGTCTACGGCGGAATGTTCCTGACCGGGGTCAAGCTGCTCTGGGACAGCTGGCCGTTAACATAGGTGCCGATCAAGGTTCCCGAGGAGGTAGACATGCCGGTGGTGGTGATCGCGAATCCCAAGGGAGGGGTGGGCAAGTCCACCCTGTCGACCAACGTGGCCGGTTACCTGGCCAGCAAGGGGCACGCCGTGATGCTGGGCGACGCCGACCGGCAGCAGTCGTCGGCGCTCTGGCTCGGCCTGAGGCCTCCGGCGGCGCGTCCGATCCGCTCCTGGGATATGACAGACGACCACGTGGGCAAACCGCCCAAGGGCACCACCCATGTGGTGCTCGACACGCCGGCGGGCCTGCACGGCACCCTCTGCAAGGAAGCGCTCAAGCATGCCGACAGGGTGCTGGTGCCGTTGCAGCCCAGCATCTTCGACATTTACGCCACCCGAGCCTTCCTCGACGAGCTGGCGCAGTCCAAACATGCCGGCCGTCTGCAGGTCGGCATCGTGGGCATGCGGGTCGACGCCCGCACCATCGCCGCGGACAAGCTGCACGAATTCGTGGATGGCCTGGGGCTGCCGGTACTGGGTTACCTGCGCGACACGCAGAACTACATCCACCTGGCGGCGCGGGGTCTGTCGCTGTTCGATGTGGCGCCCAGCCGGGTCGAGAAGGACCTGGAGCAGTGGCAGGGCATCTGCGCGTGGCTGGACAGCTGACGCGGTCCGGGTGAGCCGCAGGTGTCGCGGTGCCGACAGCGGCTTTCGGGTCTGACGACCTAGAGTCGGCGCCCATGAGACATTTCGACACCCTGCAAGAACTCGCGGCCTGCGTCGGCCAGGAAGTGGCTGTCAGCGACTGGGTCACCGTGACCCAGGAACAGGTCAACCGCTTTGCCGACGCCACGGGCGATCACCAATGGATCCATGTGGACGTGGAGCGTGCGCGTTCCGGCCCTTTCGGCGCGCCGATTGCGCATGGGTTCCTGACCCTGTCGCTGCTGCCGGTGTTTTTCGACACGGCGTTCGACATCCGCCAGGCTGGCATGGGCGTGAACTACGGGCTCAACAAAGTGCGTTTCACCGCACCGGTGCCGGTCGGCAGCCGGCTGCGTGCCCGCATGAGTCTGCTGACAGCTGAACCCATCGAGGGCAACGGCCTGCAGATGGCCTGGGCCGTGGCCATCGAGCGCGATGGTGCGGACAAGCCGGTGTGTGTGGCCGAGGCCCTGGTGCGCCGCTACCCCTGAGCGACCCCGTCCTCAACGGATGCGGACCAGCTGGCGCGGTTCGACCCAGCCTTCGAAGACGGCAATCAGCGCGTTGATGCGCTCGGCCGCCACGTTCTGGCTGTGCTGGTGGGAGATCAGCTGGTAGGCGTCGTTGCGCAGCATCCAGAGTTCCTGCGGCGTCTGGGTGTGTTCAATCTTGTGGCGCAGCCGGAACACGGGTACCCCATCGCAATCGGCCACGCACTGCAACAGTGCCGAGCGGATCGCCAGGATTTCTTTCAGGCTCGGCGACGATTTCACCGGCTTGCGCGGTGCCATCTTGCTTTTGAAGAGCCTGGTGAGGGTCGGAATCAAAATAACCTCCGGACTGCCCGGGTGGGCAGGTCGAAACCAATGGGGGTGTGAGGGGTTGGCCGCGCGCCAGCGTGTTGTGGCAGACCAGAGTGACCCAGTATTGTGGCCACGAAGGTCGTCGTTGTGTGGGGGGGCTGCTCCAGCCGGATGGTGAACTGCGTCACGGTTTTGTCGCTCCGAAACCCTGTTGCCGCCAGGCTTCGTAAACCAGTACCGCCACGGCGTTGGACAGGTTGAGGCTGCGCTGGCCTTCGCGCATCGGCAGCCTCAGCTGTTGTTCGGGGCCAAACTGTTCGCGGACGCTGGCCGGCAAGCCGTCGGTTTCCGAGCCGAACACCAGCCAGTCGCCTGCCTCGAAGTGCACCGAGAACGCGTCGCGGCGACCGCGGGTGGTCAGGGCAAACATGCGCTCGCGGGCGGGTTGTGCGGATGCAAGGAAGCTGTCCCAGTCGGCGTGGCGCTGCACGCTGGCGTACTCGTGGTAGTCGAGCCCGGCGCGCCGCATCTGCTTGTCGTCCATCGAAAACCCCAGGGGCTCGATGAGATGCAGGTGGGCGCCCGTGTTGGCGCACAGGCGGATCACATTGCCCGTGTTGGGCGGGATCTGCGGTGCGACCAGGACGACGTGAAACATGAGGACGTGACGCTGCTTCGATCAAGTAGCCGTTGCTGTTGCGGCCTTATCTTGTCCCCCTGTGCGGGCGCGATCATAAGCGCATATGGATGTTTCGTGCCCCGTCAGGGTGCGGTCGATTGATCGGCATCAGATGGCGTTCGCGCAAAGACCAGCGCGTGGACCTTGGCGCAGCCTGCTTGCCGCAGTGCAGTCGCTGCGTGCTCCAGCGTGGCGCCGGTGGTGCGCACGTCGTCGACCAGCACCACGCGGGCACCACGCAAGCGCCCGACCTGTGCCGGGTGGGGGGCGAATGCGCCCTGCAGGTTGGAGAGCCGATACGCGTTGGAGAGGCGGTGCTGGTCGGGTGCCTCGCCCAGGCGCACCAGCGCATCGCGCAAGGTGGGCAGGCCAGATCGGTGATGCAAGGCGCGACACAGCTCCCATGCCTGGTTGTAACCGCGCTCGGCAAGCCGTTGGGGACGCACGGGAACCGGCACCCACAAGGATTCCGCATCACACAGCGCGTTCGCCTGTGCAGCCAGCCACATCGGTCCGGCCAAGGTGTCTGCCCAGCCAGGCTCGCCCCGGAACTTGAAGCGTGCGATCAGCTGGTCCCACGGATAGCGGTAGTCGACCGCGGCTGCGCAGCGTTCAACCGCTGGAGGCATGGTCTGGCAAAGGCATTCGCCGCAGAGGCCGCTGGCGCCGGACATGGCCCGAGCGCATCGGGGGCAGCGTTGGATCACCGGCGCAAAGCGCTGCAGGCAGTCGGTGCACACCGGCTGCGCTGGCCAGCGGCCGCAAACCTGGCAGACCGATGGCAGAGACAGCATGGCGGCCAATATACTGGCGGCCCACCTGCTTGGCGGCCCTTCGGCTGCCGTGAAATCCCCCGTTTGTCCATGATCCCGACCGCCGAAGAAGCGCCTGTGCCCGGACTCGACCCTGTGGCCGCCCGGCGCTGGGCAAGGCTTCGGCGTGACACCAGCCCTTGGCTGCACGAAGAGGTGGCCCGCCGGATGATGGAGCGGCTGCAGTGGTTCCGTGATCCGCCAGCCAGCTGGCTGCACTGGGAGCCGGTGCTCGGCGGTCTGGAGGCGCACCGCCAGCTGGTCGAACGCCTGCCCGAGGCACAGGCGCACGTCTGGCTGGAAGACCAGGGTGCACTCGAACGGCTGGGCCTGGAGCCCGCCAGACGCGGTTGGGCCCGGCTGCTCTGGATGCGCCAGGGCAAAGGGCTGGCGCTGGGCAATGCCGACACCACCGTCGCGATGGTCTGGGCCAACATGGCGCTGCACCATGTGGCACATCCGCAGACGCTGCTGCGCCAGTGGCACCGCCAGGTCGAGGTCGGCGGGTTCCTGATGTTCTCCTGCCTCGGGCCGGACAGCCTGGCGGAGCTGCGCGCGGTCTACGCCCGGGAAGGCTGGCCCGCGCCGGCGCACAGCTTCACCGACATGCACGACTGGGGCGACATGCTGGTGCACGGCGGGTTTGCCGAGCCGGTGATGGACATGGAGCGCATCACGCTGACCTACAGCAGTGCGGCCGCCATGCTGGAGGAGCTGCGCGGTCTGGGCCGTAACCTCAATACCGAACGTGCGCCTGGGTCGCGCAGTCGTGGCTGGCGCCAGCGGCTGGAGCAGTCGATCGAGCGGTACGGCGCGCGTGCCGAGGATGGCCGCTTGCGGCTGAGCTTCGAGATCACCTATGGGCATGCCTTCAAGGCCCAGCCCCGTCCCGCCAGGGGTGACAGCCAGTCTGTCTCGGTCGACGACATGCGGGCCATGTTGCGTTCTCGCAAACCCTGAAAACGCCCGGATTCACAACAGTTCCGGCGGTACTGTCAGGCGGATCACACGCCTCGATCGCTACAATTGATATAAATCAAATCCGACTGCCTGTTTTTTCGGCAGCGATGGGTGCCGAAGCGTCAGGCTCTCACCCCGTTGTGGGTATTCCCTGAGAGGGCATCTAGGGGAATTTTGGTCTAATCGGATTGATATAAATCAACACTTATATTCGAGGCGTTCAACGTGAGTACGACAAGACAGACGGTTGATTTCCTGCGCCACTCTTCCGGCGGCCTGCGTGCAACGGCGTCAGCCTGGGTGCTGGGCTCTGCCGTCTGGGTGACCGAAGCGGCCCACGCGGTGAACGACCTGCCCGGCGGTCCTGCCGTCAATCAGTTGAACTTCGCGCCACCGGCGACCAAGATCGCCGAAGAGCAGCACTGGCTGCACTGGTTCATGATGGCCATCTGCACGGTCATCTTCGTGCTGGTGTTCGGGGTGATGTTCTATTCCATCCTCAAGCACCGCAAGTCGCTCGGCCACAAGGCGCAGGAACTGCCTGAGCCGATCTGGGTGGAGTTGGGCTGGACCATCGTGCCGCTGCTGATCGTGATCGGCATGGCGCTGCCGGCCACCAAGGTGCTGGTGGCCCAGAAAGACACCACCAACAGCGACCTGACCATCAAGGTCACGGGCATGCAGTGGAAGTGGGGCTATGACTACATCAAGGGAGAGGGAGAGGGCATTGGCTTCCTTTCCACACTCGACGTCGCCCAGCGCGAAATGTCCGCCAGCGGCAAGCCGCCGGCCACCGACGACTACCTGCTCAAGGTCGACCATCCGCTGATCGTGCCGGTGGGCAAGAAGGTCCGCCTGATCACGACCGCCAACGACGTGATCCACTCTTTCATGGTGCCGGCCTTCGGCATCAAGCAGGACGCCATTCCCGGCTTCGTGCGCGATACCTGGTTCCGGGCCGAGAAGACCGGCGACTTCTATGGCCAGTGTGCCGAGCTGTGCGGTAAGGAACACGCCTACATGCCCATCCACGTCAAGGTGGTGACCGCAGAGGAATTCACCAAGTGGGTCGAGGGCGAGAAGAAGAAGCTTGCCGCCGCCGCCGATGACCCGGCAAAGGTCTGGAACCTGGCCGACCTGGTCAAGCGTGGCGAAACTGTCTATGCCGCCAACTGCGTCGCCTGCCACCAGCCCAACGGCAAGGGTGCGGGCCCGATCAAGCCGCTGGACGGTTCGCCGGTGGTGCTCGACGCCGACAAGACCAAGCAGGTCGCGGTGCTGCTCAATGGCCAGAACAACGGTGCAATGCCTTCGTGGAAGCAGCTGTCCGACACTGAAATCGCCGCGGTGATCACCTACACCAAGAACAACTGGTCCAACAAGACCGAGCAGATCGTGCAGCCCGCCGACGTCGTCGCGGCCCGCAAATGAAACGCCCGCGGGTAGAAACCGATAAGCAAAGGAAACGATGATGAGCGCAGTTCTGGATCCCCACGACGTTCACGGGCACGACCATGACCATCACGACCACCACGCCCCGACCGGGTGGCGCCGTTGGGTCTATGCGACCAACCACAAGGACATTGGCACGCTGTACCTGATGTTCGCCTTCACCATGCTCATGGTGGGTGGCGTTCTGGCCTTGCTGATCCGTGCCGAGCTGTTCCAGCCTGGCCTGCAACTGGTCAACCCCGAGCTGTTCAACCAGCTGACCACCATGCACGGCCTGATCATGGTGTTCGGCGCGATCATGCCGGCCTTCGTGGGCTTCGCCAACTGGATGATCCCGCTGCAGATCGGCGCGTCGGACATGGCGTTCGCCCGCATGAACAACTTCAGCTTCTGGCTGATGATTCCTGCTGCGCTGATGCTGGTGTCCTCGTTCTTCATGCCTGGCGGCGCCCCCGCCGCCGGCTGGACGCTGTATGCACCGCTGACCCTGCAGATGGGCCCCTCGATGGACGCCGGCATCTTCGCGATGCACATCCTGGGCGCGTCTTCGATCATGGGCTCGATCAACATCATCGTCACCATCCTGAACATGCGCGCTCCCGGCATGACGCTGATGAAGATGCCGATGTTCTGCTGGACCTGGCTGATCACCGCCTACCTGCTGATCGCCGTGATGCCTGTGCTGGCCGGCGCCATCACCATGACGCTGACGGATCGCCACTTCGGCACCAGCTTCTTCAACCCCGCCGGCGGCGGTGACCCGGTGATGTACCAGCACATCTTCTGGTTCTTCGGCCACCCCGAGGTCTACATCATGATCCTGCCGGCCTTCGGCATCGTGAGCCAGGTCGTGCCCGCCTTCGCGCGCAAGAAGCTGTTCGGCTACGCCTCCATGGTGTACGCCACCGGCTCGATCGCCATCCTGTCCTTTGTCGTGTGGGCACACCACATGTTCACCACCGGCATGCCGGTGACGGGCCAGCTGTTCTTCATGTACTCGACCATGCTGATCGCCGTGCCCACGGGCGTGAAGATCTTCAACTGGATCGCGACCATGTGGAAAGGTTCGATGACCTTCGAGACCCCGATGCTGTGGGCTGTCGGCTTCATCTTCGTGTTCACCATCGGTGGGTTCACCGGCCTGATCCTCTCCATGGCGCCGATCGACATCAACTTCCAGGACACGTACTACGTGGTGGCGCACTTCCACTACGTGCTGGTGGCTGGTTCTCTGTTTGCCATGTTCTCCGGCGCCTACTACTGGCTGCCCAAGTGGACCGGTGTGATGTACAGCGAGACCCGCGGCAAGATCCACTTCTGGTGGTCGATGATTTCGTTCAACATCACCTTCTTCCCGATGCACTTCCTGGGTCTGGCCGGCATGCCCCGCCGTTACGCCGACTACCCGATGCAGTTCGCCGACTTCAACGCCATTGCATCCGTGGGCGCCTTCGCCTTCGGTCTGGCGCAGGTGTATTTCTTCTTCTTCGTGGTGCTGCCCGCCATGCGCGGCATTGGCCCGAAGGCGGTGCAGAAGCCCTGGGAAGGTGCCGAAGGCCTGGAATGGGAAGTGCCGTCGCCGGCACCGTTCCACACCTTCGAAAACCCGCCCAAGCTCGACGCCACCGCCACCAAAGTGATCGGCTGAGCCCGCCATGACGTCGCCCGAACAGAAGAAGCAAAACCAGCGCCTGGCGCTGATCCTCGCCTCGGTGGCGCTGGTGTTCTTCGTCGGGTTCGTCGGCAAGATCGTGCTGCTCGGCCACTGAGCCAAGCCTGGAACCACTGCAATGGGCCTGCGACGTGAAAACCTGAAGATGGTGGGCAAGCTTGGCGTGATTACGCTGGGCATGTTCGCCTTTGGTTACGCGCTGGTGCCGCTGTACAAGGCCATCTGCGAGGCGACAGGCATCAACGTGCTTGCACTTTCCGAGCAGGAGGTTCCGGGAGCGAAGACCAAGGCCGTCAACTCGCAGGTGGACCTGTCCCGCTCGATCACGGTCGAGTTCGATGTCAACGCGCGTGGCCCTTGGCACTTCAAGCCGGCGGTCCGTTCGCTGCAGGTGCATCCCGGGGAGCTGACCACGGTCATGTACCAGTTCCAGAACATCCAGAACCGCACCATGGCGGCGCAGGCCATTCCGAGCTACGCACCGTCACAGGCGGCCTCGCACTTCAACAAGCTGGAGTGCTTCTGCTTCAACCAGTACACGCTGGCGCCGGGCGAGAAGAAAGAGTGGCCTGTGGTGTTTGTCATCGACCCCAAGCTGCCCAAGAGCGTCACGACCATCACACTGTCCTACACCTTCTTCGAGGTCGGTGGCAAGGTGCCCGCCGCACCACAGGAGACGGCAGGGCAATCCATCCAGTTGCTGCCCGCTGCGGCACGCACCGGAGGTGCCGTGTGAGCGAGACGCCGGTGCATCAGCGAAAGGGCTCGGTGGGCGAAACGGTCAAGGCCGTGCTCTGGGGCTTTCTCGGTGTGCGGCGCAATGCAGACTACCAGCGCGATGTCGCCCGCCTGAACCCGATCCATCTGATGGTGGCGGGCGTGGTGATGGCGCTGCTGTTTGTCGCCACCCTCATCTTCATCGTCCACTGGGTGGCCGGCTGAGCCGGGCACCGACGGAATCCAGGCTTCTTTACATCCCTACCAGCGAAAGCACCCAGGAGTGAGCATGTCAGCAACAACACACGGCACGACGCCCTACTACTTCGTCCCCGGACCATCGCGGCATCCGGTGATGGCGGCCACAGGCCTGTTCTTCGTGATCCTGGGCGCTGGACAGTGGATCAACGGTGCCGACTGGGGCAAGTACTCGCTGGCGTTCGGCATGGCTTTCTGGCTGGTGGTGCTGTTCCAGTGGTTCAGTGAGTCGGTGTCCGAGAGCGAAGGTGGGCTCTATGGCCACAAGGTCGATCTGTCCTTCCGCTGGAGCATGAGCTGGTTCATCTTCTCGGAAGTGATGTTCTTCGGTGCCTTCTTCTCTGCCCTGTGGTGGGCCCGAACCCACTCGGTGCCGGCGCTGGGCAACATTGAGAACGCCCTTCTGTGGCCCGACTTCAGCGCGGTCTGGCCGTCCAAGCAGGCCGGCGCCACCGCATCGCCCGCCGGCATCGTCGAACCGTTCCAGACCATGGGCCCATTCTGGCTGCCCACCATCAACACGGCGCTGCTGCTGACCTCGGGCGTGACGCTGACCATCGCCCACCATGCGCTGCAAGCCGGCAACCGCGGCAAGACCATCGCCTTCATGTGGACCACGGTCATCCTGGGCATCATCTTCCTGTTCGTGCAGGGCTACGAGTATTCGCATGCCTACAGCGAACTGAACCTGAAGCTGTCCTCGGGCGTCTATGGCTCGACCTTCTTCATGCTCACCGGTTTCCACGGTTTCCACGTGTTTGTCGGCATGCTGATGCTGCTGTTCATCACGTTGCGTCTGCAGAAGGGTCACTTCTCCACCCAGAAACACTTCGGCTTCGAGGGCGCCGCCTGGTACTGGCACTTCGTGGACGTGGTCTGGCTGGGTCTGTACATCCTGGTCTACTGGATGTGACCAGCTGATCCACAGCGGAAACGGCGCCGTCAGGCGCCGTTTTCACGTGAGGACTTGCTCAGCGGCCCTGCAGCGGCAGGCCGGTCGGATGGATCCAGCCCATCCGGTAGCTCACCAGCACCAGGACAAACAGCAGGATCGAGAACCCGACCCGGAATGCGAGAGCGCGGGCCATGTGGTTCTTGCGCGGCACTTCGTTGCTGCCGTCCGGAGCGGAAACATCTTGGTTGCCGCCACGCATCATGAACACCAGCGCCGCCACGAGGCTGCCGAGGATTGCCACAAAGGCCACAATGACGAGGTAGGTCATGCGCCGATTATCCGCCCGCATCCCCGAGACCGAGTCCGTTCTTCCCCGATGACCCCCGTGTATTCCGCATGACTCCCCGCCTCCGTTTCTGGCTCGTGACCGCCGCCGCCGCCGGCACTTCGGCACTGACGGCGTCGATGGGCGTGTGGCAGCTCTCGCGCGCCGACCAGAAGCGCACCCTGGATGCGCAGATCATCCAGCGCAGCAGCCTGCCGCCGCTGGACGCGCCTGCGTTGCTTGCCGCGCAGGACCATGACGGCCAGCTGCAACGCCGGGTGGCATTGCGCGGGCGCTGGATGCCTGCGGCCTCCGTGTTCCTGGACAACCGTCCGATGGCCGGGCGCAGCGGGTTCATCCTGGTCACGCCGTTGAAACTGAGTGGCCAGCCGCAGGCCGTGCTGGTCCAGCGCGGCTGGGTGCCGCGCGATTTCCAGGACCGCAACCGCGTGCCCGAGGTGCCCACCACACCGGACGAAATCGAAATTGAAGGCCGGCTGGCCCCACCGCCAAGCCGGCTGTTCGACTTCGGCGCGGTGGAGAGCGGTCGCATCCGGCAGAATCTGACCATCGACACCGTGGTCCGGGAAACCGGCGTGCCGATGCCGGTGGTGTCGGTCCTGCAGACCGGTGCCTCAGCCGAAGGATTGCTCAGGGAGTGGCCCCGTTTCGAGGCCGATGTCCACAAACACCTCGGCTACGCCGCGCAATGGTTTGCGATGAGTGCTCTCTGTGCGGGCCTGTACGCGTGGTTCCAATTGATTTCCCCCCGTCGCCGACGCAGCTCCCATGGCCCAGATCCCCGATGAACCCCTGACCCTGACGGTGCACAGCCTGCCCCGTGCGGACGCTGCCGACCCCGCGGCCCTCACCCGCGCCGGCCGCTGGAAGATGCTGCTGCTGCTGCTCGTGTGTGCGTCACCGGTGGTCGCCTCGTATTTCACCTACTACGTGATCCGGCCCGAAGGGCGGCGCAACTATGGTGAGCTGATCGATCCCCAGAGGCCGCTGCCCGATCTGGTCGGCACCGATGTGGCCGGCCGCGCGGTGAACCTGCGTCAGCTCAAGGATCAGTGGCTGTTCATCAGCGTGGCCGATTCCGCCTGTGACGATGCCTGCCAGAAGCATCTGTACCTGCAACACCAGTTGCGCGAAACCCTGGGCAAGGACAAGGACCGCCTGGACTGGGTCTGGCTGCGCACCGGTCCGAGCGAACTGTCGGAACCCCTGAAGAAGGCCACCGCCACGGCGAACGTGTTGCGTGTGGATGCGGCAGCGCTGGCCTCCTGGCTGACACCGGCGGCGGGCCATCGCCTGGAAGACCACCTGTATGTGGTCGACCCGATCGGCAACTGGATGATGCGGTTCCCGGCCGACGCCGATTCCAAGCAGGTCAAGCGCGATCTGGACCGGCTGATGCGTGCCTCGGCGTTCTGGGACAAAGGTGGTCGCCCTGCGCCGGCCGCTGGTGGGTGACCGCTGGATATGGACGCTGTCTCTCTGGTCAACCTCTCTCCCGTCGTGCGCGTGATGCTCATGGGTGCGGTGATTGCACTCGGGCCGCTCTCGTGGATCTGGCTGCGGCACCGTCAGGCCAGTGGCGCGCAACGGCTGCGTGCCCTGACCCTGCTCACACTGTTCCTCACCTTCGACCTGGTGCTGTTCGGCGCCTTCACCCGCCTGACCGACTCCGGCCTGGGCTGCCCCGACTGGCCGGGCTGCTACGGCAGTGCCAGCCCGTTGGGCGCACATGCACCGATCACGGCCGCGCAACAGGCCATGCCCACCGGCCCGGTCACCCACTCCAAGGCCTGGATCGAGATGGTCCACCGCTATCTCGCGACCGCGGTCGGTGTGCTGATCCTGGTGCTGGCGGTAGCCAGCACGGTGGAGCGCCGCCGCCTGCGGGTCTCGCCCGCCTGGGCCTGGCTGACGCTGCTGTGGGTCTGTCTGCAGGGAGCGTTCGGCGCGCTGACGGTCACGATGAAGCTGTTCCCCGCCATCGTCACCCTGCACCTGTTGGGCGGACTGGTGTTGCTGGCGCTGTTGCGTGCGCAGGTGGTGGCCTATGACACCCGCCCTGAATCAGTTTCCGAGCCCCTGCCGCTGCACCCGACCACGCGCAGCGCGCTGCTGCTGGTGTATGGGCTGCTGTGGATGCAGATTGCGCTGGGTGGTTGGGTCAGCACGAACTACGCGGTGCTGGCCTGCGAGACCTTTCCGACTTGCCAGGGCGGCTGGTGGCCCACGATGAACTTCAGCGAAGGTTTCACCATCTGGCGCGCCTTGGGGATGAACGCTGAAGGGCAGCCGATCGACTTTTCCGCGTTGACGGCGATCCACTATGTGCACCGCCTGTTCGCCTATGTTGTGCTGCTGGCGCTGGGCTGGCTGTCGTGGCGCCTGTGGTCGGCGCCGGCCACGCGCCACCACGCGCGCTGGCTGCTGGCCCTGCTGTGGTGGCAGTTCGCGACCGGCATGAGCAACGTCGTGCTCGACTGGCCGCTCTTGTCGGCGGTGGGTCACACCGGCGGGGCGGCCGGGCTGGTGCTCGTGCTCACCGGCGTGTTGCTGGGCTCCCGCACCGCCGACGACACCGTCAGCGCTTCCAAATTCAATGTTTCCCGTCTGACCTCATGAGCTCTGCGTCCGCACCGACCGTTTCCGTGTTGCCTTCCGTCTGGCGGCAGTACAACGCGCTGACCAAGCCGCGGGTGATCCAGCTCATCGTGTTCTGTGCGCTGATCGGCATGGTGCTGGCAGTGCCTGGCCTGCCCAGCTGGGCACAGGTGCAGACGGCCGCGCTGGCCTGTCTGGGCATCTGGCTCGTCGCTGGTGCGGCAGCGGCCTTCAATTGTGTGATCGAGCAGCAGATCGACGCGAAGATGCGCCGCACCGCCTGGCGTCCAACGGCCCGTGGGCAACTGGGCAATGTGCAGACGCTGACGTTTTCGGCCGTGCTCTGCGCCGCGGGCTCGCTCATCCTGTACTTCTGGGTCAACCCGCTGACGATGTGGCTGACCTTCGCGACCTTCGTCGGCTACGCGGTGGTCTACACCGTGATCCTCAAGCCGCTGACGCCTCAGAACATCGTGATCGGCGGGGCTTCCGGGGCCATGCCACCGGTGCTCGGATGGGCTGCGATGACGGGCGTGGTGTCGCCCGAGTCGCTGATCCTGTTCCTGATCATCTTCCTCTGGACGCCGCCGCACTTCTGGGCGCTGGCGCTCTACCGTGTCGAGGACTACCGCAAGTCCGGCCTGCCGATGCTGCCGGTCACGCACGGCTCGGAATTCACACGGCTGCAGATCCTGCTCTACACCTTCGTGCTGCTGGCCGCCTGCCTGATGCCCTTCATCATGCGCATGAACGGCTGGTTCTACCTGATCGCCGCGCTGGCGCTGAGCGTGGGCTTCTGCTGGCAAGCCTGGGCGCTGTGGCGCAACTACTCCGACGCGCTGGCGCGCAAGACCTTCCGTTTTTCGCTCTGGCATCTGTCGCTGCTGTTTGCGGCCATGCTGATCGACCATTACCTTCCCTGACCATGAAACGCCGACACCTGATCTACCTGAGCCTGTGCAGTGCGTTGCTGGCCGCCTGTTCCGACAAACCGGCGGATGGCAGCGCAGGCGGTTTCTCCGGCATCGACATCACCGGTGCCGACTACGCCAACAGCTTCTCGCTCACCGACCACAACGGCCAGCCGCGCACGCTGGCCGACTTCAAGGGAAAGGCGGTGGTGATCTTCTTCGGCTACACCCAGTGCCCCGACGTCTGCCCGACCTCGATGAGCGAACTGGCGCAGGCCAAGCAGCTGCTGGGCAAGGACGGCGACAAGTTGCAGGGCCTGTTCGTCAGCATCGATCCCGAGCGCGACACGCCGGAAATCATGAAGGCCTACATGGGCAGTTTCGATCCGAGCTTCCTGGCGCTGTACGCCGCGCCCGACAAGCTGCCCGAAGTTGCCAAGAGCTTTCGTATCTACTACAAGAAGGTCGAAGGCAAGACCCCGACCAGCTACACCATGGACCACTCGGCCGGCAGCTACGTCTACGATGCGCAGGGCCGGCTGCGCCTGTACCACCGCTATGGCAGCGGCGCGCAGGCGCTGGCGGACGACGTGAAGAAACTGCTCGCGTCGTCCTGAGACGACGCTGAAATCACAGTTTGTCGCGCGCGCTGGTGAACGAGTCGGCGTAAAACGCTTCGTCGGGCAGGCCGGCAGCGGCGTAGTCCTTGCGGGCAGACTCGATCACGATCGGGGCACCGCAGGCGTAGACCTCGTGGCCCGAGAGGTCGGGCGTGTCATCCACCACGGCCCTGTGCACGAAGCCGGTCCGGCCAGTCCAGGCGTCTTCAGGCAGGGCGTCCGAGATCACCGGCACGTAGCGCAGGTTGGGCATTGCGGCGAGCTGCTCTTCGATCCAGGCGGCCTGGTACAGGTCGGCCGGGCGGCGGCCGCCCCAGTACAGCGTGGCCGGGCGCGTGATGTCCTTGTGGCGCATGTGCTCGACGATGGCCTTGATCGGTGCGAAGCCCGTGCCGGAAGCCAGCAGCACCATGGGCTTTTCGCTGTCCTCGCGCAGGTAGAAGCCGCCGTAGGGGCCCTCGACGCGCAGGATGTCTTTCTCTTTCATGGGGCCGAACACGTGGTCGGTGAACTTGCCGCCGGGCATGTGGCGGATGTGCAGTTCGACCACCGGGCTCGCAGCCTGCGTGTGGGGCGCGTTGGCCATCGAGTAGCTGCGGCGGTCGCCGTCGCGCAGCAGGAACTCGACGTACTGGCCGGCGTGGTACTGGAAGGTGTCGGCGGCGGGCAGTTGCAGCTTGAGCACGATCACGTCGTGCGAGGCGCGTTCCATCGACAGCACGCGCACCGGCATCTTCTTGATTGGGAAGGCGCCGGCCTCGGTCACCTGGCGCGATTCGATCACCACGTCGTCCTGCGCCACGCCACAGCAGGTCAGCACGTAGCCGGCGGCTTCTTCGGCGGCACTCAGCGCCTTTTCCTGGTGCGGGCCGTGGGTCACGGTGCCGCTGACCAGCTTGCATTTGCAGGAGCCACAGGCGCCATCCTTGCAGCCGTAGGGCAGGCCGATGCCCTGGCGGATACCGGCGGCGAGGATGGTTTCGCCGGACTCGGCGCCGAACTGGCGGCCGCTGGGCTGGACGGTGATGCTGAGGGTCATGGTGGAATCAGGCTACAGTGGTTTGCGTGAATGGGCGCTGAACGGGACACCGCCGGTGTCTGCGGGCAACCCGGCATTTTCTCAAATTCCAGTCTCATGGCTTTTCTTGGTGCTCTCCCCGCGCGCTTCCGTCGCGAACGTGTGCTGATCGTCGGTTGTGGTGATGTCGGACAGCGCGCGGCGCGCGTGTTGGGCAGCGGCGTGCGGACGCGCCTGCTGGCGCTGACGTCCACGCCCGAAAACGCGAACGCGTTGCGCGCGCAGGGCATCACGCCGCTGGTTGGCAACCTTGATCGTCCTGCCAGCCTGCAACGGCTTGCCGGGCTCGCGACCCGGGTGCTGCACCTGGCTCCGCCTCCGTCGGAGGGCCAGGCCGACTGGAAACGCGACGCGCGCACACAGGCCCTGGTGCGGGTGCTGGCCCGCCGCGCGCCGCCGCGCGCGCTGGTCTATGGTTCCACCACCGGCGTGTATGGAGACTGCGAAGGGCGCTGGGTCGACGAGTGCGCACCGAGCCGTCCGCAGACGCCCAGGGCCTGGCGCCGCGTCGATGCCGAAGCGTCGGTGCACGGGCTGGGGCGCGCCTTTGCGGTGAGAACCACCGTGCTGCGCATTCCCGGCATCTACGCCCCCGACCGGCCCGGTGGCACGCCGCAGGACCGGCTTCGGCGCGGCACACCAGTACTGCGCGCCGAAGACGACGTCTACACCAACCACATCCACGCCGACGACCTGGCGCGCGCCTGTGTGCTGGCGCTGTGGCGTGGCCAGCCGCAGCGCAATGTCAACGTGGTCGACGACACGCAGCTCAAGATGGGCGACTACTTCGACCTCGCGGCCGATCTGTACCAGCTGCCTCGGCCGCCGCGCGTCGCGCGCGAGTCCGCGGGCGACCAACTGCCTTTGATGCTGCTGAGCTTCATGAGCGAATCGCGCCGGCTGCACAACTGGCGGATGAAGAAAGAGTTGCGCCTGCGGCTGCGCTACCCGACCGTGGAGGAGGGCCTGCGTTCGATGGCTGTGGGATCAGCCCGGCCCTGAGGTGAGCAGCAGCGCGGCGGTGTGCAGCAGGTAGACGCCGACCAGCGCCAGACCGACGCTGCGGCCCAGGCGGGCCGGACTGTCGGCGTCGCGCGCCAGCCGGTACAGTCCCAGCGCCAGCGCAGCCATCACCAGCAGGTCACGCCAGAGCACCTGCACCGGCAGATCCATCGGTTCGATCAGGCCTGCAAGGCCCGCCACAGCCAACGTGTTGAACAGGCCGGCGCCGAGAATCTGCCCCAGCGCGATCTCGTGCTCGCCCTTGCGGGCTGCGACCATGCAGGTCGCCAGCTCGGGCAGCGTGGTGCCCAGCGCCACGACGCCCAGCCCCAGGACCAGATCGCTCACACCGAGCCAGACCGCGGTCTCGACCGCGCCCCAGACCAGCAGCATGGAACCGCCCACCAGGGATGCGGTGCCGGCCAGTATCGACAGCAGCGCACGCATCAAAGAGCCAGGCTGGCTTGCCATCTCGGCCCGGGTCTCAAGCGCCAGTGCGTCGTCGCCGCTGCGCTTCTGCAGCCTCCAGGACCAGACCAGCAGGGCCACAAACCCAAGCAGCAGCAGGCCGGCATCCATCCGCGAGAGCACGCCATCCCCGACCAGGGCTGCGGTCAGCACCGTGGCCGCGACCAGCAGCGGCAGTTCGCGGCGCAGGCCATGCGAGCGCACGGTCAGGGGCACCTTCCACAACACGACGCCCAGCACCAGTGACATCGCCACGATGTTGGCGCCCCAGGCGCTGCCCAGTGCGAGCGCGGGATGACCCAGCGACGCGGCGATCAGCGCGACCGCAAGCTCCGGTGCGGCCGAGCCGAACCCCAGCACGAGCAGCCCCGTCAACATGGGGGACAGTCCGCTGCGCGCGGCCAGTGAGGTGCCGCCCTGCACCGCGCTCTCGCCGCCCCAGACCAGCAGGAGCAGACCGGCGAACAGGGCGGGAATGGCGTAGAGCATGGGACGTGAGCGCGTGGCTTGTTGGACAATGGCCATTGTGTCAGCACCCCGGTGACCGCCGGGCCAGCCTTCGTCCAAGTCTTCGTGACCGCGTCTCCGACCATTCCTTCCGATCCGCCAGCATTGCCGGAACCCGCCGGGTTCTGGGCTTCGCCCTGGCGCTCGCGCATCGCCCTCACGCTGGTGGCGGTGGTGGTGATGCTCGGCCTGTTGTGGCTGTGGCGGCCCTGGCTGCTGTTGCCGGGCACCCGGCCGCTGGTGATGCAGGGGGGCGACCCGTACATCCGGGCCCTGATGCGCACCATTTCAGCCAGCGAGTCGAATGTGCTGCGGCCGTATCACGTGCTCTACGGTGGCGACTACATCGGCACGCTCGACCGCCACCCCAACCGCTGCGAATCAATCGGGAACGGACCGAACCGGGGCAACTGCTCGACCGCGGCCGGGCGCTACCAGTTGCTCTATGCGACGTGGCTGGAGCTGGCCGCGCGGCACCACCCCAGGCGCAGCGACGATCCGCTGGATGCGACCGAACTGAGTTTCGCGCCGGAGTACCAGGACATGGTGGTGCATGCCTGGCTGCAGGAGCCACGCTGGGGCAAGCTGTCCGACCAGCTGCGCCGTGGTCAGGTGCAGGCCGTGCTGCGGCGTCTCTCGGGCACCTGGACCAGCCTGGGTTATGGCATCGAGAACAACAGCATGAGCCGCGAACTGCCCAGGGTCTACAAGATGCTGCTCGACGACGAGCTCGCGCGCACGGGTGAGACCAGGGCCGCACCGAAGGACCCCAAAGAAAAAGGCCGCACAGCGAATGCCGTGCGGCCCTGAATCTCTGGTGCCCGGGGTCGGACTCGAACCGACACACCATCTCTGGCGGGGGATTTTGAATCCCCTGCGTCTACCGATTTCGCCACCCGGGCAGGGTGCCTTGGAGAGCGCGAAATTATGGCACAGTGGGCACCATGAACTATCCGACGATTGAAGACGCGATCGGCCGCACACCGCTGGTGGCGCTGCAGCGCATCGGCGCCGAGGCCAACCGCGCCAGAGGCAACGTGGTCCTGGGCAAGCTGGAAGGCAACAATCCCGCCGGTTCCGTCAAGGACCGGCCGGCGTTGTCGATGATCAAAAGGGCCGAAGAGCGCGGCGACATCCAACCCGGAGACACGCTGATCGAAGCGACCTCGGGCAATACCGGCATCGCGCTGGCCATGGCAGCTGCGATCAAGGGTTACCGCATGGTGTTGATCATGCCGGAAGACCTGTCGATCGAACGGGCGCAGACCATGAAGGCCTTCGGTGCCGAGCTGATCCTCACGCCCAAGAGTGGTGGCATGGAGTACGCGCGCGACCTGGCCGACAAGCTGGAAAAAGAGGGCAAGGGGCGCGTGCTCGACCAGTTCGCCAACGCCGACAACCCGCGCATCCACTACGAGACCACCGGCCCCGAACTGTGGGATCAGACCAGCGGGCGCATCACGCACTTCGTCAGCGCCATGGGCACCACCGGCACCATCACCGGCGTTTCGCGCTTCCTGAAAGAAAAGAACCCGGCCATCCGTGTCATTGGTGCCCAGCCTGCCGATGGCTCGCGCATCCCGGGCATCCGCAAGTGGCCGCAGGAATACCTGCCCAAGATCTACGACCCGTCCGGTGTGGACGAACTGGTGCTGGTGAGCCAGTCGGACGCCGAAGACATGTGTCGCCGCATGGCGCGAGAAGAAGGCATCTTTGCCGGCATCTCGGCTGCCGGTGCCTGCTGGGTGGCGCAACAGATCGCTGCCCAGGTGGAGAACGCCACCATCGCCTTCGTGGTCTGCGACCGGGGCGACCGTTACCTGTCGACCGGCGTATTTCCGGCCTGAGGCCGGTCCGAGCCATGAGCGCCGAATACCGGTTCTGCCCCAGTTGTGCGGCGCCGCTGTCGCTGGTGACCGCGCAGGAAGACGGTGGCCCGAAAGAGCGCTTGCGCTGCACGGCCTGTGATTTCACGCACTGGAACAACCCGACGCCGGTGCTTGCCGCCATCGTGCAGGTGGGCGGCAAGGTGCTGCTGGCGCGCAATGCAGCCTGGCAGCACCGCATGTTTGCGCTCATCACCGGGTTCATGGAGGCTGGTGAAACACCCGAAGAGGGCATCCGCCGCGAGATCGCGGAAGAAACCGGGCTTACCGTGACCGCACTGAATCTGGTGGGTGTGCACGATTTTCAGAGGATGAACCAGGTCATCATCACCTACCACGCGATTGCCGAGGGCACGGTCGTGCTGTCGCCGGAACTGGTCGAGTACAAACTGCTCGAACCGCACCAGGTGCGTTGCTGGCCGGCCGGGACGGGGCTGGCGCTGGCCGACTGGTTGCGTGGGCAGGGAATAGAACCTCAGTTCATGGAAATCCCGCCCGCGTGACTTATTTGTTTACAAATTGATACATGATGGCGCGGTTTCCGCGACCCACACCTAAAATTCGCCACTCCGAGGAACGCTCATGATCGTCACCAAAGAACTCGACGCACGCGGCCTGAACTGCCCCTTGCCCATTCTCAAGGCCAAGAAGGCACTGGCGGACATGACCAGCGGGCAGACGCTCAAGGTCATTGCCACCGACGCCGGCTCCGTGCGCGATTTCCAGGCCTTCGCCAAACAGACCGGCAACGAGCTGGTGGAACAACAAACCGAGGGCACCGACTTCATCACGGTGCTCAAACGCCGCTGACCTGCGGCATCCGGGATTGCGGCGCTCCGCAATCGCCGCCGCTACCCCGAACATGGAAGTCCTGCTCCTTGATCCGCTGGTTCCCGAAGCGCTGAGCTGGCTGCAGGAGCGCCACGACGTCACGTTTCGTCCGGACCTCGCCGACGACCCCATGGCACTGCGCAAGCAGGTCTACAAGACCCGCGCGCTCGTGCTGCCCCCCCACGTGGTGGTGTCCAAGGAGTTCCTCGATTTCGCGCCGTTGATGCGGGTGGTCGCGCGGATGCAGATCTCCAGCGAGAACACCGATCTCGCGGCCTGCGCGCAGAAGCACGTGCGCGTGATCCAGGCGCGCAGCGCCACGGTGCGCTCCAACGCGGAATATGTTCTCTATGGCCTGCTGATGCTGTACCGGCGCGGCATGGTCAGTGCGCTGCTGGGCCGCAAGCTGGCGCAGGTGCGCATGGGTCGTGAGCTGTATGGCAGTACCGTGGGCCTGATCGGCCTGGCGCCGGTCGCACACACGCTGGCTCCGATGCTCAAGGGGCTGGGGGTGCGGCTGCTAGGCTACGACCCGGCCGTGCACCACGCCGCTCCCATCTGGAACAAGCTGGGCATCGAATACATCCCGATCAACGAACTGCTGGCGCGCTCGGACGCGGTGTCGCTGCAGATGGTCTATGCCACCCGGTTCAAGGGCTGGATCAACGAGCGCCTGCTCAACCACTGCAAGCCCAGCCAGCTCTGGGTGAGTGTGAGCCGCAGCGCGCTGTTCGATCCGGAGGCGCTGGCGCTGGCCATGACCGACGGCCGCATCGATGCCTGCCTGATCGATGGCGCGCCGCCGGAGTTTGCGGCGCCCGGCACGCCGCTGCACAACATGCCCAACCTGCACCTCACGCCGCGACTGGGCTCGCACACGCGGGAAGCCAAGCTGCGAGCGAGCTGGTACGTGGCGCACCGCATCCACGAAACCCTCTCGCCACCGGTGGTGCGCGGGCAGGCCCAGGTCAGCGACTTCTCGGTGCTCGATGCACTCGACAGCGTTCAGGATCCGGAGTGGCCGGCGGTCGACACGCCCTCGCAATGGGGCGATACCGACCCGAAGGAAGATCCGCGCGGCTGATCAGAGCCGGGCCAGCTGCTCGCGCACCTTGGCCAGCGTGGCACCGAAGTCGGCCACGCGTTTCTTTTCCTGTTCCAGCACCGATGGAGGTGCCTTGGCCACGAAGGCTTCGTTGCCCAGCTTGGCGTTGGCCTTGGCGATCTCGCCTTCGAGACGCGTGGCTTCCTTGGACAGGCGGGCTTTCTCGGCGGCGACGTCGATCTCCATGAACAGGCACAGGCGCGCTTCGCCGACCACCGCCACCGGCGCAGCCTGCGCGGCTGTGGCCCAGGCAGCTTCGTCCTCGAACACCTTCACTTCGCTGAGCTTGGCCAGGCCCTGCAGCACGGCGGCGTTCTCGCGCATGAAGGCGGTATCGCCGACCACATAGAGCGGCAGGCGCGTGCTGGGCGAGACATTGAGTTCGCCGCGCAGCGTGCGGCAGGCGTCGACCAGGCCCTTGAGCCTGGCGACTTGCGCCTCGGCGGTCTCGTCGATGCGCTCGGGCTGGCTGACCGGGTAGGCAGCCACGCTGACCGATTCGCCACCGCGGCCAGCGACGGGCGCGACCTTCTGCCACAGCTCTTCGGTGATGAACGGGATGATCGGGTGCGCCAGGCGCAGGATGGTCTCCAGCGTGCGGATCAGGGTGCGGCGGGTGGCGCGCTGCTGCGCTTCGTTGCCGGTGTTGATCTGCACCTTGGCGATTTCCAGGTACCAGTCGCAGAACTCGTTCCAGACGAAGTCGTAGACCGTGTTGGCCACGTTGTCCAGCCGGTACTCGGCAAAGCCGTGCGCCACTTCCGCTTCAACGCGCTGCAGCTTGGAGACGATCCAGCGATCGGCCTGGCTGAAGCTCATGTAGCCATGCGCCTTGCCGCCGACCGAGCAGTCGGCCTTGGTGTGCTCCATCAGGCCGCAGTCCTGGCCTTCGCAGTTCATCAGCACGAACTTGGTCGCGTTCCAGAGCTTGTTGCAGAAGTTGCGGTAGCCCTCGCAGCGCTTGCTGTCGAAGTTGATGCTGCGGCCCAGCGAGGCCAGCGCCGCGAAGGTGAAACGCAGCGCGTCGGCGCCGTACGGCGGGATGCCTTCGGGGAATTCTTTCTCGGTCTGCTTGCGCACCTTGGGCGCGGTCTCGGGCTTGCGCAGACCGGTGGTGCGCTTCTCCAGCAGCGGCGTCAGCGAGATGCCATCGATCAGGTCCACCGGGTCGAGCACGTTGCCCTCGGACTTGCTCATCTTCTGGCCCTGCGCGTCGCGCACCAAGCCGTGGATGTAGACGTCCTTGAACGGCACGCGACCGGTGAAGTGCGTGGTCATCATGATCATCCGGGCGACCCAGAAGAAGATGATGTCGTAGCCGGTGACCAGCACGCTGCTGGGCAGGTAGAGGCTGTAGTCGTCGGTCGCGGCGTCGGTCTGGTTCGGCCAGCCCATGGTGCTGAAGGGCACGAGGGCCGAGGAGTACCAGGTGTCGAGCACGTCGGGGTCGCGCGTGAGCGTCTTGCCGGCGCCGGCCTGGGCCTGCGCCTCGGCTTCGTTGCGCGCCACGTAGACCTGGCCCTGCTCGTCGTACCAGGCGGGGATCTGGTGGCCCCACCAGAGCTGGCGGCTGATGCACCAGTCCTGGATGTTGTTCATCCACTGGTTGTAGGTGTTGACCCAGTTCTCGGGCACGAACTTCACCTGGCCCGTCTGCACGGCGGCAATCGCCTTGTCGGCGATCGAGGTGCCGCTGGTGTTGTGCTGATTGCCCTTGCTGGTCATCGCCACGAACCACTGGTCGGTCAGCATGGGCTCGACCACCTGGCCGGTGCGCGCACAGCGCGGCACCATCAGCTTGTGCTTCTTGACCTCGACCAGCAGGCCGGCGGCTTCGAGGTCGGCCACCACGGCCTTGCGCGCGACGAAGCGGTCCAGACCGCGGTACTTCTCGGGCGCGTTGTCGTTGATGGTGGCGTTGAGGTGCAGCACGCCGATGATGGGCAACTGGTGGCGCTGGCCGACCGCGTAGTCGTTCGCGTCGTGCGCGGGCGTGACCTTCACCACACCGGTGCCGAATGCGCGGTCCACGTACTCGTCGGCGATCACCGGGATCTCGCGGTCGCACAGCGGCAGCTTCACGTATTGCCCGATCAGGGCGCTGTAGCGCTCGTCTTCGGGGTGCACCATCACGGCCACGTCGCCCAGCAGGGTCTCGGGGCGGGTGGTCGCCACGGTCAGGTGACCCGAGCCGTTGACCAGCGGGTAGGCGATGTGCCAGAGCGAGCCGTCTTCCTCTTCGCTCTCCACTTCGAGGTCGGACACGGCCGACATCAGCACCGGGTCCCAGTTCACCAGGCGCTTGCCGCGGTAGATCAGACCCTGCTGATAGAGCTGAACGAAGGTCTCGGTCACCACCGTCGAGAGCTTCTCGTCCATGGTGAAGTACTCGCGCGTCCAGTCCACGCTGTCGCCCATGCGGCGCATCTGGGTGGTGATGGTGTTGCCCGACTGCTCCTTCCACTCCCAGACCTTGGCGACGAAGTTCTTGCGGCCCAGGTCGTGGCGGCTGAGCTTCTGCTCCTGCAACTGGCGTTCGACCACGATCTGCGTGGCGATGCCGGCGTGGTCGGTGCCGGGGATCCAGGCGGTGTTGAAGCCGCTCATGCGGTGGTATCGCGTCAGCGAGTCCATGATGGTCTGGTTGAACGCGTGTCCCATGTGCAGCGTGCCGGTCACGTTGGGCGGCGGCAGCTGGATGGCGAAGTTTTTGCTCTGCGCAGCGGCTTCGGCGCTCGGTGCCGAGGTGCCGCGGAAGCCGGCGACGCCGTAGCCGCGCTTCTCCCATTCGGGGCCCCAGTGGGCTTCGAGCGCGGCCGGCTCGAAGGACTTGGACAGGCTGTTCAGACCGGGTTGCTGCAGGGTGTCGGACATGGTGGGGGCGCAAAAAGTGCAACGGCGCCCCGCAGGGCGCCGTCAGGGAGTGCTCGGGAAGTCCCCGATTTTATTCGAGGGCCTGTGTGTCGACGGTTTCGCGGGCAGCAGCGATGCAGTCGCCCAGCACCTGGGCGTCGCCGATCTGGTTGGCCAGCAGCAGGATCAGACGGGCGTTGAGCAGTTCGGACTGTTCGCGAGAAAGGCTTTGGTGGGCGTCGAGCAGGCGCTCGTAGAAGCCGTCGGCGTCCTGGAAGTTCGGGTTGGTGTTCATGCGTTTCTCCGGGTAGGTTCAGCGCAGGCCGAGCGTGCGTTCGAGGGCGGCGACCAGCCGGCCGTCGATGCGGGAGCCGGTGGCGGCCAGGTAGCCGTCGGGCCGGACCAGGGCCCAGCCGGGGCCGGACAGCTGGCAGGCGGCGCGCAGATGGCCTTCGGGGTCGCGCACGTGCTCGATCGCCTGGGCGCGGTCGCGACCGATCGGAACCTGCACCGCGCGCAGCGGCGCGCCGCCGGTCAGCGTCTTCACGCGACCGAGGTCGGCAGGGCTCAGCGGTCCGAAAGCCAGGAGCAACAGCTCGCCGCCGGCCCAGTTCAACACATCGTTCACACAACCTGGCGAAGCGTCGGCCCAGCGCAGGGCGACGTTCTGCACCGACTGGCCGGCGGCGCTGCCTTCGGCATAGGTGCAGGCGCGCGAGCGGCTGTAAGGGTTGGCGACCGCCATGCGGCCGGTGTTCATCAGCGTGCGCGCGAACGCATGCTTCTTCGCCAGGCCGATGGCGGCATGGCGGAACAGCCTCTCGACCCCGTCGGCCGGCCGCAGGAAGCGCGCGGTGCGGTTGGTCACCAGCACGTTCTGCTGCGCCGCCTCCAGCCGCTCGTCGTCGTAGCTCTCCAGAAGGGCAGGGTGGGCACGGCCGCGTTGCACGGCGGCCAGCTTCCAGGCCAGGTTGTCTGCGTCTGCCACGCCGGTGTTGCCGCCGCGCGCGCCAAACGGGCTGACCACCTTGGCCGAATCGCCCATGAAGAACACGCGACCCTCGCGCATGCGGTGCACGCACTCGCTGCGGTAGGCATACGGCCCGACCCAGACGATCTCCACCTCGGTGTCGGGGCCGAACTGGCGCGTCAGGCGCTCGCGCACCACGTCCTCGCGGCTGACCATGGCCGGGTCGCTGTCGGGGGCCATCTGGTAGTCGATGCGCCAGACCTCGTCGGCCATCAGGTGCTGCCAGACCGCGCGGTGTTCGTTGAACGGCGCCTCGACCCAGGTGTGTCGCTCGACGGGCGGACGTTTGGCGAAGCGAACGTCGGCGATGCACCAGCGGTCGTCGCCGCGCTTGCTGGTGAACGGCACCTTCAGCCACTGGCGCAGCGGGCTGTGCGAACCGCTGGCGTCGATGACATGGTCGGCCTCGATGCGGTACCGGCCGGCGGGCGTCTCGATGGTGAGGGTGGCGAAGCCGGCGTTCTGTTCGAAGGCGACCAGCCGGTTCTGCCAGCGCAGGTCAACGTGGCCGAGTTCGGTGATGCGTTGGACGAGGAAGCCCTCGATGTAGAACTGCTGGATGTTGATGAAGGGCGGTTGCTGCGAGAGGTTGAAGTTGCCCTGTTGTCGCAGGTCGAAGCTGTAGACCTCGTCGTCGCCGGCGAAGGTCCGGCCGACGCTCCAGCGGATGCCTTTGGCGGCGATGCGGTCGTAGATGCCGAGGCGCTGGAAGATTTCGAGCGATTTCTGGGTGTAGCAGATGCCGCGCGAGGAGGCCCCCTTGACGCCGACGGTGTTGTCTTCGTCGAGCAGGATGGCGGGGACGCCGAGGTTGGCGAGGGAGCAGGCGAGGGTGAGGCCGGTGATGCCGCCGCCGACGATGACGATGGGGTGTCTTCGTGTTTGTGTTTCGCCAAGTTCGGGTGGGGGGACGAAGGGGTACTCGGGCAGGATGTAGCCGCTGCCCTGGGTGAACTCGTAGCTGTTGGTGTGGGCGGCTTCTTGATAGCGCGTCTGGTTCATCGGTTGTCTCCTGGTGCTCGTTCTGAATTCTGTGTTTCTCTCATCGACCTCGCGGGCTCGGAAGTGCCGGGTGCACTGTTCCGCTCATGTCCCCCGGCCCGGCTGTGCCGGGCCTCCTCCTTTACTTCGCTTCACAGTACACCCGGCACTTCCGGCCTTCGGCATTGCTGGTGCTCGATGTTGGCGCGCCAACGAGTGTGGTGAGGGCTGGGGTGACTGGCGCAGCGAGGTAAAGGAGGAGCCAGCGGCGCAGCCGCTGGCGGGGGACACGAGCGGAGCCGGTCACCCCAGTCCTCGCCACACGGACCCACGCCAACGCCAAAGCAGAGCCCGCAGCACTCAGGCGGGCGGGACAAACTCCGGCCGGTCATTGGCCTGCGGCTTCAACGGCGCCGCGGCCTGACCCGAAGCACGTTCACGCCGCCACTGCTCCTTGCGCACATTCCACTCCGCCAGCCGCACATGCGCCGTCTTGCTCTCCTGCAGCATCTGGAACTCGTCCGCCAATTGGGCCGTCAGCTCCAGGCGGATGCCGTTCGGATCGAAGAAATAGATGCTCTTGAAGATGTGGTGATCGGTGACACCCAGCACTTCGATCCCGTGCGCTTGCAGCCGCGCCTTCGTGTTCTCCAGCTCCTGCACCGTGTTCACCCGGAAACTGATGTGGTTTACCCACTTCGGCGTGTTCGGCGACGGTTCGGCCGCCACATCGTCGCCCAGGTCGAAGAAAGCGATGAACGAGCCGTCCTGCAGGCGGAAGAAGAAGTGCGTGTACGGGCAGTACTCGCCCGTGCTGGGCACGTAGTCGCTCTGGATGATGTGGTACAGCGGCAGGCCCAGGATGTCCTCGTAGAAATGCCGCGTCTCTTCGGCGTCGCGCGCCCGGTAGGCGTAGTGGTGCAGCTGTTGCACCGGGGCCGGGGGCGGCAGGGTGGCGGGGGTGTTCATGGCAGTCTCCTGTTGTTCAATGCGTAATGCATTTACCGAATCGAAATGTTATCGGGCATTCCGGACCGGGTCGGTGTGAGGGTTTTCCAGGGGCTCGCGCGCCGCGATGCGAACCGTTGTCAACGCGTCCCTCTTGATAGCCCTCGGCAATGCGGCGCATAGCCTCAGGCAATTTGACGAAGACTGGGCAGCGGCGTACGGTCCGCCGTGTCGCAGCCTTCACATCACCGCACGGTGGCAGGGCTGGGCGCTTGATCCATCCACCCACGAAACAAGGAGATACCCCATGGCCGCATTGAAGGGCTCGAAGACCGAGCAGTGCCTGAAGGACGCCTTTGCCGGCGAATCGCAGGCCAACCGCCGCTACCTGTATTTCGCAAACAAGGCCGACGTGGAGGGCCAGAACGACGTGGCGGCCCTGTTCCGCTCCACGGCAGAAGGCGAGACTGGCCACGCGCACGGGCACCTGGAGTTCCTGGAGCAGTCGGGCGACCCGGCGACCGGCCTGCCGATCGGCAGCACCCGCCAGAACCTGGCCTCGGCTGTGGCTGGTGAAACGCATGAATACACCGACATGTACCCGGGCATGGCCAAGACTGCGCGCGACGAAGGCTTCGACGAAATCGCCGACTGGTTTGAGACCCTGGCCAAGGCGGAGCGTTCGCACGCCAACCGGTACCAGAAAGCTCTTAACGAATTGCAGGATTGAGAAACCCCCTGCGCCGCTGACGCGGCTTCCCCCTGGAAGGGGGACGACACCTGCGGACCGGCAGAGCCGGGTCCGCGGTGTCCCTGGACAGCTTCCCCTCGTTCGTGATCCGACCTGGAGACATGTCATGGCTACCGAAGGCAATCTGCAGGCGCCGACGCGCCATCCGCTGGACTGGAAAAGCCCGGACTTCTACGACGAAGAGAAGTGCTTCGTCGAGCTGGAGCGGATCTTCGACATCTGCCACGGTTGCCGCCGCTGCGTGAGTCTCTGCGGTTCGTTCCCGACGCTGTTCGATCTGGTGGACAGCAGCGAGTCGCTGGAGGTCGACGGCGTGGCCAAGGCCGACTACTGGAAGGTGGTCGACCAGTGCTACATGTGCGACCTCTGCTACATGACCAAGTGCCCGTACACGCCGCCGCACGAGTGGAATCTCGATTTCCCGCACACCATGCTGCGGGCCAAGGCGATCAAGTTCAAGAAGGGTGAAGTCAAGACCAGCGAGAGGTTGCTGGCCTCGACCGACCTGCACGGCAGCTTCGCCGGCATCCCCATCGTGGTCCAGGCGGTCAACGCGGTGAACAAGACGAAGTTCGCGCGCGGCGTGATGGAAAGCGTGATGGGTGTGGACAAGGATGCCTGGTTGCCCGAGCTGGCGACCAAGCGCTTTCGCTGGTCTGCGCCGCAGTCGACCGCGTCCACGGTGGTCGACGGCGAGAAGACGCCCGGCAAGGTCGCGATCTTCTCGACCTGCTACATCAACTACAACGAGCCCGGCATCGGTCTGGACCTGCTGAAGATCCTCGACCACAACGGTATCCCGTACACCATCGTCGAAAAGGAACAGTGTTGCGGCATGCCCAAGCTGGAGCTCGGCGATCTGGACGCGGTGGCGGCCGCCAAGGAGGCCAACGTCCCGGTGCTGGCGAAGTACGCGCGCGACGGCTTCGCGATCCTCGCCGCCGTGCCCAGCTGCGCGCTGATGTTCAAGCAGGAAATCCCGCTCATGTTCCCCGATGACGCCGACACGCAGCTCGTCAAGGAACACATGTGGGACCCGTTCGAGTACCTGATGGCGCGTAAGCGCGACGGCCTGCTCAAGACCGAGTTTCCGCAGGCGCTGGGCAACATCAGCTACCAGATCCCCTGCCACGGCCGGGTGCAGAACATCGGCAAGAAGACCGAAGAGATGCTCAAGATAGTGCCGGGCACGACAGTCAACACCATCGAACGCTGCTCGGGCCACGCCGGCACTTTCGGCGTCAAGAAAGGCACGCACCAGCAGGCGATGAAAATCGGCAAGCCGGTGTTCAAGGCGATGGCGACCATGAAAGACGGCGCGAAGCCCGACTTCATCAGCTCCGACTGCCCGCTGGGCGGCCACCACATCGCGCAGGGCTTCGAGGTCAACGGTCTCGGGGCGCCGGAACTCAACCACCCCTTGACCCTGGTCCGCAAAGCCTACGGCCTCAAGTGATCGAGAACACCATGCAACTCACCGGACACATCACCCCCGAGAGCCTCATGAGCCTGGAGGCCTATAGCAAGTGGCGCAAGCTCCACAAGCCCGAGGTCATCGCGCACCGCAAGCTGCGCAGCGTGCAGCTCGGTGAACACCTGAACATCCAGTTCGAGAGCGAGACCACGATCCGATACCAGATCCAGGAGATGCTGCGCATCGAGAAAATCTTCGAGGAAGAGGGCATCCAGCAGGAGATCGAAGCCTACGCGCCGCTCGTTCCTGACGGCACGAACTGGAAGGCCACGATGATGATCGAGTACATCGACGTCCACGAACGCAAGCGCGAGCTAGCGCGCCTGATCGGTGTCGAAGACCGCATGTTCGTCGAGGTCGAGGGCTACCAGCGGGTTTACGCCATCGCCGACGAAGACCTCGACCGCGAGAACGACGAGAAAACCAGCGCGGTGCACTTCGTGCGCTTCGAGTTCACGCCGGCCATGCGCGCCGCGCTCAAGGCCGGAGCGGCAGCCAAGCTCGGCTGCGACCACACGCACTATCCGGCGCATGTGCAGATTCCGCTGGAGACGCTGGCGAGTCTGGCCGGCGATCTGACCTGACGCGCTGCCAGTTCGCGGTTCAGTCGCTCAGCCCTTGAACCACATGCGCTGGAACACGTTGTCTCGGTCAATGAAGCGGTGCTTGAGTGCGCCAGCGACGTGCAGGGCGATCAGGGCGATCAGGGCCCACACGATGGCGCCGTGAAGGTCAAAGAACTGTTCCGCGGTGTCGTGGTTTTCTGCCACCCATCGCGGCAGCGCGATCCCGAAGAACGCAATGCCTTCTTCACTGAACGCGGCGCCCGCCATTCCGGAGAGGGGCATCAGGAACATCAGCAGGTACATCAGCACCTGGGTACCTTTGGACAGCAGGTTTTGCCAGGCGGGGAAACCGTCGTCGGTCGGCGACGCCAGCTGTGTCATGCGCCAGAGCAGGCGGATCACGACCAGCCCGATGAAGAGCAGGCCCAGCGATTTGTGCATGCCGAAATACCAGTCGCTACCGGGTTCGTCTTCAATGGACATCATGAACCAGCCCAGGCCGGCGAGCACCGCGAGCAGCAGCGCCTGGACCCAGTGGATGAGGATGGCCGGCGGGCTGTAGCGCCATGTCGGGGGGATGACAGGGACGGGGTGAATCGAAGCATTCATGGTCGGAGTCCTGGTGAAGTGGGATCGCCCGGGATGGGCTTTCCGCTCTGTAGCAGCTCCCGTCTTAATCCAATATGGATGGTCTGTCAGTGCGGCCATGTACGGTCATTCGGGCGCTTTGAGCTGCGTCAATGACCCATGTCTTCCAGCAGGACCACTCCGACGCCTGTGTTGCATGGACATGAAGCGTTGCAGCGCCAACAGGGTGCTGCAGCTGCAAGTCGCTGGCGTGCAGCCACAAGCGGGTGGGGCCCAGCAGAGCCGCCACCGCCCGGTTCAGCGGTCCCTTGCCGTGCGTCGCGTCACCGATGATCGGATGGGCGATGTGTTTCATGTGCCGCCGCAGCTGGTGGCGGCGGCCGGTCAGGGGCTGCAGCTCGACCAGGGCGCAGCGCGTGGTCGGGAAGCTGCCCTGTGGGACCGGCAGTTCGTAGCGCTCCAGCGTCGCAAAGCGCGTCCGCGCCTCCTGCACCTCTTCGCGTTCGCTTCGCATGTCGTCGGGCATGCGCCTGAGCGGGTGGTCGATCAGTCCGTGGTTGGCCGGCCAGCCGCGCACGATGGCGTGGTAGGTCTTCTGCAGGCCCTGGCCGGACTCGAAGGCGCGGCCGAGCAGGCTGGCCGTGGCGGCATCCAAGGCGAACAGCAGCACGCCGCTGGTGCCCTTGTCGAGCCGGTGCACCGGCCAGACCGGCTGGCCGATCTGGTCGCGCAGCAGCTGCACCGCAAAACGCGTCTCGCCGGCGTCCAGCCCGGTGCGGTGCACCAGCAGGCCGGGCGGTTTGTCGATCGCGATCAGGTGTTGATCGCGGTGGAGGATGCGCAGCATCGGTCGATTGTCCCCGCCAACCCGGGCCGGAGGCCGCGGGTACACTCAGTTTTTGCCCCCATCTTCCGAAAATCTCCCATGGTCCGACGTCTCCTGCCTCTCGCTGCGCTCACCGTTTCGCTGTTCCTGGCCGCCTGTGGCAAGCAGGGCGTGGAGCTGGGGCAGGGCGGCTCCATCGTCCAGGGCTCGGCCGGGCCGGACGGTGCGCACAACGCCGCCAAGGAACTGCGCACCTGCACGGCGCCGGTCGCGGTGGTCTCGCTGATGGAGAACCCCAATGGTTACGTCGGCATCGGCCGCAACGGCCTGCCCGATTCGCCGCTGCCGCTGGTGCGGGTGCTGATGCAGCAGAGCGGGTGCTTCCGCATCGTCGACCGGCAGTCGGGCCTGAACGCCACGGTCAAGGAACAGGACCTCAAGGAAGCCGGCATCCTGCGCCAGGACGACACCACGGTGAAGAAGGGCCGCGGCATCGTCGCCCAATACACATTGGTGCCCAGCCTCACCTTCTCCGAACAGGACGCGGGGCGGCAGATCGGCGGCATCCTGGCGCAGATCCCTGGGCTGAACGTGATCGCGGGCGCGGCGGAAAACGTCAAGCTCAAGGAAGCGCAGGTGGTGCTGCTGCTGACCGACAACGAAACCACCGAACAGCTCTCGGCCGCGACCGGCGCCGCGCGCAGCACCGATCTGGGCATCGGTGGCCTGGCGATCGGCAAGGCCGGCGGCGCGGGTGGCATGGGCTGGAGCAACACCAACGAGGCCAAGGTGATCTCGGCCGCCTTCCTTGACGCGCACAACCACCTGGTCGACGAGGTGCAGCGCCTGGTCGAAAAGCCGCTGCCCGAGCCGGTGCCCACCAAGAAGAAGGCCGGCTGACCCGCCATGCTGTTCGTCATCTCCCCCGCCAAGGCGCTCGACTACGAGTCGCGGGCCCACGTCAAGACCTTCACGCAGCCGCTGTTCGTGGAGCAGGCGAGCGAGCTGATCGCGGTGATGCGCGAGAAGTCGCCGCAACAGGTGGCAGACCTGATGGACCTGTCGGACCAGCTGGCGGGGCTGAACGTGGCGCGCTACCAGGCCTGGTCGCCCAAGTTCACCGCGAAGAATTCCAAGCAGGCCGTGCTGGCGTTCGATGGTGACGTGTACGGCGGGCTGGACGCGAAGACGCTGAGCGAAGAGGAACTCGACTGGCTGCAGCAGCACCTTTGCATCCTCAGCGGCCTCTACGGTGTGCTACGGCCGCTGGACCGCATGCAGCCCTACCGGCTGGAGATGGGCACACGACTGAAGACCGCCAAGGGCGCCAATCTCTACCGCTTCTGGGACACGCAGATCGCCGACTACCTCAACCGCCGCGCTCGCGCTGACAAAAGCCCTGTGCTGATCAATCTGGCGAGCGAGGAGTATTTCAAGGCGGTGAACCTCAAGGCGCTCAAGCCGCGCGTGGTCAGCTGCGTGTTCGAAGAGAAGAAGGGCGCGAAGCACCAGATCGTCAGCTTCTTCGCCAAGCGGGCGCGTGGCCTGATGGTGCGCTACGCGTTGCAGCAGCGGGCATCCACCCCCGAACAGCTCAAGGGCTTCGATCTCGAGGGCTACCGTTTCGCGCCGGCCGCCAGCGAGGCCGACCGGCTGGTGTTCCGCCGCGACAAGACCACCTGATCGCCGAGAGAGGAAGCGACCATGACCCAGACCGTCACCCCTGAACTGCGCCAGTGGATCATCGAACAGTCGAGCGCGGGATGCATGCCCGAGGCGGTGCTCGAAGCCATGGTCAAGGCCGGCTGGCAACCGGAGGTGGCTGAGGTGGCGCTGGAGCAGACGCTGCGCGACCACCTCAAGCAACTGGGTGCCGGCCGGGTGGCCGCGCCCGCACCGGCGCACGCGCTGGCGCAGGAACACGGTACCGCGCGCGTGCCCGAGATCGTGCTCAGCGGATCGCCGCGCCGGCTGGACGGGGGCGACCGGATGGTCGACGTGATCGTGTCGGTGTCGCAGCCGCGCGTGGTGGTGCTCGGCGGCCTGCTCAGCGACGAAGAATGCGAGGGTCTGATCGCGGCGGCCAAGCCCCGGCTGGCGCGTTCGCTCACGGTGCAGACCGCAACCGGCGGTGAAGAGCTCAATCCCGATCGCACCAGCAATGGCATGTTCTTCGGCCGCGGCGAGAGCGAGCTGATCAAGCGCATCGAGGCCCGCATCGCGCGGCTGGTGGGCTGGCCGGTGGAAAACGGCGAAGGCATTCAGGTGCTCAACTACCAGGTGGGCGCCGAGTACAAACCGCATTACGACTACTTCGATCCGAACGAGCCGGGCACGCCGACCATCCTCAAGCGGGGCGGTCAGCGCGTCGGCACCGTGGTGATGTACCTCAACGAGCCTGCGCGCGGGGGCGGCACGACCTTTCCGGACATCGGTCTGGAGGTCGCACCCGTGCGCGGCAACGCGGTGTTTTTCTCCTACAACCGGCCGCATCCAGGCACCATGAGCCTGCACGGCGGCGCGCCGGTGCTCGAAGGTGAAAAATGGGTGGCAACGAAATGGATGCGCGAACGCGTGTTCGAGTAAGGTTCAACGCATGACACCCGACCAGTCCCCCCTCGGCAAGACCGCCAGCTATGCCGACCAGTACGACCCCTCGCTGCTGTTCCCGCTGGCGCGCGAACCCAAGCGCAGCGAGATCGGCATCCGCGGCAGCGTGCCGTTTCTTGGCGCCGACCTCTGGACCGCGTTCGAGCTGAGCTGGCTGAACATGAAGGGCAAGCCGCAGGTCGCGATTGCGCACGTCACGATCCCCTGCGAGAGCACGCACATCGTCGAGAGCAAGTCCTTCAAGCTCTACCTCAACAGCTTCAACAACACGCGCCTGGACAGTGCCGACGCCGTGCGCGACCGCATCCGCGACGACGTGACCCGCGCGATCTGGGACGGCGAGACGGTCAAGTCCGCCGCCGGCGTGCGCCTGCTGACGGCGCCCCTGTTCGAGTGCGAGCCGGTGAAGGAGCTGGAAGGCGTGTCGATTGACCGGCTGGACGTCGAGTGCGACACCTACCAGCCGCAGCCCGATTTCCTCACCGCCGCCTTCGGTGAAAAGCCGGTGGAGGAAGTGCTGGTGAGCGACTTGCTCAAGAGCAATTGCCTGGTGACCGGCCAACCCGACTGGGGCAGCGTGCAGGTCCGCTACAGCGGGCCGCAGATTGACCAGGCCGGGCTGCTCCAGTACATCGTGAGTTTCCGCAACCACAACGAATTCCACGAGCAGTGCGTCGAGCGCATCTACATGGACATCCTGACCCGCTGCAAGCCGGCCAAGCTGATGGTCTATGCGCGCTACACCCGCCGCGGCGGGCTGGACATCAACCCCTGGCGCAGCAGCCACCCCCAGCTGCCGCCCGCCAATACGCGCACTGCCCGGCAGTGATCACAGCATTTTCTGGATCAGCGGGCCCTTGAACAGCACCGGACCGGTCGGGCCGGTCTCGCTGGGCACGCCACCCTTGGGCTCCAGACTGATGGCCAGGGTCGGTACTTCGCGCACGTCACCTTCACCCGCCGCGAGCTGCAGCAGCTTCTCCTGGCTCAGCACACCCAGTGAACGCGGCTTGCTGCCGGGCGGCAGCGCCCACAGCTGCAGCGACTTGTCCGAGGCTTCCTGGTAACCGCCGACGCGCTGCAGCGTCAGCTTGCGGTTCTTCGGGTCGAAGGTCACCAGCATCGAGGCGCTGGCCTGGTCGTCGTTCAGCACGGCTACGTATTCGATCTGCGGCTGGGCCGAGAGCTTCGCCTGCAGTTCGTCGATCTGTGCGCCCAGTCGGTCGCGCAGCCCCACCGTGGTGACGACGGCGAGCACGGTCGCCAGTGCACCGGCGCCCGCCGCGCCGCGCCAGAGCGCGAGGTTGCGCCACCAGCCGCCGACGGGCTTTGCGGGCGCTGCTTGCGCTGCTTGCGCTGCTTGCGCTGCTTGCGCTGCGGCGAGCATCGCGGCCTTTTCGCGCTCCGCGCGCACCAGGTTTTCAATCCGCGTCCAGACCACCGGGGAGGGGGCCACCGCCTGTTCCAGCTCGGTCATGCTGGCCACGCGGCTCTGCCAGATCAGGGCGGCCGCGCGCACCGGGGCGCGCTCACGCGCCAGGGTTTCGAACCGTCGGCGCGCGCTGCCGCGCAGGGTGCCGATGGCGTGGGCGGCCGCGAGGCGGTCGAGCAGTTCGGGGTGACGGTGGATGTCCATGTCCGTCCCCTTACGCGAAACGCGCCATGCAGACGCGCAGCTGGTCCAGGCCGCGCCGGATCCAGGTCTTGACGGTGCCCAGCGGAAGCTTGAGCTGCTCGGCCAGTTCGCCGTGGCTGAGGTCGCGCAGGTAGGCCAGGCTCACCACCTCGCGCTGCTTGTTCTCCAGCCGCGTCAGGCACTGGTGCAGGGCCCAGGCCTGCTGGCTCGCCAGGCTGGTGTCCATCGGGTCGGGTGTGTCGCTGGCGAGCGTGTCGGTGTGACCGTCGTCGATGTCGTCGCGCAGGTGCTCGCGGTCGACCTTGCGCCGGCGCAGCAGGTCCAGCGAGCGGCTGCGCACGATCAGGCCCAGCCATGCCATCGGCGGGCTCAGCGAGGAGCGGTAGTCGGTGGCCGTGCGCCAGACCTGCAGGAAGGTCTCCTGCAGCGCGTCTTCGGCCCACTCGTGTTTGCCCAGCACGCGCAGCGCCAGCCCGTAGAGCTTGCCGCTGGTGAGGTCGTAGAGCGACTTGAGGGCGGCCTCGTTGCGCTGTGCGATCTCGTCCAGCAAAGTCATCAGGGTCTGGTCGGCGTCCATGGCGGGGGTGTCAGTACTGGTTGCCCGAATCGAACTGGATGCGGCGCGGTTTGCGCGGCTGGATCAGCGTGGGCACGTTCACGCTGGTGACCGGCTGCACCTGCACCGCAACACTGGCCTGGTCGACCAGCTGGTCGGCGTGCCAGATGCGCAGCTGCATGGCGCCTTCGGGCACCTGCGGCATCGTTGCCACGCCTTCGGCCGAGGTCTTGGCGGCCCAGGGCGTGGATGCGACGTAGACGAAGCCGCGCATCGAGCCGTGCAGGTGGCAGCCCAGCTGGATCGGGCCGGCCTTGTCGAGCAGGACTTCGTTGCTGGGGGTCGGTTGCCCCTGTGTGCGGCCGGCCAGACGGAACTCGAAGGCTGTCGTGCCGGCGGCCAGCAGGCCTGGCGCGCCGCCCTTGACGTGGTGGTCCCAGCGGTCGAGGTTGGCGAACTTGATGCGCGAACCCATCGGCACCAGGCTGAGGGCTGGTTCGAACTGCATCTTTTCCTGCGTGATGGTGTGGCTCACCGGCTGCGACGCAGGGACGGGCTGGCCGGCCGCCGGCTCCAGCACCACGACCGCATCGGGCAGGGGCTTGCCGTCGCGGGCCAGCACGGTGACCTGCACCGTGGCGGCCTGCGCGGCGGAAAGGCCTGCCAGCAGGCAGGCGGCCAGAAGGGTGGCGTGGCGCATGGAATCTCCTCTTAACGGACGTTGATCACGTCCCGGTGCATGGGGGCCAGCAAGGCGAGGAGCTGATTCTGCCGGGTAAACGGAATCCCCCGGGCGTCCATGCTGACCTGGAGCACCTCGACCAGCGCGTTGAAGTCGGCGCGGGAGACGTCCATGCTGCTGTGGGCTTCCTTCATCGTCGGGCCGTTGTAGACGCAGGGGCCGCCGGAGAGCTGGCAGACCTGGTCGGCCAGCTGCTTGGCCAGGTTGGCGGCGTTGGCTTCCTTGAATGCTTCGGCCAGCCGCGGGTCGGCCTTGAGTCGGACGACGAAGTCGTTCATCAGGGAACGGATGCCGGTCTGGCCACCGAAGGCGTCAAAGAGACCGGCGGCGGGTGCAACCGGGTAGGCCGAGGCGGGGGTGACGGCCGCCATTTTGTCCATGGACTGGGCCAGGGCCGGAGTGCCGGCCAGGGCCAGCAGCGAGAGGGTGCAGAGGGTGATGAGCTGTTTCATGGCAGATCCGTGAATGGGTGGATGGTGGGTCAGAAGGCGAGCTGGGCCGAGAGGTAGGCGCCGGTCTGCTTCCTGTTTTTCGTGGTGGCGGGGACCACGGTGCCGAGGTCGACATAGGCCAGGGTGATGGAGGCGTTCTTGCTCGGGGCCCAGGCAATGAAGATGTCCTTCCAGTTGCCGGCGCGCAATCCGTTGCCCAGGCCGGCAGCCGCGCCCGCCTTGTTCAGCTTGTCGGGCATGGCGCGGACTTCGAAGCCGACGGCCACATCCTTGCGCAGCAGGTAGGCGACCGAGAGTTCGGGCATCAGCTCATAGCCGTTGTCGGCGCCACCGAGCGTGGCGCCGTGGCCGAGCAGGCCGCCCTGGTTGGCCTTGGTGGCACGCAGCGTGCCGTTGACCAGCAGGCCCTGGGCGAGGAACAGCTTGGTGGCGCTGACATAGAAGTCGGTGCCGGTGCGTTTGGCGCCCAGCGCCTTCAGCGTGGCGTCGAGCCCGGAGGAGCCCAGGCGCTTGGCCTGCACGCCGACCGCGATCTGGGGCATCAGCGAGTCGCTGTCGAGCACGGCGTCGCCCGCGACGCGCAGCTTGGCGCCCAGGATGTCCTGTTTCAGGTGCAGGCCGGGCAGGCCCAGCAGCGTGCCGGTGATGCCGGTGTCGAAGTCCTGGCGGCCGACGGACAGTTCAACGCGGTCGTTCAGGCCCACGGCGACGCCGTAGGCATTGAGGCGGTAGTCCTGCGTCCGGGCGTGGCTGAGGTAGGTCGAGACACCGGTCTCGCCGGCCGTGGCCTGGCTGCCGATCAGGGCCCAGGGCGAGAGTCCGCCGCCGGCCGCGCCGTCGATGGTGCTCACACCGCCAGTCAACAGCAGCTTGCCGGTGTCGGCGTGGGCGGGAGCGTGGGCGAGCAGGGCCGCGCTGCCCAGGGCGAGCAGGATCGCGGCCGGGGTGCGGTGTCGGTGGAGGCGTTGGGCGTTGTGCATGGTGGAGCCTGGTGGGGTGGATGGGGGCCGGGCGCAGCGGCCCGACACCACCTTTACGCAGCCCCTGGCGATCTGGATTCAGCGGCGGGCATATCCCCGGACTTTGTGGGGATATCTGAATCCGTCGGCCGTCCGGGTTGCGTATCCGGAACGTCGGTGCCGCAAAGGCGTGACCGGCTCAGTAACCAACCACCCACCAAGGACCCCACCATGTCGAACCTGTTTGTTCCCGCATCCGAACTCGTTGGCCCGCCCGCTTCCCGCCGCAGCTTCATGCAGCGCAGCGGTGCCTTGTCGGCCGTGGCCGTCGCCCTGCTGGCCGGCAAGGAAGCGCTGGCGCAGGGCATGTCCGGCGATGTCGCCAAGGACGTGTCCATCCTCAACGTCGCGCTCGGCCTGGAGCACGAAGCCATCAACGCCTACCAGCTCGGCGCCGGCAGCGGTCTGCTGCAGAAGGGCGTGCTCGACGTGGCGGTGAGCTTCCAGGGCCACCACAAGGCGCACCGGGACGCGCTGATCGCCACCATCCAGAAGCTGGGCGGCACGCCGGTGGCCGAGAAGAAGCTCGACGATTACGCCAAGGCGCTCAAGGCCGACACGCTGCGCAACCAGGCCGATGTGCTGGATCTGGCGGCGCGGCTGGAACTGGGCGCCACCAACGCCTACCTCGGCGTGATCCCTTCGCTGGGCAGCAAGGACCTGGCCAAGGTGGCCGCGCGCCTGGCGGCCGACGAGACCATGCACTTCACCGTGCTGACCAACGCGCTGGGCCGTCCGCTGCCCGGTGGCGCCCTGAGCTTCGGTGCCTGATGCGCACGACCCTGCTCCGTGCCAGCCTGGGGCTTGCGCTGCTGGCAGGGGGCCTGCCGGTGGCGCAGGCCCAGGCCGCTGACGTCCAGCGCGGCCGCCAGCTGTTCGAGTCGCGCTGCGGCGGCTGCCACAGCCTGGATCAGAACCGCGTCGGCCCGGCGCTGGGCACGGTGGTCGGCCGACCGGCGGGCAAGCAGGCGGACTTCGCCTATTCGCCCGCCCTGTCCCGCGCCACCCATGGGTGGACGCCCGAGAAGCTGATGGCCTGGCTCACCGACCCCGAAGCGCTGGTGCCGGGCCAGGCCATGGGCTACCGCCTGGCCGAGGCCGACGACCGGCGCGACGTCGTGGCCTTCCTGCAATCGCTCGCCACGGGCCAGCCTGCCCGCTGAATCCCTTTGTCTTTCTATTCACTGGAGCCGATCCATGTCTTCCCGCCTGTCTCTGACCACCGCCCTGGGCGGTGCTGTCGCTCTCACGCTCGGCGCCTGCGCCAGTGGCCCGTCCATGGCGCCGTTTTCGCAAGGCGACCTGCCCGCTGCCGTGCAGGTGCCGGCCGGTCATCGCGTGGCGTTCGAAACCGCCGCGGCCGGTGACATCACCTACGAATGCCGCGCCAAGAAAGACATGGCCGGGCAGTACGAGTGGTTCTTTGTCGGCCCCGATGCCGGCCTGAAGGGCCGCAAAGGCGAACGCCTGGGCAAGTACTACGGCCCGCCGGCGACCTGGGAGCTCAACGACGGCTCGAAGGTCACGGGCGCGCAACTGGCTGTCGCGCCCAACGGCAGCGGCAACATCCCGCTGCAGCTGGTGAAGGCCAGTCCGGCGATGGGCAGTGGCATGGTGCAGGGCGTGAGCCACATCCAGCGCGTGGCGACCCGCGGTGGCGTGGCGCCGGCCGCGCCTTGCGACGCGGGCACCATGGGCAGCAAGCGCGTGGTGACCTACAGCGCCGACTACATCTTCTGGAGGCCGGTGTAACCCGCTTTCAGATCGAGCGGCAGTAGGCCTCGAGCAGGTTGACTGCGTTGACGCCGACCTCGTCCACCGCGTAGCCGCCTTCGAAGGTGAACACGGTGGGCAGGCTGGCGGCAGCCAGCAGGCGGCCGACGGTGTCGTAGTCGCTGCTCTCCAGCGTGAAGCCGGAGATGGGGTCGCCCTTGAAGGTGTCCATGCCCATGGGCACCACCAGCGCATCGGCGCCGAAGTCCTCGACCGCTTCGATGGCGCGGTCCAGCGCCTCGCACCAGGCCGGGAAGCCGGTGCCGCGCGGCAGCGTCAGGTTGAGGTTGAAGCCCTCACCGGCGCCCGCGCCGCGTTCGTCGGCGTGGCCCAGGAAGAACGGGTATTCGGTCGCCGGATTGCCGTGGATCGACACGGTCATCACGTCGGGGCGTTCGTAGAAGATCGTCTGCGTTCCGTTGCCGTGGTGGTAGTCGATGTCCAGCACAGCGACCTTGGCATGGCCCAGGTCGCGCAGCGTCTGGGCAGCGATGGCGCCGTTGTTGAGGAAGCAGTAGCCGCCGAAAAAGTCCGGCCCGGCGTGGTGGCCTGGCGGGCGGGTCAGAGCGAACGCGGCGCGGGCGCCGCCATGCACCTCGCGCGCGGCGGCCACCGCGCAGGCCGCACCGGCGCGCGCGGCGGTCCATGTGCCGGCCGTCAGCGGCGAGCCCGAATCGAACGAAAACAGCCCCAGCCGCGCCGCGAAGTTCTGCGGCAGCACGTCGGTGCGGAAGGCGTGTTTGTTGCCCAGCGGCCAGACCGAGGGCAGGGCGTCGCGCTGCGCATTCGCCGGGTCCATCGCCACCCATTCGTCCCAGGCGCCGGCGAGGAACTGCGTGTATCGCACGTCGTGCACGCGGCCGATGGCGGCGTCCAGATCGGCGTCGTTCACCTGCGGCAGAAACAGCCCGCCCTGCGACCGTCGCTGCAGCTCGGCCAGCACATAGTCCAGCCGCGCCGGCACCTCGTGGCACGGCACCATGCGGCCACGGAACATTTCTTCGCGCCCCTGGTGCAGGGCGTGGTGGGGGTTGTGGAAGGTTTTCATGCGCAGCAGTGTCGCACTCCGGGCTATATTGCGCGAGCACTCTTGCACCGACTCCCAGAGGTCCACATGTCATCCGGAAAAATCCTCGTCGCCCAGGGCGGCGGCCCCACCGCCGTCATCAACCAGTCCCTCGTGGGTGTGGCGCTGGAAGCGCGGCGGTTCCAGAACGTGCAACGCATCTACGGTGCGCGCCACGGCGTGCGCGGTATCGTGGACGAGAACTTCGTCGACCTCACGCAGGAAACCAGCCACAACCTCGAAGCCGTTGCGCGCACTCCCGCTTCAGCGCTGGGCTCCACGCGCGACAAGCCGGACCTGAAGTACTGTCAGGAGATCTTCAAGGTGCTCAAGGCGCACGAGATCGAGCACTTCTTCTACATCGGCGGCAACGACTCGTCGGACACGGTGCGCATCGTCAGTGAAGAGGCGCACAAGGCCGGCTACCCGCTGCGCAGCATCCACATCCCCAAGACCATCGACAACGACCTGGTGGGCAACGACCACACGCCGGGCTTCCCGTCGGCGGCGCGCTTCGTGGCCCAGGCCTTTGCCGGTGCCAACCTCGACAACGCGGCGCTGCCCGGCGTCTATGTGGGCGTGGTGATGGGCCGGCACGCGGGCTTTCTGACGGCCGCGTCGGCGCTGGGCAAGAAGTTTCCGGACGACGGCCCGCACCTGATCTATGTGCCCGAGCGCGTGTTCGAAATTCCGAAGTTTCTGGCGGACGTGAAGGCCATGTACGAACGCCACGGCCGCTGCGTGATCGCGGTCAGCGAGGGCATCCACGACGCCTCTGGCCAGCCCATCATCACCCAGCTGGCCAAGGACATCGAGAAAGACGCGCACGGCAATGTGCAGCTTTCGGGCAGCGGCGCACTGGCCGACCTGCTGTGCGAGGAGATCAAGCGAAACCTGGGCATCAAGCGCGTGCGCGGTGACACCTTCGGCTACCTGCAGCGCAGCTTCATCGGCTGCGTCAGCGACGTGGACCAGCGCGAGGCGCGCGAGGTGGGCGAGAAAGCCGTGCAGTTCGCCATGTGGGGCCAGGTCGATGGCTCGGTCGCGATCAAGCGCACCGGCTTCTACTCGGCCGACTACGAGCTGCTGCCGCTGGAAGCCGTGGCCGGCAAGACGCGGGTGATGGAAGACGAGTTCATCACCGCCAGCGGCACCGACGTGACCGACGCCTTCCGGCTCTACCTGCGGCCGCTGCTGGGCTCGGACATGCCCGACGCCTTCCGCCTGCGCTTCAACCCGGTGCCCAAGGTGCTCCACCGCTGAGGGCCGACCGGCGACCATGCAGCTGATCCAGGGCTTCTCGCTCGACCCCCATCCCGGTGAATACGACACCTGGCCGGAAACCTCGGCGCTGCGCTTCGAGGGCCGGCCGACCGGCACGCAATTGCCGGGCTATGTGGTGGAGGCGCAGTACCGCTGTCGCCACGGCTTTCTGCTGATCACCTCCGACGACTGCCCCTATGAGGAAGCGAACAGCTTCGTGTTGCTGGATGAGCGCTTCCAGACCTTGGCCAGTGCGGCGCTCGGCGCGATGTACGGCTCGTACCTGTTGCACGACCACTGGCCGCTGGACGACGACAGTTTGCAGCTGCACTACCAGATGCGGCGCTTCTACCGTCTGCGGGTGCGACCACCACAGTCACTGCTGCGCCGGGGCTTCGAGCTTCGGCTGGAGCGCGATGAGCGGGCCTGGGTGACCGATCCACGGGCCAAGGCCTCGGTGGCGGCGCTGGAGCGGTCGCTGCAGGCTCAGCGCGCCGATGCCATCGTCGACGCGGTGCCCGTGGTGAATCTGGGCGAAGGCCTTGAACCGCCCGAGAACTGGGGACGGCGCTGACCTGCGTCAAGCGGGCTGTCCACCCGCTGCGCGACACTGTGCGCCTTTTGCTTTCACGATCACCATGAGCACCCCGTCGCCCGCCATGCCCACTGCTCCCGCCGCCGCGCCGACGCGCCTGGCCGGGGCTGCGCCTTCCCGCCACCGGCCCCACGAAGACCTGCAGGCGCTGTTGACCGGCACGTTGTTTGTCGGGTTGGGCGTGGTGCTGTTCGGCCATGTCGGCCTGCTCAGCGGCGGGACCGCCGGCCTGGCCTTTCTGCTGCACTACGCCACCGGTGTGAGCTTCAGCGTCTGGTTCTTCGCGATCAACTTGCCTTTCTACTGGCTGGCCTGGCGCCGCATGGGCGCACCTTTCGCGATCAAGACCTTCCTGGCGGTCGGGCTGCTCTCGCTGTGGGCCCACCTGATTCCTCAATGGATTTCGATCGGCGCGCTGGCGCCCGGGTTCGCGGCCGTGGTGGGCGGGCTGCTGGTGGGCGCGGGCATGCTGATGCTGTTCCGGCACCGGGCCAGCCTGGGCGGTTTCAACGTGCTGGTGCTGTACCTCCAGGAGCGCTTCGGCTGGCGCGCCGGCCACCTGCAGATGGGGCTGGACTGTGCGATCGTGCTGACGGCGTTCGCGCTGCGCGAGCCGGCGCAGATCGCCTGGTCGGTGCTGGGCGCGGTGGTGCTGAACATGACGCTGGCGATCAACCACCGGCCGGGTCGGTACATGGCTGTATGAGGCATACCCCCCTGCGCCGCTTCGCGGCTTCCCCCCTGGAAGGGGGGACCACGCCTGCGGCCCGGCGGAGCCGGTTCCGCGGCGTGTGCTGGTTTCTGTTCGCCCCGCTGCTTCTGGTGTTGTGCGCTTCGAGTTCGCTCGCGCAGACTTCTGATGCCACGTCGTCTTCTGCATCAGGGTTCCGTCCCCGGTTCGACGAGGCGTATGAGGCACGGGTGACGCGGGTGTCGGATGGCGACACCTTGTGGGTGAAGCCGCTGGCGGGTGGGACGTACCGCAAGTTGCGGCTGGAGGGGGTGGATGCCCCGGAGATCTGTCAGGAAGGTGGCTTGGCTGCGCGCGAGGCGCTGGTGCGGCGGGTGCTGGAGCAGACTGTGACGGTGACCGAGCGGCGCCGCGACGACTATGGCCGGGCGCTGGTGCGCCTCACGGTGCGCGACGACGACGTTGCGGCCTGGCTGGTGCGGGAGGGCTTTGCGTGGTCCTACCGCTGGCGGCACAGCGACGGTCCGTTTGCGATGGAGGAAACCGTCGCACGCAAGGAGCGAAAGGGCATCTTCGCGGCGGCGACGGTCGAGGAACCTCGGGCGTTCCGAAAGCGGAACGGTCCGTGTCCGATGCCGGAGCGCCCCGCGGCGAAGGATCAGGCGCCGCGCTGAGCGCAGACCGCGCAATGCGGCTGGCGGGGCAGGGCGATGGTGTTGAAGGCCAGGTCGCGGCCGTCGATCATCAGGAGCTGACCGGTCATGCGCGAGCCAAGACCACTGAGGATCTTGAGCGCTTCGGCCGACTGCATCGTGCCGACGATGCCGACCAGGGGTGCGAACACGCCCATGGTGGCGCAGCGCGTTTCTTCCACGCCGGCGTTTTCCGGGAACACGCAGGCGTAGCACGGCGAGGACTCATCGCGCGGGTCGTACACGGCCAGCTGACCGTCCATGCGGATCGCAGCGCCCGAGACCAGAGGCACGCCGTGGCGCACGCAGGCCCGGTTGACCATGTGGCGGGTGGCGAAGTTGTCGCAACAGTCGATCACCACGTCCACATCGGGCAGCAGCCGGTCCAGCAGCGCGTCGTCTGCACGCTGCACCAGGGCGGTGACCTGCGGGTCGGGGTTGATGGCGGCGATCGCGTGCTGGACCGACTCGGCCTTGGGTGTGCCCAGCCGGTCGAGGTTGTGCGCGATCTGGCGCTGGAGATTGGTGGCGTCGACAGCGTCGTGGTCGACCACCGTGATGCGGCCGACGCCGGCGCTGCCCAGGTAGAGCGCCACCGGCGATCCGAGGCCACCGGCACCGATCACCAGCGCGTGAGAGGCCAGCAGCTTCTCCTGCCCTTCGATGCCGAGCTCGTTGAGCAGGATGTGGCGCGAATAGCGCAGGAGCTGCTGGTCGTCCAAGGCAGGCGCCGGGATCAGTTTTCTTTCTTCTCTTCGGGGCGCTCGGTCTGGGTCTTGCTGACCAGCACCGGACGGCCCTTGAGCTTGTTGATCGCCTGCTGCAGCTGGAAGTCCTTGTCGCTGCCGAATTCCGGCACCAGGCGCTGGCCCGGATTCTTCTTCGACTCTTCTTCCAGCCGCTTGCGCGCTTCTTCGCGGTCTTTGTCGCGCTGCTGTTCTGCCGCGCGCTGGGCATCGGTCATGGGCGCGTCACCCGGCTTGGCTTCGTTGCCGTTGGTCAGGTGCTTGGTCAGGTCGGCCTCGCGGGTGCGCAGGGCGGCAAACAGGTTGCCTTCGGGCGTCTCGTCGACCATCACGTCGGGCACGATGCCCTTGGCCTGGATCGACTTGCCTCCGGGGGTGTAGTAGCGGGCTGTGGTCAGCTTCAGGCCGGTGTCGGGGCCGAGCGGACGCACGGTTTGCACCGAGCCCTTGCCGAAGGTCTGGCTGCCCAGAATGATGCCGCGCTTGTGGTCCTGCAGTGCGCCGGCGACGATTTCGCTGGCCGAGGCAGAGCCTTCGTTGACCAGCACCACCAGTGGCACGCTCTTGAGTGCGCCGTTGGTGACTTTGCTCAGTCGCGCCACCGGGTCCGGACCACCGCGTCGCAGGTAGTGCTGCGGCGCTGCGGTGTAGGTAAATTTGCTGTCCGCCAGCTGCCCGTTGGTCGACACCACGGTGACGTTCTCCGGCAGGAAGGCCGCCGACAGGGCCACGGCTGCGTCCAGCAGGCCGCCCGGGTCGTTGCGCAGGTCGAGCACCAGGCCCTTGAGCTTGGGATCGGCCTTGTAGAGGTCTTCGACCTTCTTCGCAAAGTCCTCGACCGTGCGGTCCTGGAATTGCGACACGCGGACCCAGGCGTAGCCGGGTTCGACCATCTTGGCCTTCACGCTCTGGGTCTTGATCTCTTCACGGGTGATGGTGACCGGGAAGGTGCGGTTCTCGTCCTTGCGGAAGATGCTCAGCAGCACCTTGGTGCGTGGCTCGCCGCGCATGAGCTTGACCGCGTCGTTGATCGACAGGCCTTTGACGGCCGTGTCGTCGATCTTGGTGATCAGGTCGCCCGACTTCAGGCCGGCACGGAAAGCGGGGGAGTCCTCGATCGGGGAGACGACTTTGACCAGGCCATCTTCCATCGTGATTTCAATGCCCACACCGACGAAGCGGCCACTGGTGCCCTCGCGGAATTCCTTGAACGACTTCTTGTCGAAGTATTGGGAGTGCGGGTCAAGGCTGGAAACCATGCCCGAAATCGCCTCGGAAATGAGCTTCTTCTCGTCCACCGGCTCGACATAGTCGGTCTTGACCATGCCGAACACCGCGGCGAGCTGCTGCAGCTCTTCCAACGGCAGGGGAGCGAGCGCACCGCGCGCCACCGCCTGAAGCTGCACCGTGGTCAGCGAGCCCGCCAAGGCTCCTGCGGCCACCCAGCCGGCGATTTTCAGCTTCTGATTCACTTGCTTGCCCATCCAAATACCCCGAAAAATGCGCTGGCCCGGGCGTTTTGCCTCGGGCCTGCGGGCCAATATACACCTTGGAGCATGGCCCCGCGATTCGGTTCCTTACCGGCGGCTCAGCGTTTGCCCTGAGCGGCCACGGCCGCTGCAGCCTTGGCGGCGGCCTCGGCGTCGCCCAGGTAGTAAGACTTGATCGGCTTGAGGTCGGCGTCCAGCTCGTAGACCAGCGGAATGCCGTTGGGAATGTTCACGCCGACGATGTCGTTGTCGCCGATGTTGTCCAGGTACTTGACCAGGGCGCGGATCGAGTTGCCATGGGCGGCGATGACGATGCGCTGGCCGCCCTTGATCGCCGGTGCCAGCACTTCGTTCCACATGGGCAGCACACGGGCCACGGTGTCTTTCAGGCACTCGGTCAGCGGCACCTGTTCGGGCTTGAGCTTGGCGTAGCGCAGGTCCTGGCGCTGGCCACGCGGGTCGTTGGCGTCCAGGGCCGGCGGCGGGGTGTCGTAGCTGCGGCGCCAGATCAGCACCTGCTCGTCGCCGTACTGCTTGGCCATGTCGCCCTTGTTCAGGCCTTGCAGACCGCCGTAGTGGCGTTCGTTCAGGCGCCAGTCCTTGACCACCGGCAGCCAGCTGCGCTCCATCTCGTCCAGGCAGTAGTTCAGGGTGTGGATCGCGCGCTTGAGCACCGAGGTGTAGGCGACATCGAATTCGTAGCCCTCTGCCTTGAGCAGCTTGCCGGCCGACATGGCCTGCGAGACGCCGGTGGGGGTCAGTTCCACGTCGGTCCAGCCGGTGAAGCGGTTTTCGAGGTTCCAGGTGGATTCGCCGTGGCGGATCAGGACTAGCTTGTACATGGGCAGAAAGGGCGTTGGGTCAGGGGAAAAGGGGCATTCGGAGTCCGTCGGCCATTGCCGGACAGCCCCACATTCTAAAATCCCGCCCTTGACTGACCTGAAAGGTGCTTCGTGAGTTTTTTTCTGAACAACTGGATGCTGTTTGCCGTGGCCCTGGCTTCGGGTGGAACGCTGCTGTGGCCGATCCTGACGACCGGCGGCGGCGCGGCCGGGGTGAACCCCGCTGAAGCGGTGCAGCTGATCAACCGCGAGAAGGCGGTGGTGGTGGATGTGTGCAGCGCCGAAGAATTCGCCTCGGGGCACGTGACCGGCGCGAAGAACGTGCCGCTGGGCGAGCTGGAAGCAAAGCTGGCGGGTACCGTCAAGAACAAGGCCCTGCCGGTGGTTCTGGTGTGCGCCACGGGTGCGCGCTCCAAGCGGGCCGTCGCGATTGCCAAGGGCCTGGGCTACGAAAACGCCCGCTCGCTGACGGGCGGCATGGGTGCCTGGCGCGCAGCCAGCCTGCCGGTCGAAAAGGCCTGAACGGCCATTGGTGAACAGGAGTCAGGCCATGGCCCATGTAAAGATCTATTCCAGCGACTACTGCCCCTACTGCAGCCGTGCCAAGGCCCTGCTGCAGCAGCGCGGCGTGACCGACTACGAAGAAATCGTGGTCGACGGCAAGCCCGAGTTGCGTGCGCAGATGACCAAGATCACCGGCCGCACCAGCGTGCCGCAGATCTTTGTCGGCGAGACCCACGTCGGCGGCTGCGACGACCTGCACGCGCTGGACCGCCAGGGCGGACTGGTGCCACTGCTCCAAGGCTGATCAGCCCTGGAGCTGCTGAGATAATCCTTCGTTGGGCCCGCTGCGGGACACCCCCGGGCGGGCCCTGTTCATTCCCGATTCCATCCGAAAGCTTTTATGGCCGACCAAGACCCCATCTTCCAGATCCAGCGCGTCTACCTCAAGGAAGCGTCCCTGGAGCAGCCCAATTCCCCGGCCATCCTGCTGGAACAGGAACAGCCCTCGGTCGACATCCAGTTGGGCGTGGAAGCCGCGCCGGTCGCAGAAGGCGTGTACGAAATCGCCGTGACCGCCACGGTGCAGACCAAGATCCAGGACAAGACCGTGTTCCTGGTCGAAGCCAAGCAGGCCGGCATCTTCGAGATCCGCAACCTGCCCGAAGACCAGATGGGTCCGATCATGGGCATTGCCTGCCCGCAGATCGTGTATCCCTACCTTCGCGGCAACGTGGCCGATCTGATCCAGCGGGCCGGTTTCCCCCCGGTGCACCTGGCCGAAATCAACTTCCAGGCCATGTACGAACAGCAGCAGGCGCAGGCCGCCGGCGCTGTCACGCAGTAAGCCCTGACGCGTCCACCGACGATGGACATCGTCGTTCTCGGCGCCGGTGCCTGGGGCACCGCGCTGGCCATTGCCGCTGCACGTCTGCCCGGTGAACCCCACCGGGTGACGCTGTGGGCGCGCGATGGCGCCCAGGTGGCGGCCATGCGTGCCGCCCGCGAAAACACCCGGTATCTGCCCGGCGTTGCCCTGCCGCTCGGTCTGCTGCTGGCCGGAGACGATGCCTCATGGCCACCGGACGCCTTGTCGCGCGCCGATCTGGTGATCGTGGCCACGCCCATGGCCGCCCTGCGCGGCATGCTTGAACGTCTGGCGTCCCACCCCGCACCGGTGGCCTGGCTCTGCAAGGGCTTCGAAGCTCCGCTGGGCGAGGGCGCCGCCGCAGGTTTGCTCGGACATGAAGTCCAGGCGGCTGTTGCACCGATGCTGAAGGCTGGCGTGCTCAGCGGGCCCAGCTTCGCCCTGGAAGTCGCACGCGGCCAGCCGACCGCGCTGGTGGCGGCCAGCGCGCATGCCAGCGTGCGCGAAGCACTGGTGACCGCTTTTCACGGTCCTTCTTTGCGCGTCTACGCCAACGAAGACGCCGTTGGAGTCGAGGTGGGCGGCGCGGTGAAGAACGTGCTGGCGATCGCCACCGGCCTCTGCGATGGCCTGTCGCTGGGCCTGAACGCCCGCGCGGCGCTGATCACGCGCGGTCTGGCGGAAATGACCCGGCTTGGTCTGGCACTGGGCGCGCGCGCTGAGACCTTCATGGGCCTGTCCGGCCTGGGCGATCTGGTGCTGACCGCCACCGGCGATCTCTCACGCAACCGCAAGGTCGGCCAGTTGCTGGCGCAGGGCCTGAGCCTGTCGCAGGCGGTCGATTCGCTGGGCCACGTGGCCGAAGGCGTCTACAGCGCCCGCACCGTCGTGCAACGCGCCCGCCTTCTCGGCGTGGACATGCCGATCAGCGAAGGTGTGGTGGCCTTGCTGGATGGTCGCCTGGCACCCGCGCAAGCGGTGGCCGCACTGATGGGCCGCGACCCGAAAGACGAGGCTTAGGGAGTCACCCTCGCGCGCATTTTCGGCGCGCGGTGTCTTGGCCAGAAACACCACGGAACCGGCTTTGCCGGTCCGCTGGTGTTGTCCCCCTTTTAGGGGGAAGACGCGCAGCGGCGCAGGAGTTCAGATTTCAAAGTTATCAATCAGGCGTGTGCTGCCCAGGCGAGCGGCGCCCAGCACCACCAGCGACTGCGGCGTGAGCGCGTCTTCGGCGCGCGGTGGCTGCAGGTCGGCGCGGCGGCGCACGGTCAGGTAGTCCGGCCCCCATCCGCGGAGCGCCAGTGCGCGCATGGCGTTGGCTTCCAGTGCCTCGCGCTTGTCCGGCAACGAGCCGGCGGCGGCCAGCGCGTCGCGTGCCAGCGCGCGCAGCGCCAGCGAGAGTTGCACCGCCTCGGCACGCTCGGGTTCGCTCAGGTAGCCGTTGCGCGAGCTCAGCGCCAGGCCGTCGGCGGCGCGCTGGGTCTCTCCCGCGATGATCTCGATCGGCATCGCGAACTGCTGCACCATGCGGCGGATCACCATCTGCTGCTGGTAGTCCTTCTTGCCGAACAGCGCGTAGCGCGGCCCCTTGGCATCGGAGAACACGCACTGGAACAGCTTCATCACGACGGTGCAGACGCCGATGAAGAAGCCCGGCCGGAAGTGGCCTTCAAGGATATCGGCCAGGTCTGACGGGGGTTGCACCTTGTAGACCTGCGGCTCGGGGTAGAGCTCCTTTTCCGAGGGCGCGAACACGATGTCGCAGCCAGCCTGCTCCAAGCGCGCGCAGTCGGCCTGCAGGGTGCGCGGGTAGGTGTCGAAGTCTTCGTGCGGCGCGAACTGCAGGCGGTTGACGAAGATGCTGGAAACGGTCACATCGCCCAGCGGCTGGGCCTGGCGCACCAGATCGAGATGCCCGTCGTGCAGGTTGCCCATCGTGGGCACGAAGGCGGGCGACTGGTGGGGCGCCAGTGCGGCGCGCAGATCGGCGATGGTGTGGACGAGCTTCATGCGGAATCGGCAGGGTTGGATCGGACTCGGGGGATTATCGCCACCCCTCAAGAAGCTTCCGAGACCAGGTGGATGGCTTCACCCACCGAGCGGGCGCCCGGCGCGGCAGTCTGCAGGCCCCAGCCGACGGCGGCCAGGAACAGCGCAGTGAGTACAAAGGGCAGGGCGGTGCGGCGCAATGCGGTCGACACCCAATGGCGCCGCTCGATGCCGCGCAGGCGCTTGTAGAGCGAGGCCGAGAGCGCTCCGTCCAGCAGCAGTTCGGCGAACAGCGTCGGGGCGCTGTAGATCACATAGAAGGACGACAGCGCCAGGCCCACGGCCAGCGCGATCACCAGCAGCGGAATCACGAGTTCGTCGGCGTCGGCCGCGTCGCCGATGGAGCCGAGCCCGTCAGCCAGCCCGTCCGAGAGGCCGCTGCCGGCATCGCTGGAGATGGACGCGGATTTGCCGGGGGCAAAGGCCTGCAGCGGGATGGGGGCGTCAAAATTGGCGCTCGCGCCGCCGCCACCGAAGTTGCCACCCCCACCCGAGGTCCAGGTGCCAGGACCGCGCCCCGACGGAATGGGCAGCTCCAGGGCGGCGTCGGGGATGTCGGTCCAGTCCTCGGCCTTGGTGCACAGCCACAGCCAGAGCAGCAGCAGGAAGGCGCCGTAGGCGGCAGTGAGGGCCAGCGGGTAGCGCAGCGCCATGCTGTGAACGCCCGCGTGGAGCATGACAAACGAAGCCAGCAGTCCGGCTCCGCCAGTCAGCGACACCAGCAGTGTCATCTGTGTGCGTGGCCAGGAATGCGACTGCAGGTCGCTGCGCAGTTCGTTGACCGCCTCGTCCCGCGTGCGCAGCGGGCGCTGTGACCGGCGCAGCTTCACCAGGCGTGCAACTGGTCGTCGGGGAAGCTGCCGTCCTTGACGGCGGCAACGTAGGCGGCCATGGCATCTCGCACGCTGGCCGCGCCGTCCATGAAATTGCGCACGAACTTCGGGTTCCTGCCCAGGTTGATGCCCAGCATGTCGTGCATCACCAGCACCTGCCCGGCCGTGCCTTTGCCGGCGCCGATGCCGATGGTGTGGCAGGTCTTGAGTTCCTGCGTGATCTCGGCCGACAGCAGGGCGGGCACCATCTCCAGCACCAGCATGGTGGCGCCTGCGTCCTGCAGTTCGATGGCGTGGCGGCGCAGTTGCAGCGCAGCGGCGTCACCGCGACCCTGCACGCGATAGCCGCCCAGTGCGTGCACCGTCTGCGGCGTCAGGCCCAGGTGGGCGCAGACCGGAATGCCCCGTTCGACCAGGAAGCGCACCGTGTCGGCCGTCCAGCCGCCGCCTTCTAGCTTGACCATGTGGGCGCCGGCCCGCATGAGTTCGGCCGCGCTGCGCAGCGCCTGTTCCTTGCTCTCGTGGTAGCTGCCGAACGGCAGGTCGCCAATGACCCAGGCGGTGGCTTGCACCCGAAGCAGGCCGCGCACCACGCTCTCGGTGTGGTACCTCATGGTCTCGAGCGTCACGCCGACGGTGCTGGAGAGACCCTGACAGACCATGCCCAGCGAGTCGCCGACCAGGATGCATTCGACACCTGCTGCGTCCGCGACCGCCGCGAAGGTCGCGTCGTAGGCGGTGAGCATGGTGATCTTCTCGCCGCGGTCGCGCATTTCCTGCAGCCGTGGAAGGCTCACCGGTTTGCGCTGTGGCAGCGGAGAAGCAGCCGGCAGCGTGCCGTACGGGGTGCCGGTGGCGGGCGCCTGGGCGTTGGTCTGGCTCATGGTGATGTCCCCTCCGCGGGTGGTCGATTTGGGGCGGACTATAGTCCATCCCGCATTCCCCCACCCGTTATGCTTCTGCCCATGAAACACCTCTCCGATTTCACCGCTGCGGACCTGGCCGAACTGGCGCGCAGTGATGTGGCGCGTGCCCTGGCCGAAGACGTCGGCCCGGGTGACCTGACCGCCGCGCTGGTCGATGGAAGTCGTCCGGCGCGCGCGCGCATTCTGGCCCGCGAGGACGCCGTGATCTGTGGCCGGCCCTGGGTCGAGGCGGCCGTGCTGGCCTGTGATCCGACGGCGACTCTGATCTGGCATGTGGATGAAGGCGAACGTTGCTCCGCCGATCAGGTGGTGCTGCACATCGAGGGCAATGCCCAGGCCTTGCTGACCGCCGAGCGCACGGCCCTCAACTTTCTGCAACTGCTCTCTGCGGTCGCCACCAAGACGGCGGTGTTTGTCGATGCGGTGAAAGGCACGCGGGCTGCCATCGTCGACACCCGCAAGACCATTCCCGGCCTGCGACTCGCGCAGAAGTACGCGGTCAAGATCGGCGGCGGCGTGAACCACCGCATCGGCCTGTACGACGCGGTGCTGATCAAGGAAAACCACATCGCCGCCGCGGGCGGCGTGGCGGCGGTGCTCCGGCGGGTTCAGGAAACGGCGCCTCAGGCCCGCTTCGTCGAGATCGAGGTCGAACACCTGGCGCAGCTGGATGAGGCACTGGCCTGCGGCGCGACCATGGTGTTGCTGGACAACATGGACATCCCGACCTTGCAGGACGCGGTGCGCCGCAATGCCGGCCGCGCGATCGTGGAGATTTCTGGTGGTGTGAACCTCGACACGGTGCGTGCGCTGGCCGAGACTGGCGTCGACCGCATCTCCATTGGTGCACTGACGAAAGACGTCAAGGCCACCGACTTCTCGATGCGTTTCGAAACCCTCTGAGGACCGACATGACCGCCAACGCCATCATCGACGTCGAGTACGAACAGCCCGCGTGCCCGACAAAACACGCCTGGGCGCGGGTGCCGGTCGAGCCGACACCCGGCCAGCGCGCCGAACTCAAGGAACGCATCCGCCGCCTGCTCAAGGAGCGCAACGCGGTGATGGTGTCTCACTACTACGTGCACCCTGACCTGCAGGACCTGGCGATTGAGACCGGCGGTATCGTCAGCGATTCTCTGGAAATGGCTCGCTTCGGCCGCGATCACGCCGCAACCACGCTGGTGGTATCAGGCGTGCGCTTCATGGGTGAGACCGCCAAGATCCTTTCACCAGAGAAAACGGTGCTGATGCCCGATCTGGACGCGAACTGTTCGCTGGACCTGGGCTGCCCGATCGAGGACTTCAGTGCCTTCTGCGACCAGCACCCGGACCGCACGGTGGTCGTCTACGCCAACACCAGCGCGGCGGTGAAGGCGCGTTCGGACTGGCTGGTCACCTCCAGCTGCGCGCTCGACATCGTCAAGGCGCTCAAGGACAAGGGCCACAAGATCCTGTGGGCGCCCGACAAGCACCTGGGTGGCTACATCCAGCGTGAAACCGGCGCCGACATGCTGATGTGGAACGGCTCCTGCATCGTGCACGACGAGTTCAAATCCTTCGAGCTGGAAGCGCTCAAGAAAGTACACCCCAAGGCCAAGGTGCTGGTGCATCCGGAAAGCCCGGCCGATGTGGTGAAGCTGGCGGATGCCGTGGGCTCCACCTCGGCGATCCTCAAGGCAGCGCGCGAGTTCGATGCGACCGAGTTCATCGTCGCCACCGACAACGGCATGATGCACATGCTGCGCCAGCAGAACCCGGGCAAGTTGTTCATTGAAGCGCCGACCGCTGGCAACAGCGCCACCTGCAAGAGCTGCGCGCACTGCCCCTGGATGGCGATGAACGGCCTGGCCGGCGTGGCACAGGTGCTGGAGAAGGGACTGAACCAGATCCATGTTGATCCGGCCCTGATCCCGCGGGCCCGTTTGCCGATCGACCGCATGCTGGCGTTCACGGCCGCACACAAGGCCGGTCAGGATGCCGGCGCGCTGGTGCCGAACATCGGCGCGGCCTGAGCGGTTTTCTCCGGACCAAAGAAAAAGCCCGCTGAGTCAGCGGGCTTTTTTCATCGGGGCCGGACCAGAAAGATCAGGTCGGGACCTTCTTGAGCATTTCCAGGCCGACCTTGCCTTCGGCAATTTCACGCAGGGCGGTCACGCCCGGCTTGTTCTTGCTTTCGATCTTTGGTGCGTGGCCCTGGCTCAGCATGCGCGCACGGTAGGTCGCGGCCAGCACGAGCTGAAAGCGGTTGGGGATCTTTTCCAGACAGTCTTCGACGGTGATGCGTGCCATGTGCGGGCCTCGGTAGGAAAGCAGGGGAATCAGGAGATGTTGAGCGCCTGGAAGGTCTCGCTGCGGGTAATGCTCTGCGCGGTGTAGCGCAGTCGCTGCGAGTGGACAATGGCCTTGAGGTCGAACAAGGCGCGCTCGAACAACTCGTTGATTATAACGAAATCGAATTCCTTGGCGTGTGCCATCTCATGGGCGGCATTCTTGAGCCGCACTTCGATGACCTCGGCGCTGTCTTCGGCACGGCGCTCCAGCCGCGAGCGCAATTCTTCCCAGCTCGGGGGCAGGATGAAGACCAGCACGGCGTTGGGGAAGATGCGCTTGACCTGGATCGCCCCCTGGAAGTCGATCTCCAGCACCACGTCGACGCCCTGGGCAATGCGCTGCTCGATCGCCTGCTTGGATGTGCCGTAGCGGTTGCCATGCACATGCGCCCATTCGAGGAAGGCGTCCTGCGCCACCATCTGGTCGAAGGTTTCGTGGCTGACAAAGTAGTACTCACGGCCATGGACTTCCTGGCCCCGCGGCGCGCGGGTGGTGTGGGAAATCGAGGGAGAGACGCGCTGGTCCAGCTCCATCAATGCCTTGACCAGGCTGGATTTGCCAGCCCCGCTCGGGGCCGCGACAACAAACAGGTTTCCGGGGTATTCCATCAGGTCATTCCAGGTTCTGGACCTGTTCGCGCATCTGTTCGATCAGCACTTTCATGTCCACCGAGATGCGGGTCAGTTCCAGGCTGGACGACTTCGAGCCCAGGGTATTGGCTTCGCGGTGCAGTTCCTGGATCAGGAAATCCAGCCGCTTGCCGACATCGCCGCCCTTCTTGATCAGGCGCTCGATCTCTTCCAGGTGCGAATCCAGCCGCGTCAGTTCTTCGGCCACGTCGATGCGGATGGCGAAGGCGGTCGCCTCGGACAGGGCGCGCTCTTGCACTGCGTCGGCCGAAAGCGTGGGTGTGCCGGGGCTCTGGCCCGCGCCCAGGGCTTCGTTCCATCGGTCGATGAAGCGTTGCCGCTGCTGGGCGACCAGCACCGGGATCAGGGGCTGGGCCTCGCGGGCCAACTGGCGCAACTGCTTGAGCCGGTCCAGCAGCATGTCGGCCAGGCGCTTGCCTTCGCGTTCGCGTGCGCTGACGAAACTGTCGAGCACGGTCTGGGCCAGCGACAAGAGGTTTTCGTGCAGACCGCTGGGCAGCGCCTGCTGGCGGGTGGTCAGCTGCAGCATCTCGGCGACCGAGAGCGGTGCGGCCTTGGGGTGCCACGCAAGGATGTTGTCCTGCAGACCGACCAGTCGCTGCAGTTCTGCAGGCGACGGCGCGCGCAGGGTGCCGTCCGATCTGCCTTCGATCCAGGCCCGGATTTCCACCTTGCCGCGCTTGAGGCGGGCGCCCAGCAGGTCGCGCAGCGCCGGTTCGGTGCCGCGCAGGTCGTCGGACATCTTGAAGGTCAGGTCGAGAAACCGGCTGTTGACCGACCGGATTTCCATGCCCAGAACCGGTGTCGTTTCCCGTCCGGCCTCGTCCGCGGGCCCGCTGCCAAGCTGGGCCGTCGCGTAACCGGTCATGCTGTAAACTGCCATGAGACTGGGATCCGATCCGTGTGAATGGTCCATAACAAGGCGTCCGGACTCTCCTCCAATTATGTCAAAGGTCAAACCTGCTTCCTTGCCGCCGGACACCGTCATCGGTGGTTACCGGATCGTTCGCAAGCTGGCAGCGGGCGGTTTCGGTGTCGTCTACCTCGCGGTGGACACCGAAGGCCAGCAAGTCGCGATCAAGGAATACCTGCCGTCCTCACTGGCGACGCGTGCTCCCGGCGAATTGCTGCCGCAGGTGCAGCCTGAGAAGCTCTCGCTGTACCGACTGGGTCTCAAGAGCTTCTTCGAAGAAGGCCGTGCACTGGCGCAGATCTCCCACCAGTCGGTGGTGAGCGTGCTCAATTTCTTCCGCGAAAACGAGACGGTTTACATGGTGATGAACTATCTGGAGGGCTCGTCCCTGCAGGAATTCATCATCACCGCGCGCGAGCTGAAGAAGCAGAAGGTCTTCCGCGAGTCGACCATCCGCTCGCTGTACGACGAGGTCCTGCGCGGCCTGCGCATCGTCCACCAGCACAAGATGCTGCACCTGGACATCAAGCCGGCCAATATTTTCATCACCGACGACAACCGCGCCGTGCTGATCGACTTCGGCGCCGCGCGCGAAGTGCTGTCCAAGGAAGGCAATTTCATCCGGCCGATGTACACGCCCGGCTTTGCCGCGCCCGAAATGTACCGCCGCGATTCGTCGATGGGCCCCTGGACCGACATCTACGCCATCGGCGCCTGCATCTACGCTAGCATGCAGGGCTATCCGCCCAACGACGCCCCGCAGCGCCTCGAAAAAGACCGCCTGTCGCTCGCGCTCTCCCGTCTGCGCGGCGTCTATTCCGACAACCTCATCGAGGTGGTCGAATGGTGCATGTCGCTCGATCCGCTCTCGCGTCCGCAGTCGGTGTTTGCATTGCAGAAGGAACTCAGCCGTGAAACCGAGCGCAGCTACACCAAGCTGACCGTGGCCGAGAAGATGCGCCTGCAGTTCGACAACATCGTCTCCGACAACAAGAAGCCGCCGCGCAAGTCGACCGCCGCGGGGACCAAGTTCAAATGAAGTTCTCGGTCTACCAGATCAGCCGTCAGGGCGGTCGGGAGCGCAATGAAGACCGGATGGGCTACGCCTACACGCGCGAATCGGGGCTGTTCGTGCTGGCCGATGGCATGGGCGGCCATCCCGAAGGCGCGATGGCGGCACAACTGGCGCTGCAGACCCTGTCGGCCTACTTTCAGAAGGCCGCCAACCCCACGGTCAAGGAAGTGCCGGAGTTTCTCTCCAGCGCACTGATGGCGGCGCACCACCAGATCATCCGTTACGCCGCTGAAAAGGGCATGCTCGATACACCGCGCACCACGCTGGTGGCGGCTGTGATGGAGCGTGGCAACATGCACTGGGTGCATTGCGGCGACTCGCGGCTCTACCTGATGCGCAACGGCGAACTGCTGACCCGCACGCGCGACCACTCCTACATGGAGCAGCAGGCGCACCTTGGGCGCGCGACCTCGCACATCAACCGCAACATCCTGTTCACCTGCCTGGGCTCGCCGGCCAAGCCGGTGTTCGACCTGTCGGGCCCGGTGCAGCTGCAGCAGGGCGACCGCGTGCTGCTGTGCTCGGACGGCCTCTGGGGCACGGTCAAGGACTTCGAGATCGCCGCCGAAATGGCCTCGCAGCCCCTGGAGCAGGCGGTGCCCGAGCTGGTCGAGATGGCGCTCAAGCGCGGCGGTCCGCGCTGCGACAACGTGACGGTGCTCGCGATGGAGTGGGAGACGCCGGGCGAGTACCAGTCCACCCGTATCTCCACCGAAGAGATCGAAGAAGGCGTGTTTGCGTCCACCATCCAGTCCGGTGTGCCCGATCCGACGATCGAGGACATGGACGACGAGGCGATCGAACGCTCGATCGCCGAGATCAACGAAGCGATCCGGCGTACCGCTGAACGCAATTCCTGAGGTTTTCCCATGAGCATTTCCAGTCGGCCCGGTCTGCGGGCCAACGATTCGCTGCGCCCGGTGCGCATCTCCCGCGGCTACACCATGCACGCCGAAGGCTCGGTGCTGATCGAGTTTGGCCACACCAAGGTTCTGTGCACGGCGTCGGTCGAAGAAAAGGTGCCGCCGCACAAGAAGGGCAGCGGCGAAGGCTGGGTGACAGCCGAATACGGCATGCTGCCGCGCGCCACGCACACCCGCAGCAGCCGCGAAGCCGCCAAGGGCAAGCAGAGTGGCCGCACGCAGGAGATCCAGCGCCTGATCGGCCGTTCGCTGCGCGCGGTGTTCGACCTCAAGGCCCTGGGCGAGCGCACGATTTCCCTGGATTGCGATGTGCTGCAGGCCGACGGTGGCACGCGCACCGCCAGCATCACCGGCGCCTTTGTCGCGGTCCAGGACGCGGTGAACAAGCTGATTGCCGAAGGCAAGCTGGTCACCTCACCGATCAAGGACCATGTGGCCGCGATTTCCGTGGGCATCCTCGAAGGCCAGCCGCTGCTGGATCTGGAATACGTCGAGGACTCGGCCTGCGACACCGACATGAACGTGGTGATGACCGGCGCGGGCCACTATGTGGAAGTGCAGGGCACGGCCGAAGGCGTGGCCTTCACGCGCAAGGAAATGGACGCGCTGCTGGCGCTGGCCGAGAAGGGCATCGGCGAGCTGATCGTTGCGCAAAAGAAGTCGCTCGGCGAATGAAACTGGTCCTCGCGTCGAACAACAAAGGCAAGCTGGCCGAATTGCAGGCGCTGTTCGCGCCACTGGGCGTGGAGCTGGTGCGCCAGGCCGACCTGGGCATTCCCGAGGCGCCTGAGCCGCACAGGACTTTCATCGAAAACGCGCTGGCCAAGGCGCGGCATGCGGCGCAAGTCAGCGGCCTGCCGGCGCTGGCCGACGACGCGGGCCTGTGCGTAGAAGCTTTTGGTGGCCTGCCTGGTGTGGACACGGCGTTCTACGCCACGCAGTTCGGCTACGAAAAGGGCGATGACAACAACGTGCGCGCTTTGCTCGAGCAGATGCAGGGCATCACCGACCGCCGCGCCGCGCTGGTGAGCACGCTGGTGGCGCTTCGCAGCGCCGACGACCCGGAGCCCCTGGTGGCCACGGGCCGCGCGGCGGGGCTGATCACGCAGGAACGCATCGGTGACCAGGGCTTTGGCTTCGACCCGGTGCTGTTGCTGCCGCCGTTCGGCAAGACCTTTGCCCAACTGCCGACCGAGGTGAAGAACGCCAACAGCCACCGCGGCAAGGCCGCTCGGCAGATGCTCGGACTCATGCGCGATCGCTGGTTTGCCCAGTCATGAGCGATTCTCCGCACTGGAGCGACATCGCTCACTGGATGCGGCCGGGCACCCTGCAGCTGCAGGGCCTGCCGCCACTGTCGCTCTACATCCACCTGCCCTGGTGCCTGAAGAAGTGCCCTTACTGCGACTTCAACTCGCACGAATGGAGCGCGACCTCAGCGCCCGGCCAGGCTCTGCCGGAGCAAGCGTATCTGGACGCTTTGCGCGCCGACCTGCAGGCGGCGCTGCCGCTGATCTGGGGGCGGCCGGTACACACCGTTTTCATTGGTGGCGGCACACCCAGCCTGTTTTCGCCCGAGGCGATCGACCGCCTGCTGGGCGATGTGCGGGCTCTGGTCCGGCTCGACGCCGATGCCGAGATCACGCTCGAAGCCAACCCGGGCACCTTCGAGAAAGACCGCTTCAAGGCTTTCCGCCAGGCCGGTGTGACGCGGCTGTCGATTGGCGTGCAGAGCTTTCACGATGCGCACCTCAAGGCCCTGGGCCGGGTGCACGACCGGGCGCAGGCACTGGCGGCGGTGGAAGAGGCCGCGGGCGCTTTTGACACCTTCAACCTGGACATCATGTACGCGCTGCCAGGGCAGACGCTGGCGCAATGCGAAGACGACATCCGCACCGCGCTGGGCTTCAACCCGCCGCACATCTCGATCTACCACCTGACCATCGAGCCCAACACGGTGTTCGCCAAGTTTCCGCCGGTGGTGCCGGAGGACGACGAGGCCTACGCGATGCTCGACCGCATCACCGAGCTGACCGGCCAGGCCGGACTGGAGCGCTACGAGGTCTCGGCCTACGCGCGGCGAGGTCACCGCAGCCGCCACAACCAGAACTACTGGCAGTTCGGCGACTACCTCGGCATTGGCGCTGGCGCACACAGCAAGCTGAGCTTTGCACACCGTGTGGTGCGGCAGGTGCGTGCCCGCGAGCCACGTCTGTACATGGACAAGGCGCTGGCAGGCGACGCGGTGGTGAGCGTGGAAGAGGTGGCGCGGCGTGATCTGCCGTTCGAGTACATGCTCAACGCGCTGCGGCTGCGCGAGGGCTTTTCGCTCGCGGACTTTGGCGCCCGCACCGGCTTGCCGCTGTCGGCCATCGACGCGGCGCTGCGCGAGGGGATGGACAAGGGCTGGCTGTCGCAGGACGGGGGCTGGGTGACGCCGACCGAGCGCGGCTTTGACTTTCTCAGCGACCTGCAGTCGCTGTTCCTGCCCGGCTGATCAGGCAGGCATGGCCTCGCCGCCGCTGGCCGTTTCGTGGGCCAGCTTCAGCCGCAGGCTGGCCGTGGTGCCCACGCCCGGCTGGCTGGCGAGTTCGACGCCGCCGCCGTGGATCTCGGCGATTTCCTTGACGAGGTTCAGACCCAGGCCCGTGCCCGGAATGTTGCCCGAGGCGTCGGCGCGGTAGAAGCGTTCGAAGGCCCGGGAGAGCTGTTCCGGCGTCATGCCAATGCCGTGATCGTGCACCCCGACCACGACCTGTTCCTCGCCTTCGTGCTCCTCCAGGCGCACGTCCAGCGACACTTCACCACCCTGCGGCGAGTACTTGAAGGCGTTGCTCAGCAGGTTGGTGAGCGCCTGTTCGATCTTGCTGGCGTCGGCCATCACCTGTACCTCAGGCAGCGCGCCCATGACCACCTCGCGGCCCAGCTCCTGGTGGGTGATGCCCTGGACCGCGGCTTGCACGATGGCGGCCAGCGGGGTGGGAACGATGTGGAAGTCCTTGCCCTGGCGCGCCTCGATGCGCGAGAGGTCGAGCAGCTCCTGGATCAGGTTGTTCAGCAGTGAGCCCTGGCGGTGCACGGTCTGCAGCAGGTCCTTCTGCCGTTCCTCGCTGTATTTGCGGTGCAGCATCAGCTCGGTGAAGCCGAGGATGCTGGCCAGCGGGGTGCGCAGTTCATGGGCGGCCGTCGCGAGGAACTCGCTCTTCATGCGATCGACCTCGAACTGGTGGGTGATGTCCCGGAAGTAGACAAAGGTCTCGCCGCTGCCGCCGAGGTTGCGGCGGATGACGCGCTCGATCACCCTGTGCGACGGTCGGGCCAGCACGATGGTGCGTTTGGCGCTGTCGTTGAGAGAGTCGACGATCGGGCGGTAGTCCTCCGGCTCTTCGCACAGGTTGCTGAACCAGGCGTCGAAGCGCTCGAGCGAACTCCAGGAAGGCACCTCGCCGACCATCGCCCGGAACGCCGGATTGCTTGCGATCATTTCCTGTTTCGCGTCGAACACGGCGAATCCGTCCGGGCTGAGGTCGAAGGTGGCGTTCAGCCGTGCCGTGCGTTCAATCAGCCGCTGTTTGACCTCGACCTGACTGCTCACGTCTTCGATCACGTTGATGTAGTGCGTGATTTCGCCGCTGGTATCGCGCACCGGAGAGACCGACAGCTTGTTGTGGAACAGCGATCCGTCCTTGCGGTAGTTCATCAGCGTGACCTTGAGTTCGCCGCCGTTCTGCACCGTGCGGGCGAGCATCGCCAGGTCGTCCTTGTCGGTCAGCGGTCCTTCGAGCAGGCTGGCATCGCGGCCCAGGATCTCGTGCGGCGCGTAGCCGGTGATGCGGGTGAAGGCCGGGTTGACGTGCACGATCGGTTGCGGGTAGCGCCGCGCGTCGCTGACCGCGATGCCGTTGGGCGTGCAGTCGAGAACCCGGCCGTAGAGCGTGAGGTATTCCTCGGCCAGCTTCATGTCGGTCAGGTCGCGCACGATGCAGGTGTAGCGGATGTCCTTGTCTTCGGCGATCTCGCCGATCAATACCTCGACCGGGAAGCGCGTGCCGCCGTGGCGGTTGGCATCGATTTCCACGCGCCCGATGCGGCTTTGCGTGCTGTGGATCAGCATGCCGTCGGCCATGGTCTGGCGCAGCTGGGGGGCGTCCATGTTCTGCAGGTAGTCGGCCAGTGAACTGCCCATCAGCACCGCCAGCTCCAGCCCGAACATGCGCTCGGCCGCCGGGTTGGCGCTGACGATGTGGCCGTCGGCGTCCACGCCGATGATCGCGTCGGCTGCGGTGTCGAGGATGGCGTGCATGCGCGAGAGGCGCTGCTGGGTTTCGCTGATGCGGCGCGCCAGCTCCTGCGAAGACCAGTTCAGCGCGCGGCCCAGTTCGCGCACCTCCTGGCTGCCCCAGCGCTGGCGCAGGGTTTCGCCTGGAGATTGCGCCAGGGTGCTGGCGTACTGGGCCAGGGCCCGGATCGGCTGGATGGTTCGGCGCAGGAACAGCGTGAACAGACCCAGGGCGAGAAGCACCAGCATCACTGTGCCGAAGGAGGTCACCAGCCACTCATGGCGGTCCACCGCCATGCGTTCTGCGAAGCTGAAGCTGACCTCGACCCAGCCGTCGCGCTCGAACTGGGCGTAGTCGACCGGTCGCCCGATGCTGCCCCGGTTGGTGGCTTCCAGGCTGGCGCTGGCGAGCAACGCTTCCTGGCCGACCACGAGGCCTTCTGCCGGTGGTGTCTTCAGCGGGGCGTGGCGCTGGCGCACCGAGACAATGCGGTCCGCATCCATCCGTTTGACCAGGAGCACCGGCACCCTGCCGGGGCGGACCACCTGCACGCTCTGCACGCCCGGCAACGCCACGATCTCCTGCAGCGCGCCATCGAGTGCGGCAAAGTCGTTTTCCGCCAGCGGCACGCTGCTGGCGTGTGCCGCGAGGATGGCCAGCGCGCCGGCCCATTCGCGGCTCTCGGTTTCGGTCTGGTGCTGCTGGCGCTGCAGCGACAGTGGCATCACGATGAGCAGCCCGGCCAGACTCAGGCCGACCGTGATCATCAGCAACTGCGTGCGCAGGGACCGCGCCGACAGCCAGTGTCGGAGTGTGGCCAGCAAGCGGTCCATGGACATGCAGACCGCAATGCTCAGACCGTGCGGCCGAGCATGTTGTCCACCAGGTCCAGCAGCTTGAGCGGGCTGAAGGCCTTGGTCAGGTAGGCATCGCTGCCGGCCTTGCGGCCCTGTTCCTGGTCTTCCGCCTGCGCGCGTGCAGTGAGCAGGATCACCTTGGTCTGACCGGCCAGCATGGGATCGCTCTTGACCTTGCTGCAGACCTGGTAGCCGTCAAGCTCGCCGGGCATCATCACGTCCAGCAGCATCAGGTCGGGCTTGATGTCCTGCGCCAGGCGCCAGCCGTCGCCGCCGTTGTCGGCTTCGTGCACCTCGACATCGTCCAGGTGCTGCAGCGTGAGCCGGATGAGCTTGCGGATGTCGGACTGGTCGTCGACGATGAGGATGCGGGCAGTCATGCGGTACTCCGTTTGCGGGTTCTGGCCATCAGCTTGGACAGGTCTTCGGCGTAGATCTGCGCCTGCAGCATGTCCAGGTGCTGCGTGCTGCGAAGCGGGGCGCCGGTGGGCAGTTCGAGCATCACGTCCAGCTCCTGGGAACTGTCCTGCTCGATGCGCAGCTGGCCGCCGTGCAGCTGCAGGATGCGCTGTGTCAGGGGCAGGCCGATGTGCATCTTTTCCTGCGCGTCGGTGTCGGTGGTGGCCCCCTGGGGCGTGGGGCGGAAGATAGCGGCGGCGTGGCGCGACAGGGCGGCGGCCGACAGCGTGCCGATGTTGTGGATGTTGACGAGCAGGTGCTGCCCGGAGCCGCGGAAGTTCACGCCGACGGCAACGGTTTCGTTGGTGCGCACCCCCTCGCGGGCGTTGTCGAGCGCGTTGTGCAGGCATTCGCGCAGGGCCCGCCGCATCAGCCGGCGGCTGCCGTAGACCGGCGGCAGGTCGTCGCGCTCACCCTCGATCACGAAAGAAACTCCCTTGGCCTTTGCCATCGGGTTCAGTTCCTGACAAATGTCGCGGACCAGGTCGGGCACGATCATGCGTTCTTCGCCGATCAGCACGTCTTCGCCGAAAACATTGACCAGATCGACCACACGCTCCAGCCGTTCGCGCAGCTGGCCCACGCTGGTCGACAGCCCGGACGGGTTGGCGGGTTGGTCCAGCACATGCTGGATCGGGGGCAGCAGCTCGGCCTTGAGCAGCTCCATGATCTGCTGCACCGACATGCGCTGCTGGGCTGGCTCGGGGGCGACCTCGCTGCCCTCGGGCTGCTCGATTTCAGCGACCGACACGGCCATGGCCACCAGACCGGCGATGGGTTTGGGTGCGCTGCGACAGACCAGCCGGGCGATTCCGTCGTCCGACATGGCCTCGATCCGCAACTCGGTGCTGGCCAGCACCCGTCCGGCGGCGATGTCCTTGGCCAGCGCGCGCACATTCGGGTCGCTGCCCAGCAGCAGGCTGGGCCGGCAGCGCATGGCCTTGGCCGCCTGGTTGGTGTAGACCACCCCGCCTTCCGCGTTGAACAGCAGCAACGGGCTCGCCACGAAGTCCAGCAGGACCAGCAGCGGGTTCGGAGCGTTGGCAGGGGCGGAAGACATGTGGGGTCGACCGCTGGCGAAAGTGCCAGTTCGGTCATCTACACCGCATATCGGCAGATGGCCGTGAGGCTTGAGTCTGCAGGGATGCCGCATGGGTCAATCTGCCCGTGCCAGACCCTTCCTGGCCGAGGCCGGGGACGCGGTCAGGGCGGGAATGCCGTCACCGCGGGCAGGACTTTGCGCATGCAGGCCTGATCAAAGCGGCGATTCCACGGTCTTGAGGGTTGTCTTGTCGCTGTCCTGGAAGAAAAGCTCGGACCGCAGGGTCGGGCTTCAGCACGCCCAAGGGCACTCAAAAAGGCTCGATGGGACGGATGCATGCAAACGCGCAACTCCAGAGGCTGAGGGTGCGGCATTTGAAAAAGAGAAGCCCGGGTTTGCCGGGCTCCTCTCCTCAGAACATCACCCGACCTTCACTACCTGACCATTCAGCCTGACGTTGCCCGTGAAGTGGTCTTGAACACGAAGGGGCCGGCTTGGGAAAGGCGGCCCTTTCATGTCCTCGCTTACTTGGCGCCGCGCGTCCTGGAGACCGCAGCCTGTGCCTCGTTCCAGAGGTCCATGCCCACGTTGGTGGCGATGCTGGCGTTCACGCGCGTGAGTTGTGAACGCATGCGGTTGGCTTCGGCCGGCGAGAGTTCGTTGATCTGCATCCCTTTGGCCTTGAGTTCGCCCAGGGCCTTGCCGGCCTCGGCACGGGTGTCCTGGCGCTCGAAGTCGCGGCTCTTCCTGGCGGCGTCCATCAGCACCTTCTTCTCGTCATTGGACAGCCCGTCCCACCACTTCTTGCTCACGGTGACGATCCACGGGCTGTAGACGTGGTTGGTCACGGTCAGGTATTTCTGCACCTCGTAGAACTTGCTCGACAGGATGGTGTTGTACGGGTTCTCCTGGCCGTCGACGGTCTTGGTTTCCAGCGCGGTGAACAACTCCGAGAAAGGCAGAGGCACCGCGTTGGCGCCCAGGGTCTTGAAGGACTCCAGGAACACGTTGTTCTGCATCACGCGCAGCTTGATGCCGTTGAGGTCTTCCAGCTTGTTGACCGGCTGCTTGTTGTTGGTGAGGTTGCGGAAGCCGTTTTCCCAGTACACCAGGCCAACCAAGCCCTTTTCCTGCAGCTTGTCCATCACCTTCTGGCCGGTGGGACCGTCCAGCACGGTGTCGGCTTCCTTGGTGTTGTTGAACAGGAAGGGTGTGTCCCAGATCGCCATTTCCTTGGTGATGCCCACCAGGGTGGCGGTGGAGCCGACCATCATTTCCTGCGCGCCCCCGATCAGGGCCTGCTGCATCTGCACGTCGGAGCCGAGCGCGGCAGCGCCGATGGCGCGCACCTTCATCTTGCCGCCGGAGGCCTTCTCGACTTCATCGGCGAACAGCTTGACGGCGCGGCCCTGGTTGGACTGCTCGTTCAGGCCGTAGCCGAATCGGATCAGGCGCGGCTTGATGTCCTGTGCGAAAGCGGCGAAGGGAGCGGTGAGGGCGGCCGCTGCGGTGGCGGCGATCAGGGTGCGGCGGAAGATGGACATGACAGTCTCCTGGTGTTGAGGTGAAAACAGGCAAATGGAAATCAGCGCATCCACGTCACCGGGGCGGTGACGATCTGCGGGAACACGACGAACAGGGCCAGCACCAGCACGTAGCTGATGAGGAAAGGGTTCACGCCCTTGATGACCTGGTGCATGGACAGGCGGCCCACGCCGGCCACGACGTTGAGCACCGTGCCCACCGGCGGGGTGATGAGGCCGATGGCGCCGTTGAGCACGAACATCAGGCCGAAGTACACCGGGTCGATGCCGGCCTTGACGGCGATGGGCAGCATCACCGGCGCGAAGATCAGGATGGTGGGCGTGAGGTCCAGCGCGGTGCCGATCAGCACCAGCACGATCATCATCACGGCCATGAGCACGCGCGGGTTCTCGATCAGCGGGCCGAGCCAGCCGCTGAGCACGCCGGGCAGGTCGGCCAGGGTGATCATGTAGCTGGCCACCTGGGCGCCGGCGCACAGGAACATGACGATCGCCGTGGTCTTGGCGGCACGGGTGAGCACACCGTAGAGCTCGGGCAGCTTCATCTCGCGGTGAATGAACAGGGCCACGACCAGCGCGTAGAACGCCGCCACCACGGCGGCTTCGGTGGGCGTGAACACGCCGCTCTTCATGCCGCCGATGATGATCAGCGGCATCAGCAGCGCCCAGAAGGCCTTGGCTGTGGCGCGCAGGCGTCCGGCCATGGGCACCGGCGCGTTGTCTTTCAGGTCCATGCCCTTGAGGACGATCTTCCAGGTCACGATGAGGGCGGCGCCCATCATCAGGCCCGGCAGGATGCCCGAAAGGAACAGCGCCGAGATGGAGGTGTTGGTGGTCACGCCGTAGATCACGAAGGGCATGGACGGCGGGATGATGGGCGCGATGATGCCGCCCGACGCAATGAGGCCGGCCGAGCGGTGCATGGGGTAGCCGTGCTCGCGCATCATGGGCAGCAGGATGGTGGCCAGCGCTGCGGTGTCGGCCAGCGCCGAGCCGCTCATGGACGCCATCAGCACCGCAGCGCCGATGGCCACGAAACCCAGTCCGCCGCGGATGTGGCCGACCCAGGTCTGGGCCATGTCGATGATGCGTTTGCTGATGCCGCCGCTGTTCATCAGCTCGCCGGCCAGGATGAAGAACGGCACGGCCAGCAGCGGAAAGCTGTCGATGCCGGCGACCATGTTCTGCGCCAGAAGCTGGGTGTCCCAGAAGTCCATCACCCAGGCCATGCCGGCACCGGTGAGCAGCAGGGCAAAGGCCATGTTCATGCCGATGCCCATGAGGGTCAGCATGCCGACCACGAACACGATGAAGGCTTGTGCTTCGAGGCTCATCGCATCACTCCACGTCCACGCCGTGACCGAGGTCCAGCGGTCTGGCGGTCACGATCTCCCACACCACCATCGCGCCGATGGCCGCGGCGCACAGCAGTGCCGGCAGCGGCAGCAGCGCCACCGGGTAGCCCAGCACCACCGAGTTGCTGTCCATGCCCACCACGACCTGCTGCCAGGCGCCCCGGCCCAGCAACACCGCGGCCAGCAGCACCAGCAGCCGGATGGCCAGCGTCGCCACCTTGAATGCCAGCGGGCGTTTGCGCAGCAGGCCGACCAGGCTGGTGAAGGCCATGTGTTCGCCGGCGGGGTAGGCGGCGGCCGCGCCGATGAAGACCATCCACACGAACAGCAGGCGCGAGAGTTCTTCGCTCGCCGCGATGCCGCTGCCGAAGCCATAGCGCAGCACAACGTTGAGGAACACGGAACAGGCCATCACCGCCAGGCAGGCGGCCATGAGGGCCAGCGCCACCCGCTGCAGGGCGTGTGGTTGGGGGGATGTGTGGGTGCTCATGCGGCCTCCGGGGTCTGTGATGGGTCGGCCACCGTGGCCCAGGCGATCACCTGTTCCACCAGCTGCGGCAGCGGCTCGGCCGCGTCCACCCGCAGCACACCGGGCTCGCCGACCGGGGTCTCGAGCGTGGCGAACTGGCTGTCCACCAGGGTGCTGTTGAAAAAGTGCGAGGCGCGCGCGGCCACGCGCTCGCGGGCCTGCTCCGGCGTGATGTCCAGGAACACGAAACGCAGGCCAGGGGAGGCGTTTCGCAGCTGTTCGCGGTAGTGCCGGCGCAGGGCCGAGCAGGTGAGGACCACACGGCTGTGCTGCGCGAGCAGGCCGCCCAGGGAGGCCAGCCAGCCGGCGCGGTCGGCATCGGTCAGCGGCGTGCCCCGCTGCATCTTTTCGCGGTTGGCTGCGCTGTGGTGGTCGTCGCCTTCGATCAGCTCGACGTTCAGACGTTGTGCCAGTGCGGCACCCAGGCTGGACTTGCCGCAACCGGCCACGCCCATGATCACCAGCGACAAGTTTGTGTCGGTTTTCATTTTAAAGATAGCGCTATCTCAAGATTCCGGAAAAAACGGTCTGAGGAGCAGACCGTGGTGTTCAGGCTGGCATGATGCGGGTTTTCGAGGCTGTGCATCGGCCTGAGATAGCGCTATCTTATGACCATGCCGCGCCGCGCAATACCCGTGAAAACCCCTATCCCGCCCACATCCCCTTCTTCCCGTTCCCGCGCCACCGGCCGCGTGACCCTGGCCGATGTCGCTGCACTTGCGGGTGTCAGTCCAATCACCGTTTCTCGCACCCTTCGTGGGGAGCGCACGGTGGACCCGGCATTGGCTGAGCGGGTCAGGGCGGTCGCGGCAGAGCTTCGCTACATGCCCGACCCGGCCGCGCGTGCACTGGCGTCGCGCCACAGCTCACATGTGGCGGTTCTCATTCCGATGTTGTCCAACGCACTGTTTGTTGACCTGCTGGAGGCCGTACAGCGCACCTTGCGTCCCGCCGGATACCAGACGCTCATCGGCATCACCCACTACGACCCCGATGAGGAAGAGCAGTTGCTGCGCGAACAGTTGCTGCACCGTCCGGCCGGTCTGCTGGTCACAGGCACCGATCACAATGAACACACACGGGAGTTGATCGCGAACAGCGGTGTGCCTTGTGTTCACCTGATGGCACATTCGTCGGCCCCGGATGTCTACTGTGTCGGCTTCTCACAGACAGACGCAGGCGCCGCCATCACCCGCCATCTCCTGGAGCGGGGTCGAAAACGCATTGCCTTTGTGGCAGCCCAGCTGGACCCCCGGACGCTTCAACGGGCCGAGGGCTATCGGCAAGCCTTGAACGAGGTTGGACGCTATGACCCCGCGCTGGAACTGCTCGATCCCCGTCCCTCTTCCATGGCGTTGGGCGGCGAGTTACTGACCCAGTTGCTGGACTCACACCCGGACTGCGATGCAGTTTTCTTCTGCAACGACGACCTTGCCCAGGGCGGGCTGCTCGCTGCACTCCGCGTGGGTATGGCCATACCGGAGAGGGTGGCGGTGGCCGGCTTCAACGATCTCTCGGGCAGTGACCAGATGTTGCCTCCGCTGACCACGGTGGCCACGCCGCGGGGAGCCATCGGAGAAGCGGGCGCACAAATGCTGTTGACGCTCATGCGCGGCGAAGCGCCAGTCCATCACTCCGTGGATCTGGGTTTCGAGCTTCGCTTGCGTCAAAGCAGTTGAGAGATTCGCACACACCGTGCCGCCGCCGACGATGGGTAGGGTGATGGTCAGAAAGCAGAAACGGGCCGCGAGGGCCCGTCTTTCTTGATGTCCTGGCGGAGACGGTGAGATTCGAACTCACGGACCCTTGCGGGTCGGCGGTTTTCAAGACCGCTGGATTAAACCACTCTCCCACGTCTCCGGGGTGGGCGGCATTGTAGCCGTTGGGCCGAAGGATCAGGCCGCCACGGTGGCCGCCGCTGCCGGCGTCAGCATGCCGCGCTGCTCGATGAAGCGCACCACGTCCTGCACGCCGTCCAGGGTCTTGAGGTTGGTCATCACCCAGGGGCGGCGCGCCGTGTCGGGGCGCATGCGGGCGGTGTCCTGCTTCATCACTTCCAGGTCGGCGCCCACGTGCGGCGCCAGGTCGGTCTTGTTGATCACGAACAGGTCGCTCTTCGTGATGCCGGGGCCGCCCTTGCGCGGGATCTTCTCGCCCGCGGCCACGTCGATCACGTAGATGGTGAGGTCGGAGAGCTCCGGGCTGAAGGTGGCGGCGAGGTTGTCGCCGCCGGATTCGACGAACACGATGTCGGCGTTGGGGAAGTCGCCCAGCATGCGGTCGATGGCTTCGAGGTTGATCGAGCAGTCTTCGCGGATCGCGGTGTGCGGGCAGCCGCCGGTCTCGACACCCATGATGCGTTCGGCCGGCAGTGCGCCGCTGACAGTCAGCAGGCGCTGGTCTTCCTTGGTGTAGATGTCGTTGGTGATGGCGATCAGGTCGTACTGCTCGCGCATCGCCTTGCACAGCATCTCCAGCAGCGTTGTCTTGCCGGAGCCGACGGGACCGCCGATGCCGACGCGCAACGGGGGGAGGTTCTTGGTGCGGTTCGGGATGTGGTGCAGGGCGCTCATGGGTCGGGTCTTCAGGAACGGAACAGTCGGGAGTATTGCGTTTCGTGGCGGGCGCTCAGGATCGCGAGCATCGGCGTGAAGGCCTGGCGGTGGTCATCGTCCAGCGACACCGCATGGTCCACGGCGGCCGGGATCTCGCGCACCAGCCGCGCCAGGATGCGCTGGCCGGCGCTCTGACCCAGCGGCACGGACTTGATCGCGGCCTGCACCATGTTCTCGGCCCAGCCGAAGGCAAAGCCGCTCAGGCTGTCGTGGAGGTCGGCCCCGGCCGCCGCAGCCGCGCAGGCCATGGCGACCGGGTAGGTCGGTGGTTGCAGGTGGGCCGAGAGCAGCTGCTCGTACACACCGTCGCCCAGCGCGCCCAGCGATTGCGCCCAGACCAGCAGCGAGCGGCCCATCTGTTCGGTCTGGAGCCGGAACTCCTGTGTCTCGCGCGTGGCGAGCACCCAGTCGTTGAGTGCGGCGATGCGGGTCAGGTCGTTGGCCTGCCAGGCGGGGATGGCCTGCGCCACCACGGCCAGGTCGCTGCGCGCCAGTGCGAGGTGCAGCTGATCGGCGAGCCAGTCGGCGGCGCTGTGCTCGTTGTGCACCAACCCGGCGTCGATGGCGCCTTCGAGCCCTTCCGAATAGGAGAAACCACCAACTGGCAGGGCCGGGGACGCCAGCCACAGCGTGCGCAGCAGGCCATGGACCCGCGGCACCGGCTGGGCTGACACCTCATTCATGCGCGTGTGCGTGAGGGTGGTCGTGACCGTGTGCGTGGCCGTGCCCATGGTCATGAGAGTGCCCGTGGTCATGGCCGTGACCCCCGCCGTGTCCCGCGGCATAGGCACCGCCTTCGGGTTCGAACGGTTCGCGGACGTCGGTCACGGTCAGGTGCATGCTGCGCAGCATCTCGGCCAGCACGTGATCTGGCTCGATCTTGAGGTGGTCGGGCCGCAGCTCGATCGGCACATGCCGGTTGCCCAGGTGGTAAGCGGCGCGCATGAGGTCGAAGGCCGTGTCGTGGTCATGACCGTGGTGATGGTCGGTGCAGGCCGTGATCTTGAGCACCGCCTGCGGGGCGGCCACGACGCGCAGCAGCGAGCCGTCCTGCGTCACCAGCACGTCACCGCCGCGCACGACGGTGCCGCGCGGCAGGAACACGCCGACGCGGCGACCTTCCGACGATTCGGCATCGAAGCGGCTCTTCTGACGCACATCCCAGTCCAGCGTCACGGTGGCCGCGCGGCGCAGCAGCACGGTCGCGAGACCCTGACCCTGTGGAATGAGCTTGGAGACCTGAAGCATTGTTGTTCCTTCCTGTTCTGCTATCAAAACAGGAAGTATCGCTGCGCCATGGGAAGTTTGCTGGCGGGCTCGCAGGTCAGCAGCACGCCGTCGGCGCGCACGGTGTAACGCTGCGGGTCGATCTCCATCTTGGGCAGGTAGCTGTTGTGCACCATGCTGGCCTTGGTGACGCTGCGGCAGTTCTGCACCGCCACGGTGGTCTTGGCCAGGCCGTAGCGCTGTGCCACACCGGCCGACTGGGCCGCCTGCGAGACAAACGTCAGGCTGCCGCGGGCCAGCGCGCTGCCGAAGGCGCCGAACTGCGGGCGGTAGTGCACCGGCTGCGGCGTCGGGATGGAGGCGTTCGGGTCGCCCATGGCGGCCAGCGCGATGCTGCCGCCCTTGAGCACCAGCGCGGGCTTGACACCGAAGAAGGCGGGCTTCCAGATCACCAGGTCGGCCCATTTGCCGACTTCCAGCGAACCGACGATGTGCGACATGCCGTGCGCGATGGCGGGGTTGATCGTGTACTTGGCGATGTAGCGCTTGACGCGGAAATTGTCGTTGCGGCTGCTGTCTTCAGGTAGAGACCCGCGTTGCGACTTCATCTTGTCCGCCGTCTGCCAGGTGCGGATCACCACCTCGCCGACGCGGCCCATGGCCTGGCTGTCGCTGCTCATGATGCTGATCGCACCCATGTCGTGCAGGATGTCCTCGGCCGCAATCGTCTCCCGGCGGATGCGGCTTTCGGCGAAGGCCAGGTCTTCGGGGATGCCGGCGTCCAGGTGGTGGCAGACCATCAGCATGTCGACGTGTTCGTCGAGCGTGTTGACGGTGTAGGGCATGGTCGGGTTGGTCGACGAGGGCAGGAAGTTCGCCTCACCGACCACGCGGATGATGTCGGGCGCATGGCCGCCGCCAGCCCCTTCGGTGTGGAAGGCGCAGAGCGTGCGGCCCTTGGTCGCGGCTATCGTGTCTTCCACAAAGCCCGACTCGTTGAGCGTGTCGGAGTGGATGGCGACCTGCGTGTCGGTTTCCTCGGCCACGTCCAGGCAGTTGCTGATGGCGCTTGGGGTGGTGCCCCAGTCTTCGTGCAGCTTGAGGCCGATCACGCCGGCATCAATCTGCTCGCGCAGCGGCGCGGGCTGGCTGGCGTTGCCTTTGCCGAGAAAGCCGAGGTTCATGGCGAAGCCGTCGGCCGCCTGCAGCATGCGTTCGATGTGCCAGGGGCCGGGTGTGCAGGTGGTGGCAAAGGTGCCGGTGGCCGGGCCGGTGCCGCCGCCGAGCATGGTGGTCACGCCCGAGGCAAGGGCTTCGTCGATCTGCTGCGGGCAGATGAAGTGGATGTGGCTGTCGATGCCGCCGGCGGTGACGATGTTGCCCTCGCAGCTGATGACCTCGGTGCCCGGGCCGATGACGATGTCCACGCCGGGCATGGTGTCGGGGTTGCCCGACTTGCCGATGGCGACGATGCGGCCGTCCTTCAGGCCGATGTCCGCCTTGACGATGCCCCAGTGGTCGACGATGAGGGCGTTGGTGAGCACCGTGTCGACAGCGCCCTCGGCGCGCGTGCGCTGGGATTGCGCCATGCCGTCTCGGATGGTCTTGCCGCCGCCGAACTTGGCTTCTTCTCCGTAGCCGCCGGCCGCGAGCGTGTAGTCCTTTTCGACCTCGATCAGCAGGCCGGTGTCGGCCAGGCGCACGCGGTCGCCGACGGTGGGGCCGAACATGTCGGCATAGGCGCGTTTGGGAATGCTGGCCATTGGTTCACCTGGGATCTGGCAGGGGCACGGGCTTCAACAGGATGACCGACGACTGTTTGCAGCGCGCTCGGCCCGGCAGTAGACAGGCCGGTAACCGGAGTTCACAACAGTATCTTTTTCGTGCGAGCCGCGCCGCTGGTTGATGTTCAAATGTTCGGGGTTGTTCCGGGTGTGATGGCTGAGCATGAACTGTGCCAGTGCGCCTGGATCTTGAGGGCCAGACGGTCGTTGTGGCAGTTGACAAGGCGGGTGAGCAATGGCGGTGAAAAACGGTGGGCGCACATGGGCCGGAATGCCCATGGCTGGTGGATGGACCTTGGTGCTGCTACTCGCCGTCCTGGGCTTGACCGGTTGCGGAGGCAATGGCGCCACCGAGCCGGCAGCGACACGGTCGGTGGCTGCCGGTGACCAGCCTGCGGTGGCCACTGAAGCGTCGGACCCGTGGCTGGAGGCGGCCGCGTTGAATGCGGCCGAGGTGCAGCAATCGGGCCTGCTTGCCGGGCAGCGCGGGATGAACTCGACGAGCGCCGTGGCCAAGGCGCTGACGCCGGTGAACGTGTACCGTTTCTTCAACCGCAGCAGCGCCGCCCACTTCTACACGGCCAGCATGGCAGAGCGGGACCGCGTGATCGCCACCCTGCCTTCCATGACCTACGAAGGCCTGGCTTTTCAGGCCAGCAGCACCGCCGACGGCCAGCTCAGCCCGGTGTACCGCTTCTTCAACGGCCAGACGGGCGTACATTTCTACACCATCAGCCTGGCCGAGCGCGACCACATCGTGGCCAGCCTGCCGCAGTTCACCTACGAGGGCGTGGCCTACCACGCCAGCACGGCGGCCGGCACCGGGTTCCGGCCGCTCTACCGGTTCTACGTCGCCAGCCGAGGCTTCCACTTCTTCACGACCAGCTCCGCCGAGGCCGGGCAGGTGATTGCCACCCTGCCGCAATACCGCTACGAGGGCATTGCCTATTACGTGCTGGGGCAGGCCGACCCGCAGCCCCCTTCGGGCGTCGGTTACCAGGGCAATCCGGTGCCGGTGCCACCGGAAGGTCAGGTGGTGAACACCAGCCAGGCGGATCGCGTGATCGGCACCGGCACGCCGGCGAGCTGCACCGGAGAGGCGGTTGTGCAGGCCGTGGCGCTGGGCGGCAAGATCCGCTTCAACTGCGGTGCGAACCCGGTCACCATCACGCTGCCCCGCACGGCCAAGGTGTTCAACGACCGGCCCGATGTCACGCTGGACGGCGGCGGTCTGGTGACGCTCAGTGGCGGAGACAGCGTCCGCATCCTCTACCAGAACACCTGCGACCCGGCGCAGGTCTGGACCAGCGCGCAGTGCCAGAACCAGGAAACGCCCCGGCTGACGGTGCAGAACATCGGCTTCACCCTGGGCAACTCGACCGGCCAGCTCACGGACGGCGGCGGTGGCGGCGCCATCTTCGTGCGCGGCGGGCAGTTCAAGATCGTCAACAGCGTCTTCACCCGCAACCGCTGCGAAACCACCGGACCGGACATCGGCGGTGGCGCCGTGCGGGTGCTGAGCATCTACCAGGACCGTCCGGTGTACGTGGTGGGCAGCACCTTCGGCGGCGGGCTGGGCCTGGGCAACAGCTGCTCCAACGGCGGCGCGCTCAGCAGCATCGGCGTGTCCTACAGCGTCTACAACAGCCTGATCACCCACAACACGGCGGTGGGCTACGGGGCCAACCCTGCCAGGGCGGGCACGCCCGGCGGCGGCAGTGGCGGGGCGATCTACAACGACGGCAACTTCTTCACGCTGTCGGTGTACGGCAGCATGGTCAGCGACAACGTGGGGGTTGAGGGTGGCAGCGCGGTGTTCTACGTCAGCAACGACCTCAGCGGGCTCATGACGCTCAGTGACTCGGTGTTCGTGCGCAATCCGGCGACCCGCTTTGGCACCGCCGGGCTGCCGGGCTTCTTCGTGCTGGCCGCGCCCAACCAGCCGGTGGTGACGCGCACCACGATTTCGTATTGACCCCCGCGCCGCCTGCGGCGTCACCCCCTGGAAGGGGGCAGCACCAGAGGCCCGGCGAAACCGGTTCCTCGGTGCTTCTGGAACGGACGCTCCCTGGTGCGCTCATCCATCAGGGCAGTTTCCCCTGTACGAGGCCGCGGAAGCCGAACACGATCCGGTCGCCCGCATAGTCCACCAGCTCGACCGTGCGCTGCTGACCCGGCTCGAAGCGCACGGCGGTGCCGCTGGCGATGTTCAGGCGTTTGCCCTGCGCGGCGGCGCGGTCGAACGCCAGCGCGGCGTTGGTCTCGGCAAAGTGGTAGTGCGAGCCGACCTGCACCGGTCGGTTGGCGGTGTTCTGCACCACCAGCGTGAGCGTGGCGCGGCCGGGGTTGAGGGCGTGGTCACCCGCGTCGGTGAAGAGTTCGCCAGGAATCATGGCGCTCACTTCTTCGACATCCAGACAGCCACCGCCACCAGGCCAGCGAGGGCCACGAAACCCAGGACATCGGTGGCATGCCAGTGGCTGCCGAACATGCCGTGACCTTCGTGGGCCAGGGCGGGCAGGGTGGTCAGGGTCGCGGCAAAGGCGAGCAATGCTTTCATGGCTGGGCTCCGGAGGTCAGGGGATCGGGGTATGGACAGTCACCAGCTTGGTGCCGTCGGGAAAGGTCGCTTCGACCTGGATGTCCGGAATCATTTCGGGCACGCCTTCCATGACATCTTCGCGGGACAGCACGGTGCGGCCTTCGCTCATGAGCTGGGCGACGGTCTTGCCTTCTCGCGCGCCTTCCATCACGGCCGCACTGATCAGGGCGACCGCTTCGGGGTAGTTGAGCTTCAGGCCGCGGGCCTTGCGCCGCTCGGCCAGCAGGGCGGCGGTGAAGATCAACAGCTTGTCTTTCTCTCTCGGGGTCAGTTCCATGGTGTCTCTCGGGTGTGCTGATGGCGGATTGAGCAAATCCCGTGCCCCGCCCGGTCGTGGCATGAAAGCTGCAAAAACGCCCAGGTGAACCCTTTGCCCGATCCAGCGCCCCCCCAACGCATCATCAAGGTGCGCCGCGACTACAACAGCTGGGTCGGCCGCGAGACCATGGAGGACTACGCGCTGCGCTTCACGCCGCAGCGCTTTCGCCAGTGGAGCGAATGGCGGGTGGCCAACACGGCGTTTGGCGCGGCCTCGTTCCTGATCCTCGAAGCCGTCGGCGCCACGCTGCTGGTGCAGTTCGGTTTCGTCAACGCCTTCTGGGCCATCCTGGCGACGGGCCTGATCATCTTCCTGGCCGGCCTGCCGATCAGCGTCTACGCGGCCCGCTACGGCGTGGACATGGACCTGCTCACGCGGGGCGCGGGCTTCGGCTACATCGGCTCGACCATCACTTCGCTGATCTACGCCTCGTTCACCTTCATCTTTTTCGCGCTGGAAGCGGCGGTGATGGCCTATGCGCTGGACCTGGCGCTGGACATCCCGCCGGCCTGGGGCTACCTGATCTGTGCGCTGGTGGTGATCCCGCTGGTGACCTACGGCGTCTCGCTGATCAGCCGCTTCCAGGTCTGGACCCAGCCGCTGTGGCTGGTGATGATGGTGGTGCCGTTTGTGGCGGTCTGGCGGATGGACCCGGGCGCGTTCTCCCATGTGGTGCATTACGGGGGCGAAAGTGGTGCGGGTGCCCGGTTTGATTGGCACCTGTTTGGTGCAGCCCTCACCGTTGGCATCGCGCTGATCACGCAGATGGGCGAGCAGGCCGACTACCTGCGCTTCATGCCGGCCCCGCGTCCGGGCAAGAGCAAGCGGTGGTGGGCGGGCGTTCTGGCCGGCGGGCCGGGCTGGGTGATCCTGGGCGTGCTGAAGATGCTGGGCGGAGCGCTGCTGGCGTATCTGGCGATCAGTCACATGGTGCCGCCCGAGCGCGCGGTCGACCCCAACCAGATGTACCTGGCGGCCTACGAGTACGTGTTTCCGAACTACGGCTGGGCGGTGGCGGCGACGGCGCTGTTCGTCGTGATCTCGCAGCTCAAGATCAACGTCACCAACGCCTACGCCGGCTCGCTGGCCTGGAGCAACTTCTTTTCGCGCCTGACCCACAGCCACCCGGGGCGCGTGGTCTGGGTGGTGTTCAACACGCTGATCGCGTTCATGCTGATGGAGATGAATGTGTTCCGGGCGCTGGGCGAGGTGCTGGGGCTCTACAGCAACATCGCGATCGCCTGGATCATGGCCGTGGTCGCCGACCTCGTGATCAACAAGCCGCTGGGCTGGAGCCCGAAAGGCATCGAGTTCAAGCGGGCACACCTGTACGACATCAACCCCGTGGGCGTGGGCGCGATGGGGCTGGCGTCGGCGCTGTCGATCGCAGCGCACATGGGGCTGATGGGTCCTGGAGCGCAGGCCTTCTCGGCGGTGATCGCGATGGTCACTGCGCTCATCACGGCGCCGCTCATCGCGTGGGCGACCAAAGGGCGCTACTACATCGCCAGGGATGCCGACCCCCACGCCCCGCCGCTGCGCGGGTCGCTGCCCCCCGAGGGGGCTGATTCGCCTTGGGGCGGCCCGGCGGCGAATCGCGCCGCGGCGGGTTGCTACCAGCGCTTGAGCGTCCTGAAATGCGTGATCTGTGAAAGGGACTACGAAGGTCCCGACATGGCCCATTGCCCGGCGTACCAGGGATCCATCTGTTCGCTCTGCTGCTCGCTCGATGCCCGCTGCGGCGACCTCTGCAAGCCGCACGGGCGGCTGTCGGTGCAGTGGCAGGCGGCGCTGCGCCAGGTCTTGCCGCAACGCGTGTGGCCCTACCTGGAAGCCGGTCTCGCGCACTACCTGCTGCTGATGCTGGTGGTGGCGCCGGTGCTGGCGGCGGTGCTGGGGCTGCTGTACCGGCAGCAGGTCGAGGGCCTGGGGCAGGGTGTGGCGGTTGCGGCCGACGCGGGCCTGCTGGACGCCGCGCTGCGCTCGGGCTTCCTGCGGGTCTACGCGGTGCTGCTTCTGATCGGCGCGACGGTGGCCTGGTGGCTGGTGCTGGCGCACAAGAGCCGCGAGGTGGCGCAGGAAGAATCGAACCGCCAGACGCGGCTGCTGATGCAGGAGATCGAGTCGCACCGCCGCACCGACGAGCAGTTGCAGCGCGCCCGTGAGGCGGCCGACCACGCCAACCAGGCCAAGAGCCGCTACATCAGCACCATCAGCCACGAGCTGCGCACACCGCTCAACAGCATCCTGGGCTACGCGCAATTGCTGCAGGAAGACAGCGAGATGGCGCCGCACCGGGCGCAGGCGATCCGCGTGATCCACCGTGGCGGCGAGCACCTGCTGTCGCTGATCGAAGGCACGCTGGACATCGCACGCATCGAGTCCGGCCGGCTGCAGCTGGACGTGCGGCCGATGGCGTTCGCCGACACGGTGCGCGAGGTCGCGAGCATGTTCGAGCTGCAGGCGGCTGGCAAGGGCCTGCGCTTCGTGTTCGAGCCCGGTGCGCGGTTGCCCGAGACGGTGCGCGCGGACGAGAAGCGGCTGCGCCAGATCCTGATCAACCTGCTGGGCAACGCGGTGAAGTTCACCCGCGAGGGCGAGGTGCGGCTGCGTGTCTCCCATGCGCGCGAGATGGCGGTGTTCGAGGTCTGCGACACCGGCCCCGGCATGGCGGCGCAGGAGCTCGAACGCGTGTTCGAACCCTTCGCGCGCGGCCGCCAGTCGGAGTCGCAGGGCGCGCCGGGCACCGGCATTTCGGGCACAGGTCTGGGCCTGACCATCGCCAAAATGCTGACCGATTTGATGGGCGGCGAGATGACGGTGCGCAGCGCGCCCGGCCAGGGCACGGTGTTCACCGTGCGCCTGTTCCTGCCGGGCCTGGCGGGCGCGGCGGCGCGGGTGGCGCGGCCATCGCCCCTGCTCACCGGATACGAAGGTCCGCGGCGGCGCGTGCTGGTGGTCGACAACGAAGAGAGCGATCGCGAGCTGATCGCGCGCTGGCTGCAGCCGCTGGGCTTTGAGGTGATGCTGGCCACCAGCGGGCACGATGCGATTGCGCTGCTGGAAACGGTGGCGCCGGGCAGCGACCGCGCGCCGCACGCCGTCTTCATGGACCTCGCGATGCCCGGCATCGACGGCTGGGAGACCCTGCGTCGCCTGCGCGCGGCGGGCTGGTCGTCGGTACCGATGGCGATCGTGTCGGCCAACGCCTTCGACAAGGGCCTGCAGTCCGAGGCGCCCGACAGTCAGGGGCGCGAGCAGGCGTTCTTCGTCAAACCGGTGCGCCGCGAAGAACTGACCGACTGGCTCGGACAGCAGCTGGGGCTGACCTGGGTGCAGGCCACCGAGGTCGTGCCTGCCACGTCCGAACGGCCGGTGACGCAGGCAGCGGCGCCATTGCCACCGGCCAACGAGCTGACGCCCTTGCTCGAACTGGTGCGGCTGGGCTACACCAAGGGCATCGTGCGCTGGCTCGACCGCTGGGTCGAAGACCGCCCCGAGCAGGCGCCGCTGGCCGATGCCCTGCGGGCGCTGGCGCGCGAGTTCCGTTTCGAGGCCATCGAACAGCGCCTGCTGCAGTCCGGTGCACAGGCCGCCCCGTCCAAACCCGCCCCATGATCCACGCCCCCGACCGACCTTCCGCCATGGGCCACGACGGCCTGACCGGCGACCCCGCGTCCATCGTGCTGATCGTCGACGACGTGCCCGACAACGTGGCGCCGCTGCACGACGCGCTCGACGCTGCCGGCTACACCGTGCTGGTCGCGCTCGACGGCGAGGCGGCGATCCGGCGCGCGCAGCAGGCTCTGCCCGATGTGGTGCTGCTGGACGCGGTGATGCCGGGCCTGGACGGCTTCGAGGTCGCGCGCCGCCTCAAGGCCGATCCGGCCACCGCGCACATTCCGATCATCTTCATGACCGGCCTGACCGAGACCGAACACCTGGTCGCGGCGCTGGAGGCCGGTGGCGTCGACTACGTGACCAAACCGATCAAGCCGCGCGAGGTGATGGCGCGCATGGGCGTGCACCTGCGCAACGCGCGCCATGTGCGTCAGGGCGCGGTCGAACGCAGCCAGGCGCGCAACGCACTCGACGCCTTCGGCTACGCGACCATCACCGTGCGTGCGCGCGACGGGCGCCTGATGTGGCAGACCCCGCTGGCGCGCGACCTGCTGTTGCGCTACTGCGGCACCGAAGCGCCGGTCACGCCGCAGCCGGTGCTCGACTGGCTCGACCGCCTGCTGCCCACGCTGATGGCGCCTCCCGACACCGGGCAGCCGCTGCGCGAGCCGCCGCGCCTCACGCTCGACCAGGGGCCGCGCCGCCTGACCTTCCGGCTGCACCAGCGCGTGGGCGACGAAGAAAGCGAAGAGCTGCCCGGCGAGCCCGGCGACTGGCTGATCGTGATGCAGGAGACCTCGGACGCCGCCGTGCTCGAATCGCTCGCGCAGGCCTTCGGGCTCACTGCGCGCGAGGCCGAGGTGCTGTACTGGGTGGTCAAAGGAAAGATCAACCGCGACATCGGCGACATCCTCGGATCGAGCCCGGCGACGGTGAAGAAGCACCTGGAGCGCATCCACGCCAAGCTGGGCGTGGAGACGCGCACCGCTGCGGCGGCGATGGCGATCAACCGGGTGCCGCTGTTGGGGTGACCCCCCCGCGCCGCTTCGCGTCACCCCCCAGGGGGCCACACCAGTGGCCCGGCACAGCCGGTTCCACGGTGCGTGCTGGAGGAGTCTGAGTCAGCATGGCAAAGAGCCGAACCGGTATTCGGTGCGCGCCAGGTAGGGGCGCCCGATCGCCACGCGGTTGAGCGGGAACGCCGGGCAGTGCATGGCATTGGGGTACTGCTGCGGTTCCAGGCACAGGCCCGCGCGCGGCCGGTGCACCACGCCTTGTTTGCCGATGTCGGGCGAGGCGCCGCTGCCCAGTGCCCCGGCGGTGTAGACCTGCAGCACCGGTTCGGTGGTCCAGACGTCCAGCGTGCGTCCGCTGGCTGCGCTGCGGGCACGGGCGACCCGGCGCAGCGACGGATCGCCCCTGGGCGACACCAGTTCATAGGCATGGTCGATGTCGGGCAGGGCGCCCAGGCGACGGCGCTGGCGCAGGTCGAGCGCGTGACCGTCCAGTGAAAGGCGTTCACCGGTGGCCACGTTGTCCGCGTCGGCGGCCAGCAGCCGGTCGGCCGTCACCTGCAGCTCGTGTCCGTCGACCAGGGTGTCGACCGGCCCGTCGAGGTTGAAGAAGATGTGTGGCGTGAAGCTCGCGGGAGAGGCCGGGCTGGCGTTGCAGACCGCGACCGCTTCGTGTTCCACCACCAGGGTGTTCTCATGGGTCAGCCGGTAGCTCAGGCGCAGGTCGATGATGCCCGGATGCCGGTCGCTGGAGGGTTCGAAGCGCAGGTGCAGCGTGAGTTCATCGGGCGCGTCCTGATGGGCCGAGAACACGCGGTGGCGCGAACCGTTGGGCCCGCCATGGATGGCGTGCAGGCCCGCGTTGGCATCCAGCGTGTAGGTGGTGTTGTCGAGCGTGTAGCGCGCCTGCGCGATGCGGCCCGCGTAGCGTCCGATGAAGGCGCCCATGGACGGCGTGCCGGCCTGCAGCGCGGACAGGCTGTCGTAGCCCAGCGCCACGTCACCCACCACGCCGTCGCGGTCGGGCACGAGGATCTGCAGCACCTTGGCGCCGAGGTTGCAGACGGCGACCTCCATGCCGCAGGCATGGCGCAGGCGGAACAGGGCGACCGGCTCGCCGCCGATGTCACCGAAAAAGCGGGCGGGGTCCAGGCGCTGGAACATTCCGGTCCCTCAGACCCGCGAGCCCACTTCGGTTTGCTCGCGCGTCCACGCGCGCGCCTGCTCGCTCAGCGAAAGGCCCAGACCCGGCCGCGTGGGCACCCGCATGCGGCCGTTGGCAATCTCGATGCGCTCATTGAACAGCGGCTCCAGCCATTCGAAGTGCTCGACCCAGGGTTCGGTCGGGTAGGCCGCGGCCAGGTGCACATGCAGTTCCATTGCGAAGTGCGGCGCCAGCATCAGCCCCGCGTGCTGCGCCAGCCCGGCCACCTTGAGGAAGGGCGTGATGCCGCCGACGCGAGGGCCGTCGGGCATCAGGTAGTCGGCCGCGCGGTGGCGGATCAGGTCCCAGTGCTCGCCGGCGCTGGTCAGCATCTCGCCGGTGGCGATGGGGGTGTCGAACTGCTGCGCCAGCGCGGCGTGGCCCTCGTGGTCGTAGGCGTCCAGCGGCTCCTCGATCCACACGAGGTTGAAGCCTTCGAGCGCGCGGCACATGCGCTGCGCGGTGGGGCGGTCCCATTGCTGGTTGGCGTCCACCATCAGCGGCACGCCGTCTCCGAGGTGTTCGCGCACCGCCTTCACGCGTTCCATGTCGATGCGGCCGTCGGGCTGGCCGACCTTGAGCTTGATGCCACCGATGCCGCGCGCCACCGAGGCGGCGGCGTTCACCTTCAACTGGTCGATGGGCGTGTGCAGGAAGCCGCCCGAGGTGTTGTAGCAGCGCACCGACTCGCGGTGCGCGCCCAGCAGCTTGGCCAGCGAGAGGTTCGCGCGCCGTGCCTTGGTGTCCCACAGCGCGACGTCGAAGGCGCCGATGGCCTGGGTGGACAGGCCGCTGCGCCCGGCCGACGCGCCGGCCCAGCACAGCTTGTCCCACAGGCGGGCGATGTCGTTGGGGTCTTCGCCGATCAGGTTGGGTGCGATCTCCTGCGCGTGCGCGAACTGCCCTCGCCCGCCAGCGCGCTTGCTGTAGCTCAGGCCCAGGCCTTCATGACCCTGCTCGGTCTGCAGTTCGACGAACAGCATCGCGATCTCGGTCATGGGCTTCTGTCGCCCGGTCAGCACCTTGGCGTCGCTGATCGGGTTGGCCAGCGGCAGGTAGCAGGAGGAAATGCGCATCCAGGCGATGCGGTCGGCGCTCTGGCTCATGGGCGGGCGGGTCCTGCACTCATTGCGGCTTGATGCCCGCGGTCTTGATCACCTTGGTCCAGCGCTGCAGTTCGCTGGCGACGAAGTCCGAATACAGCTTGGAGCCCTGCGGGGGCACCACGAAGCCGTTGCTTTCCAGCTTCTGTTTGATCGCCGGGGAAGACATGACCTCCTTGAAGGCGGCTTCGAGCTTGGCCACGATGGGGGCGGGCGTGCCTTTGGCCACCGACATGCCCGACCAGCTCAGCGCCTCGAAGCCGGGGTAGCCGGACTCGGCAACGGTGGGTACGTCGGGGTACAGGCTGTTGCGCTGCAGGCTGCTGACCGCCAGCGCGCGCAACTTGCCGGCCTTGATGTGGGGCAGGGCGACGTCCTGGTTGATGAACATCATCGGGATCTCGTTGCCCAGCAGGGCGGTCATCATCGGGCCGCCGCCGCGGTAGGGGATGCCGGTCATGAAGATGCCGGCGGTCTGCTTGAACAGCTCCATCGCCATGTGGCCCGAGGCCGCGTGGGTGTAGCCGTAGTCCAGCTTGCCGGGGTTGGCCTTGGCGGCCTTCACCAGGTCGGCCAGGGTCTTGTAGGGCTGGCTGGCGTTGACCACCAGGACGTTGGGGCCGTTGTGCACGTGGCTGATGTGGATGAAGTCCTTGACGGAGTCGTACTTGAGGTTGGGGTCCAGGCCATGCGCCACGGCGTTCTGGCCCACGCCGGTCTGGATGATGGTGTAGCCGTCGGCGGGCGCCTTGACACCACGCTCGGTGCCGATCACGCCACCGGCGCCGCCGACGTTTTCCACCACCACCGGCTGGCCCAGCACCTTGGCCAGCGGATCGGCCACCAGGCGGCCCATCACATCGGACGTGCCGCCGGGAGGGAAGGCCACGATGATCTTGATCGTTTTGCTGGGGTAGTCACTCTGGGCAAAAGCGCCCAGGGGCAGGCTGCTCCCCAGGGCCGCGCCAGCGGAAGCGGCGATCAGGTGTCGGCGGTTGAGGTTCATGGTTTGTCTCCGTGTTGTTGATGAATGACCGATCAGAGATCAGCTTCGAGAGGAGCGGTGTCCCAGGCCAAGGACACCGAGGAACCGGCTTGGCCGGGCCTCTGGTGTCGTCCCCCTCCCGCCGCAGGCGAGAGAGGGGGAAGCCGCGCAGCGGCGCAGGGGGTGTTTCATGTAATCGGCGCGGGATTGAACAGCACCAGGTCGTTGTGCAGGCCCCATTTTTCGGCCCAGGTCTTCTCACCGCTGGCCACGGCCAGCATGCGATGGAACAGTTCCCAGCCGAGTTCGTCGATGCTCGCTTCGCCGCTGGCAATGCGGCCCGCGTTGATGTCCATCAGGTCGTGCCAGCGGCGCGCGAGATCGTTGCGCGTGGCCACCTTGATCACCGGACACTCGGCCAGGCCGTAGGGCGTGCCGCGGCCGGTGGTGAACACGTGCAGGTTCATGCCGGCGGCGAGTTGCAGCGTGCCGCAGATGAAGTCGCTGGCGGGCGTGGCAGCGAAGATCAGTCCCTTGCGGTTCACCTTCTCGCCGGGGCCGATGACACCGTGGATCGGGCCGTTGCCGCTCTTGACGATGGAGCCCATGGCCTTCTCGACGATGTTGGACAGGCCGCCCTTCTTGTTGCCGGGCGTGGTATTGGCGCTGCGGTCGGCCTGGCCGCGCGCGAGGTAGGCGTCGTACCAGCCGAGTTCGCGCAATATCGCCGCCGCCACCTCGGGCGTTGCGGCGCGGCGCGTCAGCTGGTCCACGGCGTCGCGCACCTCGGTGTTCTCGCTGAACATCACCGTCGCGCCAGCACGAACCAGCAGGTCGGTCGCAAAACCCACCGCCGGGTTGGCGGTGACGCCGGAAAACGCGTCGCTGCCGCCGCACTGCACGCCGACCACCAGTTCGCTGGCCGGGCAGGTTTCGCGCTGGCGTGCGTTGAGGCGTTCGAGATGACCTTTGGCCTGCGTGAGGATCGAATCGATCATCGACATGAAGCCGACGTGCTTCTCGTCTTGCAGGCAGACCACATCCGGGCCTTGTCGCTGATCCGCAATCGGGATCGAGCCAGGCGGCAGCAAGCGCTCGGGCTGCAGCTTCTCGCAGCCCAGGCTGAGCACCATCACTTCGCCGCCGAAGTTGGGGTTGCTGGCGAGGTTGCGCACGGTGCGGATGGGGATGATGGCGTCGGGGGCATCAATGGCCACGCCGCAGCCATAGCTGTGCGTGAGGCCCACCACGCCGTCGACGTTGGGGTAGTGCGGCAGCAGGTCTTTCTTGATGCGTTCGACCGCGAACTCCAGCACCCCGGCCACGCATTGCACCGTGGTGGTGATGGCCAGCAGGTTGCGCGTGCCCACGCTGCCGTCGGCGTTGCGGTAGCCCTGGAACGTATGGCCTTCGAGAGGCGGCAAGTCGGCCGGTGGTTGCGGCGCGGGCAGGCCTTGCAGCGAGCGGGCTTCCGGCATCACCAGCCGCTGTTCGTTGACCCAGCCACCGGCAGGGATGTCCACCGCGGTGTGGCCGATGACCACGTTGTAGCGGCGCACGGCGGTGCCGGCGGGCAGATTGCTCAGCGCGACCTTGTGCCCCTGCGGCACGGGCTGCACCAGCGTCGGCCCGCCGGGCAGGGCGGTGCCGGCGGGCAGGCCGCCGTCGTTGACCACCACGGCGACGTTGTCGCCCGGGTGGATGCGGATGGTGCGTGCGTCGGTGCTCATCGGACCATGCAGGGCTTCTTGGGGTCGAACCTCCAACCCGGGACCAGGTACTGCATCGCGATCGCGTCGTCGCGCGCACCGAGGCCGTGCTGCTGGTACAGGCGGTTGGCCTTCTCGACCTCGGCCATGTCGATCTCGATGCCCAGGCCGGGCTTCTTCGGAACCTGCACGTAGCCGCTTTCGATCTTCAGCGGATCTTTCGTCAGCCGCTGGCCATCCTGCCAGATCCAGTGCGTGTCGATGGCGGTGACCTTGCCCGGTGCGGCCGCGCCCACGTGGGTGAACATGGCCAGCGATATGTCGAAGTGGTTGTTGGAATGCGAGCCCCAGGTCAGACCCCAGTCGCGGCAGGTCTGCGCCACGCGAACGCTGCCGGCCATGGTCCAGAAATGCGGGTCGGCGAGCGGAATGTCCACGCTCTGCAGCGCCAGCGAATGGGCCAGCTGGCGCCAGTCGGTGGCGACCATGTTGGTGGCGGTGGGCAGGCCGGTGGCGCGGCGGAATTCGGCCATCACCTCGCGGCCACTGAAACCTTCTTCGGCGCCGCACGGATCTTCGGCGTAGGCCACCACGCCGCGCATTTTCTCGCCCAGGCGGATCGCGTCCTTGAGCAGCCATCCACCGTTCGGGTCCAGCGTCACGCGCGCATCGGGAAAGCGTTCGTGCAGCGCGGTCACGGCCTCGACCTCTTCGTCGCCGGAGAGGACACCACCCTTGAGCTTGAAGTCCTGGAATCCGTAACGTGCCTGCGCGGCTTCGGCCAGGCGCACCACGGCCTCAGGCGTCATGGCCTTCTCGTGGCGCAGGCGACACCAGTCGTCGGCGTGGTCGGGTTCGCTGGCCGGATCGGCATACGGCAGGTCCGTCAGCGTACGGTCTCCGACAAAGAACAGGTAGCCCAGCATCTGCACCGCCTCGCGCTGCTGGCCCTCGCCGAGCAGGGCCGCGACCGGCACCTCCAGGTGCTGGCCCATCAGGTCCAGCAGGGCCGACTCCACAGCCGTCACGGCGTGGATGGTGGTGCGCAGGTCGAAGGTCTGCAGGCCGCGGCCGCCGCTGTCGCGGTCGGCGAACTGGGAGCGCATCGCGTTCAGGATGGCCTGCAGCTTGCCGATGGACTGACCCTCGACCAGGGGTCGGGCGTCTTCCAGCGTCTGGCGGATCTTCTCGCCACCCGGCACCTCGCCCAGGCCAGTGTGGCCCGCGCTGTCGGTGACGATGACGATGTTGCGCGTGAAAAACGGGGCGTGCGCGCCCGAGAGGTTGAGCAGCATGCCGTCCCGGCCAGCGACCGGGATGACACGCATGGAAGTGACGACGGGAGCGGTCATGGCGTCACTGGGGACCGAGCTGGTCGATCAGTGCCTTGAGCTGCTCCATCTCTGCAGGCTTGAGGTCCGACAGCGGCGGACGCACCGGACCGGCCGGGTGACCCACCAGGGCGGCGCCGGCCTTGACGATGCTCACCGCATAGCCCTGGGTCTTGTTGCGGATGGCCAGATAGGGCATGAAGAACTGCCGCAGCAGGCGGTGTTGCGTGGCCATGTCGTCGGTGCGCACGGCTTCGTAGAACTGCATCGCGGTCTTCGGGATGAAGTTGAAGACGGCCGACGAATACACCGGCGTGCCCAGCGCCTTGTAGGCCGCGGCGTAGACCTCGGCCGTGGGCAGGCCACCCAGGTAGGCGAAGCGGTCGCCCATGCGCATGTAGATGGAAGACATCGCTTCGATGTCGCCCACGCCGTCCTTGAACCCGATCAGGTTGGGGCAGCGGTCGGCCAGGATGGCGAGCGACTCGGGCGTGAGCTTGCAGACGTTGCGGTTGTAGACGATGACGCCGAACTGCACGCTCTTGCACACGGCCTCGACGTGCGCGATCAGGCCTTCCTGGCCGGCTTCGGTCAGGTAGTGGGGCAGCAGCAGGATGCCGTGCGCGCCGGCTTTCTCGGCAGCCTGGGCGCACTGGATGGCGAAGCGGGTCGGGCCACCGGCGCCGGCAATGATCGGCACCTTGCCGCGGCAGGTGTCGACCGCAGTCTGGATGATGCCGGGGTACTCCTCGCCGGTGAGCGAGAAGAACTCGCCCGTGCCGCCAGCTGCGAATAGCGCAGTCGCGCCATAGGGCGCCAGCCATTCGAGGCGGGCGGCGTAACCTTTCGCGTCGAAGTCACCATGGGCGTCGAAATCGGTCAGCGGAAACGACAGCAGGCCGGAGGACATGACCTGCTTGAGATCCTGGGGTGTGTATTGCATGGTGGGTGCTCTCGTGTGTGAATGGGACGGGTTCAGAACCGGGGCTGGTGCCCGGTGAACGACGGGTCGTACTTGCGCATCTGCGCCAGGTCATCGCGGTTGCGGATGGTCGTGTTCAGGTAGTTGTTGTTCAGGCGGGCCAGAGCCTCGCGATCGATCTGCACGCCCAGGCCGGGTGTCGTGGGCACGCGAAGGCTGCCGTCTTCAAACGCCAGGCGACCGCCCTGGACCACCTCGTCGTCCTGCCAGGGGTAGTGCGTGTCGCAGGCGTAGGAGAGTTGCGGCACCGAAGCCGCCAGGTGCGTCATCGCGGTGAGACTGATGCCCAGGTGCGAGTTCGAGTGCATCGACAGGCCCAGGCCGAAGGTCTCGCACATCAACGCCAGCCGCTGCGTGGCGCGCAGGCCGCCCCAGTAGTGGTGGTCACTCAGCACGATCTTCACCGGGCAGCCCATCTCGGCGTTGCGGCGGAATTCCTTGAGATCGGTGACCACCATGTTGGTGGCTAGCGGTACTTCGCACGCAGCGGCTACCGCAGCCATGCCGTCCAGGCCCGGGGCCGGGTCTTCGTAGTACTCCAGCACGCCGCGCAACTGCTCCACCACTTTCAGGCTGGTGGCCACGGTCCAGTTGGCGTTCGGGTCGATGCGCAGCGGCGCGCCCGGGAAGGCCTTGGAGAGGGCCAGCAGGGCGGCCACCTCCTGTTCGGGTGGCAGCGCACCGGCCTTGAGCTTGATGCTCTTGAAGCCGTACTGATCGATCATGCGGCGCGCCTGCGCCACCATCTGTTCGGGCGTGATGCCTTCGCCGAACGGATCGGGGGCGTAGGGCTTCTCGATGTGCTCGGCGTACTTGAAGAACAGGTAGGCACTGAACGGCACGGCGGGCCGTGCGGCGCCACCCAGCAGGTCCACCACCGGCGCGTTCGCCAGCTGGCCCTGCAGGTCCATCATCGCGACCTCGAACGCGCTGATCACCTTCGCCACCGTCTTGGAGACGTGCGTGCCCGGCGCCAGCGACACCTGCGTGCCCAGGAACTCCGAGCTGGTCTGTTTCGGCGTGACCAGCGCGGCGACACGGGTCTCCATGTCGTTGAGCGCCCAGGGCGAGAGCCCGGTCAGTGCGGGCGCCGCCTTGGCCAGCGCGTCGAGCATCGGCAAATCGCCGTAGCTCTCGTTGATGCCGATCAGGCCGGAGTCGGTCTCGATTTCGATGATCGAACGCAGGGCCCAGGGCTCGTGGATGCCGGCGGCGTTGAGCAGCGGCGGGTCGCGGAACGCGATCGGCGTCACGCGCACATGGCGGATGGCGTGGGATGTCATGGAGGTGTGCCGCTTATTTGGTGAACATGCCGGGCAGCCACAACGAGAACGCGGGCACATAGGTCACCAGCAGCAGGCACGCGGTGAGCGCGCCGTAGAACGGCAGGATGGATTTCATGACCTGTCCGACCGAGATGCCTCCGATCGCACAGCCCACGAACTGCGTCACCCCCACCGGCGGCGTGTTCAGGCCGAGGGCGCAGTTGATCAGCATGACGATGCCGAACTGGGCCGGGTCCATGCCGAACTGCATCGCGATCGGCAGGAAGATGGGCGTGCACACCAGGATGGTGGCGGCCATGTCCAGGAAGGTTCCAAGCAGGAACAGCAGGACGTTGATCATCAGGAAGATGACCCAGGGGCTGTCGGACACCGAGGTCATCAGCGCGCCGGTCTTCTGCGGCACCTCGTACAGCGCCATGAAATAGCCGAACGCCGACGAGATGCCGATCAGCAGCAGCACCACGCCGGTGGTCTTGCAGGCCTTGGCGCAGGCCTTGAGGAAGTCTTTCCAGGACAGCGAGCGGTAGACCAGCACGGTCACGATCAGTGCCCAGAGCACGGCGGTGGCGGCCGATTCGGCGGCGGTGAACACGCCCGAGAGGATGCCGGCGAGGATGATGACCACGATCATCAGACCGGGCATGGCGGCCAGCCAGGCCGACAGAACCTCGCGCCAGCCGGTGAACTTGCCGCGTGTCGGGTAGCCGCGCTTGACCGCGACCCAGTAGGCGGCGGCGAGGTTGCACAGCGTCAGCAGCAGTGCCGGAATGACGCCGGCCAGGATCAGGCTGAGCACGCTGACCGAAGCAATGCCGGTGGTCGCCAGCGTGAAAATGATCAGGTTGTGCGAGGTCGGCATCAGCACGCCGACCAGAGCGGCGTGGGTCGTGACGTTGACCGCGTAGTCGGCGTCGTAACCCTCCTTTTTCATCAGGGGAATCATCACCGAGCCCATGGCGGAGACGTCGGCCAGCGCCGAGCCCGCCACGCCGCCGAACAGCGTGCAACCCACCACGTTGCTCATGCCCAGGCCGCCGCGCACGTGGCCGACCAGGCTGTTGGCAAAACGCACGATGCGGTCGGCGATGCCGCCGTAGAGCATCAGCTCGCCGGCGAACACGAAGAACGGGATCGCCATGAAGGAGAACACCTGCATGCCGCCGACCATCTTCTGGAAGACGATCGCCACCGGCACGCCGGCGTACAGCACCGTGGCCACCGAGGCCAGGCCGATGGAGAACGCCACCGGCACGCCGATGAGCAGCAGGAGCAGGAAGGAAACGGAAAGGATGGCCAGTTCCATGATGGGTGTTTCTTGTTGTGGTCAGGGAGTGGCTCAGTGCCAGGCGGGGATCACTTCTTCGTCGCGCAGCAGCGCCAGGATGTGTTCGAACGAGAACAGCACGATGAGCGCGCCCGCGATCACGAGCGCCAGGTAGTCCAGACCGGCGGGCAGGCCCAGCATCGGGTCGAGCTCATCCCACTTGAGACGGGTCCACATCCAGCCGCTCCAGCCCATGACAGCCCCGAACACGGCCACCAGCAGGTGGATCAGCACTTCCACCTTCAGGCGCATCCATTCCGGCAGCAGAGAGACCAGCGACTCCAGCCCGATGTGGCCGGCGTCGCGCACGCCCACGGCCACACCCAGCGCAGTGATGTAGAGCACCAGCTGCAGCGCCAGGGCTTCGGTCCAGGTCGGCGTGTCGTTGAACACATAGCGGCCGACCACCTGGGTCTGCACCGAGAGGATCAGCGAGATCAGGCCGATGATGGCCATCACCAGGCAGAACTTGCTGATGCGGGCGCACACCCGGTTGAACAGCAGGTTGGCGCGGGGACGCCTGTTTTCGGCGTCGGAAGGCAGCGGAGCGGACATGGGCAGTTCCGGAGAGCGGAGGGGAAGAACTGCCCGCACGGCAGGCCACCGCGCGGGCAGGGGAGAGGCAGGCTTACTTGGTGTCCTGCACGGCCTTGACCAGGCGCTGCAGGTCGGGCGTGGTCATGAACTTCTCGTACACCGGCTTCATGGCGGCCTGGAACTCGGCCTTGTTCACGTCCTTGACCAGCTCGGAGCCGGCCTTGGTGACGATGTCGATCGCCTTGGCGGTCTGCTCGTCCCACTTCTGGCGCTGGAACGCCACCGACTCCTTGGCCGCAGCGCGGAACAGGGTCTGGTCGGCCGGCGACATCTTGTCGAACACCGCCTTGGAGATCACCAGCATCTCGGGCGCCATCGAGTGCTGGGTGTACGAGTAGAACTTCACCGCCTCGTAGTGCTTGAAGCCTTCGTAGGAGGGCTCGTTGTTTTCGGCGGCGTCGATCAGACCGGTCTTCAGGCCGGTGTAGACCTCGGCGGTCGGCATGGGGGTGGCGTTGGCGCCCATCGCGGTCGCGACGGCGACCCACAGGTCGGACGGCTGCACGCGGATCTTCATGCCCTTGACGTCGGCCAGGCTGCGCACCGGCTTCTTGGCGTAGATCGAGCGCGCGCCGCTGTCGTAGAAAGCCAGGCCGACCAGGCCCTGGTGTTCGCAGCCCTTGAGGATTTCTTCACCGACCGGGCCGTCCAGCACGTGGCGCATGTGTTCCACCGAACGGAACAGGAAGGGCATGGTGGGCACCAGGCTCTTGGGGCAGATCGCGTTGAGCGAGCTGATGTTGACGCGGTTCATGTCCAGCGCGCCGATCTTCACCTGGTCCAGGGTTTCCTTTTCGGAACCCAGGGCGCTCTTGTTGAAGACCTTGATCTTGTACTTGCCGGCGCTGCGCTGCTCCAGCAGCTGGCTCATGTGGCGCACGGCGGCGACCGTGGGGTAGTCGTCGCTGTTGTGCACGTCGGCCGAGCGCAGCTCGGCGGCCTGTGCGGACAGCGCCAGCAGGCCGGCGGCCATGGCGGTGAGATGGCGTTGCAGTTTCATCAAAGTCTCCGTTGTGGTGGTTGGGTTGAGGTGAAGAAAACCGTGCCGGCGCTGGTTGCGTCTCAGATCGCGCAGCGCGGCTCGTCCAGGCCCCTCACGCCAGGACGCAGTGCAAACACGCCACCGGCCAGCGGCTGGTCGGCGAGATCGCCGCCGGGCCGGATGGAGGTGACGTACAGGGTGTCCAGCCCGGCGCCGCCGAAGGCGCACATGGCGGGCTTTTTCACGGGCACGCTCAGCGAGCGGTCCAGCCGTCCTGCGGGTGTGAAGCGGTGCACCAGGCCGGCGTCGTTGCCGCAGATCCAGTAGCAGCCGTCGGTGTCCACGGCGGCACCGTCGGGGCGGCCGGGCAGGGGCCTGAAGTCGATGAAGACGCGGCGGTTGTGCGGCGTGCCGGTGTCGGTGTCGTAGTCGAAGGCCCAGACCGTCTGGCGGTTCGGGTGCGAGTCCGAGAGGTACATGGTCCGGCCGTCGGGGCTGAAGGCCATGCCGTTGGGCGTGATGTAGCCGGCTTCGAGACCGCGCAGCGCGGGCACCCGGTCGTCCAGGTCCAGCGCGTACAGGCTGCCGGACGGCGCGGCGAGCGACATGTCGGCCACCATGGTGCCGGCGCGCAGGCGGCCCTGGCGGTCGCAACGGCCATCGTTGAAGCGCATGCCTGTCTGCGGGTGCGTCACGCGGGTGATCCGTTCGGTGCCCACGCTGCCGTCGTCCCCCGGCGTCAGGCGCGCCACACCGGTTTCCATCGCGGCGATCCACTGGCCATGCGGCAGGGCGTCGCTGCCAGCCGCCAGCGCGATGCAGCCGGTCTGCTCGGGCGTGGTCCATTGCCGCGCCTGGCCGCTGTCGCTGTGCCAGCGCCACAGCGCCTTGCCCGGGATGTCGACCCACCACAGGCACTGGCGCGCGCTGTCCCAGACGGGGCTTTCGCCCACGCCGCAACGCGCGTCCAGCACCAGTTCGGCTTGCTCGCTCATGACCGGTCAGGCCTTCTTGAACGGGTCGGCTTTCACAAAGCCACCACCCTGGTAGATCGCTGCGGGGTCGTTCAGGTCGGGCGTGGGGGTGCGGGCGAACACCGCGTCGCGGAACACGTCGGAGCTGTCTTGGGGCACGTAGCCGATGTGGCGCGCGCGGCTGTTGTCCCACCAGGTGACCGCGTTGTCCGACATGCCGAACACGATGCTGTGGCCCAGCACCGGGGTGGACAGGCAGGCGCCGATCAGGCGGTGCAGGTCGTCGTAGCTCAGCCAGGTGGCCAGCATGCGGCGGTCGCGCGGCTCGGGGAAGGACGAGCCGATGCGCACGCAAGCGGTCTCGATGCCGTAGCGGTCGAAGTAGAAGCGCGAGAAGTCTTCGCCGAAGGCCTTGCTGACGCCGTAGAAGCTGTCGGGCCGCGGCGGGTGGTCGGCGGTGATGGTTTCGCCCTGCTTGTAGAAACCCACCACGTGGTTGGAACTGGCGAAGATCACACGCTTCACGCCGTGCCGGCGGGCCGCTTCGTACAGGTGGTAGACGCCCAGGATGTTGGCCTGCAGGATGGCCTCGAACGGCGCCTCGACCGAGATCCCGCCCAGGTGCACGATGGCATCGCAGCCGGCCACGGCCGCGTCCACGGCGGCGGCGTCGGCCAGGTCGGCCTGCACGATCTCTTCGCCGTTGCGAGCGTCGCCACAGCTCGACTTGTCAGACAACCTAAGCACATCGCAGTTGGCGGTGAGCCGCGAGCGCAGGGCCGATCCCAGTCCGCCGGCGGCGCCGGTCAACAGGATCCGGTGGTGCGTTTTCATAGGGTTTACCATGGTATTCAATGCTTGTCGCAATCTGGTTGCACAGTGGCGCGGGCCTTTGGTACAGTGCTTGTCAGTCCGGGATGTCTGTCGTATGTTGTCAGACAACTGGCCGCGATTGTGAAAATCATGGCGCAGGCTGTCAAGGAAAAAACCATGAACTCCGTGAAAACCCTAGGTGAGGAGGCTGCCGCAGAGCCGCCGCGCGCCCGCCGCCCGCGTGGCCTGGTGCCCGAAATCGTGGCGTCGCTGGAAACCGACATCCGCGAGGGCCGGTTGGTCCCCGGCCAGAAGCTGCCGACCGAATCGGAACTGGTCGGGCGCTTCGACGTCAGCCGCACGGTGGTGCGCGAGGCGATCTCGCGCCTGCAGGCCTCGGGCCTGGTCGAAACCCGCCACGGCATCGGCACCTTCGTGATGGCGCCGCGCGCGGTCGAGCCGATCTTCCGCATCGCGCCGGAAGACTTCGCGACCGCCTCCGACGTGATCGAGCTGCTGGAACTGCGGATCAGCCTGGAGAGCGAGGCGGCCGCGCTGGCGGCGCAGCGGCGCAGCGGCGAGAGCCTGGCGGCCATGGCGGCGGCGCTGGCAGGGTTCAACGTCGCGATCCACGCCGACTCCGACGCCGTGCCCTCCGACTTTCTGTTCCACATGGAGGTTGCCCGCGCGACCGGCAACCGCCATTTCGCCGACCTGATGACCTACCTGGGCACCATGATCATTCCGCGCACGCGGCTCAAGACCGCGGCCAGCGCCCCCGAAGGGCGCCTGCCGTACCTGGAGCGCGTGCACCACGAACACGAGAACATCCTCGACGCCATCCGGCGCCAGGACCCCGAGGCTGCGCGCGCCGCGATGCGCACGCACCTGTCCAACAGCCGCGAACGCCTGCGTCGCGCACAGCCCGAAGCCTGAACATGAGCACCCTGCAATCCATCAACGCCCGCACCGGCGAACCCCACGGCAAAACTCTCAACGCCTCCACCGAACAGGACATCGACACCGCAGTGACCGAGGCGCATGCCGCCTTCGCCACCTGGCGCAGCAGCACCGGCGTGCAGCGCGCCGAACTGCTGGAGGCGCTGGCCAAAGGCCTCGAAGGCGAGCGCGAAAAGCTGGTCGCCTGGGCCGACCTCGAAACCGCGCTCGGCCCGGTGCGCCTCAACGGCGAACTCGACCGCACGACCTTCCAGCTGCGCCGCTTCGCCGACATCGCGCAACGTGGCGAACCTTTTGCAGTGCTGGACGATCCGGCAGTCGCCGGCGGCCCGCCCGCCGGGCACCCGGCCATGGTGCGCCAGCGCGTGCCGCTTGGTCCGGTGGCGATGTTCGCGGCCAGCAATTTCCCGTTTGCGTTCTCGGTGCTGGGCGGCGACACCGCGTCGGCGCTCGCAGCGGGCTGCAGCGTGGTCGTCAAGGCACACCCCGGCCACCCCGGCCTGTCGCTGCAGGTGTTCGCCATCATTCAGCGCGTGCTCAAGGCGCTGGACCTGCCCGCCGGCCTGATCGGCCTGGTGCAGGGTGCCGGGGTCGAAACCGGCGTGGGCCTGATCCGCCATCCGCTGATCGCGGCCGGTGCCTTCACCGGCTCCACCCGCGGCGGCGCCGCGCTGCAGGCCGAAGCCAATGCGCGCCCCCGCCCGATCCCGTTCTACGGCGAACTCGGCTCCGTCAATCCGCTGATCGCGCTGCCCGCCGCGCTCGCGGCCAAGGGCGGCGAACTGGCGACCACGCTGGCCGGCTCCATCACCCTGGGCTGCGGCCAGTTCTGCACCAACCCCGGCCTGCTGGTGCTGATCGACGGCCCCGAGACCGACACCTTCATCGACCAGCTCACCCTCGCGCTGACCAAGCAGCAACCACACCCGATGCTGACCCCCGGCATGCGCAAGGCCTTCGACGCCGGCATCAAGCGCTTCATGGAGGCCGGCGCCCGCTCGCTGCTGCAGGGCCAGGGCACACCGCCCGCGCCCGGTCCGCAGCTGCTGCAGGTCAGCGCCCAGCGCTTCATCGAACGTGCCGAACTGCGCGACGAGGTGTTCGGCCCGAGCAGCCTGATCGTGCGCTGCGCCAGCGTGGACGAAGTGCACCAGGTGCTGGACGCCGTGGGCGGCAGCCTCACCGTCACTCTCTGGGGCGCGGACGAAGACTCGGCAGACAACCGCGCCCTGGTGCGCAGCGCCTCGCAGATCGCCGGGCGCGTGCTGTTTGCGGGCGTGCCCACCGGCGTGGCGGTCACGGCCGCGCAGCAGCACGGTGGTCCCTGGCCGTCGAGCACTGCGCCCATGACCACCTCGGTCGGTGACGCGGCGCTGGAGCGCTTCCTGCGTCCGGTCTGCCTGCAGGATGCGCCGGCCTGGCTGCTCGCCCGCAAGGGCGTGCCCTGCTGACCTCCCGGAGGACGCGGCGGCCTCGCCGGGGCAGCCTCTGTTTGCCATCGCACAGACGCCGTCCGCAGCGGCACCTAAGGTCCGTCCATCACACCGATGGATGGACCTTCATGCTCAAGAACAAAGTGGTGCTCGTCACCGGTGCCGCCTCCGGCATCGGCCGGGCCATTGCCCTGGTCGCTGCCCGCGAAGGTGCGCGCCTCGTGCTGTCCGACCTGGATGCCCATGCGGGCAACGAAACCGCCAAGCAGGTGCGCAGCGTCGGTGCCGAGGCACTGTTCGCCGAATCCGACGCCGGCAAGGCAGAAGACGCGCAAGCGCTGGTGGACCAGGCCATGGCGCACCACGGTCGCCTTGACGTCGCCTGCAACAACGCCGGCATCGGCGGCGCCAGCGGGCTGCTGGCCGACTACCCGCTGGATGCCTGGGCGCAGGTGATCAACGTCAACCTCTCCGGCGTCTTCTACGGCATGCGCGCGCAGATCCCCGCGATGTTGCGGGGTGGCGGTGGTGCCATCGTCAACACCGCGTCCATTCTCGGCATGGTCGGCATGGCCACCGCGCCGGCCTACACCGCGGCCAAGCACGGTGTGGTCGGCCTCACGCAGTCCGCCGCCATCGCCTACGGCGGTCAGGGTGTGCGCATCAACGCCATCGGACCCGGCTTCATCCACACCCCGATGGTGCATGCGCTGGAAGAAGACCCCAACGTCAAGGCCGCGCTGATCGCCGCCCACCCCATCGGCCGCCTCGGCCTGCCCGAAGAGGTGGCCGAACTCGTGGTCTGGCTTGCCTCCACCCGGGCCTCATTCGTCACTGGCGCGTACTACCCCGTCGACGGCGGCTACCTCGCGCGCTGACTTTCACCTTTCCACTTCTGGAGAACGCTCATGACACCTCGCCATCCCTTTCACATCGCCTTCCTGGCGACCAGCATCACCGCGCTGTCCGCGTTCGCCGCTTGCAGCAAACCGCCGGAAGCCGACGTGCTGGTCGTTCCCTCGCGGCCCAGCACCGTTCCGGTCGCCGCCAATGCCGAGCCTGCGGACAGCGGTCTTGGCCTGAAGGCCAGCAGCAAGGCCAGCCAGTGACCGCCATGAGCTCCGACCACAAACTCAGCTCGGTCAAGGCGCTGCGCAGCGCCGCCCGCAAACACATCGAACACGGCGCCGTGACCGCCGGCTACAACGCCGACCGGCCCAAGGTGCTGAAGATGCTCAACGAAGCGCTGGCGACCGAGATCGTCTGCGTGCTGCGCTACCGGCGCCACCACTTCATGGCGCGTGGCATCCACGGGCAGACCGTGGGCGCCGAGTTCCTGGTGCACTCCAACGAAGAGCAGGGCCACGCCGACCTGCTGGCCGCGCGCATCGTGCAGCTCGGCGGCGAGCCCGACTTCTCGCCCGACAGCCTGAGCGAACGCAGCCACGCCGAATACGTGCCCGCCAAGCACCTGCCGGACATGATCCGGGAGAACCTGGTGGCCGAGCGCATCGCCATCGACAGCTACCGCGAGATGGTGCGCTACCTCGGCGACCTGGATCCGACCACCAGCGACCTGCTCAAGCAGATCCTCGCGGTGGAAGAAGAACACGCCGACGAGCTGGCGGACCTGCTCGAAGGCATGCCGGACGGCGAACACTGATTGTTTTCGGGGTATTGAGGACTCCCTTTGGGGCCATGCGGCGACGCATGGCCCCTTTTTTTTGACCGGGCCTGGCCCGAGGCACAGCGGCATACGCCACCCGGCGTACATACGCCGATCAGGGTTCTCCCTAGCATCCGTTCCGTCACCACAGCAAGGCTCCTTCAGCAGTGCCTTGCGGTGGCAGATGTCAGACCCACCAACGGATGTTTTTTGAACCCTGGAGAAGCGCCATGATGCAACGTCGATTCACTCTGAAAGCCCTGACGGTCGCGACCGCCCTGGGCGCCTTCGGCCTCACCGCCCACGCTGCCGACACGATCAAGGTCGGCGTGCTGCACTCGCTGTCGGGCACGATGGCGATTTCCGAAACCGTCCTGAAGGACGTGGCCCTGATGACGATCGACGAGATCAACGCCAAGGGCGGCGTGCTGGGCAAGAAGCTCGAGCCCGTGGTCGTCGACCCGGCCTCCAACTGGCCGCTGTTCGCCGAAAAGGCCAAGCAGCTGATCGACCAGGACAAGGTCGCCGTGACCTTCGGCTGCTGGACCTCGGTCTCGCGCAAGTCGGTGCTGCCGGTGTTCGAAGAAAAGAACAGCCTGCTGTTCTACCCGGTGCAGTACGAAGGTGAAGAGCTGTCCAAGAACGTGTTCTACACCGGCGCCGCTCCCAACCAGCAGGCCATCCCTGCCGTCGAATACCTGATGAGCAAGGACGGCGGCTCGGCCAAGCGCTTCGTGCTGCTGGGCACCGACTACGTGTATCCCCGCACCACCAACAAGATCCTGCGCGCCTTCCTGAAGGCCAAGGGCATCCCCGAGTCGGACATCATGGAGGAGTACACCCCCTTCGGTCACTCCGACTACCAGACCATCATCGCCAAGATCAAGAAGTTCGCGGCCGAAGGCAAGAAGACCGCGGTGATCTCCACCATCAACGGCGACTCCAACGTGCCGTTCTACAAGGAACTGGGCAATGCCGGCCTGTCGGCCAAGGACGTGCCGGTGGTGGCGTTCTCGGTGGGTGAAGAAGAGCTGCGTGGCGTGGACGCCAAGCCCCTGGTCGGTCACCTGGCCGCCTGGAACTACTTCATGAGCGTGAAGAACCCGACCAACGCGGCGTTCATCAAGCAGTGGAGCGACTACGCCAAGGCCAAGGGCATCGCCGGCCACAAGGACAAGCCGCTGACCAACGACCCGATGGAAGCCACCTACATCGGCATCCACATGTGGGCCCAGGCCGTCGAGAAGGCCAAGTCCACCGACACCGACAAGGTCATCGCCGCCATGGCCGGCCAGACCTTCAAGGCGCCGGGCGGTTTCACGTCGACCATGGACAAGGAAAACCACCACCTGCACAAGCCGGTGTTCATCGGTGAAGTGAAGGCCGACGGCCAGTTCAACGTGGTGTGGAAGACCCCGGGTCCGGTCGTGGCCGATCCGTGGAGCGACTTCATCGCCGAAAACAAGGGCAAGAAGAACGTTCCCGAGAAGAAGTAAGCGGGGTATCTGATGCGCTGGCTGCGATTCTTTCCTGTGCTGTTGTGCCTGATCGGCGCAGCCACCGCGCATGCCCTCACCCCGGCCGACGCCTTGGCGTTGGCCACGGGTGAGGGGGATACCCGCATCGCCGCCGTCAACCGGCTGGCGGCGGAACCCGACGAACGCACCCTCGCCCTGATGCAGGCCCTGTCGGCAGGCGCCGTCAAGGTCCAGGGCGAGCAGGTGCTCCTGATTGCCGACGATGGCAGTGGCAAGGATGCGGTGACCGGCGCGGCCGTGACCGTGGCCGAAACGGCCGAGGACGCCATCGTCAACAACCGTCTGCGTGGCGCGCTCGACGCCGCGCTGTCCGTGCGCGACCTGTTCGGCACCGGCACCAAGGCGCAGCAGGCCGCCGCGGCCATGCTGCAGAAGGCAGCCTTCGACGAACCCGACGCGGCGCAGCTGCCGCTGGTCGAGAAGGCGTTTGCCAACACGAACCTTGACCCCAAGGCGCGCAAGAGTCTGGAGCTCGCCCGCGCCGCCATGCAGCTGGCCAGCGACGATGAGGCGCAACGCCTCTCGGCCGCGCAGGCCCTGGGCAGCATGGGCGATCCGGCGCTCAAGCCGCTGCTGGCGGCCCGCCAGGCGGCCGAAAGCAGCGCCAACGTCAAGGCCGCGCTCGGCGCCGCCATCGCCTCGCTCGACCGCTCGCTCGCGGTCACCAGCGCGCTCTCGCAGGCCTTCACCGGCATCAGCCTGGGCTCGATCCTGTTGCTGGCCGCGCTCGGCCTGGCGATCACCTATGGCCTGATGGGCGTGATCAACATGGCGCACGGCGAGCTGATCATGATCGGCGCCTACGCCACCTGGCTGGTGCAGGCCTTCTTCAAGAATTCGCTGCCTGGCCTGTTCGACTGGTATTTGCTGGCGGCCCTGCCGGTGGCCTTCATCGCCTCGGCCCTGGTGGGCGCGGCGATGGAGCGCACGGTGATCCGTTTCCTCTACGGCCGTCCGCTGGAGACGCTGCTGGCCACCTGGGGCATCTCGCTGGTGCTGATGCAGAGCGTGCGCAGCCTGTTCGGCGCGCAGAACGTCGGCGTGGAGAACCCGAGCTGGATGAGCGGCAGCGTGACCCTGATGGGCAACCTCACGCTGCCCTGGAACCGCATCATCATCGTCGCGTTTGCCGGTGCGGTGCTGCTGGGTGTCACGCTGCTGATCACGCGCACCCGGCTCGGACTGTTCGTCCGTGGCGTGACGCAGAACCGGCCAATCGCCAGCTGCATGGGTGTGAACACCGCCCGCATCGACACCTACGCCTTCGCGCTGGGCTCGGGCATTGCGGGACTGGCCGGCTGCGCGCTCAGCCAGATCGGCAACGTCGGCCCCGACCTGGGGCAGAGTTACATCGTCGACTCGTTCATGGTGGTGGTGCTTGGCGGTGTCGGCCAGCTCGCCGGCACGGTCTATGCCGCGCTGGGCCTGGGCCTGCTGAACAAGTTGCTGGAAGGCTGGGCCGGCGCGGTGCTGGCCAAGATCGCGGTGCTGGTCTTCATCATCGTCTTCATCCAGAAACGTCCGCAAGGCATCTTCGCGTTCAAAGGCAGGGAAGCATGAGTACCGCTTCGATTTCTCTTCCCACGCCTGGCCCGCTGCTCACGCGCGGCGCCTTCAGCGGTGTGCTGGTGGCGCTGCTGGTGGTCTGTGCCCTGGCGCCTGCGCTCAATCTGCTGGTGCCCGAGGGCAGCGTGTTCCACCTCTCCGATTACATGGTCGGCCTGCTGGGCAAGATCATGTGTTACGCCATCTGCGCGCTGGCGATGGACCTGATCTGGGGCTACACCGGCATCCTCTCGCTCGGTCACGGCCTGTTCTTTGCGCTCGGCGGCTATGCCATGGGCATGTACCTGATGCGCCAGATCGGCCGCGACGGCAACTACCAGAGCGACCTGCCCGACTTCATGGTGTTCCTGGACTGGAAGGAACTGCCCTGGCACTGGGCGCTGTCCGACAGCTTCGTGGCGACGCTCTTCCTGATCGTGCTGGTGCCGGCCGTGGTGGCCTTCGTGTTCGGCTTCTTCGCCTTCCGCTCGCGCATCAAGGGCGTGTACTTCTCAATCATCACGCAGGCCCTGACCTTCGCCGCGCTGCTGCTGTTCTTCCGCAACGAGACCGGGATGGGCGGCAACAACGGCTTCACCGACTTCAAGCGCATCCTGGGCATGCCGCTGGCCACGCACGGCATGCGCATGACGCTGTTCGTGATCACCGGGCTGACGCTGCTGGGCTTCTACGTGTTTGCCCGCTGGCTGGTCAGCAGCAAGTACGGCCGCGTGCTCCAGGCGGTGCGCGATGCCGAGAGCCGGGTCATGTTCTGCGGCTACAACCCGCTGCCCTACAAGCTCTCGATCTGGACCATCTCGGCCGTCATGTGTGGCATCGCCGGTGCACTGTATGTGCCGCAGGTCGGCATCATCAACCCGGGCGAAATGAGCACCGCCGCGTCGATCGAGATTGCGGTCTGGACGGCGGTCGGTGGCCGCGCGACCCTGATCGGGCCGATCATCGGTGCCTTCATCGTCAACGGCGCCAAGAGCTGGCTGACCGTGGCCTTCCCCGAGTTCTGGCTGTACTTCCTGGGTGCGCTCTTCATCGCGGTCACGCTGTGGATGCCGCAGGGCGTGGTGGGGCTGGTGAAGAAGATGCGCATGGGCAAAGGAGCCAAGGCATGACGCCCGACCTGATGGAAGAAGGCGCGCAGCGCTACGAGAAGGCCCACACCGCGCCCGAGCTGGGAAAAACGGAGTCGGGCGGACGCAGCGCCGGCTACGGCCGCATTGCCACCGGCGAGGTCGACACCACCCACGGACGCATCCTCTACCTCGAAGACGTGCACGTGAGCTTCGACGGCTTCAAGGCCATCAACGGCCTGAACCTGGACATCGCGCCGGGCGAGCTGCGCTGCATCATCGGCCCCAACGGCGCCGGCAAGACCACGATGATGGACATCATCACCGGCAAGACCCGGCCGGACCAGGGCACGGTCTACTTCGGCAGCACCATCGACCTGCTGCGCTACCGCGAACCGGAGATCGCAGCGCTGGGCATCGGCCGCAAGTTCCAGAAGCCCACGGTGTTCGAGCAGCTGAGCGTGTTCGAGAACCTGGAGCTGGCGCTGGCCACCGACAAGCGCGTGCGCCGTTCGATGACCTTTGCGCTCGACAGCGAGCAGAAGGACCGGCTGGCCGAGGTGCTGACGACCATCCACCTGGCCGACAGCGCCAGCCGCCCCGCCGGAATGCTGAGCCACGGCCAGAAACAGTGGCTGGAGATCGGCATGCTGCTGATGCAGGACCCCAAGCTGCTGCTTCTCGACGAACCGGTGGCGGGCATGACCGACGAAGAAACCGCGCGCACCGCCGAGCTGTTCCTCTCGCTCAAGGGAAAGCACTCGCTGATGGTGGTGGAGCACGACATGAGCTTCATCCGCGCGATCAGCGAGAAGGTCACGGTGCTGTGCGACGGCTCGGTGCTGGCCGAGGGCACGCTCGACGAGGTGCAGGCCGACGAACGGGTCATTGAGGTTTATCTGGGCCGATGAAGGAAACACGATGAGCCTGCTCGAAGTCAAGGACGTCAACCAGTACTACGGCGGCAGCCACATCCTGCGCAACGTCAGCCTCACGGCCGAACTGGGCAAGGTCACGGTGGTGCTGGGCCGCAACGGCGTGGGCAAGACCACGCTGCTCAAATCGCTGATGGGCCTGGTGCCGATCAAGAGCGGCAGCATCACGCTCGACGGGCAGGCGATCGACAGGGCCACGCCCTACGAGCGCGCGCGCCAGGGCGTGGGTTTCGTGCCGCAGGGCCGCGAGATCTTCGCCCGCCTGACGGTGCAGGAGAACCTGCTGATGGGGCTGGCCTACAAGAGCGGTGGCACGCCGATCCCGGCCGAGCTGTTCGAGCTCTTTCCGGTGCTCAAGCAGATGCTGGGCCGCCGCGGCGGCGACCTCTCGGGTGGGCAGCAGCAGCAGCTGGCGATTGCGCGCGCACTGGCGGCGGGGCCGAAGCTGCTGATCCTGGATGAGCCGACCGAGGGCATCCAGCCCAACATCATCAAGGACATCGGCAAGGTGATCCGCATGCTGGCCGACCGCGGCAACATGGCGATCGTGCTGGTCGAGCAGTACTACGACTTCGCCGAAGCGCTGGCGGACCACTATGTGGTGATGGAGCGCGGCGAGGTGATTGCAAGCGGTCCGGGCAGCGAAATGCAGGCGAAGAACATCCGCCAACTCGTGGCGATCTGAACTGAGCCCCCTCGCTCCAGCGCCTCAGGCGCCGACGGTGTTCACGCTGGCCAGCAGGCCTTCAATTTTGGGCGGGGGCTTGTAGCCCGAGGGCAGGGACATGCCGCCGGCGGCCCGCCCCGTGTGCGCCTGTTCGCCCAGGCCCGCGTGGATGTCCGTGGTGCGGTAACGGTCGCGCAGGATCTGGGCCTTCTTGAGCAGTTCCTTGTGGTCCGGAATGCGGGCCTGGTAGCGGTGCAGCACCAGGTGCGCCGACTCGATGATCTTGGCGTTGAGCGTCTGTTCGCCGTCCTGCAGCAGCTTGACCACCGCCGCCTGCGGATCGCCCTTGAGGCTGAGTGACATGGCCTCTTCGGTCAGCTTGAGAATTTGCGCATGGGCGTTGCGCACCCGGTTGATGAAGTCCTGCCGCCCGACCGCGGCGCAGGCCAGCAGCTCGGTCAGTGCGCGGCTGGTGCAGAAGCGCAGCGACATGGTGTCGACCGCCGCGTCGACTTCGTAGAGCTGGATCGAGCGCATCGCCAGCCGCGTCATCAGCGCCAGCAGGTTGCAGGCCGATTCGAAATCGAACGAGGGCAGGTGGATGGTTTTGGCGAGGCGGCGGACCTCGTCGAGTGCCTGCGCGGTCTGGTAGTCCTGGATCGCGATCATCGCCTCGATGACTTCCAGCAGCCGCAGCGGTCGCGGGTTGTCGGGATAGCGGTCGCGGATGTGCTCCATGTTCTCGCGGCAGCGCTGCAGGCCCTTGTGTTCGTTGGCGTCCAGCCGCGCGAACGCCAGCAGCACCAGCGCCTGGGCGTCGAACAGCTTGGAATCCAGCCCGATGCGGGTGGCGCGGTCGAGCAGTTCCACGCCCTCGTCGCGCTCGCCCGCGTACCAGGCCATCATGCCGTGCTTGAGCAATCGGTTGACCGAGGACGGCGTGAGCAGGGTGGAACGTTTGAAGGTTGCCAGCGCAGCCTGGAAGTTGCCCAGCTCGAACTGTGCCCTTCCCATGATGTCGTAGGCATCGGTGTAGCCGGGCTCGGTCTCGATCAGGCTCTCCAGCGTGGTCACTGCGCGCTGGGGGAAGCCGCCTTCGATCTGCGCCCGCGCCACGCCCAGCTTGGCCCAGGGCAGGGTCTTGGCTTCGACCACCGCTTCGTAGAGCTTCTCCGCTTCGTGCAGGTGGCCGCCGCGCAGCATCAGCTCGGCGCCGATGCGGGCGGCGTACAGGTAGTACTCCTTGCGCTTTTCGAAGTGCTCCTTGCACATCTGCGCGGCCTCGTCGAACTGTTCGGCGTCGATGGCGACAAAGATGTGCTTGAGGGCGGCCTTGCGCTCGCGGGCCTGCACGATGCGGGCGACCAGCCCGGCGGCGGTGTGCGGTTTGAGCAGGTAGGCGTCCAGCGCCGACTCGGCGGCCTCGGCCACCTTGCTGTACGACGACTCGGAGGTCACCATCACGAACACGGTGTAGAAGGGCAGCATCTGGTTGCGGCGCAGGTCGTCGAGCAGTTCCTGCCCGGTCATGTCCTCGCGCTCGAAATACTGTTCGCTGACCACCACGTCGAAAGTGCCAACTTCGAGCTTCACACGGGCGTCGGCCACCCGCGGGCACTGCACGATCGTGCCCACGCCGGCATCGCGCAGCTGCCCCACAAGGATGGAGCGGGACTGCGGATTGCCGTCGATGACGAGCGCCTTGGCGTCCTGCAGGTTGGCGGGCATGGTCTCAGAGGCTTGGGGGCGTGCCAGATCGTGGAAAGGGTTGCTGCCCCGATTCTGCGCAGTCCGTTCCACCGGTGATCGCCCGAACAAGTCGGCAAAAGCGCGGCTTTTTGCACACCGTCGGGAGGCGGTCGACCCGGCGCCGGGCCGTCCCAAGCCGGATCAGTCCCCTTGGGGGCAGCGACCCGCGCAGCGGCGGCGCGTGGGGCGAACTGCTCACACGCCCCAGATGCGTGGACGCTCCCCGGGCAGGTCCCAGGCGGCGCGGCGCCAGAGTGACCACACCGCTTGCAGGCTGGCCATCAGCGGTTCGACCAGCGGCGCCACCGCCCGCACGGCGAGCAGGCGGTCGCTGGGCGCGGTCGCCCCGGCCGTCACGTCAGCAGACGCGTGGCCCAGGGCCTCGCGCGCGGCCTCCAGCAGGTCTTCGCGCCGTTCGCGGGGGATCGCTGTGCCGGTGGCCAGCACCAGCGTGCCCATGCAGCGGCGGCCGCCCAGGCCCAGCGGGGAATCGAGCAGGCGCTGGTCGCGGGCGTCGATGCGGGCCTGTTCCAGCCACAACCCCGGGATTTCCAGGCGCTGGCGGAATTCGCCGCTGTCGAACGGCTGCCCGGCACCGGGCAGGCCCAGCGCGGTCACGTCCCAGGCCATCAGCTCGGCGCCTTCCGCCAGGGTCGCGCTCCAGCGGTTGTCGGCGCGACAGCCAGGGTAGGCAATGGTTTCCAGTGGCAGCCACTCGAGCCGTGCACCGGCGGCCAGGTTCAGCGTGACGTGTTGCGAAGCGAAGGCCTCGTCGGCCGCGTAGAAACGGGTTGCGCCCGGCGTGCTCAGCAGGCCGTGGGCACCGGTGGCCACCTGGACATCGATGTTCAGCTGGTCGCCGCCGACCAGGCCACCCGGCGGATGCACGATCACGTTGTGGCAGATCGCATCGCCCTCGTGGTAGAGGCTCTTGAAGATGCGCAGCGGGCCGTCGTGTGAATGGTGCAGGACGGTGCGGTCGCCGTGCCGTTGGTAGTCGAGGGAGAGACGGGCGTGCCAGGGCATAAAAGGAGGATAGCCCCCCGCGCCGCTTCGCGTCACCCCCCAGGGGGCCATGCCTGTGGCCCGGCGGAGCCGGTTCCACGGCATGCTGGAACGGGACACGTCGCGCCGGAGCGGCTTTATGTTTTCCAGAATTGGAGGTGCGGTTCCAGCATCTCGGCTTCCAGCGCCGGGATGGGGCCGATGACTTCGATGGCCTTCTGTCCTCGCGCGACCACCTCGCGGCAGGGCAGGGAGAGGGTGGGGTTTTCGGCGTGGTTGCCGGTCAGGGTCAGCAGGGACTCTTCGCTGGCGCCGTAGACGATGCGGCCGATGTTCGCCCAGTAGACGGTCCCGGCACACATGGCGCAGGGCTCGAAGGTGGTTACCAGGGTGCAGCCCCACAGGTGGTCGGCCGAGTAGTTCAGCGAGGCGGTGCGCGCCAGCGTGGCCTCTGCATGGTGGACGGTGTCGATGTTGCCCTGTTCGGCCAGCACGGTCTCGCCGTCGGGCGCGACCAACAGCGCGCCGAACGGGTGGCGCCCCATCTGCATCGCGCGCAGCGCCACGGCGTTGGCGCGACGCAGGTGGCGCGCGATCTGGTCGCCGGTCATCAGCCCTGGCTTCCTCGGTGGGCCCACCCCGTGGTGTGTTTCTCGACGAAGCTGAACAGCTCGTACATCACCATGGCCATGATGCCCACCACCAGCAGCCCACTGAAGGCCAGGCCCATCTGCATCGAGCTGCCAGCCGAGATCAGCAGGTAGCCGATGCCTTCGTTGGCGGCGGTCATTTCCGACACGGTGGTGCCGACGAAGGCCAGCGTGATCGCGACCTTGAGCGAGCCGTAGAAGTAGGGCAGCGAACGCGGCAGGCCGACCTTCATCAGCACATCCCAGCGCTTGGCGCCCAGCACACGCAGCACGTCTTCCAGCTCGGGCTCCAGCGTGGCCAGGCCGGTGGCGATGTTGACCATGATGGGAAAGAAGCTGATCAGGAAGGCCGTGAGGATGGCCGGGCCCGCGCCGATGCCGAACCACACCACCAGGATGGGCACGAAGGCGGCCTTGGGAAGCGCGTTGAACGCCGTCATCAGCGGGTAGACCGCGGCGTAGGCCAGTCGCGAACTGCCGATCAGGAACCCCAGCAACACACCGACCACGATGGCGATGCCGAAGCCCGCCATCGTCACCCAGAAGGTGCGCCAGGCGTGGCCGAGGATGGTGACCTTGTGTTCCATCGTCTGCGCCCAGATGCGCGACGGGCTGGGGAAGATGAATTCCGAGACACCGAAGCCGCTGCAGATCACTTCCCAGAGGATGATGATCGCGATCAGCAGCAGGAACGGAGACCAGCGCTCGACCTGTTTCTTGTTCATGGCGAAGTCCTGGTCACTGGTTGATGGTGGCGCCGGCCTTGCGCATCGCACCGATGTGGCCACGCAGCTCGTGCACGATGTCGGTGAAGTGCGGTGTGTAGGTCACTTCCAGATCGCGGGTGCGCGGAATGTCGATCTCGCGCTGGACGACAAAGCGGCCCGGGCTTCTGCTCATGCAGTACACCGTGTCGGCCAGGAAGACGGACTCGCGCAGGTCGTGCGTCACCAGGATCACGTTGAAGCGCTGCGCTTCCCACAGGTCGCGCAGGGTGCACCACAGCTCCTCGCGGGTGAAGGCATCGAGAGCGCCAAAGGGCTCGTCCAGCAGCAGCATCTTGGGCTCGTGGATCAGCGCGCGGCAGATGCTGGCGCGCTGCTGCATGCCGCCCGACAGTTCCCACGGGTACTTCTTCTCCATGCCGCCCAGGCCCACACTGGTCAGCAGTTTGCTGGCGCGCTCCTCGAATTCCTTGCGGCGGTCCTTGAACTGGCTGCGGTACGGTTCGACGATTTCCAGCGGCAGCAGCACGTTGTCCAGCGTGGTCCTCCAGGGCAGCAGGCTGGGCGCCTGAAATGCCATGCCCGAGATCTTCAGCGGGCCGGTGACCGGCTGTCCGTCAATGGTGATCTTACCCATGCTGGGCATCTTCAGCCCGGTGGTGAGCTTCATGAAGGTCGACTTGCCGCAACCCGACGGGCCGACGATGGCGATGAACTCGCCCTTCTTGACCTTCAGGTTGATGTCTTCGACCGCGAAGATGTTCTTGGCCAGCAGGTCGTCGTTGTAGGCGAGCCAGACCTGGTCGAAGTCGACGAAGGCCTTTTCGGCGGGTGCGGCGTCGGCCATCACTTCTTCGCGGCGGGCAGGACGTTGAGCTCGGCGGCGGACGGCAGCATGGAACCGTTCCACACGGCGGCCGGGTCGACGCGGGTCTTGGTGGCGTAGGCGTCGGACACCTGCGAGGCCATCAGCGCCATGCGGCCGGGCACGATCTGGCCGAAGCCTTCCTTGCGCGCGTCCGGGCTGGCGATGACGGAATCGACCGCCAGCTTCAGGCGGCGCGTTTCCAGTTCGACGTTGATGATGCCGTCGCGGGCCTTCACGGTCTCGATGCCGGCGGCCGGGTTGGCCATGACTTCCTTGGCACCCTTGGTGAAGGCTTGCAGGAAGGCTTTCACGGCGGCCGGGTTCTCCTTGATCAGCTTGGGGCTGGCGATGATCGCATTGCCGTAGAGCTTCACGCCGAAGTCGGCGTAGGGCAGGATCACCACGTCTTCGGCCTTGACGCCGCGCGCTTCGAGGTTGAGCAGCGAGGTGAACGAGAAGCCGGTGATGGCATCGATGTCACCGCGCACCAGCATGGTCTCGCGCAGCGGCGGGTCCATCGAGGTCCAGGCCACGTTGCCGATGCCGTTGGCCTTCTGGAAGATCGGGAAGCCGCGGCGGCCGGCGTCGAACACCGGGGCGCCCAGCTTCTTGCCGTTGAGGTCGGCCGGTTTGGCGATGCCGCTCTTCTTGAGCGCCAGCACCGCGGCAGGCGTGTTGTTGTAGACCATCATCACGGCGACCGGCTTGTTCGGGGCGTCCGGGTTGTTGGCGTGGAACTCCATCAGCGCGGCCATGTCGGCAAAGCCCATGTCGTACGTGCCCGAGGCCACGCGGGTGACGGTGCCGCCCGAACCGTTGCCGGCGTCGACGGTCACGTCCAGGCCGGCGGCCTTGTAGTAGCCCTTGGCGGCCGACTGCAGGAACAGGGCGGCCGGACCTTCAAAACGCCAGTCGAGCTGGAACTTGATCGGCGTCTCGGCGTGGGCGAGGCCAAAGGTGGCGGCGGCGGCCAGGGCCGCGGTGAGCTTGAGGACTTGGCGCTTGTGCATGGGGAGACTCCGTCGGGGCGTTGGGGGATGGATGCCACAGGTCAGCAATTTCAATGCCAGGCATCGGACGTGCCGGCGCATTGAACACAGAATGTGTATACAGATTTTTGGGGCAAGGGGCACACGGCGTCATTGTGGCTAACCCTGAATTGGTGCGTCCGCCGTCACCTGTGCACAAAAAAGGGGCCCGAAGGCCCCTGAGAAGGGTTGGCGTCGCGTGGGGGGGTGCAGACGGGCCAGCCGCCGGGCCGCCCCAAGGCAGGCCCAGCCCCCTCGGGGGGCAGCGACCCGCGCAGCGGCGGAGCGTGGGGGCGAGCTCAATGCGCATCGGCCAGCTTGGCGGCTTCGACCGCCGCGCTGCTGTCGCCGTCGCTGCCATTGAAGTACAGGTTCAGCGCCACGGCCGCGATCGAGGCCAGCAGGATGCCCGATTCGATCAGCGGGTGGATGCCGTGCGGCATCCACTGCTTGAAGTTGGGGGCGATCAGCGGAATCATGCCCACGCCGATGGTGATGGCCACGATCATGGCGTTGAAGCGGTTGGTCTTGAAATCCACCGCCGCCAGGATGCGGATGCCGGTGGCGGCCACCATGCCGAACATCACCAGTCCCGCGCCGCCGAGCACCACGGTCGGCAGCGACTCGACCAGCGCCGCCATCTTGGGCAGCAGGCCCAGCACGATCAGGATCGCGCCGCCAGCCACGCAGACGAAGCGGCTCTTGACACCGGTGACGGCAACCAGGCCCACGTTCTGCGAGAAGCTGGTGTAGGGGAAGGTGTTGAAGATGCCGCCAATCAGGGTGCCCAGGCCGTCGGTACGCAGGCCGGCGGTCAGCGCCTTGCGATCCACCGGACGGTCGGTCATCTCGCCCAGCGCGAGGAACATGCCGGTCGATTCGATCATCACCACCACCATCACCAGCGTCATGGTCAGGATCAGCACCGGGTTGAACACCGGCGTGGCGATCTCGAACGGCAGCACGATGTCCACCCACTTCGCATTGGCGACCTTGTCGAAGTTCATCAGGCCCATGGCCGCGGCCGCCACGCCGCCGATGACGATGCCCAGCAGCACCGAAATGTTGGCCACGAAGCCCCTGGCGTACTTGGCGATCAGCATGATCGACACCAACACCAGGGCCGCGATGCCCACCCCGGTGAGGTCGGCGTACTTGGGGTTGGGCAGCTTGGGCACCAGGGCCAGATCCTTGGGAATGGCGGGCAGCAGGGAGCCCGGCGCACCGGCCGCAGCGGTGGCATCGGCCAGCCACTTGGCGTGTTCGGGGTTGACGATGGTGGGTGCGGTCGGGCCGACCGGGTTGCCGAAGATCCAGTTGATGCCCACGCGCATCAGGCTGATGCCGATCACCAGGATGATCGAACCCGTGACCACCGGCGGGAAGAAGCGCAGCAGGCGGCTGACCACCGGCGCGATCAGGATCGAGATCACGCCCGCGCCGATGATGGCGCCGAAGATCAGGCCGGCGCCCTCGGCGCCCGGATTGCTGTTGGCCATCGCCACCATCGGCGCGACGGATGCGAAGGTCACGCCCATCATCACCGGCAGCTTGATGCCGAACCACTGCGTGGCGCCCAGCGACTGGATCAGCGTCACCAGACCGCAGCAGAACAGGTCGGCCGAGATCAGCATCGCCACCTGCTCTGGGCTGAGCTTGAGCGCGCGGCCGACGATCAGCGGCACCGCCACCGCGCCGGCGTACATCACCAGCACGTGCTGCAGCCCCAGGGCGGCCAGTTTGCCGGCGGGCAGGTGCTCGTCGACCGGGTGGATCAAAGTTGCCATCGTGTTTCCTCAATATTGCATGCAAAACTGTATACAAATTATGTGTACGGGGTTATGACGCATGGATGGGGAAAACCCTCGAAGGGTGGTCTGTTCCGCCGGACGGGGAAAAGAAAAAGGGACGCCGCAGCGTCCCTCGGGTGTGGAAGCGTTCGCCGGTCAGCTGCGCACGCCGGTGGCGGCCGCGAGGGCCGTCATGTTGAGCACCCGGCGCACGGTCGCCGCCGGCGTCAGGATGTAGGCTGTCTTGTTCACGCCCATCAGCACCGGACCCACCGTCACACCGCCGCTGGCCGTGGTCTTGAGCACGTTGTAGAGGATGTTGGCCGCGTCCACATTCGGGCACACCAGCAGGTTGGCCGAGCCGGTCAGCGTCGACTCGGCGAGGTAGGCGCTGCGGATCTCGGGCTGCAGCGCGGCATCGCCGTGCAACTCGCCGTCGCACTCGATCTCGGGGTGCCGTTCGACAAAGATGTCGCGCGCGGCGCGCATCTTCTTGGCCGAGGCGCGCTTGCTGGAACCGAAGCTGGAGTGCGAGAGGAACGCGACCTTGGGCGGCAGGCCGAAGCGCTGCACCTGTTGTGCTGCCATCCACGCGATCTCGGCCAGTTGCTCAGCCGTGGGGTCTTCGTTCACATAGGTGTCCGTGATGAACAGCGGGCCGTTGGCCGTCATCAGCGCGTTGACCGCAGCGAAGTTGTTCACGCCCGGAGCCTTGCCCAGGATGGCGTCGATGCGTTCGAGGTGCGTCGCGTAGGTGCCGACCAGACCGCAGATCAGCGCATCGGCATCGCCCATGGAGACCATCAGCGAACCGATGATGGTGTTGGAGCGTCGCACCGCGGCCTTGGCCACCTCGGGCGTGGCGCCGTTGCGGGCCAAGAGCTTGTGGTAGTGCTCCCAGTACTGGCGGAAGCGCGGGTCGCCCTCGGGGTTGACGTTTTCGGCATCGACACCCAGTCGGATGCGCAGGCCGGCCTTGAGGATGCGGGCCTCGATCACAGCGGGGCGCCCGATCAGGATCGGGGTGGCCAGGTGGTCGTCGATCGCCATCTGGGCGGCGCGCAGCGCGCGTTCGTCCTCACCGTCGGCAAAGGCGACGCGCTTGCGGTCGGCGGGCAGCGACTTGGCGGCGTTGAAGATCGGCCGCATCAGGATGCCGGTCTGGGTCACGAAGCGCGAGAGCGATTCCTTGTACGCGTCCATGTCGGTGATGGGACGCGTGGCGACGCCGGAGTCGGCGGCGGCCTGGGCCACCGCGGGCGCGATCTTGAGGATCAGGCGTGTGTCGAATGCCTTGGGAATGAGGTAGTCGGGGCCGAACACCAGTTCCTGACCTGCGTAGGCGGCGGCCACTTCGTCGCTGGTCTCTGCCTTGGTCAGGTCGGCGATCTGGCGCACGCAGGCCATCTTCATCTCTTCCGTGATCTTGGTGGCGCCGCAATCGAGCGCGCCGCGGAAGATGTACGGGAAGCACAGCACGTTGTTGACCTGGTTCGGGTAGTCCGAGCGGCCGGTGGCGATGATGCAGTCCGGCCGCGCGGCCTTGGCGATCTCGGGCCGGATTTCGGGCTCGGGATTGGCGAGCGCCAGGATGATGGGCTCGCGGCCCATGCTTTTCACCATGTCGGCGTCGACCACGCCGGCAGCCGAGCAGCCCAGGAAGACGTCGGCCCCGTTCATCGCATCGGCCAGCGTGCGGGCGGCGGTGGTGCGGCAGTAGCGCTGCTTGGACTCGTCGAGCTTGCCGGCCAGCGCGTCGGCGCGCTCGGTCTGGATCACGCCCTTGGAGTCGCAGACCAGGATGTTCTCGATGTTCACGCCCAGGTTGACCATCAGGTCCAGGCAGGCGATGGCCGCCGCACCGGCGCCGCTGACGGCAACCTTGACCGATCCGATGTCCTTCTTGACCAGCTCCAGGCCGTTGATCAGCGCCGCGCTGGAGATGATCGCCGTGCCGTGCTGGTCATCGTGGAAGACCGGGATCTTCATGCGGTCGCGCAGCTTGCGCTCGATGTAGAAGCACTCGGGCGCCTTGATGTCTTCCAGGTTCACGCCGCCCAGCGTGGGCTCCAGCGCCGCGATGATGTCGACCAGCTTGTCCGGGTCGCGCTCGGCCAGCTCGATGTCGAACACGTCGATGCCGGCGAACTTCTTGAACAGGCAGCCCTTGCCCTCCATCACCGGCTTGGAGGCCAGCGGGCCGATGTCGCCCAGTCCCAGCACGGCCGTGCCGTTGGTGATCACACCGACCAGGTTGCCGCGCGAGGTGTATTCCGAGGCCAGGGACGGATCGGCTTCGATGGCCAGACAGGGGAAAGCCACGCCCGGCGAATAGGCCAGCGACAGGTCGCGCTGGTTGGACAGTGGCTTGGTCGGGACCACTGCGATCTTGCCCTTGTTGGGCGAGCGGTGGTATTCGAGCGCGGCGTCGCGCAGGGCTTGTTCGGCGGGGGTCATGAGGTCTCCAATGTGCGAACCGCCCGGCAGGGCGGGCGGTGATTGTGGCATGTGGGGCAAGTGAGGTTCGGCGCCGGGCCGCCCCAAGCCGAATCGAGCCCCCGCGGGGGGCAGCGACCCGCGCAGCGGCGGAGCGTGGGGGTCAGTTCAACAGGTCGAGCAGGGTGCGGGCGATGACCTTTGTGGCTCGGCGCAGGTCGTCCAGCACCAGGTTTTCGTCGGCACGCTTGGCGTTCGATTCGCGCACCGTGCGCGGGCCGGCGCCGTAGATCACGCCGGGGATGCCGTGTTCGCCGTAGATGCGCACGTCGGTGTACAGCGGCGTGCCCACTGCAGGGATGGTCTCGCCAAACAGCTCGCTGCCATGCTTCTGGATGGCGTCGACCAGCGGCTGGTTGCCGGGCAGCGGCTTGAGCGCGCGGGCCAGCAGGATGCGCTTGACATCGACGCTGATCGCGCGGCCACCCCGCGGGGGCTGGAAGCTGCCGGCCGCCTCGACGATGGTCTTGCGCAAGGCTGCTTCCACCTCGGCCGGGTCTTCTTCCGGGATCATGCGGCGGTCGAGCTTGAGCACGACCTTGCCAGGGATCACGTTGGTGTTGGTGCCGCCCTGGATCAGGCCGACGTTGAGATAGGGGTGGGTGATGCCTTCAACTTTCGAGGTGACCCTCAGGTAGTCGGCATTGAGCTTGTAGAGCGCATTGAGGATGTGCACCGCGCCTTGCAGCGCATCGGTGCCGCTGTCGGGAATGGCGGCGTGTGCCATGTCGCCGTGCACGGTCACTTCCATCTGCAGGCAGCCGTTGTGCGCAATGACGACCTGGTAGCTGAACCCGGCAGCAATCATCAGGTCGGGCTTGGTCAGGCCCTTCTTCAGCAGCCAGTCGGGGCCGACCTCGCCGCCGAATTCCTCGTCGTACGTCACGTGCAGTTCCACGCCACCCTTGAGCGGAAGACCCAGCGATTCCAGCGCACGGATCGCAAAGGTGAAGTTCGCGATGTCGCACTTGCTCACTGCGGCCGCGCGGCCGTAGATCTTGCCGTCTTCGATCTCGCCGCCATAAGGGTCGTGCGTCCAGCCCTCGCCGGGCGGCACCACATCGCCGTGCGCGTTGAGTGCGATGGTCTGGCCGCCGCTGCTGTAGCGGCGGCGCACGATCAGGTTGGTGATGGTTTCCAGCCCGGCGGCTTTCACCTCGGCCTCGGGCACGGCGTGTTTCTCGGCGGTCAGACCCATCGCCGCCAGCAGCTCGGCGGTTCGCTCGGCGTGCGGTGCGTTGTTGCCCGGTGGCGTGTCGGTCGGGACCCGGATGAGTTCCTGCAGGAAGGTCACTTCTTCGTCGAAGTGGGCGTCGATCCAGGCGTCGAGTTGCTGTTGTGCGGTGGTCATGTTGGGGTCAGTGTTGTTCTGTGGACAGTTGTTCCAGCACATGGGCGAAGGCCTTGACGGCCAGGTCCATGTCGTCGGCCGTGCTGGATTCGAGCGGGTTGTGGCTGATGCCGCTGTTCTCGCCACGCACGAACAGCATGGCCTGCGGCATGATTTCGTGCAGCTTCATGGCATCGTGGCCCGCGCCGCTGGGCATGCGGTGCAGCGGCACGCCGAGGGCGTCCAGTGAACGCTCCCACCGCGACTGCCAGTCGGGCGCGCTGGGGGCAGCGGCGGCGCGCATGGTTTCTTCCAGCGAGTGGCGCAGGCTGCGGCGCTCGCAGATTTCGGTCAACTTCGCCAGCACTTCCCTGGCCAACGCGTCGCGCTGCGCATTGGTGGGCGCACGCATGTCGAGGCTGAACTTGCACGAGCCAGGCACCACGTTGATCGAGCCGTTGGGCACCTGCAGCATGCCTACGGTGGCGACCGAGTCGCCGTCCTGTGCGGCGCGCTGCTCGGCGTACAGGATCAGTTCGGCCACCGCGGCGGCTGCGTCGCGGCGCCGGTCCATGGGCGTGGTGCCGGCGTGGCTGGCCATGCCGATGACCTCGCCGAGGTAGCGCACGCTGCCGTTGATGCTGGTGACGATGCCCAGCGGCAGGTTCAGCTCGTTGAGGACCGGACCCTGCTCGATGTGTACCTCGATGAAGCCCAGGTATTGCAACGGATCTCGCTGCAGCTGAGGAATGTCGTCCACACACAGGCCAGCGTGCCGCATGGCCTCGCGCATGGTGATGCCGTCGGCGTCCTTCTGGTCCAGCCAGGCCGGGTCGAAGTGGCCTGTGAGCGCGCCCGAGCCCAGAAAGGTGGCCTTGTAGCGCTGGCCTTCCTCTTCGGCGAAGGCCACGACCTCGATGCCGAAGGGCAGGCGCTTGCTGGCCGCGTGCAGCTTCTGCACGCAGGCCATGGGCACGAAGATGCCCAGGCGGCCGTCGTACTTGCCGCCGTTGCGCACGGTGTCGTAGTGGCTGCCTGTGAGCAGGTATTTCGCATCGGGCGCGGCGGGCCGATACCTGCCGACCACGTTGCCCACAGCATCAATTTCGATCTCGTCGAAACCGCAGTCCTTCATCCAGTGGCTGATGCGCTGGGCGCAGGCGCGGTGCGCGTCGGTGAGATAGGTGACGGTGAGCTGGCCCTTCTCGGCATAGCCGGCGTCGCTGTGCTGGGCCAGCTTCTCCTGCCAGTCCCAGACCTGCTGGCCGTCCACTGGTTCGAAACCGAATTTGTCGTTCAGACGGATCTCGGCGATGCGGTGGATGTTGCGCAGGCATTCCTGGCGCTCGAAGTCCGGGTGGCCGTGTACGCGGCGCTCGAAGGCTTCGATGATCTGGGCCTTGGAGAGGCCCGTGCCACGCGGGCCGCGCACCGCCAGAATGAAGGGAAAACCAAAGCGGGCGTTGTAGTCGGCGTTGAGCTGCTGGATGTGCGCGAACTCTTCGGGCGTGCAGTTCGTCAGCCCGGCCTTGGTTTGCTCGTTGGTCGACTCGGCGGTGAGCGTTTTGCTCACCATGGCCTTGCCGGCGAGTTCCGGGTGGGCGCGGATCAGCGCCAGCTGGGGCTCGATGCCAGCGTCGTCGAGCACGCGCGTCATCGCATGCTTGAGCTGCGCCAGCGAGACAAAGGGTCGTTGCGCCAGTGCGCGTTCGGCGATCCAGGGCGAATGCTCGTAGAGGCCATCGAGCATCTGCATCGCCTCGGACAGGGGCGCCGTGTTGAGTTGGTCCAGGGTCAGGGGCATGGCGAGTTCCTCAGACCGTGGGCATCGGATGCGTGGCCTTCCAGTGCCGCGCGATGTCCAGGCGGCGCGCCACCCAGACCTTGTCGTGCGACTGGATGTGGTCCAGGAAACGTTGCAGCGCGGTGATGCGGCCCGGGCGGCCCAGCAGGCGGCAGTGCATGCCGATGCTCATCATCTTGGGCCGGTCCAGGCCTTCCGGGTCACCTTCGGCATACAGCGCGTCGAAGGTGTCCTTCATGTACTGGAAGAACGGGTCGGCGTGCGAATAGCCCTGCGGCAGCGCGAAGCGCATGTCGTTGCAGTCCAGTGTGTAGGGCACGATGAGCTGGTGCGCATCGCTGCCGTCGGTCTTGCGCACCTTCATCCAGAACGGCAGGTCTTCGCCGTAGTAATCGCTGTCGTATTCGAAACCGCCGAAGTCGGCCACCAGGCGGCGCGTGTTGGGGCTGTCGCGACCGGTGTACCAGCCCAGCGGGCGTTCACCGGTGAGGTTCTGGATGATCTGCATCGCCTCGGCCATGTGGGCGCGCTCGGTGCCTTCGTCGATGTTCTGGTAGTGGATCCACTTCAGGCCATGGCAGGCGATGTCGTAGCCCAGTTCCTTGAATGCGGCGGTCAGTTCCGAGTGCTTCTGCAGCGCGGTGGCGACGCCGAACACGGTCAGCGGCAGGCCGCGCCGTTCGAACTCGCGCAGGATGCGCCATACGCCGGCGCGCGAGCCGTATTCGTAGATGCCTTCCATGCTGATGTGGCGTGCTTCGAAAGCGGCCGGATTGAACATCTCCGACAGGAACTGTTCGCTCGCCTTGTCGCCGTGCAGCACGCTGTTCTCGCCGCCTTCTTCATAGTTGAGAACGAACTGGACGGCGACCCGTGCATTGCCCGGCCAGCGGGCGTGGGGCACGTCGCGGCCGTAACCGACCAGGTCGCGCGGGTAGGGGGCGGTGGAGTCGTAGATCATGCGGAAAGAGCCATCGAGATGTCGTTCGTGGGCAGCTTGCGGTCGAAGGTCAGGCCTTCCTCCACATGCAGCAGGTGTTCATTCATCAGGCGCACGGCCAGCGCTTCGTCCTTGGCGGCGAGGGCCTTGACGATGTCGGCGTGCTCCTCGTTGGAGTGCTCGGCGGCGTTGGTGCTCTGGTACATGAGGGTGATGAGGGCGCAGCGCGAGAGCAGCTCTCGCAAGAGTTCGGCCAGCACGTGGTTGCCCATCAGTTCGGCCATGCGCACGTGGAAGTCGGCCAGCAGTTCGGTGCGCCCGGTCACGTCCTGGTTGGCGACGGCCTGCTTCTCCTGGGCGACGTGCTCGCGCAGGGCCTTGATCTTGCTGGGGGTGACCTGGCGCACGAAGGCGCGGGTCATTTCCGCTTCCAGCATGCGGCGCACGGCGAACACCTGTTTGGCTTCCTCCACCGACGGGGCGGCGACAAAGGCGCCGCGCGCGGGTTCGAGGCGGATCAGGCGGTTCTGGGAAAGCTGGAACAGGGCCTGCCTCACCAGGGTGCGCGAGACACCGAAGTGGTCGGCCAGCTTCTGTTCGGCCAGCTTGGTGCCCGGATGCAGGCGGTGCTCGACGATGGCGCGGGTCAGCGATTCGACGATCTGGCGGGTGCTGGAGGTTTCCATGAATTCATCATATCCAGAAAAACAAAAAGTGTATACACTTTCAGTCGACCAAACACGATGAGGACACCACCATGGGCCTGAGCACCCACGTACTGGACACGATGCACGGCTGCCCGGCCGCCGGCATGGGCGTCGAGCTCTACACCACCGAAGGAGAGGCAGCGACCCTGGTCAAGCGCTTCACGCTGAACCACGACGGCCGCAACCCGGACGGGCCGCTGTACGACAACGCCAGCCTGAGGGCTGGCACCTACCGGCTGGTGTTTGACGTGAAGGGATATTTCGCGGCCCGGGGAGTGGCTTTGCCCGAGCCGAACTTCCTCAACCGCGTCGCACTGGACTTCGGTGTAGCCCACACCGACCAGCACTACCACGTGCCGCTGCTGGTCAGTCCGTGGAGCTACTCCACCTACCGCGGCAGCTGATCCAGAGGCACCGCGGAACCGGCTCCGCCGGGCCGCCAGTGCCGCCCCCTTGAGGGGGTGACGCCGCAGGCGGCGCGGGGGTGATTGCTCTACCTATCGCGTTGACCTTCGGTCAGCGTGTCGAGCTGGAAGTTGCCGCTCTTGTCCCACAGCCAGGTGTCGGTGTAGACCACGCGGCCCATGCGCACCGGGGCCGGATAGGGCGCCGCCTCGCGAACATGCCGCTCGATTTCCGCCTTGGCGCCCGGGTGGCTGGGTGGACGCATCCAGTTCAGGGCGACGATGTCGCCACGGTGGTCCAGCTCCAGCTGCATCGTGCCCACGCCCTGCAGCAGCGGCGGCATCTTGCCTTTGAAGATGCGGTGCGCGTACTTGTCGTAGATGTGGCGTGCGCCGTCCTGGCGGTACTCGCGCGGCGTGCTGGCGTTCGACACCAGGGAGGGTGGCGTGACATTCGCGGCAGCGGTCGGCGCCGGCGTGGGGGTCGGGGCCTGGCTCATGGCGGGCGTCGAAGAGGGCGGTGGCGTGGCCACAGGAGCGGCGCAAGCGGCGAGCAGGGTCACCAGACCCAGCCCGAGCAGACGCGGAGATTCGAGAAGGCGGGAAGACGTTGTAGGCATGGTTGTCCTTCGGTCTTATACGGTGCGAACCATGCAGTGTATGGGTCTTTGTCGCCATGCCCAAGTCGCGGCCGGGGCGATACTGCGGGGCACACCTTGTTCTGACGCTTTATTACGCATTTTTTGGCATGAACGCCACACCCGACCCGGACCTGGAGATCTTCCTGCACCGCCTGCAGCGCGAGCCGGCGGTGCTGGTTTCGGTCCGGCGCACGCGGGGCTCGGTGCCGCGCGAGACCGGCACCTGGATGGCGGTCTGGGCCGAGGAACAGGTCGGCACCATTGGCGGTGGTCACCTCGAATGGGACGCCCTGCGGCGTGCGCGAGACGTGCTGGCGCACGGCGCCGATGCTGCGCAGGAGTACCGGGTGGCGCTCGGCCCCAGCCTCGGGCAGTGCTGTGGCGGCGAGGTGGTGCTGGGGCTGGAGCCGGTGCAGGCAGCCCTGACCGGTGCGCTGCGTGAGCGTCTGGCCCGGCCGTTGGTGCCCGTGGCGCTGTTCGGTGGCGGCCATGTGGGGCAGGCCATCGTGCGCGCGCTGGATCCGCTCCCGTTTTCGGTGCACTGGATCGACAGCCGCGATGGAGTGTTTCCTGGCGGCCTGTCGGAGCGCGTCCGCGCTGAACACTCGGACCCGGTGCAGGACGCTGTGCGTGAACTGCCGACAGGGGCGCTGGTGCTGATCATGAGCTTTTCGCACGCCGAGGACCTGGATGTGGTGGCCGCCTGCCTGCAGCGGCAGCGGAGGTCGGCCGATCTGCCCTTCGTGGGGCTGATCGGCAGCCAGACCAAGTGGGCGACGTTTCGCCGGCGGCTGGCCGAGCGCGGGTTCGATGGCGGCGAGCTGGCTAGAGTGACCTGCCCGATCGGCCTGCCCGGCATCACAGGCAAGGAACCCGCGGTGATCGCTGCTTCGGTCGTGGCTCAGTTGTTGCTTGTAGTGCAGGGCGGAACTGCGGGTTAGTCCTGCCCGATCTGTGGGCAAAAACTGTATACACTTTGGCGATCCGGTCGCAGCGGAGCGGGTGGCGGAACCCAGGGTTACGCCGCTCTTTTACGCGGCCCTCAGTCGGCTCAGAGCGCCCGCAGTGGTGAGTCGAAAATCCTGACGACGGGCTGTCCGTCTACGTGTTGAGGTGCCATGGAAACCTATCTGCTCGACTGGGCCAACCTGCTGCTGCGCTGGCTGCACGTGATCGTGGGCATCGCCTGGATCGGCTCTTCCTTCTACTTCGTCTTCCTCGACAGCAGCCTCACGCCGCCCGAAGACGAGCAGCTGAAAAAGGACGGTGTGAGCGGCGAGCTCTGGGCGCTGCATGGCGGCGGCTTCTACCACCCGGTCAAGTTCGCTGGTGCGCCGCCGAAGCTGCCCGAGCACTTGCACTGGTTCTACTGGGAAAGCTACTCGACCTGGCTGTCGGGTTTTGCGCTGTTCCTGGTGTCCTACCTCTGGAGCCCCAGCGTCTACCTGATCGATCCGCGGGTGATGCAGTGGTCGCCAGGCGGTGCGATCGCGGCGGCGCTGGCGTTCCTGGTGGTGTTCTGGCTGCTGTATGACGCGATCTGCCGCACGCTGGGGCAGAGCGAAAACGGCGACGCCAAAGTCGGCGCCCTGGTGCTGGTGCTGGTGTGCATCGCGGCGTATGCGGCGACCCAGATGTTCGCGGGCCGCGCTGCCTTCCTGCTCATGGGCGCGATGCTCGCGACCTCGATGAGCGCCAATGTGTTCTTCTGGATCATCCCCGGCCAGCGCACCATGGTGGCCGACATGAAGGCCGGGCGGCCGGTGGACCCGATCCACGGCAAGCGTGGCAAGCAGCGCAGCGTGCACAACACCTACTTCACGCTGCCGGTGCTGTTCGCGATGCTGAGCAACCACTACAGCTTCACCTATTCGCACCCGCAGAACTGGTTGGTGCTGATCGGCATGATGTTTGCCGGCGCCGCGATCCGGCAGTTCTTCGTCATGCGCCACGGCTTCAAGCTGGGGCGCAATCCGCACCCCTGGAAGTACGCCGCGGTCGGCGTGGTCGTGCTGCTCGCGCTGATCGTCTGGCTCAAGCCGGCGAACCTGGCGACGTCGACAGCGCCCAAGGAAGTCGGCTTCGTGCAAGTACAGCCGGTGTTCGCGCAGCGCTGCGTGATGTGCCACGGTGAAGCGATGCAGTCCAAGGGTGTGCGGCTGGATTCGCCTGCAGAGATCAAGAAGAACGCGCAGATGGTTTACCAGCAGGCGGTGGTGCAGAAAACCATGCCGATGAACAACGCCACCGCCATCACCGACGAGGAGAGGGCGCTGATCGGTCAGTGGTTCAACGCAGGGGCCAAAACGGAATAGTGCCCGGCGGCGAAACGTCCCGCTCTGAAGTACGCTTGGGGTTTTCCACCGCTCTGGAGACCCTGAATGAAAACGCGCGCCGCCGTGGCCTGGAAGGCCGGCGAACCCCTGACCATCGAAACCGTCGACCTGCAAGGTCCCAAATTCGGCGAGGTCCTGGTCGAGATCAAGGCCACTGGCATCTGCCACACCGATTACTACACGCTCTCGGGCGCGGACCCCGAAGGCCTTTTCCCCGCCATCCTGGGCCATGAAGGCGCGGGCATCGTGGTGGACGTTGGGCCGGGCGTGACCACGCTCAAGAAGGGCGACCACGTCATTCCGCTGTACACGCCGGAATGCCGCCAGTGCAAGTTCTGCCTGAGCCGCAAGACCAACCTGTGCCAGCTGATCCGCGGCACGCAGGGCAAGGGTCTGATGCCCGACGCTACCTCGCGCTTCTCCATTGACGGCCAGCCCATCCTGCACTACATGGGCACGTCCACCTTCGCCAACCACACCGTCGTGCCCGAGATCGCGCTGGCCAAGATCCGCGAGGACGCGCCCTTTGACAAGGTCTGCTACATCGGCTGCGGCGTCACCACCGGCATCGGCGCGGTGATCTTCACCGCCAAGGTGGAGGCGGGCGCCAACGTGGTGGTGTTTGGCCTGGGCGGCATCGGCCTGAACGTGATCCAGGGTGCCAAGATGGTGGGCGCCGACAAGATCATCGGCATCGACCTCAACCCCGAGCGCGAGGCCATGGCCCGCCAGTTCGGCATGACGCACTTCATCAACCCCAAGGACGTCGACAACGTGGTCGACGCGATCGTGCAGCTGACCGATGGCGGTGCCGACTACTCGTTCGAATGCATCGGCAACACCAAGGTGATGCGCCAGGCGCTGGAGTGCACGCACAAGGGCTGGGGCCGCAGCATCATCATCGGCGTGGCCGAGGCCGGCGCCGAAATCTCGACCCGTCCTTTCCAGCTGGTCACAGGACGCAAATGGGAGGGCTCGGCCTTTGGCGGCGCCCGCGGCCGCACCGACGTGCCCAAGATCGTGGACTGGTACATGGAAGGCAAGATCGACATCGACAGCCTGATCACCCACAAGCTCAAGCTCGAAGACATCAATGAAGGCTTCGCGCTGATGAAGCGGGGCGAGTCCATCCGGTCGGTGGTCGAGTTCTGACATGGCTCTGGATCGTCTGGAGCTCCTGAGCGAGCACGGCAGCTTCGGCGGCGTGCAGCGTTTCTACAAGCACTTCTCGGTCAACGAGATCGGCCTGCCGATGCGCTTTGCGCTGTTCCTGCCGCCGCAGGCGCTGGCCGGTGCCAAGGTGCCGCTGCTGACCTTTCTTGCCGGGCTGACCTGCACCGAAGAGACCGCGACCATGAAGGCCGGCGCGCAGCGCCTGGCGGCGCAGCTGGGCCTGGCCCTCCTGATGCCGGACACCAGCCCGCGCAACACCGGTATCGACAGCGAAGACCACCACTGGGACTTTGGCGTGGGCGCCGGCTTTTACCTCGACGCGACCGAACACCCCTGGGCCGGCCATTGGCAGATGGAGAGCTACCTGCTCAAGGATCTGATCCCGGGCGTGGTGGCGGAGTTCGGGCTCGACGGTGACCGGCTGGGCATCACCGGGCACTCGATGGGAGGCCACGGCGCGCTCACGCTGGCGTTGCGCCACCCTGGCGTGTTCCGCAGCGTCTCGGCGCTGGCGCCGATCTGCGCGCCGACGAAGTGCCCCTGGGGACACAAGGCGTTCCTGGGCTATCTGGGGCAGGACGAAGCAACCTGGGCCGCGCACGACGCCAGCCTGCTGATGGCCGCGCAGGCAAGTGCTCCGTACCCCGGTGGCATCCTGGTCGACCAGGGCCTGGCCGACAAATTTCTGGCCGAGCAGCTTTACCCCGAGGTGTTCGAGGCGGCGTGCGCCCAGGTCGGCCAGCCGCTGACATTGCGCCGCCACGCGGGCTATGACCACGGCTATTACTTCATCGCCAGCGTGATCGACGACCACCTGCGCCACCACGCGCAGGCGCTGCTGGCCTGAGTGGCCGAACGCTCAGGGCCGGCCGGTCAGGGCCGCAGCTGCTGGTAGGCGACGTCGGCCAGCGCCGCCAGCGTGTCGCGCGGCAGGTTGCCGCTGAGCGCATAGCCCATGCGGTCTTCGACCCAGTAGAAGGTCTCGGTCTCGCCGCTGCGAGTGAAACGGAACGCGGCCGGGTCGCGCCCGGCGGCCTCGGCCAGGGTCGAAATGTGCAGGGTGACGCGCTCGCCGGTCGCGCTCTCGTACATGAACATCGCCCGCGCCTCGCCCTGCTGTCCGGGCAGCAGGCGGCCACCCATCAACGCAAAGCCCTTGTCCTGCAGCAGGGGAGCCTGCAATGGCACACCCAGGCGGCGCGAGAGCCATTGCACCAGGTGCGCCTGTTCGGCCACGCCGACCTCGACCGGGTGGCGCTTCTCGGGCAGGTAGACAACGTGTGCGGTGCGTGCTTCCTGCACGAAACCCGGCACGGCTTTGGCCAACGTGGGGCCCGGCGCCCCAGGCGAGTGCACCCACCAGCCGCCGGCAAAGCCCAGCGCCAGCATCACGCTGGCGGCGAGCGCTTGCGGCAGGGCACTCCGGCGGCGTGGCCGTGTGGCGCGCGCGAGTGCGATCGGCACCGGCTCTTCCAGCACGGCGCGCTGGAGACCCTGCAGCCCCAGGCGCTGCGACTGCCAGTCCTGCACGCGCCGTGCGTCGTCGGGGTGCTGCAGCAGCCAGGCGGCCACGGCCTCGGCGCGTTCGGGCAGAAGCTGCCCATCGACCCAGGCATGCAGCTCGGCGTCGGTCACAGGGGTTGGTGAATCGGGCTTCATGGCGCGAGGTTCAGGAGACGATTTTCAGGCGAGGGGCCGTCGTGGCGGACGCCTCGCCGCTGGTGAGCCGGCGCAGCTGTTCGCGCCCGCGTGACAGGCGTGACATCACCGTGCCGACCGGCACACCCATGACCTGGGCGGTCTCGGTGTAGGACATTTCCTCGACACAGACCAGCAGCACGGTCTCGCGCAGCACCGGGTTGAGCAGCGCGAGAGCCTGCTCCAGATCCATGCGTTCGGGCGTGTGCCGGAACGGGTCGTGGCTGGGCTCGTTGAGCTCGTCGAGCTCGACCGCTTCGCGTTCGTGCACTTGGTCCCGCACCTGGTTGAGGTGCAGGTTGTGCATCATCGACAGCAGCCAGGCGCGCAGGCCCGTGCCGTCGGCGCGCGGCTTCCACAGCGTCCACTTGTGGCAGGCGCGCTCCAGCGTGTCCTGCACCAGATCGTCGGCGCGCGTGGCATCCCCCGTCAGCAGCCGTGCATAGCGCCGCAGACGGGGAATGTGGGGCAGCGTGTCTTCCGGTCCCAAGGCGTGCGCGTCAGGGGGCCGCGACGCGCCAGACGTTGTTGAATCCGTCGCCGGTCTTGTCGCCCGGCTTGCTGTCCTTGACCCAGTAGTACAGCGGCTTGCCCTTGTAGGCCAGCTGCTTGGCGCCGTCGTCGCGCGTCACCACGCTGTAGTCACCCGACGGCGTGGCGCCGGCAGCCATCAGCGGCGGCCAGTTGGTGGCGCAGGGGCCGTTGCAGACGCTCTTGCCACTGCCGGCCGCGTCCTTGTCGAAGGTGTAGAGCGTCATGCCGTTGGGGCCGGTCAGCATGCCGTTGCTGGCCATCACCCCGGCGGGGGCCATGCTGCCGGCGGAGCTGGCGCAGCCGCCGAGCAGGGCGGCGCTGAGCGCGAGCAGGGCGGTGGTGTGCTGGAAGGTGGTGCGTGTCATGTGGGGGCTCCTAAAGGGTGTCGAAAAATCGGACTGACCCACGGTAAACACGCCATCCTCCCGCTTTATTCCCTCCCCCACCCGAAATATTTCAACCGCGCTCCCAGATCACCGACTTGCCCGACGCTTCCCAGAGCTCGTAGTGCCGGGCGTAGAGCTCCTCGATCCGGTTGCGCTTGACCTTGAAGGTCGGCGTGATGACATCGTTGTCCACGGTCCAGGCCGTGGTCGTCAGCACCAGGCATTGCAGCCGCTCGTGCGGGTCCAGCGTGGCGTTGATCGTCTTGAGGTGGACGGTCAGCGAAGCTTCCAGTGTGGAGCGGCCTTCGCTGCCCGCAGCCTGGGCCACTGCGTCGGCGTTCAGCATGGCGATGCCCAGCGGCTGACCCAGGTTGGCGCCGGTGACCACGCAGGCCTCCACCGCAGGGTGCATCACCAGCTTGTCTTCGATCGGTGCCGGGGCCACGTACTTGCCCTTGCCGGTCTTGAACAGGTCCTTGACCCGGCCGGTGATGCGCAGCAGGCCCTTGGCGTCGATGCTGCCCTTGTCGCCGGTCCTGAGCCAGCCGTCGGCGGTGAAGACCTCGGCGGACTTTTCAGGCTCCTTGTAGTAGCCCATCATCAGCGCCTGGCTGCGCATCTGGATCTCTCCGGTCTCGGGGTCGATGCGGTGCTCCACGCCCGGATAGGCCGGCCCGACCGTGCCCTGCTGGGCCTTGCCGTTTTCGGTGATGTGCGAGAGGGCGAGGTTTTCGGTCATGCCGTAGCCCTCGTTGATGTGCAGGCCCAGCTTGGCGTACCACTGCAGCAGCGCCATCGGCATCGGCGCCGCACCGCCGGCCGCCAGCGTGCAGTGGTCCAGGCCCAGCGCCTTTTTCACCTTCTTGCGCACCAGCCCGCCAATGATCGGAATGCCCAGCAGACGGTCGAGCTTGGCCGGCGGCATCTTGTGGTGCACGCCCTGCTGGAACTTGACCCACAGGCGCGGCACCGAGAAAAACACGGTCGGCTGCGCCCGCTGCAGGTCGGCCGCGAAGGTGTCGAGCGAATCGGCAAACCACACGCGCATGGCCGTGCGCAACCAGCCATGTTCGACCAGCATGCGTTCCACCACGTGGGCCAGCGGCAGGTAGGACAACATGCGGTCTTCGCCAGTGAGCGGAATGCGCGAAAGCCCTTTGTCCAGCGCCCAGGCGAAGCTGCCGAAGGAGTGCATCACGCCCTTGGGCATGCCGGTGGTGCCCGAGGTGTAGATCAGGGTGGCCAGGTCGTCTTCGCCCCGGGTGGGGGATTCGGCCATGGGTGCGGTGCGCGCCACGATGGCATCCCAGCCCTCGTAGGCCGAGCGGGCGTCGTCGGGAGAGAGTGCGTAGCTGATGCAGGGCAGGCCGGCGGGCACGCCGGGCTTCATGTGCTTCCATCCGTCGAGCTTGCCGACGAACAGGGCCTTGGACTCGCTGTGGGTCAGGATCTGGGTGATCGTTTCGGGCGCCAGCGTGGGGTAGAGCGGCACCGAGACGTACCCGGCCATCCAGATCGCCAGGTCGCTCATCATCCACCAGGCGCAGTTCTTGGACAGGATGGCGACCTTGCTGCCGGGCTCCCATCCCTGGGCCTTCAGGTAGGCCGCCATGCGGCGGGTCTCGTCGGCCACCTGGGCCCAGGTGAAGTCTTTCACCACACCGCCACCCATGGGCTGGGTGAGGGAAATGCGGGTCGGTGAAGTCTTTTCCCAGTGGTAGAGGCGCTGCAGGGCGAGGAATTCGGGGGCAATTTTGCTCAAGACATGTCTCCAGATCAATGCCGCGCAATCTACCGGCCACAGCAGAAGACGGGCAGCGGGCTTTCCCGCGTTTTTTCTAGAGCTTGCGCTCCAGTCCAGCGCAAAGCCCTGACCTGGATCAAGGGCGCAACGAGGCGCCGGTCACTGTTCAGTACCTGGTGGGAGCGACAGGTAGCGCTGGCAGAGCTCGCGGGCAGTCGCCAGGTAGCGGCGGCTGCGTTCCGGTGCGCCGTCTTCGCCCAGACGCGGCACGACCCATCCGACGTAGGTCACGGCCCGCAAGGCCAGGAACAGGTCGAGGGTATCCAGGTCTATCGGCCGCACGCTCCGATAGCCTCTGAGGAGCGCCTCCCTGAGCACCGGATAGCCAGGTGACTCCGTGAATTTGAGCAGGGTGGTGGCCAGGTCGAAGACCCGGTAGCCCCAGCCGCCGTCGTCGAAGTCCAGCAATCCGATGCGATTTCCATGCAACAGCACGTTCTCGCGGACCAGATCGGCGTGGATCAGCCCGAAGTCGAGGCGGTTCTGTATCCCTTGAAGGTCGCGCGTTGCCGTGGACCGAAAGTGCCCGAACAGGCGCTGGTCTTCGGCCGACAACCCAGGGTGTTCCCAGAAGCGTCCCCAGACCGGTGTCTCGCCCAGCAGGCCATCGGCGTCCCAGCGCACGCGCGAGAAGCCCGCCGGCAGTGTCCAGGCGTCCGAAGCCTGGTGCAGCCGCGCCATGTGCTGCCCAAGGGAATGGAAGAGGTCGTCGATTGCGGGCGCAGAGCTTTCCTGCAGCACCGCGCCCAGGGTTCGCCCTGGCAGCCAGGTCAGCAGATCCACCAGATGACCGTCCACTTCTTCGAGCAGGCGGTCGTCGAGCGACGTCAGCGGTCTGGGCACCAGGAGGCCAGCCAGGTCCAGTGCCGCCATCCACTGCAGTTCGGATTCCACCTCCGCGCGCCGTCGGTAGCCGGGCCGCTTGATGCGCAGGGCGTAGTCACCCGATGCATCGGAGAGCCGGTAGACGTGATTCTCCCGGCCTGCCACGAACTGCAGGTGCGCATGACCGCGACCCCATGCGGCGGCCGCCTGGTGGGCAAGCGCCGTCATGTCTGAGGCGCCAGCTCGGCCAGCACCTCGCCCAGCGTCTGTACCAGCAAGCCCAGGTGTTCCTCCGAAAAGGTCATCGGCGGCCGGATCTTGAGGGTGTTCTTGTGGCGCCCCAGCTTGGAGAGCAGCACGCCACGTTCGCGCATGGCGTTGACCACCTGGTCCGCCAGCGCTGCTGCGGGTTCCAGCGTGGTCCGGTCCTTCAAGAACTCGACGCCGAAGACCATGCCGCTCTGGCGCACGTCACCGATCACGCCGTGCTGCTCGGACAGCCCCGTCAGCGCCTTCGCGGCGAGGGCGCCGATCCTGGCGGCGTTTGCCTGCAGGTTCCGCTGCTCGATCTCTTCCAGTACCGCCATCGCGGCGGCGCAGGCCACGGGGTTGCCGCCAAAGGTGTTGAAGTAGCGGTAGGAGCCGCGAAAGCGCTCCATCACCTCGGGCCGCGTGACCAGGCCTGCCACCGGGTAGCCGTTGCCCATGGGTTTGCCCATGGTCACCACATCCGGAGTCACGCCCTGCTTCTGGTAGGCCCAGAAGTGGCTGCCGCTGCGGCCAAACCCCGACTGCACCTCGTCGCAGATCAGCAAGCCGCCGGCCTCGCGGACCACCCGCTCGGCCGGACGCAGCCAGCCCGGGGCCTGGGTCGGAAAGCCTTCGTTGAGGAACAGCGGGCAGACGATCAGCGCCGCGAACCCGACGCCCGACCGTTCAAGCCCTGCAATCTGCTCCTGCACCCTGGCGGCAAACCGCAGCCCCTGGGGGTCGTCGATGCGCAGGCTGTCGGGCGCTTCGACATGGCGCACGTACTGGTCCAGTCCGTAGCCGTATTTCGGCGCATTGCCGGTGGACAGCTGGCTGACCAGGCTGGTGTTGCCGTGGTAGGTGGCGTCGGTGGCGATCACGCCGCGCTTGCCCGTCATCGCTTCCGCCATGCGAAGAGCGATGTCGTTGGCCTCCGACCCGGTGCAGGTGAGCAAGGCGTTGGACAGTTCGCCGCCATGCGTGGACGTCAGCCTCTCGGTGTAGCGCACCAGGTTCTCGTGCAGGTACCGGCTGTGCACGTTGAGCTGCCGACTCTGGGAACAGATGGCCTCCACCACCTTGGGGTTGCAGTGCCCGACATGCGGAACGTTGTTGTAGCAGTCCAGGTACCGGCGCCCGTCGGCATCCCAGAGCCACACGTCCTCCCCTTTCACGATATGGAGCGGTCGCTCGTAGAAGGTAGAGACGTTGGGCCCGAGCAGGGCCCGCCGCTTCTCGATCAGTTCGGCTTCGTTCATGGAGGGTGTCGGTTCAATCATTCCAGGCAGTCGTCAGGAGATCACGTCCTGGATCAGCTCTTTGTTTTCCTTGTGGCGGGCGATCGCAAAGAAATAGCCCAGCACCAGGACGCCGAAGGGCAGCAGCGCCATGAACCAGCCCAGGCTGTTCATGGCCCAGGAGGTGGTCGTCGGGTCCATGCCTTCCGCGACCGCCCCGGTCAGCAGTCCGAACCGGGCCAACAGGAGGTAGAGACCGACAGACAAGCCGATGGTGGCGAGAACCGGTGCGATCAGCGACTGGAAGATGTTCGAGTCGCCTGGGACACGGCGGAACCAGGCGATCACCGCCAGGCAGACCAGAATCTCGATCAGCAGGATCGACACCACCGCCAGGCCGGAGAACCAGAAGAACATGTTGAGGATGGGGTCCAGGCCTGCCAACGCAAAGAGGGCAATCACGGCCGCGGTGATCACGGAAACAATGATCGAGCCCGCCGAAGGCGCGCCGCGTCCATTGACCCGGGACACGGCGGCCGGCAAGGTTCCGCCGCGGCCCAGGGCGAACAGGTAGCGGGCGGCAGAGTTCTGGAACGCGAGCATGGCGGCAAACAGGCTGGAGAGCACCAGGCTCTTCATGAGTGCAGAAAGCCAGTCCCCCACATACTGACTGGCCAGTGTGAACAGCACATTGGCGGGGTTGACCAGCGGAGCGCCGTCCACCGAAGAAAGCTCGACCACGCGGTCCATCACCTTGCCTGCGCCGAGGCCACTCACCACCGCAAACGACGTGAAGGCGAACAGCACGGTGATCAGCACCACCGCGACGTACGTCGCCAGCGGCACGGTGCGTTTGGGGTCGATCGATTCCTCGCCATAGATGGCGGTGGCCTCGAAGCCCACGAAGGAGGCAAACGCGAACGCCAGGGCGATGCCCGCAGACCCCGCCAGACCTCCCGCAAGGATGTTGGCCGGGCTGAAGGAAGCCGCGAAATTCCATCCCTCCGGGCCACCATGAACAAAGATCGCGACCGACGTCACCACCAGGCTCAGGAGTTCAAGCCCCATCAGCAGGCCCAGCACGTGGGCACCCACGTCGACGCTGCGCAGCGACAGCCAGGTCACCGCTCCCCAGGCCAGCAGGGACCATCCCCACCAGGGCAGGCCCCCGGCCTGCTCGGCCATCAGACCTCCGAAGAAGCCGAAGATGGACAGGTGGATCGCCAGGTAGGCCAGCAGGGACACGAAGGCCGAACCGACTCCCAGGTGCAGCCCCATGCCACGCCCGATGTATGCAAAGAAGGCGCCGGAGTTGGTGACCTGGTGGCTCATGGCGGCATAGCCCACGCTGAACAGCAACAGGATCAGGCCGGCGAGCAGATAGGCGCCCGGAGCGGCAGCGCCGTTGCCCAGCAGGATGGCGGCTGGCAGCGCACCGGTCATGCCCACCAGCGGCGAGGCGGCGGCGACGACGAAGAAGACGATGCCGATCACCCCCAGGCGTCCGGAACGCAGGGACTGCTCGGCGCCCGGGGTAGGCCCGGACGGTGAAGATGAAGTGGAGGCGGATTTCATGGGCTGTTCCTCGTCGTTGTGCGGTGTGATCGGTGCCACTGGCCTTGGAGTCAGGGTGGACGGATGCTAGGGATGGGTCGCCGAACGGGTTATCAAAACTGCGCACGATGTTGTCCGGGTTTCTCCCAATCGGCTTTGCTGCTGCTACGCTGCGCGCCATGAGTGACCCCTTTGCCGAGGCCCACGAAGACGCAGAGGCACCTGGCTGGGCCCAGTCCCTGCTGACCTTCGACATGGACGCCCATGCCGCCGCCCAGGCTGGCTGGGTGTTGCACTACGAGCAGCTGTCCAGCGGCCGATTTCGTGGCGAACTGTCCCTGGTGCAACTGGACGGGGTGCGCCTCACCGAAGAGAAGACCAGCCTGGCGCTGCGCCAGCGCGGGCGGCTGGGCGAGCAGGTCTACGGGTTTGCGATGTCGGTGGCGCCCACCGCGGATGTGTACTTCGATGGACGCAAGGTCCACATGGACGCCATCCTCTGCGGCAGCGGGCGAGAAATCGACTTCATCACGCCACCGCAGCACCACCTGATCGCCCTGACGGTCGAGCGTGGCCTGCTCAACCGGCTCTGGGAGCACATGTACCAGAAGCCGCTTGCCACCTGGCTGGAGCGTCAGGTCGAGTTGCTGCCCACGCCGGAGAGCGCAGCCGCGCTACGCAGCAAGCACCAGCAGGCGCTGAAGGAGGCGCTCGCGCTGGCCCAGCACTTCACCGACGCCTCACCCCTGAACCAGCTGCGCGACGACATCCTGATCGAATGGATCGAGGCCCTGCCGCCGAGCGTGGACATCTCGGATCTGGACTCGCTGGCGCGACGCAAGCGCATGGTGGACAAGGCCTGTGAGCTGATGATGGCCAACCCGGACGAGCCACCCTCGATCCTGGAGGTGTGCAGCCGGGTGGGAGCGAGCCGGCGCAAGCTGAACTACTGTTTCCAGGACGTGCTGGGCATTTCGCCCACGCAGTACCTGCGGGCGCTGCGCCTCAATGGCGTGCGGCGCGGTCTGCGCGAGGCGGGGCCGGGGGCGACGGTGCAGGACGTCGCGGCGCGCTGGGGGTTCTGGCACCTCGGGCAGTTTTCGCTGGACTACAAGAAGCACTTCTTCGAGCTGCCGTCGGAGACTTTGGCTCGGGCGCGCAAGCCACGGCAGTGAGTGCTCAGGAGGGGGCGTTGTCAGATGTGCACTGCTCCAAGGCGTTCAGTCGCGCTCCCAGGTGATCCACAAAGACACGCACCTTGGGTGACAGGTGCCGGCTGGAAGGCCAAAGCGCCTTGAACTGACCGCCGGGACCCATTTCGTGCTCCAGCACGCTCACGAGCTGGCCTTCCGCCAACGCGTCTCTCACCAGGAAATCAGGCAGGCAAGCGATGCCGATGGAGCGCAGCGTCGCGTTGAAAACGGCTTCAATGTTGTTGCAGGCCAGGACGGTGCGCAGCGACAACGGGCGACCAGCCCATTCTTCGCGCAGCGGCCAGTCCAGGAGCTTGCCGGTGTCGGGATGCCGAAACCGGACACAGGCGTGCTCCTTCATTTCTTCCATGGAGGCCGGCACGCCATGGCGGTTCAGGTACGCTGGCGTTGCACACAGCAGCAGCCGGAACCTCTGCAATGGACGGCTGACGTACCGGGAGTCGGGCAGGTCGCCACTGCGGATGGCGACGTCAATGCCCTCGTGGATCAGGTCGACGGCGCGGTCAGTGAAATTGACATCCAGTTCCACGTCGGGGTAGCGGTGGAGGAACTCTGGCAGGACGGGGACGAGAAAGTGGTACCCCACGACGGGTGCGCTGACCCTGAGCTTGCCGCGTGGCGCTTCCCTGGATCGGGACAACATGGCCTGAGCGTCGTCGAGTTCATCCAGGATGCGGCGGCAGCGCTCGTGAAACAGGTGCCCTTCGGCGGTGAGTTGAAGCCGCCGGGTGCTGCGCTGCAAGAGTCGCACGCCGACTTCCTGTTCCAGCCGGGCCACGCCCTTTCCCACCGCGGATGCCGAAATCTCAAGAGCCCTTCCTGCTGCCACGAAGCTCCCAAGCTCTGCGGTCTTGACGAAGGCTTGAATGCCGTTGATTTTGTTCATTCGGTTTCCAGGCTCTGGCGTTTTTGATTCCAGCGTTTTGTTCCGCAATGAAAGGAGGGACGGCGTGTTTTTGATGGATGCAGATCAGTCTACCCTCGGGTCATTTGACGCAGCGCCCTCCCCAATGCACACCGATCCATCTGTTCCTGCCCATGTCCGTGGCCCATGGAGAGTCATGCAAGAGAACCTGCGGACCTCTGGCGCATGACTTCCTCGTCAAGGACGTTGGTTCGCCGTGCAGGTCTGGCGGCGCTTCTGTTCATGCTGCCCCTGGCGCTTCAAGCCGTGGGCCTGCACTGGGTTCGGGTCGCGGACGCCTGTCTGCTGTATGTGGTGCTGGCCTTGGGCCTCAACGTGGTCGTGGGTTATGCAGGACTGCTCGACCTGGGCTATGTGGCGTTCTATGCGCTGGGCGCCTATCTCTTTGCTTTGCTCACCTCGCCGCACCTGACAGAGCAGATCGCCTGGATCGCGGCGTGGTCGCCGGGGGGCCTGCACACCCCTTTGTGGGTCGTCATTCCCCTTGCGGCGGTGCTTGCAGCGCTGCTCGGCATGCTGCTGGGTGCACCGACCTTGAAGCTGCGGGGGGACTACCTGGCTGTGGTGACGCTGGGCTTCGGGGAGATTGTTCGCCTGCTGATCATCAACATGGATCGTCCCGTCAACATCACCAATGGGGCAAAAGGCATCGGCCAGTTCGACAATGGCTCCATCCTCGGGATCGCCATCGGGCGGTCGTGGAACCTGGGTGGGCACCAGATTGCCCCGATCACCCAGTACTTCTATCTTCTGTTGCTGCTGGTGTTTGCCGCCATCTTCGTCAGCCATCGCCTGCAGGCGTCCCGCATCGGTCGCGCCTGGAGGGCCATCGGCGACGATGAAACAGCGGCCACTGCGATGGGCATCAACAGCCGGAACCTGAAGTTGCTTGCGTTCGGCGTCGGCGCGAGTTTTGGCGGTGTCTCGGGCGTCATGTTTGCTTCGCTTCAAGGGTTCGTGTCGCCAGAGGCCTTTACCCTGCAGGAGTCGGTGCTCATTCTTGCCATGGTCGTTTTTGGCGGCATGGGACATATCCGCGGTGTGATTCTGGGCGCGGTGGTTCTGGCTGCGCTCCCGGAAGTACTGCGGTACGTGGTGGTGCCCTTGCAGGAAATGTCGGCAGGCCGATTCAATGCCGGAGTCATGCGTCCCTTGACCATCGCTGTCGCCATGGTCCTGACCATGTTGTGGCGCTCCAGCGGGCTGTGGCCGTCTCCGGATCCCGCGCAGACCGGCGCCGCGGCTCGCTGAAGTGGGTCCGGCCCATGTGCGCCGCCCGCAGAGGGCGAGAACGCGGCGGGCGTTCTTCAGGGTAAACCCGTAAGTGCGGTTTGCGCATTTCCGATCACGCACAGAAGGGGGTGACCGGCACAGTGCAGGCATGACTGTTTCCTACCCCCCTCTCTCCCTGCATGTGGCCGGCCAATGGCTGACCCAAGGCTCGGGCGGTGAACGCCCTGTCGTCAATCCCGCGACCGAAGAGCCCCTGGCCATGCTGCCGTTGGCCGGCCCGGCCGAACTCGCGGCCGCCGCCGAATCGGCCCGGCGCGGTTTCGAGCAATGGCGCCGCGTGCGCCCGCACGACCGCTACGTCATCCTGCGCCGCGCGGCCGAACTGCTGCGCCAGCGGGCCGGCGAGATCGGCTCCGTGCTCACGATGGAGCAAGGCAAACCGCTGGCCGAGGCCAAGCGCGAGGTGCTGCTCTCGGCCGACATCATCGATTTCCAGGCCGAGGAGGGCAAACGCCTTTACGGCCGCACCGTCGCGCCGCGCGTCGACGGGGTGCTCTCGCATACCGTGCAGCGCGTGCCGGTTGGCCCGGTGGCGGCCTTCACGCCGTGGAACTTCCCGGTCAACCTGCCCAGCCGCAAGCTCGGCAGTGCGCTGGCCGCAGGCTGCAGCGTGGTGCTCAAGCCGGCCGAAGAGACGCCGGGCAGCGCCATGCTGCTGGTGTGCTGCTTCCTCGACGCCGGCGTGCCGGCCGACGCGATCAACATGGTGTGGGGTGATCCGGCGCTGGTCTCGTCGTTCCTGATCGAGCGGCCCGAGATCGCCAAGGTCTCGGTCACCGGCTCGGTGGCCGTGGGCAAGTTGCTGGGCGAGCAGGCCGCGCGCCACGTCAAACGATTCACCGGCGAGCTGGGCGGCCACGCACCGGTCATCGTCGCCGAGGACATGGCCGAAGGCGCGGGCCTGGACTTCGTGCTCAAGCAGTCGGTCACCGCCAAATACCGCAACGCCGGCCAGGTCTGCGCTTCGCCGATCCGTTTCTACGTGCCGCGGGCCCAGCTGGCGGTGTTCGGAGAACGCTTCGCCGCCGCCGCGCAGAAGCTGCAGCTGGGTTCCGGCCTGGACGCCGCCACACAGATGGGGCCACTGACCCACGCACGCCGCATCGAAGACATGGAGCGCTTCGTCGACGACGCGGTGGGTCAGGGCGCACGCCTGCTCACCGGCGGGCACCGTGTGGCGCGGCCCGGCTTCTTCTTCGAACCGACCGTGTTCGCCGATGCGCCCGCCAGCAGCCGCGTGATGCAGCAGGAGCCCTTCGGCCCGATCGCCGTGATCCAGCCCTACGACTCGCTGGACGCTGCCATCGAGCAGGCCAACGCGCTGCCCTACGCACTCGGCGCCTACGCCTTCACGCGCGACCTGCACACCGCGCACCGCCTGGGCGAAGGCATCGAGGCCGGCATGGTCGGCATCAACCACTTCGGCGTTTCGCAGCCCGAGCTGCCCTTCGGCGGCCACAAGGAAAGCGGCCTCGGTCAGGAGCAGGGCGCCGAGGGCATCACGCACTACACCGAGGTGAAGACCATCACCGTCGGCGCACCTTTTTGACCACCCCCGTCGCTGGCGCTCCGCCCCTCAAGGGGCAACACCTGCGGCCCGGCGAAGCCGGTTCCGCGGTGTTCGCTGGCGAAGTCACCGCTGCCGACAGATTGAAATTGAAAGGCCATCCCATGAAGACCAATGCCCAACTCAAAGCCGACAACGCCGAATTCCAATGGCACCCCATGGCCCATCCGGGGGCGATGAAAAAGAGCAAGCCCGACATCGTCGCGCGCGGCGAAGGCTGCTGGATCTGGGACGTCGACGGTCACAAGATGCTCGACGGCGTCGGCGGCCTCTGGGCCAGCAACCTGGGCCACAGCACCAAGCCCGTGCGCGATGCCATCGTGGCCCAGCTCGACGAGCTGCCGTTCTACAACACCTTCCGCGGCACCACGCACCCACGCGCGATCGAGCTGTCGTCGCGCCTCGTGAAACTGATGGAGCCCGACGGCGTCTCGGCCGTGCTGTTCTCCAACGGTGGCTCCGATGCGGTCGAGGGTGCGCTCAAGATCGCGCGGCAGTACCACAAGCTGCGCGGCGAGAAGGACCGCTTCAAGTTCATCAGCCTGCGCCAGGGTTACCACGGCGTGCATTTCGGCGGCATGAGCGTCAACGGCAACACCAACTTCCGCCGCGCCTACGAGCCGCTGCTGCCGGGCTGCTTCCACATCGACACGCCCTGGCTCTACCGCAATCCGTACACCGACGACCCGCTGGAGCTGGGCGAGATCTGCGCCGAGCTGCTGGAGCGCGAGATCGTGTTCCAGGGGCCGGACACGGTGGCCGCCTTCATCGCGGAGCCGGTGCAGGGCGCGGGCGGCGTGATCGTGCCGCCGGCCAACTACTGGCCGGCCGTGCGCAAGATCTGCGACAAGTACGGTGTGCTGCTGATCGCCGACGAGGTGGTCACCGGCTTCGGCCGCACCGGTCACCTGTTCGGCACCCGCCTGTGGGGCGTGAACGCCGACCTGTGGTGCTTGGCCAAGGGCATCAGTTCGGGCTATGTGCCGCTGGGCGCCACCGCCATCTCGTCGAAAGTGGCGAAGGTGTTCGACGAAGACAAGTCCGGTCAGGCCTCGGTGAGTCACGGCTACACCTACAGCGCCCATCCGGTGGCCGCCGCTGCGGCGCTGGCCACGCTGGACGAGATTCAGCGGCTGGATGTGCCGGGCAACGCCGGTCGGGTCGGTACGGTGATGCAGGAGCGCCTGCGCAAGCTGGAGAAGACCTGCAGCTTCGTCGGCAATGTGCGCGGCATCGGCCTGATGCTGGGCATCGAGATGGTCGAAGACAAGGCGCTGCGCACGCCCATGCCGCGCAGCAGCGACATCCCGGCCCGCGTGGCCAAGGAGGCCTACCAGCGCGGCCTGATGGTGCGCATCTCCGGCCCCAACCTGATCCTGTCGCCGCCGCTGGTGATCACCCTCGAAGAAATCGGGTTCCTGTGCGACACGCTGGAGGCGTCGTTCGCGGCGGTGGAGGCTTCACTGTGAGCCCGACGAAGGCAGGCCGCGCGCCGGTCATCCTGCTGATCGGCACCGTCGACACCAAGAGCGACGAGATCGCCTACCTGCGCGAGCAGGTCGAGGTGTGCGGCGGCAGCGCGCTGGTGATGGATGTGGGCGTGCTCGGCAAGGGCGGCTTCACGCCCGACATCCTCAACAGCGAAGTTGCGGCGGCCGCGGGCGTGACGCTCCAACAGGTGATGGCCACCGGCGACGAGAACACCTCGATGAAGCTGATGGCCGAGGGCGCGGCGCTGATTGCCAACCAGTGGTACCTCGAAGGCCGCTTCGACGGCCTGCTGGCCTTGGGCGGCACCATGGGCACCGATCTCGCGCTGGACGTCACCAACCGCATGCCGCTGGGTGTGCCCAAGGTGGTTCTCTCGACGATTGCCTATTCGCCGCTGATCCCGCCCGACCGCATTCCGCCCGACCTGATCATGCGGCTTTGGGCCGGCGGTCTGTATGGCCTCAACCGCCTGTGCAAGGCAGCGCTGGGCCAGGCGGCCGGCGCGGTGGTGGGCGCCTGCCTGGCGCGACAGGCCGAGCCCGATCCGCGGCCCGTCGTCGGCATGACCTCGCTGGGCAGCAGCGCGCTCTCGTACATGAAGAAGCTCAAGCCGGCGCTGGAGGCTCGCGGGTATGAACTCGCCGTGTTCCACACCACCGGCATGGGCGGGCGGGCATTCGAAGACTTGGCCCACCGCGGCTACTTCGCCTGTGTGATGGACTTCAGCCTGCAGGAACTGGTCAACGATCTCGCGGGCAGTTGCGTGAGCGCCGGCAGCGAGCGGCTGCTGGGCGCGGGTCGCGCGGGCGTGCCGCAGATCGTGGCGCCGGGCGCGACCGACATGGTCGATTTCGCGGCCTGGACGCGCTGCCCCGAGGCCTTCATCGGCCGCTCGGTGCACGAGCACAACCGCCTGATCGCCTCGGTCTGCATCGATCCCGAGATGCGCCGCCACGTGGCGCGCGCCATCGCCGACCGGCTGGAGCAGGCCACCGGCCCGTCCTGCCTGCTGCTGCCCACCGGCGGCGTCGAGCAGTGGGACCGGCCGGGCGAGCCGCTGCACGATCCCGAAGGACTCAAGGCATTCGTCGACGAGATGGTGCACGTGATCTCCCCCGAAACGGTGTTCCAGCCCGTGGCGGCGCACATCAACGACGATGCCTTCGTGCAGGCCGCGCTGCAGGTGTTCGACGCCTGGGTGGCGGCCGGCCTGGTGCCACCAGGTGTGGTGAATGCGGGTGAAGAGAGGAAGGCAGCATGACGGCCAAAGCCCTGGTGCTGGACTTCGGCGGCGTCATCAGCCGGATGCTGTTCGAGACGCACGCGCTGTCGGAGCAGGCCCTGGGCCTGCCACCCGGCACACTGACCTGGAAGGGCCCGTTCGATCCGTCCACCGACCCGCTGTGGCAGGACATGCAGGCCGACAAGCTCAGCGAGCGCGACTACTGGATGACCCGCACCCGAGAGGTCGGCCGTCTGGTCGGTGAAGACTGGGACCGGATGGAGACCTTTGTGCAGCGCGCCCGCGGCGCCGACGTGGAGGCGGTGATCCGGCCCGAGGCGGTGTCGATCATCTGCGCCGCGAAAGCCGCTGGCAGGAAGCTCGCGATCCTGTCCAACGAGCTGGACCTGTTCTACGGCGCCGACTTCCGCAGCCGCCTGCCGCTGCTGCAACTGTTCGACGTGACCGTGGACGCGACCTACACCGGCATCCTCAAGCCAGACCCGCGTGCCTACGCGGCCGTCACGGATGCGCTGGGTCTGCCGGCGCACGAATGCGTGTTCGTCGACGACCAGCAGCGCAATGCCGACGGCGGGGTGAAGGCCGGCATGCAGGTGGTGCACTTCGACGTGCTGCAACCGGCGGCATCTTTTGCGAAAGCGCGGGAACTGTTGGGGCTCTGAGCGTTCACACTGGGGTCTTGTCACTCCCGATCCCATGAACGTTTCCTCCCGCCTCAACCGCCGCACGGTGGCGACTGCCTCGGCCGCCGGTGCCGCCCTGCTCACCCTGGGCGCCTGGCTGCGCCAGACCCCGACCGCCCAGGCCGCGCCCAGCACCTTGCCGCCCATGAAGGGGCCAGCCCCGGCCCTGTTCATCGGCCACGGCAGTCCGATGAACGCGATCCAGAACAACCGCTTCACCAGGACCTTGACCCAGTGGGGCGAAACGCTGGGTCGACCCAAGGCCATCCTCATGGTCTCGGCGCACTGGCTCACCGACCGCGACACCCGCGTGGCGACCACGGCCAAACCCGAGCTGATCTACGACTTCGGCGGCTTTCCGCCGCCGCTGTACGAAGTGCAATACCCCGCACCCGGTGCTCCGGCGCAGGCCCAGGGTGCGGCCCGCCGACTGGCGCCACGCATCGTCGGGCAGGACCCGGCGCGGGGCCTGGACCACGGCGCCTGGACCGTGCTCAAGCACCTGTACCCGGCGGCCGACGTGCCGGTGTTCCAGCTCTCGATCGACATCACGCGCGAGGGTGCGTTCCACGTGGCCATGGGACGCGCGCTCTCAGCGCTGCGTGGCGAAGGTGTGATGGTCGTGGGCAGCGGCAACGTGGTGCACAACCTGGGCATCCTCGACCGCGACGCCGGAGAGACCGAACGCGCGAGCGCCGGCTGGGCGCAGGGCTTCGACGACGCGGTCAAGGCCGCGATGGACGCTGGCGACGCGCCGGCGCTGGCGAAGTGGGAAGGCCTGTCGGCCGGCGCCCGTACCGCGGTGCCGTTCCCGGACCACTATTTCCCGATGCTCTATGCGCTGGGCGCTGCGCAGGCCGGCGAGAAACCGCGCCATGTGTTCGAGGGCTTCCACGAAGGCACGCTGTCGATGCGCTGCGTGCAGTGGGGTTGAGCAGACAGCCTGGACTGGTGCAGCTATGCTGGCCGGATGACCGCATCCACCCACTCCATCGAACTGCTTGAATTCACCACCGGCGGCGACGCCAGCGCCCAGCCGGTTGCCAGCATCGTGGTGCTGCACGGCCTGGGCGCCGACGGCCGCGACTTCGTGCCCGTGGCCGAGGCCATGGGTCTTTCGGCCGTCGGGCCGGTGCGCTTTGTGTTCCCCAGCGCGCCGGTGCGGCCGGTGACGATCAATGCCGGCTACGAGATGCGCGCCTGGTACGACATCTACCCGCCGGGCAGCGACCCGGCGGTGCCACGGCGCGAAGACGAACCCGGCCTGCGCGATTCGCAGGCGATCGTGCTGCGGTTGATCGAGCGCGAGCTGCAGCGCGGCGTGCCGGCCGACCGCGTGGTGCTGATGGGGTTTTCGCAGGGCTGCGCCATGACGCTGCTCGCGGGCCTGCGGGCGCCGCAACGGCTGGCGGGCCTCGTGGCGCTGTCGGGCTACCTGCCGCTGGCGTTGCAGACCGGCGCCGAAATCAGCGATGCGAACCACGGTGTGCCGGTGTTCATGGCGCATGGTGATTTCGACGATGTGGTGGTGGTCGAGCGCGGCGAAGGTGCGCGGGACGTGCTGCAGGCCCTGGGCTATCCGGTGGACTGGCACCGCTATCCGATGGCGCACGAGGTCTGCATGGAGGAAATCGCCGACCTCAACGCCTGGCTGGTCCAGCGGCTGGTTTCCTGACGCCGCTGGGGAACTTCCACCCGGTGTGTTGCCCAGAATGAAACCCTTGGTGCCGCAACCAGTGGCGCCAGCGGCATCGGCCTGTCCACGGTGCCAATTTGCTCGACGACGGTGGTTTCACGGCTGGCAAGTCCTGAGACAAGTCCGAATAGCGCGGCCAGACCTGCGCTGATCCGGCGTTAAGTATCCCGAGAGTGCGTCGATAGTTACGAGACTCCTGTCTCTGACTTCAACGCCATGAACAATCGCTCCTTCGCCGCCGGATTCGGGCCCGGTGCCTGGTCACTGACTGCCAAACTCAGTCTGGCCTCGGTCGCCTTGTGTGTGCTCTGTGTGGCCGCCACGAGTGCCGTGGTCGGGCTGAAGTCAAGCGATCGCGCCCGGCAGGCGGCCAGCGAGCAGGCGGGCCTCGCCGCCGACCACGCGGCCGCGCAGATCGGCGCCGAGCTCGGAGGCAGTTTTGCGGCGGTGCTCACGCTGGGCACCACCATGGAAGGCATGAAAGCTGCCGGACACCCGCCCAGCCGCGACCAGCTCGATGACATGGCCCGACAGTTGCTGGCGCAGCGCAAGGAATTCATTGGCTCCTATTCCATCTGGGAGCCCAACGCGCTGGACGGCAAGGACAGCGAATTCGTGAAGAAGACGGCCTCCTACGACGAGACCGGACGCTACATCGCCTACTGGAACCGTGGCAGTGGCCAGATCGCGGTCGAGCCGCTGCTGGACTACGAAAAGGAAGGGGCCAACGACTGGTACGCCGTGCCCCGCAAGACGCTCAAGCCGGCGTTGATCGAGCCCTACGTCTACCCGGTGGCAGGCAAGGATGTGCTGATGACGACCATGGTCACGCCGATCCTGGTCGACGGCAAGTTCGTGGGCGCCGCCGGTTCCGACCTGCCGCTGTCCAGCCTGTCCGAGCGGCTGGCGACGCTGGAGCCGGTGCCGGGTGGTCGCGTTTCGCTGCTCTCCAACGGCGGGCTGTATGTGGCGCACGCTGACAAGTCCAAGCTGGGCAAGAAGGCCGACGATCTGCCGGCCGCGCTGCTGGCCAGTGTGGCCAAGGGCGAACACTACTTCTGGGACGATGGCAAGGGCTGGGCCCACATCTACACGCCGGTGACCATCCTGCCGGGCACGGCACCGTGGAGCACCGTGGTGTCCTATCCGCTTGCCGTGGCTGCCGCCGCCGCGCAGCAGCAGCTGTACGCCGCGATCGGCGCCGCCGCCGTGGCCTGCACCCTGGCTGCGCTGTGCATGACCCTGCTGGTGCGCTCGCTGATGAAGCCGCTGCGCGATCTGGGCCGCACCATGGAGGGCCTGGCCTCGGGCAACACCGACCTGCGCATCGAGCTGCCGGTGCGCGGCAACGACGAGCTCTCGGTGATCACCCGTGGTTTCAACGGTTTCTCGCGCAAGTTGCGCGAGGCCTTCGGCGAAGTCGGCAGCGTGTCGGGCGGCGTGGCGGACGCGTCGCGCGAGATCGCCAGCGGCAACGCCGACCTGTCGGTGCGCACCGAACAGCAGGCGACCCACATCCAGCAAAGCGCCAGCGCCATGCGCGAACTCTCCGAGGCGGTCGCCCACAGCGCCGAATCGTCCGACCATGCCGCCCAGCTGGCGCGCGAAGCGGTGCGCCATGCCCAGAGCGGGCAGGCCGTCATGCTCGAGACCCGCGAGGCCATGGACAAGATCAACGAGTCGAGCCGCCGCATCGCCGACATCACTGGTCTGATCGACGGCATCGCGTTCCAGACCAACATCCTGGCGCTCAACGCTGCCGTGGAAGCGGCGCGTGCGGGCGAGCAGGGCCGTGGCTTTGCGGTGGTCGCCGGCGAGGTGCGCACGCTGGCCCAGCGCAGCGCCGCCGCCGCCAAGGACATCCGCCAGCTGACGGTCGACTCGGTGGACCGAGTCGCCTCGGGAGCGACCCTGATCCGGCAGGCCGAAACCACCCTCAACAGCCTGGGCGACGCAGTGCAGCAGGTCGATCAGCTGTTGTCCGAGGTCAGCCAGGTGACCCGCGAGCAATCCGGCCGCATCCAGTCGGTCACCGGCGCCATCGGCGAAATCGACCAGAACACCCAGCAGAACGCCGCCATCGTGGAGCAGGCGGCCGCAGCCGCCGATGCGCTGCAGCAGCAGTCGGCCCGTCTGGTGCAGACGGTGCGGCGGTTCGTGGGCTGAGCGCGACGTTCCGGTGTTGCGGATGCATCCGTCTGTAACAGGCGGGGGCATCGGTCGCGCGACGGGCTTCTTCAGCTCCCTCGCGCGGCTATGCTGCCGGCATGAGCCCCCGACAGAAAATCCAGCTGCGTGAGACCGTCACCGGCCCCGACCCCAAAGCCACGCCCGCTGCGACCCTGATCGTGCTGCATGGCCTGGGTACCGACGGGCGCGATTTCGCGCCGCTGGTGAACGAACTGAACCTGTCGAACGTGGGCGCGGTGCGCTATGTCTTTCCCGACGCGCCGCTGCGCAAGGTGAGCGTGAACGACGAACCGATGCGCGCCTGGTACGACCCGCGTCCGGTCGCGCCGGTGACCGGCGCCTTGTCGACACAGGACGAAGAAGGCCTGCGCGCTTCGCAGGAGGTGGTGCAGGCGCTGATTGACCGGGAAGCCGCGCGCGGCGTGCCGCCAGAGCATGTGGTGCTGCTGGGCTTCTCGCAGGGTGCGGTGATGGCCCTGATGGCCGGCTTGCGCGCCCCCCAGAGACTGGCCGGCCTGGTCGTGTTGTCGGGCTATCTGCCGCTGCCGGGCACCACCGAGGCCGAGGTCCATCGCTCCAACCGGGACGTGCCGATCTTCATGTCCCACGGCGATCAGGATGCGGTGGTGGTGCCGTCCCGTGCCAAGGCTTCCCGCGACACCCTGATCGACCTGGGCTATGACATCGCGTGGCACCCGTATCCGATGGGGCACGAAGTCTGCCCGCAGCAGATCCGCGACCTCAACAGCTGGCTGGCTTCCCTTCTGGCACCCTGGCATTGAGGGCCGCCGTGTTCAGCGGGCTGCCTGTGCGAGGTCGATGGCGAGGCGGTTGTGCCGCTCGACCAGCGGGCCGAGGTCGACGGTTGCGAGCTGCCCTTCGCGCACCACGACGCTGCCGTTGACCACGGTGTACGCCGCGGGCGGACTGGCGCACAGCAGCAGGCTGGCCACCGGGTCGTGCACCGCGCCGCCAGCAAAGCCGAGCGTGCGCAGGTCGAACAGCGCGAAGTCCGCACACATGCCGACCGCGAGATGTCCGATGTCCGGGCGTCCCAGCACTTGCGCGCCTCCACGGGTGGCGATGTGCAGCGCATCGCGCGCCGTCATTTCGGCGGGGCCGAGGTCGCAGCCGAAGAACGTGCGTCCATCGCGAGTCTCCGGCGGTTGCAGTGCGCGGCCGACGCGGGCCAGCAGCAGCGCCTGCCGCGCTTCGTTAACCATGTGCGCCGCGTCGTTGCTGGCGCTGCCGTCCACGCCCAGGCCGACCGGCACCCCGGCGTTCAGCATGCGGCGGATGGGTGCAATGCCGCTGGACAGTCGCATGTTGCTGCAAGGGCAGTGCGCCACGCCGGTGCGGCTGGCGGCAAACAGCGAGATGCCTTCGTCGTCGAGCTTGACGCAGTGCGCGTGCCACACGTCGTCGCCCAGCCAGCCCAGTTCCTGCGCGTACTGGGTTGGCGTCTTGTTGAACTTCTCGCGGCTGTAGGCAATGTCGTGGTCGTTCTCGGCCAGGTGGGTGTGCAGACGCACCCCTTGGCCCTTGAAGCTGCGCGCGAGTTCGGCACTGGCTTTCATCAGCGCCGGGCTGACCGAGAACGGCGAACACGGCGCCAGCGCCACCTGCACCATGGCGCCGTGCGACGCGTCGTGCCAGGTCTCGATGAGGCGCTGGCTGTCTTTCAGGATCGCATCTTCGTTTTCCACCACGCGGTCGGGTGGCAGGCCGCCTTGTGATTGCCCCACGCTCATGCTGCCGCGCGTGGCGACGAAGCGCATGCCGATCCGCTGCGCGGCTTCGATGCTGTCCTCCAGCCGCACGCCGTTGGGGTAGATGTAGAGGTGGTCGCTGCTCGTGGTGCAGCCCGAGAGCAGCAGTTCGGCCATCGCGACCTGGGTCGACACCTGCACCATCTCGGGCGTCAGGCCGGCCCAGATCGGATAGAGCCCGCGCAGCCAGCCGAAGAGTTCGGCGTCCTGCACACCGGGGATGGCGCGCGTGAGCGACTGGTACATGTGGTGGTGCGTGTTCACCAGCCCGGGCGTGACCAGGTGGCCGCGGGCGTCGATGGTTTCGCCGGCAGATTCGAGCAGCGCCCGCGGCAATTCGGCGCTGGGACCGATCCATTCGATCACGTTGTCGTTCACAAACAGCGAGGCGTCGCGCAGTTCGCGCCCCTGTGCGGGGACGGCGTGGTCGAAGGTGGCAATGCAGGTGGCGTGGTGGATCAGCAGGGATTTCATGGCTGCGCGGGGGAGTAGGGCTGCGCCACAATGCGCGGCATGTTTGCATTCTCTGCCAACCTCAGCACCCTCTTCACCGACCTGCCGTTCCCCGAGCGTTTCGCGGCCGCAAAGGCCAGCGGTTTCGACGCGGTCGAGTGCCAGTTTCCCTATGCACACCCGGCCGAAGAACTGGCCGCGCTGCTGCAGACCCACGGGCAGCGCATGGTGCTGCACAACCTGCCGGCCGGTGAATGGGCCGCGGGCGAACGCGGCATCGCCTGTCACCCGGACCGGGTGAGCGAGTTCCTCACCGGCGTCGAGCAGGCGATCGGCTACGCGAAGACCCTGGGCGTGCCGGGGCTCAACTGCCTGGCCGGCATCCCGCCGGCGGGCGTGGAGGCGCGTGAGGCGATGGTGACCCTGCGCGCCAACCTGCGCACTGCGGCCCGCATGCTGGCGGGCCACGGGCTGCACCTGCTGGTGGAACCGATCAACAGCATGGACATCCCGGGCTTCTTCGTGGACCGCCCGGCGCAGGCCATCGCCCTGATCGAAGAGCTGCGCCAGGCCCACGCGCTGGACAACCTGTTCCTGCAGTACGACATCTACCACGCGCAGCGCATGGAAGGCGAGCTGGCCGGCCACCTGCAGCGCTGGCTGCCACTGATCGCGCACATTCAGATTGCCGACAACCCGGGCCGGGCCGAGCCGGGCACGGGCGAGATCCGCTACGCCTTCCTGTTCGACTGGCTGGAGCGCATCGGCTACCAGGGACATGTGGGCTGTGAGTACTTTCCGGCCGACAAAGGTCCCGGCGGCACGCAGACCGGCCTGGGCTGGGTGGCGGCGCACGGTCGTCGTGCATCGGGGGAGCGCCTGTGATTCACGACCCGCGCGCCCTGCTGCGCCATCTGTACGACGTGGCGGTGCAGCGCGCGTTGCCGCTGCGCAATACCGCCGCACACCTGCCGAACCCACCGAAGGGCCGCACACTCGTGCTCGGCGCCGGCAAGGCGGGTGGGGCGATGGCGCAGGCGGTCGAGGCGCTGTGGCCGCAGGGCGCACCGCTGTCAGGGCTCGTGGTCACGCGCTACGGCCACACACCGCCGCGGCCCGACGGGCTGCCGCAACGCATCGAGGTGGTCGAAGCCTCGCACCCGGTGCCCGACGCGGCCGGTCTCGAGGCGGCGCAGCGCATCCTGTCGCTCACGCACGGGTTGACTGCCGATGACCTGGTGCTTTGCCTGATTTCGGGCGGCGGTTCGGCACTGCTGACCTTGCCGTGCGACGGCCTCACGCTCGAAGACAAGCAGCGCATCAACCGGCAACTGCTGGAGAGCGGCGCGCACATCGGCGAAATGAATACCGTGCGCAAGCACCTTTCGCGCATCAAGGGCGGGCGGCTGGCCGCGGCCTGTGCGCCGGCGCGCGTGGTGACGCTGACCATCAGCGACGTGCCCGGTGACGATGTGAGCGTGATCGCGAGCGGCCCGACGGTGGCCGACGCGACGACTTGTGACGAGGCGCTGGAGATCCTGCGGCGCTACGGGATCGAAGTGCCGCCCGCCGTGCGCGCGCAGCTGGAGGCCGGAGCGCTCGAAACCCCGAAGCCCGGCGACCCCCGGCTGGCGCGCTGCGAAACGCACCTGATCGCCACGCCGCAGCAAAGCCTGGAGGCCGCCGCCGAGGCCGCGCGCGCCCTGGGCCTGCGGGCGTATGTGCTCAGCGATGAGATCGAAGGCGAATCGCGTGAGGTGGGCAAGGTGCACGCGGCGCTGGCCCGCTCGACCGCGCTGGGCCGCAGCAGCTTCGAGAAGCCTTGCGTCATCCTCAGCGGCGGCGAGACCACGGTCACGGTGCGACCGCGCGCCGAGGGCCAGGCAAAGGGTCGCGGAGGCCGGGCCGGCGAGTTCTGCATGGGGCTGGCGCAGGCGCTGGGCGGTCAGGGCGGCGTGTGGGCACTGGCGGCCGACACCGACGGCATCGACGGGGTAGAGGACAACGCGGGCGCGCTTGTCACGCCCGACACGCTGGCGCGGGCGGCGGTGCGGGGCCTGAAGATCACCGATCACCTGTCCCGCAACGACGCCGTTGGCTTCTTCGAACCGCTGGGCGACCTCGTCGTCACCGGCCCCACCCACACCAACGTCAACGACTTCCGCGCCGTGCTCGTGACCTGACAAGGTATTCATTGCGTGCACGTTTGTGCATGTTGTATTTCTTGTTTGTGCACGTTATCATGCGGCATGAACAATCACATTCCCCTGGCCCGGCGCGATCAGATCGCGGCGCGGCTGGCGCAGGGCCAGCCGGTGGTGGCCGGAACCCTGGCGGCCGAATTCCAGGTGTCCGAAGACGCGGTCCGGCGCGACCTGCGCGCCCTGGCGGCTGAGGGACTGTGCCGCCGCGTCTATGGTGGTGCGCTGCCGCCGCTGCCGGGCGCGACGCCGATGGCGGTGCGCATGGACGAAGGCCGCGAGCGCAAGGCGGCTCTGGCGCGGGCGGCGGTCGCGACCATCGAGCCCGGCGAATTCCTGTTCCTCGACAGCAGCAGCACCAACCTGGCGCTGGCCGCCGAACTGCCGGCCGAGCACGCGCTCACGGTGGCGACCAACTCGGTCGACATCGCCGCCGCCCTGCTGCGCCGGCAGGACGTGCGCCTGGTCATGGTCGGCGGCGCGGTTGATCCGCTGGTCGGCGGCTGCATCGACGCCACCGCCGTGCTGGCCGTCGGGCAGATGAACATCGACCGCTGCTTCCTGGGCGTCTGTGCGATCACGGTCGAGGCCGGTGTCTGCACCGTGGACGCGGGCGATGCCGCGTTCAAGCGCGCGTTGCGCGCCGCCAGCCGCCATTGCGTGGCCATGGCCACCAACGACAAGCTGGGCCTGCAGTCGCCGCACCGCGTGGCGCCCGTGCGCGAACTCGACCAGCTGGTGGTCGAGCACGACGCCGATTTCAAGATGCTCAAGGCGCTGGCCAAGGCCGGTGCGCTGGTGCTCAAGGCCGGGCGGCCGCTATGACGGCGGACGTCTTGCCCTCGCCGGCCGCGTCTGCCGGTGGCGCCGACCGGCCGTCCACCCGGCTCGCGACGCGCCTGGCCTTTCTGGTCGCCGGCTTCGCGCTGGCCTGCTGGGCGCCGCTGGTGCCGTTTGCCAAACACCGGCTGGGTGTGAGCGACGGCACGCTGGGGGCGCTGCTGCTCTGCCTGGGCATCGGTTCGGTGGTGGCGATGCTGTGGGCTGGCTGGTTCAGCGCGCGCCACGGCAGCCGGCCGGTGGTGATCGTGGGCGGTCTGGGTGTGGCGCTGCTGCTGCCGCTGCTGGCGGTGGCCGTTCAGCCGTTGACGCTGGGCCTGGTGTTGCTGGTGTTCGGCGCTGCGCTGGGTTCGCTGGACGTGGCGATGAATGTGCATGCGCTGGTGGTCGAGCGGGACGCGGGCCAGCCGCTGATGTCGGGCTTTCACGCGCTGTTCAGCGTCGGCGGTCTGGCCGGCGCGGCGTTGATGACCGCGCTGCTGTCGGTGGGCTGGACACCGCTGGCGGGTACCTTGCTGGGCACCGTGCTGATGGTGGCCGCGATGGCGGTCGTCGCACCGCGCCTGCTGCCATCCGCTCCGGCGGCCGAGCCGCCCCGGCTGGCCTGGCCGCGCGGTCCGGTCTTGCTGCTGGCGGTGCTGGCGGGCGTGTGTTTCCTGGTCGAAGGCGCGGTGCTCGACTGGAGCGCGCTGCTGCTGACCGAGGGCGGTCTGGTGCCGGCGGCGCAGGGCGGTCTGGGCTTCATGGTGTTTTCCGTGGCGATGACGGCGGGGCGCTTGGGCGGTGACGCGCTGTGCGCGCGGCTGGGTGACCGCACGGTGCTGACGGCGGGTGGGCTGCTGGCGGTGGCCGGTTTCGTGTTGCTGCTGGTGGCGCCGGCGGTGTGGCCTGCGATGGCGGGTTTTCTCTGCATCGGTCTGGGCGCCTCCAACCTGGTGCCGGTGCTGTTCCGCCGCGCGGGCGCGCAAACCGCGATGCCGCCGGGTCTGGCGATCGCGGCGATCTCGACCACCGGTTATGCCGGCGTCTTGCTCGGTCCGGCTGCGATCGGGTTCGTGTCGCAATGGGCCGGCCTGCCGGTCGCGTTCGCACTGCTGGCGGCGTTGCTGGGCCTGCTGCCGCTGTGCGCGCACCGGGTGACCGCCCGCCCGGCCTGACAGGAATTTCCATGCAACTGGCCCACATCGCGCTCTGGACCCGCGACCTCGACGCCGCTGCCGCGTTCTGGCAATCCGTCTTCGGCGCCACGATCGGCGCGCCGTACCGCAGCCATCGGCGGCCCGGTTTTGTCTCGCGCTTTGCCGTGTTGCCAGGCGACGCCGCGCGGGTGGAGCTGATGACCGGTCCCTGGATTGACGGGGCGCCGGACGCCGAACGCCAGGGGTGGGACCACGTCGCGATCGCGCTGGGCAGCGCTGCGGCTGTCGATGCCATGGCGGCACGCTGCCAGGACGCCGGCTGCCTGGTGTCGGCGCCGCGCACCACCGGGGACGGCTTCTACGAAGCCGTGATCGCCATGCCCGACGGCACCCGCATCGAAATCACCGCCTGACGGGCGCCACCAGCTCCGGCTCGGGTCGACCCGGCCTGCGGTCAGTGAACGCCACGCGACGCTGGTGAAGGCCCCGATAAGCCGGCTCCAGAGGCGCTGATCGGAGCTTTGGGAGGCGCCGGGTCCTTTGACAATGCGCCGACGGCATGGGCTCAAGTGCGGAGCACGCAAGTCGATAAGCAGTGTTCCAGCTTCGTGTCCGTGCGTTGCACAAAACCCAGATGTTCCGGAGATGACCCGATGAAAAGTGCCCAGAAGTGGTCGGTGATCGGCCGCCTGTACGCCGTGTTTGCCCTGGTGGGGCTTGTTGTCGCGGGGCTCATCGCTCTGGGCTACGGTCTGCAGTTGCGCCATCAGCGCGCCCTGGATTCGGTGATCGATGTGGAGTACAGCCGCATGCGCCAGGTGTCCGAATGGCAGCTGGTGGCCACCGGAACCACGGTCCGCATCGTCGCCCTCAATCGAGGCACCGATCCCGGCCTGGCAGCCCTGTTTGGCCCTGAAATCGGCCCCCGCATCAAGGTCATCGACCAGCACTTTGCCGACATCAAGCAGTGGGCCACGGAACCGGACCAACTGGCGGTCATCGGCAGGATCGATGCGGCCGGACCGCTGATCATGGCTGCGCTGGGCAAGATCGCCAAGTTCCGGCAGGGCGGCGACGAGCAAGCGGCAGTCAAGGCCTTCGAGCAGGAATTCATGCCCCAGGTCGAGGCGTATCACAAGGGAGTCGACGAATTTGCGGCGCTTCAGGGCCAGCGGCTGAATGCTTCCATCCGTGAGCAGCAGGCCAGTGAGTGGAAGGCGTTCTGGACGGGCAATGCGGTGGTGGCGGTGCTCCTGGTCCTGGCCGCCGGCCTGATGGTGCGTCTGGCCCGGCACATCCAGGCGCGCCTGCGGGAGTCCGTCGAACTGGCGCACGCCGTCGCCGGGGGTAACCTCACGGCGCGGTCGCAGTACCGCGGCGGTGACGAGTTCGGCGTGCTGATGCAGTCCATGGACGCGATGGCAGAAGGCCTCGGTTCGGTGGTGCGCAATGTTCGACAGGGCAGCGACCAGATCTCTGGCGCATCGAGCGAGATCGCCCAGGGCAACCAGGATCTCTCGGAGCGCACCGAGCGCCAGGCCAGCCATCTGCAGCAGACGGCCGGCACCATGGAGCAACTGACCGATGCCGTGCGCCACACCGCCGACAACGCGCGTGAAGCGTCCAGGCTGGCGACCGATGCCAGCGAGATTGCCCATCGGGGCGGAGAGGTGGTGGGGCGCGTGGTGGAAACCATGGCGCAGATCCAGCAGTCGTCCGGCCGCATCGGCGAAATCACCGGCGTCATCGACAGCATCTCCTTCCAGACCAACATCCTGGCGCTCAACGCTGCGGTCGAAGCGGCGCGGGCGGGTGAACAGGGACGCGGTTTCGCGGTGGTGGCAGCCGAGGTGCGCAACCTGGCACAACGTTCTGCTGCAGCGGCCCGGGAGATCAAGGAGCTGATCGCCGCCTCGTCCGACAATGTCCGTGCAGGCGGTGAACAGGTGAACGCCGCAGGACAGACCATGTTCGAGCTGGTCGCCTCCGTGAAGAGGGTCACTGGCCTGATCGAAGAGATCAGCCGGTCGGCCGAGGAGCAACGCAACGGCATTTCGGACGTGAGCCGGTCGGTGACCGAGATCGACCAGTCGACGCAACAGAACGCTGCGCTGGTCGAGCAGGCAGCCGCCGCTGCGAGCGCGATGAACGAACAGGCACGCCACCTCGATCAGGTGGTCAAGACCTTCAGGATCTGAGCGGTTTCCCTCTCAGCGCGGAGCAGCCGCGCTGCGGCTTGGCGAGCGCCCCGCCAGGCGCGTCGAGCCCGGTTACAAGTCCGGTCGGCGAATCGTTTCTAATTACGCCCTGCCGCTGGCCCAACCGCCAGCCCGGCGCCGGCCCCTGGCGGGCCGGAACCCCCCATCAGAATCGATTCAACACCGGCGCCTTCCGGGGCGCCGCGGACCCGTTTTGCGCAGTTCTTTCCAGCACTCCCTGCCGTCCGCCCTGGCGCGCCAGCTCGCGCGCGGGTTGCCCTTGGGCGTGTCGGCCGACGCGCCGCGGCAGGATGTGGCCGAGCGCCTGGGGCAGTGGCTCAACGTGGCCGAGGCGATCGAGCTGCACGCCGCGCAGGCGGCCGTGACCGCCGCGGGTGCCGCGGCCAGCCGCCGCCCCCCGCGCGTCGAACCGGGCGCCCTGCACGCCAGCCTGCGCGCCGAGCTGGACCGCGTGCGGTCGGTGCTGACCCGCTCGATCACCACGCGCCCGGCCCACCAGCCCGACCCCAACGACCTCGACACCGAGTTCGCGTTCTTCCACCAGCGGCTGGGCGACCAGCAGCGGCGCATGGAACTGGGTGTGGATGCCCTGCGCGAACATGTGCGCCAGCAACTGGCCCAGTCCACGCCCGCGATGGCGCAGCTGGCCGCGCTCGACGCCGTGATGGACCAGCTTTTTGGCGGGCGCGAGCAGCGCCTGCTGTCCCAATTGCCGGCCTTCCTCAAAGCGCGTTTTGCCGCGCTGCGCCTGGAAGCCGCCCGTCTCGATACCCCCGACGACCTGCGCTGGCTGCACGCCTTTGCGACCGAGTTCGAGCAGACCCTGCTCGCCGAACTCGACCTGCGCCTGCAGCCCGTCACCGGCCTGATCGAAGCCCTTGCCCATGAGCACTGAAACCTCTTCTTCCCGTCCCTACCGCGTCCTGTCGTTCGCGGCCTTCTTCATTGGCCTGGCCGTGCTGGCCTGGGTCGCCAGCGGCTTTGCCCGCGTCGACGCCTTCGCCCTGGGCATGACGCTGCTGATCGGCGCCGTCTACCTCGGCGGCGCCTGGGAACTGCGCCGCTTCGGCCAGACCACCAACGCGCTCAACGCCGCCATGGCCAAGGTGCCGCAGCCGCTGGCCCAGCTGGCCGACTGGCTGCCCAGCGTGCCGGCGCCGCTGCGCAACGCGGTGCGCCAGCGCATCGAAGGCGAACGCAGCGCCTTCCCCGGCCTGGCGCTCACGCCCTACCTGATCGGCCTGCTGGTCATGCTGGGCATGCTCGGCACCTTCCTGGGCATGGTGGTCACCTTCAAGGGCGCGGTGTTCGCACTCGAAGGCTCGGCCGACCTCAACGCCATCCGCGGCGCGCTGGCTGCGCCGATCAAGGGCCTGGGTCTGTCCTTCGGCACCTCGGTGGCTGGTGTCGCCACCTCGGCCATGCTCGGTCTCATGGCCACGCTGACACGGCGCGAACGCACCCAGGCGCTGCGCACACTCGACGCGCTGGCTGCGACCACGCTGCGCCCCTTCTCGGCCGCCCACCAACGCCAGCAGAGCTTCGAAGCCCTGCAACGCCAGGCCGAGGCCATGCCCGCCGCGGCCCAGCACCTGCAGATCCTGATCGAGCAGATGGAACGCCGCAGCCAGCAGCTCGACGACGCGTTGCTCGCGCGGCAGGCCGAGTTCCAGCGCGAAGCCGCCGCCGCCTACACCGGGCTGGCGAAGTCGGTGGAGCAGTCGCTGCGCGAGAGCCTGGCCGCCAGCGCCCGCGCCGCCACCGACAGCCTGCAGCCCGTGGTGCAGCAGGCCATGGCCGGCGTCGCCGCCGAATCGACCCGCCTGCACGAAGGTGTGAACGCCGCGGTGCAGGCCCAGCTTGAAGGCCTCTCCGCCCGTTTCAGCGCCACCACCGCCACCATCGCCGACACCTGGACCCGCGCCCTGGCGCAACATGAGCAGGGTGGACAGCAACTGCTGCAAGGCCTGGGCGACGCGCTCGCCGCCTTCCACAGCGGCTTTGAACAACGCGCCGCGCAGCTCCTGTCTGGCGTGCAGGTCACGCAGACCGAGGCACAGACCCAGCGCGCCCTGGCCGAACAGCAACAGCAGGCCACGCTCACCGCCGCGCTCGAACGCATGGCGCAGAGCCTGAAGACCGAGTGGCAGCAGGCGGGCGAACAAACCCTGGCGCAGCAGCGCGCCGTGCTGCAGGCGCTGGCTGACACCGCCACCACCATCACCGAACGCAGCAGCGAACAGGCCGGCCGCAGTTTGGACTCTGTGGCACGCCTGATCGCGCAGACCGAAGTGCTGGTGCAATCGCGCGCTGCCAGCGAAGCCGCCTGGACCGAGCAACACGGCCAGCGCATGGACCAGCTCGCCGGGCTCTGGCGCAGCGAATTGGCCGCCCTGCAAGCTGGGGCGGCGCAGCAACTCTCCACGCTGCGCGACGACGAAGCCACCCGTGCCCAGGCGGCCGCCGAGCGCCAGGCTGCGCTGCAGGCCGCTGTGGGGCAGCAGTTGCAGACCCTGCGCGACGAAGCTGCTGCCGCGCAGCAGGCCGCCAACGCGCAGCAGACCGCCGCCATCACCGCGCTGTCCAGCCAGCTGCAAGCCCTGCGCGCCGATGAGGCCGCGCGCGGCGACGCCGCCGTGATGCGCCTGACCGATTTGCAGGCCGCGCTCGCGACCCAGCTTGCCACGCTGGGCACCGCACTCGAAGCGCCGATGGCGCGCCTGATGCAGACCGCGTCCGAAGCGCCCAAGGCCGCGGCCGAGGTGATCGCGCAGCTGCGCGAACAGATGAGCCGCCTGGCCGAACGCGACAACGCCACCCTGGGCGAACGCGCCGAGCTGGTGGGCCAGATCGGCAGCCTGCTGCAGCAGGTGCAGCAGACCACGGGCGAGCAGCGCGCCGCGATTGAGAACCTCGTGGGCTCCGCCACCAGCGTGCTCGACCGCGTGGGCCAGCAGTTCGCCGACACCGTGGGCGCACAGGCCGGCCGGGCCGAAGCCATGGCCGAGCAGGCCGCCACCAGTGCGGCCCAGCTCGCCAGCCTGGGCGACGCCTTCCAGCAAGGCACGCAGCAGCTCGCAGCCAGCCACGAACAGCTGGTGCAGAGCCTGCAGAGCGTCGAAAGCGCCATCGGCCAGTCGCTCGCCCGCAGCGACGAGCAGCTCGCCTACTACGTGGCGCAAGCGCGCGAGGTCATCGACCTGTCCATCAGCGCGCAGCAGGGCATCGTGGAAGACTTGCGCAAGCTGCGCGGCCCGACCGCCAAGGCCGTATCCAGCGCGGCTGCAGGAGCAACCGCATGAGCGCCCGCACGGCCGCTCCGAAGGGCGCTCGCATCGCAGCGCGCAGCGCGGAGGTTTTCGAATGAGCGCCTTCCACGACGCCTCCGAAGACCTGCAGGCCGACGGCGACGACAGCGCCGAGATCACCGCGCCCATCTGGGCCGTGTTCGGCGACCTGATGGCCGGCCTGGTGGGGGCCTTCGTGCTGGTGTTCATCGGCGTGCTGCTCACGCAGGTCGACCTGGTCAACAACCTGCAGGCCGAAGTCGCCAAGCGCCAGCAGGAAGAAGCCCGCCGCATGGCGCTGGAGAAGGCGCTCGCGATCCCGCTGCAGAGTGGCCGCGTCACGCTCAACAACGGCCGCATCGGTATCAGCGGCAGCGTGCTGTTCGACCTCAACTCCGACGAACTGCGCCCCGAGGGTGAGCAATTGCTCAAGGCCCTGGTGCCGCCGCTGCAGGTTTACCTGGGCGAGCGCGACGAGATGCTGATGGTCAGCGGCTTCACCGACAACGTGCCGGTGCCGCGCAGCAACACCCAGTTCGAGGACAACCTCGAACTCTCGGCGCAGCGCGCCCTCAACGTGACGCGCGCTCTGGTCAAGGCCGGTATGCCGCGCTCGCGTGTGTTCAGCGCCGCCTTCGGCGCGGAGCAGCCCGTGGCCAGCAACGCCGACGAAAAGGGCCGCGCGCTCAACCGCCGGGTGGAGATGGCGCCCGTACCGCGCTCGCGCAATGCCGCGCCTTTGCCGGCCCAGTGACCATGCGAAGCAAGACCGTGCGCAGCACGACCATGCGCTCCCCGCTGGCCGAGCTCAACGCCTACCTCGAACAGGCCTCGACCCAGGCGCGTGCGGGCGCCGGCATGGGCGGTGGCCGCTGGCCCGAGCTACGCAGCGCGCAACGTTTTCGCGAAACCTGGGAACGCATCGGTGCCGAAGTGCAGGTGCAGCAGGCGCGCGAGCGCGCCCCGCAGAACGCCGGCCCGCTCAACCCGCAGCGCCTGATGATCGAGACCCTGGCGCGCATGGGCGAACTCTCGCCGCACTACCTGCGCCGCGTGCTGGCGCACACCGAAACCCTGATGTGGATCGAACAGGCGCAGGGGCAGCTCAAGGCACCAGCCGGCAAGGCCAAGCCGGTGAAGGCCCCGCGGTCGAAGAAGTAGCCAGGGGTCGCCAAGCGGCGGCGGGATCGATAAGATGTTTCCCGCCATGACGCTCCAGCCCAACCAGTTCGCCCTGTTCAGCACCGTTGCGTTGCTGGTTGTCACGGCCTACTTTCTGCTCGGTTCGATTCCGCTGCTCACGCTGAAGCACGACACCACGCTGGACGCGCGCTTCATCCGCTCCTTCTACGTCACCTACTACCGCTTCGCCCTGGTCACCGCGACCGGCGCGACCATCAGCTACGCGATGGCCTCCAAGCCGGCTTTCGCCACCGGCGCGGCCTGCATCGCGATCCTGACCCTGGTGTTGCGGCGGCGCTTCCTGCCGCAGATGGATGCACTGGGCAACCAGATCCACGCCAATGCCGAAGCCGCCATCCCCGCCTTCCGGCAGATCCACCAGCGGGCGATCCTGATCAACCTGGTGCAACTGCTGGGAATTGTGGGGAGTCTGGGGGCGTTGTGAGTTCTCTGCGGGCGCCAGGTGCAAAACGCCGCAATGACCGCTCGCGCCGTGAACGAACTGGTGCACTCGCTGCGCACTCGTCTACCAGTTGAAGATGTTGGCTCAAGGCTGGTTGCTGCAGGTAACTCGGCCTCGTGTAGGTCGGATGCCGAGGTCACCTGTCATCGAGGGATCTGAGGCTCGGACGACCGCTGCGCCACTGTCGCCGTCCACGCAACACGTACCGGCTTGATCGTCCTTCGAGAAACACCGATCGCGCCAGAGTTGGGCGGCAGCGCCCGCCACAGAGTAGACGGTCGGAGGTTCGCTGACAATCGCAGGTTCAATTCCTGCGTATCTCTCATGTACCTTGGTCAACACCTCCACATCGCGACACCGCTGGTCAACTCCCTCCCCTTGCAAATGGGGAAACCGAGGTCGATCTGGTTGAAGCTGGACGCGTTGCAACCTTCGGGCTCGTTCAAACTCAGGGGCGTCGGCCATGCGTGCCAGGCCCATGCTGCCCGCGGCGCAAAACGTTTTGTGTCTTCGTCCGGCGGCAATGCCGGGCTCGCCGTTGCCTATGCGGGGCGCTTGTTGGGGGTTGCTGTGGTCGTCGTCGTTCCGGAGACCACCACCGAAAGGGCGAAAGATCTCCTGCGACTGGAGGGTGCCGAAGTCATCGTTCACGGTGACTCATGGCAAGAAGCCAACGGACTGGCCATGTCCATGCTGTCATCTGCCGATGCCTTCATCCATCCGTTCGATGACCCGTTGCTGTGGGAAGGGCACGCCACACTGATTGACGAAGTGGCTCAGATGTCTGTGAGGCCTGACGCCGTGGTTGTTTCTGTGGGCGGCGGCGGGTTGCTCAGCGGCGTGGTCCAGGGTCTTCAGCGAAACGGCATGGGAGACGTCCCCGTCATCGCAGTCGAAACTGAGGGCGCTGCTTCCTTCAACGCAGCGATCACGGCTGGGCACACCGTAGAACTTGAGCGGATCAACAGTGTTGCGTCTTCTTTGGGTGCCAAGCGTGTCAGCGAGCAAGCTATGCATTGCGCACGCAACCATCCAGTACACAGCATTCTGGTTTCCGACAAAAGTGCGCTGGCGGCATGCGAACGGTTTTTGGCTGATCACCGGCTTTTGGTAGAGCCTGCTTGTGGTGCCAGCTTGGCGTTGGTCTACGACCACCATCCTGCATTGGCCCCTTACCAAGATATCCTGATCGTGGTTTGTGGTGGTGCGACCGCTTCCATCGATCAGATCAGGGCCTGGGCCGCCGCCGCTTGAGCCGAACGCGCTGAGACTCACCACGGACCTTTCCCTTGCGAAAGCGGAGGTTGGCCGCCGCTCTCAATCGCCGTTGCTCGAGCCGGTGAAAGCCTCAGGCAAGACGGCCCGGAGTTCGGAACTTCAAATGACCGGAGTGAGCCCACCGGGCGGCGCCCACCAGCGGCAGCCAGCCGGTACCATCCCCCCATGACCCAAGATACCCAGGACCCCATCCACGAAGACCGCGTGTGGAGCGACGAGCGCTGGACGGCGCGCGTGATCAAGAACGAAGACGATGATGGCTGGGCGGTAGCCATGTTCCTGGAAGGACAGTCCGAGCCCGCTCTGGTCGGGCCCTGGACCATGGGGCGCGACAAGAAAAACCCCAAGCCGCTGGACGTCAACGCCTTCAACACGCTGGTCAAGACCGCCAGCGAGGTGATCCGCCGCTCCGAGCAGCAGCGCCACGCCGAGCTGAACAAGAACGTGAACGTCTCGGTGGACGGCCGCCGCATCCGCGTGGCGCTGGCCATCGTGCCCGACGAAGAGGGTGCGACCGCGACGTTGCGCGCGACCGATGAATTCGATGATGAGCTGGCGGTGGTGCCGGTGCCGCCGACCTTCAAGCTCAATGTGGCGAGTGCCGAAGCCTGGGTGGCCTCGGGTTTCGAAAAGCCGCGCCGATGATCGACGGTCTGGTGGCTGGCCGGCTGATGGGCGATGCCTCGCGCCGCGTGGACAAGGTGGGGCGCGGTTTCGTGGTGGCGCGGGTGCTGGCGCGCAACCGGGCGGACGAGGAGTTCATCGTCAACGTGATCGCGTTCGACGACGCGCCGGGCGCCGCGCTGTTGGCGCTGGCCGATGGCGACGCGCTGTCGCTGGCGGGCGCGCTCACGCCCAAGGTGTGGACCGACAAGCAGGGCGTGGTGCGCCCGAGCCTGGACATGATTGCCGTGCGGGTGATGACGGTGCGCGACACTGCGCCGGGCGACCACTGACCCGCCTGGGTCAAAATGGATGGTTGGACCAATTTCCTGACCCCTTTTGAGCCGCCGTTCGCCTACTTCCACCTGGCCTGAGCCGCCGTCCATCGTGGCCGCGCGCTCGGAGATCGCCATGCGGCTGTCCTGGATGACGGCCGCGCTGGGTCTGGGCCTGTTCGTGATCGATCGGGTCGCGGGCGTGGCGCCCACGGCCGACAGCATGATGACGCTGGTGCTGGCCGTCATGGGCACCCTGGCGTGGGCGCTCCTGAAGACGCGCCACTACAGCAGCGTGGCCTGGCTGCTGGTGGTGTTCCTGTTCGGCATGGCGTCGTCGTCGACCTGGTTCTTCGGCTCGGTGCGCACGGTCAACATCGTGCTGATCCTGATGGGGCAGGTGGCGGCAGGGATCTTCCTGAGCCGGCGCGGTCTGCTCTGGACGACGCTCGCTGCCATTGTCTTGCTGGGTCTCCTGACCTGGGCCGATGCGGCGGGCGTGCTGGCGGGCACGCCACGCTTCCTGGTGACCTGGCGCACCTGGATGACGCAGAGCGCGGCGTTGCTGGGGGTGGCGGCCATGATGTACCTGAACCGCACGCAGATGCGTCTGGCGCAGGAACTGCATCTGAAGGAAGCGACACAGCGGCTCAAGACGCAGCTGGACCGGGACATCGGGCAGGAGCGTTTCTCGCGCCTGTTCCGCGCCAGCCCCACGCCGATCTTTGTGCAGTCGGCCCGCACGGGGGCGATCCTGGACGTGAACCGGGCTTTCGAGCAGGTGCTGGGCTACTCGCGCAATGAGGTGATGAACAAGCGCGATGGATTCCTCTGGCTGCACGACGAGCAGTACAAGGCGTTCTCCCATGACCGGCGCTCGGCGCGGCGCACCGACTGGCACCCAATCACCGGGATCGGCCGCAATGGTCAGCACATGGCGCTGCAGATCTGCAGCGAGCGGGACGAAGGCCCCGACGACGGCCTGCGCATCACGGCCCTGCGCCTGCCCGGTGCGGCGACCAGTGCGTTGCCGACCTTCTACGCGCCGCTGGAGGAGGCCCACGATGCTTGACTCGCAGCCGCTGGAAGACCCCGCGGAGATCGAGCGCAGCCATCAGCGCGCCCTGAGCCTCAGCCTGCGCTGGGTGCTGGTGTGCGTCACGCTGATGATGCTGGGCATGGCGTTGGCCGATCATCTGCTGTCGCCGCCGGGGGAGTCCCGGTCGTACATCTCGCTGTCGATGGGCACCGTGGCGCTGCTGTCCTATCTCCTGGTGCGTTCGGACCGCCGCAAGTGGGAGAGTCCGCTGATGGTGACGGGCGTGATGATGGCTACGACCTGGGCGGTCTACAGCTATGGCTCGGTGCGGGCCGCGTCGACGTTTGCGTTCCTGGGGGCGGTGGTGATGGCGGGCACCTACCTGCGGCTGCGTGCCCTGTGGGTCACGGCGCTCGCGGGGGTGCTGCTGCTGGGAGCGCTCACGTGGGCCGAGGCCAGCGGGCATCTGCCCAGGGCCCGCCTCCTGCCCGACATGCGCTACTGGCTGATGGGCAGCGTCATCATCCTGCTGATCGGTGCCCAGCTCTATCACACGCGGAGGGCGAACGACGAGGTGTATCTGCGTCATCTGAGCCAGGTGGAGGAACGGATGCGGCTGGAGCACGAACGCGACCAGTCGATGCGCCGGTTCCGCCGCATCTTCCTGCTCAATCCGACAGCGTTGCTGGTGCAGACCGCAAACACGCAGGCGGTGGTGGAGGTCAACCCGGCGTTCGAACGCAGCTTCGGTTACCGGGGAGACAAGGTCACGGGCATGCATTCGGCCGCACTCTGGGCCGACGAGCGGGAGTGGCAGGAGCACCGCAAGGCACTGATCGAGCGGGGCCGCACCGACTGGCAGCAGCGCCGCTGGCGCCGTGCCGACGGCAAGGAGGTCGATGTGCTGGTGAGCAGCGAACTCAGCGAAGACCAGAGCGGCATGCTGATCCTGACCACGGTGATCGACGCACCGCCTGCGGGCTGAGTACGTTCAGCGCCGGATGCGGTGCCCGGTCTTGAACACCCACCAGACCACGACCAGGCAGATGCACATCACACCCAGCGTCATCGCTGTGCTGACGCCGATGTGCACATCGGCGGCGCCGTAGAAGGCCCAGCGCAGGCCGCTGATGAGATAGACCACCGGGTTGAACAGCGAGACGGTCTGCCATGGCTCGGGCAGCATGCTGATGCTGTAGAACGCTCCGCCGAGGAAGGTCAGTGGCGTGATCACCAGCAGCGGCACCACCTGCAGCTTCTGGAAGCTGTCGGCCCACAGGCCGATGATGAAACCAAACAGGCAGAAGGTGACGGCGGTGAGGATCAGGAAGCCGACCATCCAGACCGGGTGGTCGATGTGGTACGGCACGAAGGCGCGCGCCGTCAGCAGGATCAGCGTGCCCAGCAGCAGGCTCTTGCTCGCGGCCGCGCCCACGTAGCCCAGCAGCACCTCGACCCAGCTCACCGGCGCGCTCAGCAGCTCGTAGATCGTGCCGGACCATTTGGGCATGTAGATGCCGAAGGCGGCGTTGGAAATGCTTTCGCCGAGCAGCGAGAGCATCAGCAGGCCGGGGATGATGTAGGCGCCGTAGTTGACGCCGCCGATGTCGCCCATGCGTGAGCCGATGGCCGAGCCGAAGACGATGAAATACAGCGAGGTGGTGAGCACCGGCGCGATGATGCTCTGAGCCCAGGTGCGGAAGGCGCGGTTCATCTCGAACATGTAGATGGCGCGCACGGCGTGGAAATTCAGACCCATGTCAGGCTCCCGCTTTCTGTTCGTGGACCAGGCTGACAAAGATGTCTTCGAGCGAGCTTTCGCTCGACCGCAGATCTTTGAAGCCGATGCCCTGCGCGCCCAGGGCGGCCAGCAGTTCGGCGATGCCGGTGTCTTCCTTCTGGGCGTCGAAGCTGTAGGTCAGCGTCAGGCCGTCGGCCGAGAGCGTGAGCGGCCAGCGTGACAGCCCTGCGGGCACGGCGGGCAGCGAGTGCTGCAGCGTGAGCGCGAGCTGCTTCTGGCCGAGCTGGCGCATCAGCTTTACCTTGTCTTCCACCACGATCAGCTCACCCTTGCGGATCACCCCGATGCGATCGGCCATGTCTTCGGCCTCTTCGATGTAGTGCGTGGTCAGGATGATGGTCGTGCCGGCGTCGCGCAACTCCCGCACCAGGCGCCACATGTCGTGCCGCAGCTCCACGTCCACGCCCGCGCTCGGTTCGTCGAGGAACAGGATCTTGGGTTCGTGGGAGAGCGCCTTGGCGATCAGCACGCGCCGCTTCATGCCGCCCGAGAGGGTCATGATCTTGTTGTCTTTCTTGTCCCAGAGAGAGAGGTCTTTGAGGATCTTCTCGATGTAGGCCGGGGCGGGCGCCTTGCCGAACAGGCCGCGGCTGAAGTTCACCGTGGCCCAGACGGTCTCGAAGGCGTCGGTGTGCAGCTCCTGCGGCACCAGGCCAATGGTGGCGCGCGCCAGCCGGTAGTCGCGCACGATGTCGAAACCGTCGGCCGTGACGCTGCCTTCGGTGGGGGTGGCCATGCCGCAGATCACGCTGATCAGCGTGGTCTTGCCGGCGCCGTTGGGGCCGAGCAGGGCGAAGATTTCACCGCGGTGGATGTCCAGGTGGATGTTCTTCAACGCCTGGAAACCGCCGGCGTAGATCTTGGAGAGGCCTCGCACCTGGACGATGGCGTCCGCGGCGGCCTGGGCTTGGGGGGGCATGGTGTCTCCGGGTACTGGGGCGCCACAACGGCGCAAGCCGACGATTGTGAACGCTGACGCAAGGCCCGCGTTCTAGGGTGTCTTTCCCTGGCCACTAGGGAAGCTCTCGGATGGGCAAAAAAAGTGGTGTGCATAGATTCAAAGGCGACCTCAACCACGGGAGTTCGCCCATGCTTCGACGCCAGTTTTTCGCGGGTTCCGCCGCCGCCTTCGCCACTTCGCTCACCGGTTTCTCCAGCCCTGCGCTGGCCGCGCTGGCCCCACCAGCCATCAATGTGGTGGCGACCGTCAAAGCGCTGCGCATCGCCAGCGGCCCCTGGGCCGGGGGCTACCAAATCGCCCCCGCCGGGCGGCTCAACTGGTACTTCACCAACCTGGGGCTGCTGCCCGTGGTGCAACTGCTGAGCGCCGCCGACCGGGAGACCTACATCCGCAGCTACCTCGACCTCTATCTGCGCACCGTGCGTGCCGACGGCACGATCGAGGACGTGAACTTCACCTCGGGATCGAGCACCAGCGGAACCTATGCGATGGTGCCCTCCGACTCGGACGATTCCTATGCCGCCACCACGCTCTCGCTGGCGGCGAAGTACCTGCGTGCCAGCCAGAACTGGGCCTGGTGGGACGCCAACAAGGCACGGCTGAAGTTCATCGCGTACCGCAACCTGGCCGTGATGGCCAAGCCGACCGGCTACACCAGCGTGTTCCAGCCACCGCGCAACCAGGGCAACAGCATCGGCTACCTTATGGACAACTGCGAGGTCTACCGGGGGCTGCGCGACTTCGCAGGGGTGTTGCGCGATCGTGGCGAGCCATCCGAGGCCACCTACTACGATTCCTTCGCCACCGGCATCGCCAATGGCATCCTGCTGCGCGGCTTTGACGGCGCACGCAGCGGTTTCACCGTGGGGGATCACACCACGGTGGCGGAAACCGGTTTCTACCCGGGCACCACCTGCCAGGTGTTTCCGCAAGCCTTTGGCGTGAGCGAACTGGCGCCGTACTTCGACCGGGGCTGGCAGTTCCTGGAAACCTATTCGCCCGGATGGGCCGATGGCCGCTACGACCCCTACCCCTGGGCGGTGCTGGGCTTTGTGGCGGCCAAACGCGGGCGGCTGGCGCAGGCGCGCACGCAGGTGGCGATGATCGAGCAGAAGTTCGTCGACAACCGTGCGATCGTGACGCTCAACGAGCTGGGCTTCTACCAGCGCACCAAGCGCCTGCTGGCCGGGCTGTCGGACATCTGAGCGCCGCGTCCGACCAGCGTTGATCGCGGTCTGTCGGGGCGCTGCCCCACAGACGGCGGCACCTGTCGGGCACCACCATCGAGCGATGATGCGCATCCCATCCGTCCCTCTGCCGGCGCACAACTGTCACTCGGCGACGCAGACCCTGTTCACCCAGGTCTTGTCGCACCTGCCGGAAGGCATCTGGGTGTGCGACACGCAGAGCCACACCCTGCACCGCAACCCCGCGGCCATCGCCATCTGGGAAGGCGTGCGTGATGCCGACGTGAGCCGCTTTCCGGGTTGCCTGGGCTGGTGGGCGGACACCGGGCGCCCCATCGCCGAAGACGAATGGGGCAGCACCCGGGCCCTCAAGGCGGGCGAAGCCGTGCTGGACGAACGGGTTGAGATCGAGACCACCTCGGGCGCGCGCAAGGTGCTGCTGACCTCGTACATCCCGCTCAAGGGCGGCGGCAGCGCGCCGCCGGGGTGTCTGGTGGTCATCAAGGACATCACCACGCTGTTTCGCACCGAGCAGAAGCTGCGCGGCGCCGAGGCCTCGCTGCGGGCGCTGTCGCAGCGGCTGCTGGAGGTGCAGGAAGCCGAGCGCCGCCACATCGCACTGGAGCTGCACGACGACATCGGGCAGGTGGTTGCCGCCATGCGCATGCACTTGGCGCACATGGTCGAGACCGCCGGCCCCGGACCGCTGGCCGGGATGGCCTCGGACGTCTTGCAGATGTCCGACCAGCTGGGTGCGCGGCTGCGGCAGATCAGCCTGGGTCTGCGTCCGCTGGAGCTGGACGACTTCGGCGTGATGGCTGCGCTGCGCAGCCTGGTGGCGCCGCTGGGGCGACACCCTGCGGTGTCGGTGCGGCTGGTGGCCGAGGGCGACGAGCAGCGCTACCCGCCGGCAATGGAGTCCGCGGCCTACCGCATCGCGCAGGAGGCACTGAGCAACGCGATGCAGCACAGCGGTTGCAAGACGGTGCTCATCACGGTGTCGATGTCGCCAGCGCTGTTGCAGGTCACCGTCACCGACGATGGCGCGGGCTTCGAACCGGAGTCCTTGATGGCGGCGCAGCGCGACGGGCACGTGGGGCTTGCGGGCATGCAGGAGCGCGCGCGGCTGGCTGGTGGCTCGTGCGAACTGAGTTCCGAGGTCGGGCGCGGCAGCACGGTACTCGCACTGTTTGGTGTCGATGCGGTGGTGCCATGAAGGTCCTGCTGGCCGACGACCACGCGCTGTTTCGCGCCGGACTGTCGGCCTTGCTGGGCAGCCTGCCGGGCATGGAGATCGTGGGCGAGGCGGGCGATGGCGCGGCCGCGGTGGCGCTGGCGATCGAGACGCAGCCCGACCTTGTGTTTCTGGACATCGGCATGCCGGGCATGAACGGGATTGTGGCTGCCGGGCGCATCAAGGCGGCACTGCCACAGGTGCGCGTGATCGTCCTGTCGATGCACCTGAACGAAGACCACATCCGCCGCGCGCTCAATGCAGGGGCCGATGGCTATATGGTGAAAGACGCTGCTCCTTCCGAACTGAAGGCCGCGGTGCAGGCGATGGCCGTGGGGCAGAGCTATCTGAGTCCGGCAGCCGCGTCGCTGTTGATCCGGCAGGCACTGCCCGCGCTGCGGCAGGCCGATCCCATGAGCGTGCTCACGGCGCGGCAATCGGATGTGCTGCGACTGGTGGCCGACGGAAAGACCACCAAAGACATCGCCCGCCTGCTGCAGGTGTCGCCCAAGACGGTCGACGTCCACCGCACGCAGCTGATGCAGCGGCTGGACATCCACGACATCGCCGGGCTCACGCGCTTTGCCGTGCGGGTCGGTCTCGTGGGGCCGGAATAGTCCGGCGTCAGGTGTCAGGCGGCTGCGCGGGTCGAAAGGTCCGCAATGCCCTGCGCGAAGCGCTCCAGCAGGGCTTCGGGCAGGTCGTGGCCCATGCCGCGGATGAAGTCGGTCCTGGCACCGGCGATGCGGCGGGCGAGGTCTTCGCCACAGGCCAGCGGCACCAGCGGGTCGTCGACGCCGTGGATCACCAGGGTCGGTGCCTGGATGCGCGGCAACAGCGCCGAGCGGTCGCCGTCGGCCACGATCGCCAGCAGCTGCCGGGCCGAACCGGCCGGGTGCCAGGCGCGCTGTACCGAAGCCAGCGCGCGCGCCTGCAACGTCGGCGGGTCCATCGGGAACGCGGGGCTGCCGATGACGCTGAGCACATGCCCGATCCACTCCACCGCTGCGACCGTGCCCGGGCGCATCGGGCGCGACATCAGTACGCGCCGCACCTGCCAGGAAGGCTGGGGCAGCCGGCGCGCGCCGCTGGTGGTCATCATCAGCGTGAGGCTGGCCACACGTTCGGGCGCCATGGCAGCGAGATGCTGGGCGATCATGCCGCCCATCGATGCGCCACAGACATGCGCCTTCCGGATGCCCAGCGCGTCCAGCACGCCGACCGCGTCCTGTGCCATGTCGGCCAGCGAGTAGGGGCTTTTCACCGGCAGGTGCATCGCATAGCGCAATGCGGCCATGGCCATGTTGGGCACGCCCGCAGCGTCAAAGTCCTGGCTCAGGCCCATGTCGCGGTTGTCGAAGCGCACGACCCGAAAACCACGGTCGACCAGCATCTGGACCAGCGGCTGCGGCCAGGCGATCAGCTGCATGCCCAGGCCCATGATGAGCAGCACCACCGGCCCCTCGCGCGGCCCCTGGTCGTCGACTTCAATCTGGATGCCGTTGGCTTCAACCTTCATGGGGATGTTCCGAGAGAAGACTGCGATCCGGCGCCGGGCCGCCCCAAGCCGGATCAGCCCCCTCGGGGGGCAGCGACCCGCGCAGCGGTGGAGCGTGGGGGCGATTCAGTACCACTGGGTGAAGACTTCGGGCTGGTGCGCGACCTTGAAGAACCAGCGTCGCGCGCCCTGCACGTCGAAGCGCTTCCAGTGCGCCGGGTCCTGGCGCAGGCGGTCGGCGATCGCGTACATCGCCATCGGGTTCATGCCCATGCCGATGTGGCTGGCGTGCACCTCGATGTTTTCGGTGTGGGCGTGCCGCGCAGGGTTGATGCTGCATTGCCAGGCAACCACACCGTCGGTCTTGCTGTAGATCGAAGTGGTCGGCACCGGCGGCGGCTTGCGCACCTCGGCCAGCAGGTCTTCGTCGTGCGGATGCTGGCCGCTGACCAGCTTGTAGAAGCGCCAGGCGTTGGTCGCCATCGGATGGCCGGTGAAAGGTGTGCCGAGCGTGATCACGCAGCGCACGAGGTCGGGCACTTCCTTGGCCATCTCGCGCGCGTAGATGCCGCCCAGGCTCCAGCCGACCAGGCTGATCTTGCCGCCGTGTTTCCTGTGCAGCTCTTCGATGCGGGCGCGGCAGCCTTCGAGCACACCGTCGCGCGGGCCGAGGTTCAGGCCCTGCTTCCAGCCGTGGGCCTCGTAGCCGTGCTGCCTGAGGAAGCGGCGCAGTGCCAGCGTGCTCATGTCGTTGGCGCCCAGGCCCGGGAACACCAGCACCGCGTGGCCGTCGCCAGACGGCATCTTCGAAAGCCAGGGCGACACGGCGGCCAGCGCCATCGCCTCCCACGGCGCGCGCGCCTCCAGCATCATCAGCCAGAGACCGGGCGGCACGGTGTGCAGCGTGGTGTCGGTATCGTGTTCCGGTGGTGGTGCGGTGTGCGAGGGCTTGCGTTGGCGTGGACTCATGCTTGCGCAGATGCAGGAGAGCATCGAAATGGGCATCGGACCATGTTAGCGAGCGCGCGCGGTCTTCTTTGGTGCGGCGGCCCTAGACACCGGTCGCTTGCGGGACACAGCTGGGGGCTTCTCCGTGACCTGCGGCACGGGCAGCGCGCGCAGTTCGTCCAACGCCTCGTCCACCGCCAGCGCGAGCGCCTTCACGTCGGGCATCGCGGCGCCGTCGGCCATCAGGCCGAAGTCCATCGCCGCGTCGAAACTCTGCACCGTGATGTTCAGTGCCAGGCCGTGCACCACGATGCTGGTCGGGTGGTTCGAGAGCACGCGCGCACCCGCCAGGTAGAGCGGCACCTGCGGCCCGGGCACGTTGGAGATCACCACGTTGGCCACCTGCGGCAGCCGCTCGGCGGCCTTGGCCTTGCCATACAGCGAGGCAGCGGCTTCGATCAGCCAGGGCACGCCGATCGAGGGGTAGTCGGTCGGCAGGATGCTCTTCATGCGGCCCATGGTGGATTTCATTGCGGTGGTGGCGGCGCGGATGTGTGCCAGCCGCTTGCCCGGATCGGCCAGGTGCGTGCCCAGGCTGACCAGACTCATCGAGGCCTGGTTGTCGGGACGGGTATCGCCGGCCTCGCGCAACGAGATCGGCACCGCCGCCACCAGGCTCTTGCGCGGCAGCGTGCCGTGCTGCTGCAGGTATCGGCGCAGCGCCCCCGAGCAGAGCATGAGCACCAGGTCGTTGAGCGTGGCACCGTGCTCGCGAGCCAGGGTCTTGAGTTCACGCAACGGCACGCTGGCGGCGGCGAAGGCGCGCGCGGGCGTGACGGTGGCGTTCATTTGCGTGTTCGGTGCCAGCGTGACATTGCCCGAGCCTTTGCCCAGCAGGGTTCTGGCACTCAGCGCGTTCTTCGCAGTGCCGGCGACGGTGCCCAGGGTGGCCGGCAGGTCGCGCACGATGCGCGCCACCTGCACCACCTCGTTGCTCAGGGCTCCACGCAGCATCTCGACCATGTCGAGCTTGAAGGTCCTGGTGCGGCGCGAAGCTCGGATCTCGATGTCGCGCGGCTCTGGCGTGAGGTCGAACAGCACATTGGCCAGCGCCACCGCGGCCTGGCCGTCGACCGCCGCGTGGTGCAGCTGGGTGTAGATGCCGACCTGCTTGCGGCCCGTCGCGCTGCGCGGCAGGCCTTCGATCACGTGCATCTTCCACAGCGGCCGGTGGCGGTCCAGCAGCACCGGATGCAGCGCCGACACCTGCTCTTCCATCAACGTGCGCGCGTCGCCGTGGGTGGCGCTGCCGCGCGGCAGTTTGATTTCGACCACGTGCTGCGTCAGGTCGGGCACGGCGTCGACCCAGGCCGGGTTGGCCAGGTTCAGCGGCATCCACCACAGCCGCCGGCGCAGCACCGGCGTGGCCGGCAGTCGGGCCGCGATGTGCCGCCGCAGGTCGTTCACGTAGCGTCCGCGGTGGCCGGCGGGCAGCTCCAGCAGGTGCATCGCGCCCACATGCATGGGCATCTCGGGCTTTTCCAGGTAGAGGAAGGTGGCGTCCAGGCCGGAGAGTTGTTGCATGCCCATGGCTTGTCCCGTTGTTTTGTCGGTCGCCGGTCATTGTGGGCTTGTGGCGCGATGCAGGAAACCTCCGCCGGTCTCTTGTGCAACAACTGTAAATATGTACAGTATTGGCTTTGCCGTCGAAACCGATGACCGAAGTCCGTCTCCCCCTCACCGCCCTCAAGGGCCGCGGCGTGGCCCAGCGCCAGCCGCACCGTTTCGAACGCGACCAGCGCGCTGCCTTCGACGACGGCTGGGGCACGCTCGACAACGGCCAGGCCGAAGGCGAGGAGGCCGCCGCGCCCGCCACGCAGGTGACCTGGGAAGACTGCAAGAGCGCGATCACCCGCAACGACTCGCCCGATATCGGCTTTAACCTGGGTCTCAACCCCTATCGCGGCTGCGAACACGGCTGCGTCTACTGCTACGCGCGACCCTCGCACAGCTACCTCAACCTCTCCCCCGGCCTCGATTTCGAAACGAAACTTGTGGCCAAGCGCAACATCGCCACGGTGTTGCGACAGGAGCTGATGCGCCCTGGCTTCGTGCCCGAACTGGTGGCGGTGGGCACGGTGACCGACGCCTACCAACCCATCGAGCGCGAATGGCGGTTGAGCCGCGCGTTGCTGGACGTGCTGGGCACCGCACAACTGCCGATGGCCATGGTCACCAAGGGCAGCGGCGTGGAGCGCGACCTCGACCTGCTCGCGCCGCTGGGCCAGCAGCGTCTGGCGGCGGTGTACGTGACCATCACCACGCTGGACCCGAAGCTCGCGCGCATCCTGGAGCCGCGCGCCGCGGCGCCGCACCGGCGGCTGCGCACGATCCGCACGCTGTCGGAAGCGGGTGTGCCCACGGGGGTGAGCGTGTCGCCGCAGATCCCGTTCATCAACGACGACATGGAGCAGGTGCTGGAAGCCGCCTACGAAGCCGGCGCGCGCCGCGCCTTCTACCAGGTGCTTCGCCTTCCGTGGGAACTCTCGCCGATGTTCCGGCAGTGGCTGGAGCTGCATTACCCGGACCGGGCTGCGCGCGTGATGGGCCGGGTGCAGGACCTGCGCGGTGGCAAGGACTACGACGCCGATTTCGCCACCCGCATGAAGGGTCAGGGCATCTGGGCCGACCTGATCCGCCAGCGTTTCGTGAAAGCCTGCGAGCGGCTGGGCTTCAACCGCGAGCGCGAGCCGCTGGATCTGAGCCGCTTTCGGCCGGCGGCGCTGCGGGGACAGGGCGATCTGTTCTGAGGTCGCTATGATCCGCGCCGGGCTCAAGCTGCATGGGCGTGGCCCGCACAACAATGTCAGGAGGAAACCATGTGGAACCGCACCGCGGCCGCGCTTGCTTTGGCTGCATTTTCTTTGCCCGTGTTGGCAATGAACCAGTGTCTGGACACCACGGGGCACAAGTCATTCACCGACCTGCCTTGTCCGGGTGTCACCCCGGCGCAAGCCGCCGCGTTGCCTGGACGCGCTGTTGCGTCCGGCCCGGCGGACGTGCAGGCTCCTGCCACACCACCGCACCTGCCCTTGCTGACCGCTGGGCAGGGCGCGCCGCGTGAACTGGTCACGGCGCTGTACCGCTGCCTGGAAGCCGCGTCGTCTTCGTCGCAGCGCCAGTTCCGCGAATGCAGCTGGCCGGAGGGCAGCGCCCATCAGCTGGCCAGCAACGACTGGCGGGCGTTGCTGGTGCTGTGGCGTGAGCAGCTGCCGCAGCGCCTGCTCGCGTCGTCCGGTTCGGTGGACAAGGCCGAGCGCAATGGTCAGCTCGAACTCGTGGACGGCAGTTCGGACCGGATGGATCGGCGGCTCTCGGCGAGCTTCGCGCGCCACGAGGGACGCTGGAAGCTGGTGAGCCTGCGTTTCCCGCTGAAGTGAGTCAGGCGGCGAGGCGGGCGAGCGCGTCGTCGCGCCAGCCGGCCAGCGCGGCGTAGTAACCCTCCCACACGCAGCCATTGCACCCGCGCCCACAGCAACTGGTGGGTTCGGGCGGTGGTGGGCGCAGGGTCTCGTCGAGATGTTCACTGCGTTCGCGTTGCGCACGGCCGCGCATGTGGGCGATCAGCGCTTGCGCCGTCGGCAGGTCGCCCAGCGGAATGCGCGAGGGGTCGTGCGGTGTGAAGCGCGGCTGCTGTTTGCCCTCGAATTCGCCGTGCTCGGCGAACATCGCTGCTGGACGCACCCAGAGGCCGCCCGTGGTCAGCCCTTCGCCGTAGAGCGCCCGGTACAGCGTCATGCCCTGCAGGGTTTCGCTGCAGCGCACGGTATCGATCACCTCGTACCAGCCGCCCTTGTAGTGGCGGTACAGGCCGGGAGGCGTGGGATGCAGCGGGGGGAGGTCGTGGTCGGTCGGTGCGGTCATGCGGGAAGCGGAAAGGTCATTCGCCCGGGTCGGCGATCAGCCGGCCCATGCGATGCGCGAGTTCCACCGCCGACTGCACCTGGAGCTTCTCGAAGATCTTGGCGCGGTGGAATTCCACCGTGCGCTGCGCGATGCCCAGGTGGTCGGCGATGTTCTTGTTGTAGTGGCCCTGCAGCAGTTCATCCAGCACCTCGCGCTCGCGCGGGCTCAGGGCGGCCAGGGCCCGCTGGAATTGCAGCTTGTCCTGCGAGTCCGTGTGCAGGCGCACGGCGGCGGTGCGCGCCGCCTCCACCTTGTCGACCAGCAGGTTGTTCTGGAACGGCTTCTCCAGAAAGTCCCAGGCGCCGTTCTTCACCGCCGCGACCGCCATGCCGACGTCGCCGTGACCGGTGAGGAACAGCACCGGCCAGGGCCAGGGCAGTGCCTTGAGCTGCTCGAAGGTGGCCAGCCCCGACAGCGGCTCCATGCGGATGTCCAGCAGCACGACGGCGCAGGCGTTGGGCACCTCGCCACTGCGCACCGCCTGCAGGAACAGGTCGCCGCTCGACCAGCTGCGGGTGGGCAGGCCGCGCGAATCGAGCAGCCAGGCCAGGCCTTCGCGGAAGTCGGTGTCGTCGTCGACGATGTGGACGGTCGGGTTCATGGGTTCAGGGGCAGCCAGAGCGTGAATTGTGCGCCGAGCAACTCGGGGCTGTCCGCCAGTTCGATGCGGCCGTGGTGGGCCTCGGCGATCGAGCGGCAGATCGCCAGCCCCATGCCCATGCCGCCGGGCCTGTGGCTGGCAAACGCGTCGAACACCGTGCCGCGCTGTGCGGGCGGCACACCCGGCCCGCTGTCGGACACCCGCACCCCGATCTGCTGTTCGCCCGGCACCAGGCTCACGCGCACCCGCGCCGGCATGCGCTCGCCACGCGCTGCCCATTCCCCGGCGTTGAGCACCAGGTTGTGCAGCGCGTTTTCCAGCAGCAGCGCGTCGGCCGGCACGGTGGGGCCGTCGCCCGCGGCCAGGCTCAACTCCAGGCGCACACCGTCGGGCAGCGGCACCTGGTTGGCCACGCGCGCGACGAAGGGCGCCAGCGCCATCGGCAGGCGCGTCATCTCCTGTCGCCGTGCAAAAGCGTTCACCCGCTGGATCACGCGGCCGGCCTTCTCGGCCATGCGCTCCATGCGCTCGACCACCGGCACGATCTCCTCGAACGTGATGCGCTGTTCGCGCACGCGGTTGAGCAGGCCGGTGGCGAAACTGCTGAGCGCGCCCAGCGGCTGGTTGAGTTCGTGCGCCAGCGTCGAAGCGACCTCGCCCATCGCGACCAGCCGGCCGGAGGCTTCGAGCAGTTCCTGCTGCCGCGCGGCCAGTCGTTCGACGCGCCGCCGTTCGGTCAGGTCCAGCACCGAGCCGACCCAGCCCACGACCTCGCCGCTGGCCAGCGTGAGCGGCGCGCTGTGGGTCAGCACGTCCAGCCGCGAGCCGTCGCGGTGTTGCAGCTGCTGCGGCACGCCGGTCTGCTGGGTCACCGGATCGCTGGCGGCCAACTGCATCTGGACAAACTCGCTGCCCTGGGTTTCGGGCCAATAGGGTGGTGTTGAGGATGGCGTTGAGGACGGCGCGTCGGCGTGAGCGATCAGCTCGTGCGGCGTCCAGCCCACCAGCCGGCCGAACGCCGGGTTGGCGTAGAGCAGGCGCCCCTGCGTGTCCCAGGCGCGCAGGCCGAGCGCGACGGAGCGTTCCATCGCTGTGCGCAGTGCAAGCTGGGTTTGAAGCCGGCGTTCGGCGCGCTGGCGCCGCGCGGCGTCGCGCCACAGGGCCAGCAGCGCCAGCAGCATCGCGGCCAGGCAGAGCATGGCGACGGCGAAGAAGGCCCGCGGCGCCAGCGGCGCGGCGTCGGCGGTGCTGCGGACCTGCAGGCGCAGCTGCGCGCCCGCGAGGTTGATGGGGGCGAGATAACGCTGCCGCGTGTCGGTGCCCGGCTCGGTGGTGTCGTCAGCCAGGGCCAGTGCATGGTCCTGCAGGAACCAGGCGGGGATGAACTCGGCCAGCAACTGCTGCACAGGCACCGCCGCCACATAGTCGCCCGTGAACCGGCCCTGTTCGAAGTGCGGTACCGCCAGCCAGAGCAGGGCGTCGCCACCGGGGGATGCCAGTGGTCCCGCATAGGCCGGGCGCTGCAGTCCGCGCGTGGTGTCCAGCAGGGTGCCCAGTGCTTCGGCATGCGCCGGCGTTTGCGCCGCGGCCTGCAGGAAGGCCGGCCAGGGACTGCGTTCCCCGGCGCTGGCCGCGGGCACCCAGCCGTGGAAGGCCAGCAGCCCGGACTTGCGCCACCAGGGACCGCTGCGCAGGGTGGTTCCCGACACAGACCCCGACCCCGACCCCGAGCGCGGGCTGCCGGGCTGTGCCTGCAGCGCGAGAACGGCGAGGTCGGTCTCCAGCCGCCGGAAGTGGAAACGCAATGTCTGGTCCAGCCACTCGGCGTCGGCCGTGCGTCGGCGGTCGGCCTCTCGCGCTTCTTCGGCGCGCAGGAACAGCCACATCGCCACCGCAGAGGCGGCGACCAGCAGCAGCAACGCCGCCAGCCAGGCCATCGCGCGCCGCGTCAGCGCCGAGGCCCGGCGCGTGTCCAGGTCCAGCGTGTCGAAATCCAGCGGGGTGTCGGTTGCCATGCCTCGTTAGCATAGCGAGCATGTCTGCCGTATCCCTTCCCCGTTCGCCGCAGCGATTGCGTCGCGCGCTGCTGGGTGCAGCCTGCTTGATGGCGGCGGGTGTTGCGCGGGCGGCCCGGCCGGCGGTGCTGTTGCGGCTTTCGCACGTGGTGGCGCCCGACACGCCCAAGGGGCAGATGGCGCAGCGTTTCCAGGCGCTGGTGCACCAGCGGGCCGGCGGCCGCATCCGGGTCGAGGTGCATCCGGACTCGTCGCTCTGGGGCGATGACGACGAGATGGAGGCGCTGCGCCTGGGCGCGGTCGAGATGCTCGCGCCCTCGCTGTCGAAGTTCGGCATGGCCGGGGTGCCCGAGTTCGAGGTGTTCGACCTGCCGTACCTGTTTGCCGACCTGGCGCAGGTGCGCCGTGTCACGCAGGGTGATGTGGGGCGCGAACTGCTGCAGCGACTGGGTCGCCAGCAGATGCTGGGGCTGGGCTTTCTCGACAACGGCTTCAAGCAGATGAGCGCACCGCGGCCGCTGCGTGCACCGTCCGATTACCGGGGTCTGCGCGTGCGGGTGCAGGCCTCGCGCGTGCTGGGCGAACAGATGCGCGCGCTGGGCGCGCAGGCGGTGGTGCTGCCGTTCGCCGAGACCCAGCGGGCGCTGGCGACCGGGGTGGTGGATGCGGCGGAGAACCCGCTGTCCAACTTCCTCACGCAGGGGCTGGCCGCGCTGCAACCGCACCTGACGCTGACCCAGCACGGCTACCTGGGCTACGCGGTGGTGACGCACCCACGCTTCTGGGCCAGCCTGTCGCCGGGCGACCGCGAATTGCTGGAAGCGGCACTGGCCGAGGCGCTCGCCCACGGCAACCGCCTGGCGGCGGCACTCGATGCCCAGGCTCTGGCCACGCTGCAACGCACACCCGACCTGCAGGTGCACAGCCTGGCGGCGGACGAGCGCGCCACGCTGCGCCGCCATCTGCAGCCCGTGTTCGACGGCTTCCAGCGCAGCTTCGGACCGTCGCTGCTGCGGGACGTGCAGCGGGCGGTGGATGGGCGTTCATAGCTGCGTACGTAGTTCTACGACTGTTGAACGCCACAGTTGGCGCGGCCCCGGCCGGTGCGTATCTTCCGTCTCCTCACAAGTACCGCTGGAGACAAGCACCATGGCCACGAGCACCGCGCGCAAGCCGCTCTACAAGTCCCTCTATGTCCAGGTCCTGTTCGCCGTCACTGTCGGCGTGCTGCTGGGCCATTTCCATCCCCAGTTCGGCGAGCAGATGAAGCCGCTGGGCGACGCCTTCATCAAGCTGATCAAGATGATCATCGCGCCGATCATCTTCTGCACCGTGGTGGTGGGCATCGCCGGCATGGAAGACATGAAGAAGGTCGGCAAGACCGGAGGTCTGGCGTTGCTGTACTTCGAGATCGTCTCGACGCTGGCGCTGCTCATCGGCCTGCTGGTGGTCAACTTCATCCAGCCCGGCGCGGGCATGCACGTCGACGCGGCCACGCTCGACACCAAGGCGATCGCTGCCTACACCGAACCCGGCAAGATGAAGGGCACGGTCGACTTCCTGATGAACGTGATCCCGACCTCGGTGGTCGACGCGTTCGCCAAGGGCGACATCCTGCAGGTGCTGCTGTTCTCGGTGCTGTTCGGCTTTGCTCTGCACAAGTTCGGCGGCCGCGGCACCCTGGTGTTCGACTTCATCGAGAAGAGCTCGCACGTGCTGTTCGACATCGTCGGCATCATCATGAAGGTGGCGCCCATCGGTGCCTTCGGCGCCATGGCCTTCACCATCGGCAAGTACGGCATCGACTCGCTGTTCTCGCTGGGCAAGCTGATGGGCACCTTCTACCTGACCTGTCTGATCTTCGTGTTCCTGGTGCTGGGCCTGATCAGTCGCCTGCACGGCTTCAGCATCTTCAAGTTCGTGCGTTACATCAAGGAAGAGCTGCTGATCGTGCTGGGCACCTCGTCGAGCGAATCGGTGCTGCCCCGCATGATGGAGAAGATGGAAAACCTGGGCGCGAAGAAGTCGGTCGTCGGTCTGGTGATTCCCACCGGCTATTCGTTCAACCTCGACGGCACCTCGATTTACCTGACGATGGCCGCGGTGTTCATCGCCCAGGCCACCGACACGCCGATGACCCTGATGCAGCAGATCACGCTGCTGGCCGTGCTGCTGCTCACCTCCAAGGGCGCGGCCGGCATCACCGGTAGCGGTTTCATCGTGCTGGCGGCCACGCTGTCGGCCGTGGGGGGCGTGCCGGTGGCCGGCCTGGCGCTGATCCTGGGCATCGATCGTTTCATGAGCGAAGCCCGCGCCCTGACCAACCTGGTCGGCAACGGCGTGGCCACGCTGGTGGTGGCCAAGTGGACCGGCGATCTGGACATGCAGCGCCTGCAGCAAGGTCTGTCGCACCCGACCGACCAGGAAGCGCAGGAACCCGAAGCCATCCTTGACCAGCAGGTGGCGCACATGGCCGTCGGCCAGGCGCGCAGCTGACCCTCGCCGGTCTTCGCGGCAACGGCCTCCTGCGGGAGGCCGTTGTCGTTTGGGGGCGCTACTGTGGCAGCGGCTGAGTGCCCTGGCGCCGGGCCAGTTCGCGCTGCAGGCGCCGGGCGGCCTGCTCCGGGGTCAGGCGCCGGTTGACCACCATCGCATTCACGGTCCAGAACGCGTCTTCCATGTCAGGCTCCCCGCGGTTGAGCCGCTGTGCGTTGAGCCGCACCGTGGTCTGGCAGCGCTGGCGCCAGCCCATCATCTCGCGCGCCAGCGGATCCGCCAGCGTCACCGGGTGGTCGGCGAGCGGGTAGAAGCCCACCGCCGCGTTGGCATAGAGCTGTGTGAATTCGGCCGATCCCAGCCAATCCAGAAATGTGCGCGCGGCCTGCAGGTGCTGGCTGCGCGGGTTGATGCCCATGCCGATGTCCAGGTGGTCCGACACCTGGCAGGGCCGGCCGGCGTGCAGCACCGGAGGCGGGAACACGCCCAGTTCCAGGGGGCGGTAAGCCTGCAGCGACGCAATCTCCCACGAACCTCCCGGCCGCATGGCAGCCAGGCCCTGACCGAACAGCTCCATGGCGTCTTCGTAGCCCATGGAGGCGTAGCCACGCGGCAGAAAATCGGCCAGCCGCGACAGCGTCTCCCATGCACCGATGAAGCCTGGATCGGTCAGACCGATCTCACCGCGCAACAGGCGGCGCCGCCCCGCTTCGCCACCCCAATGGCTGGGGCCGATGCTGGTGAACAGCAGCTGGTGGGACTCCCAGCGGTCGGCTGTGCCCAGCGCCAGCGGCGCGACGCCAGGCGCCTGGGCGACGCGCTGCATCAGCGCAAACCAGGCGGCCTGGTCCGGCGGCACCGAAAGCCCCAGGCGCCGGAAGATCGCCTTGTTGTAGAAGATGCCGTGCATGACCGAGGCGATCGGCATGCAGAAGGTCTGGCGTCCGTCGTCGGTCTGCCAGGCGATGCGGCTGGCTGGCGGGAAGTGGGCCAGGTTCTTCAGATCGTCGATCGCCATGAGGTGGCCGCGCAGGAACAGCGCGAGCGAGGCGTCAAACGGGCGGCAGGCGATGAGGTCGCCCGCGATGTGGTTGTCCAGCCGGGTGCTCAGCGTCTGGTCGTACAGCTCGCGCGCGGTGGGTGCGAACTTGATCGTGATGCCGGGGTGCTGCCGCTGAAAGGCCGGAATGATCCGCTGCTCCCAGATCGCTTTGTCTTCGGTGCGCCAGCTCTCGATCACCAGGGTCTGCGCGCGCGCCGAACCTGCCAGCGCAAGGAACAGCGCGGTCAGCAAGGCACCCAGGATGCGCACAGGGTTCATGGCTTGACAGGGGTGGGCGACCGGGCAGCCCGGCCGAGGTCTATTGTGCGGCGGCACCGCTGCCCGCGGACGTCGCCGTTGCGCAACAGGGCCTGTCGAGACGAACGGCTTCCAGCCGACCGGCGGGCGTGACATTTCCGACAGTGCCCGCGTTTTCAGCGGGAACTGGTCCCGGGCCTGGGCTAGAACCGACGCAGGAGGAATGAAGCCGTGAACACAAACGCTGCGACCAGGTGATGGACCACCACCGCCGATCCTGTCTGACGGCACTGGCCGCCTGGGGCGCAGGGTGCGCCTGCGCGGCCACCGGCGGCGCGCCGGCCGACGGGCGTGCAGTCGAGGTGTTGCACTGGTGGACCTCGGCGGGGGAGCGTGCCGCGCTGGACGAAGTGCTGCAGACCGTCAATGCCGATGGCCTGCGCTGGCGCAGTTCGGCGGTGCCCGGCGGGTTGAGCACGGCCGCCACCACGGTCTTGCGCAGCCGCCTGCTCAGCCGCGACCCGCCGGACATGGCCCATCTGCCGGTGCGCACGGCGCACGAGCTGGCGGCCAGGGGGTTGCTCATCGATCCGGACCCGGGTTCACGCTGGACGTCTGCGCTGATGCCCTGGGTGCGGGAGGCGGTGGCGCGCGACGGGCGTCTGGTGGCGGTTCCGGTCGGGATTCACCGCACCAACACACTGCTCTACAACCTGCGGCTCTGGGAAGCCCACGGCCTGCAGCCGCCGCGCACCTGGGGCGACGTGACGCACGCGGCCGGCGTGCTGTCGCGCGAGGGCGTGATGCCGATGGTGTGGAGCGACGATGGCGGGCAACTGCTGGTGCTGTTCGAAAGCCTGCTGCTGTCGGCGCTGGGGGCGGCACGCTTTCGTGCGTTGTCCGGTCGACGGGGCTGGGAGGACGAGGGTGTGCTGCAGGCGCTGGACCATCTGCGGTATCTGCGGTCGCTCAACACCAGGGCGGCAGGTCGGGCGCCAAGCTGGTCGCGCGCCGGTCGCGAATTCCTGCTTGACCGCGCCGGGCTCTGGTTGACCGGCGACTGGTCGCGCGGCGAACTCAATGCCTGGGGCATGAAGGCCGGCACCGATTACGGCTGCACCACAGTGCCTGGCACCGAGGGCACGTTCCTGTTCCTGGTCGATGCGCTGGGTGTTTTCGACAAGGGGGCGGACGTGGCACCCTGGCAGCGGGCGCTGGCGGCGCACCTGGTCGAGCCGGCCTTGCAGCGGGCCTACAACCGGGCCAAGGGCTCGGTGCCGGTGCGCACCGATGTGTCCGCCGCCGGGCTCGATGTGGCGGAGGCCGCCACCTGGCAGGCGCTGCACGATGCGCGGGTGGACAAGCTGCCCGGACTGTCACACCGGCTCGGGATGGACGGCCTGCGCGCCGAGACCATGGCTGTGCTGCTCGCCGGATTCGTGCGGGATCCGCGGCGGCCAGCGCAGGAGGTCTGGCAGCAGATGGTGCGGCTCAACCGGGAGCCCCTGGCATGAGCGGCGCGGCAAACGTGCGAAGCCGTGCGGCGGAGCTGCTGCGGCGCCTGCTGCCGGCGACGCTGAGAAACCGCGTGATCCTCTTCATGCTGCTGGGTGTGCTCAGCAGCCAGTTGCTGGTCCTTGCCGTCTGGACGCTGCAGGCGCGCAACCAGGCGCGCGAGGAGGTGCAGCAGACCGCGGCAGAGCTGGCGGCGGCCGCGGCGCAATCCGTTCGCTTTTTCAAGTCCCTGCCGGTGCAATACCGCCCGCTGTTGATCGACCAGCTGCGCACCACCGGCGGTGCCCGCTTCTTCCTGCAGCTCAACCGGTCCCGGGTGGAACAGGGTGGGCCGGCCCGGAGCGCACTGGCGCGCGACATGTCGGCAGAGGTCGAGCGTCTGATGGGCGCGGACCTCGCGGCCCACGGCATGGCCGGTGTGCACGCGCACTTTGCCCAGGCCAGCACGCTCACCGTCACCGACGACGGACAGCCACTGACCGCGCTGCCCGAGCACTGGCTGCAGGCGGCCGGTCTGGCGCAGACCGGTCAGCAACCCCTGCTGGCTGTGCAGGCCGAACTGGACCCCGGAAACTGGCTGCTACTGGTCACGCCACTGCCCAACCCCGGCCTGTTCGAGAAGGCCAATCCCTACGCGCCCGACCGGCTGTTGCTGGTGCTCGCGGGGCTGGCCGCGCTGCTGCTGGTGGTGATGCTGGTGGCGCGCGAAATCACGCGCTCGCTCAGCCGGCTGGGGCAAGCCGCGTCCAGCTTCGCACGCGACATGGCGGTCGAGCCGATTCCCGAAACCGGGCCGCAGGAGGTGCGTGGTCTGGCCCACGCGTTCAACGAGATGCAGTCGCGCATCGGCCGCGCGGTCGAGGACCGGGAGCACCTGTTCCGCAGCGTGTCGCACGACCTGCAGACGCCCATCATGCGGCTGAAGTTTCGCGCCGAGATGCTCGATGACACCGAGGCGCGCGAGGGCTTCAATGCAGATCTGCAGGAATTGAGCGACTTGCTCAAGGGCGCGCTGACGACCATGCGCGGTGCCGACCTGAGTGAGGCCACGGTGGAGATCGCGCTGGACGATCTGCTGCGGGCGCTGACCGGGGTCGGTATGGCGGCGGGCGCGCAGCTGACCCTGCGTGCGGATCCGGTGCGGATCTGGGGCAAGCCGCTGGCGATCAAGCGTGCGCTGGGGAACCTGATCGACAACGCCCTGCGTTACGGCATCCGGGTCGAGATCGATGTGCACCGCCGTGGCGAGTTCGCGGTGGTCACCATCCGCGACCACGGTCCCGGTCTGCCCGAGGACGCCCTGCAGCGCATGTTCGAGCCCTACCTGCGGCTGGACCACGGCATGAAGACCCACAGCCAGGGCAATGGCCTGGGCCTGTGGATCGCGCGCAATGCGGTGCGCCGCCATGGTGGCGACATCGTGCTGCGCAACCATCCCGAAGGCGGGCTGGAAGCGGAGGTCACGCTCAAGGGTCTGACCGACTGAGCGCTGCCGCCAGGTGCGGGGAAGGGAGCGTGGGATGCGGCAGGGCCGGCGGTCGCGTGTCGTTGCGGTTCGAGAGGCCGGCCTGCCATGCCGCCCGCCAGGCCGGCAAGGTCTGCGCTGGCCGATCGCCGAGGCCGCGCACCACACAGCCACCGGCGGCACCCGCCGCAGCGACGGCCTGCAACTGCGCCGATTCGAGGATGCCACCGATGCCCACCACCGGTGCGGGCGCCATGTGGGCCCACCAGGCCAGGTTGTGCAGCCCCTGCGGCCGCCACGGCATGTCCTTGGTCGAGGTGGGCCAGACCGGACCGCAGGCGATCAAGTCGGGTTGCAGGGCCGCCGCGCGGCAAAGCTCCCACAGGCTGTGCGAACTCAGGCCGAGCTGCACGCCGCGCCCGCGGGCGGCCTGCAGCTGTTGGCGATCGGCGGGCGTGAGGGCGAGCAGGTCTTCCTGCCCGAGGTGCAGGGCCTTTGCTCCGGCACCCAATGCGGTCTGCCAGTGGTCGTTGATGACCAGCAGCACGCCCGCAGCATCGGCCGCGCGCTGGCCGCGGGCGATGGCTTCGCCCAGCTGAGCCTGCCAGCGCCCATCGGAAAGGTCTGCAGGTCGCTTCATGCGCAGCTGGATCGTGTCGACCGTGGGCTGAGCCTGCAGCACCGCCTCGAGGCGCTCGGCGCTGTCGACGATGGCGTAGACGCCGGGTGCACGAACCGGGTTGGGTGACGGTGCATGACGCGGCATCTCTTCGTCAAGGCCCAGCAATGGCAGCAGGTTCGGATCGGTGCCAAAGCCGTCGCGGGCGATCACCGGCCCCGCGCCGCTTCCGACGGCGCGCGCGTGGCGCAGGGCGTGGGTGGTCGCCATCTTGGCGAGCACAGCGGCCTCGGCGCTCACCCATCCCATTGCGAGCGCCGAGGCCAGCGCGCTGGCAAAGGTGCAGCCAGTGCCGTGGTGGTGGACCGTCGGGACCCGCGGCAGCGATAGCCAGCCGCAGGCGAGCGGCGTCTGCAGCCAGTCGATCGACACCTCCGGCGTGGTCGCGTCACCCCCAGTGACCACCACTGCCTCCGGTCCCGAGGCCTGCAGCGCGCGCGCCAGCGCTGGCACATTGTTGGTCGATGGGTTCCCAAGCAGGGCAAGCGCTTCGGACTGGTTGGGCGTGATGACCGTGGCGCGTGGCAGCAGGGCTTCGCGGTAGGCCCGCAGCAACTCGACGTCGGCGAAGGCGGCGCCGGTGCTGGCGCGCAGCACCGGGTCGATCACCAGGGCCACCGGGCCAAGCTGGCGCAGGCGGTCGATCCAGCGTGCCACGACCCAGGCGTTCTCCGCGCTGCCGAGCAGGCCGGTCTTGATGGCGGTCGGCGGCATGTCGGCGGCCAGCGCGGCCAGCTGTGCATCCAGCAGCGATGGCGCGACTGCGTCGATGCGTGTCACGGCGGTGCTGCTCTGTGCGGTCACCGCAGCGACCACGGGGCACAGGTGCACGCCGAAGGCATCGGCCGCGCGCTGGTCGGCCGCCAGGCCCGCGCCGCCACCGCTGTCGGTGCCGGCGATGCTCCAGATCACAGGTGGCTTGTTCATGGGATCAGAAAGGGATGTCCGCTGACGGGTGTGCTGGCGACCGCCATCTCCTGTGGCGCCATCACGCCGGCCTCGAACGCTGCGCGACCGGCCTCGATGGCCAGGCCGAAGGCATTCGCCATGCGCACCGGGTCCACCGCCTGGCTCACGGCCGAGTTCAGCAGCACGGCGTCGAAACCCAGCTCCATCGCGGCGGCGGCGTGCGACGGAGCGCCGATCCCGGCGTCGACCACCAGCGGCACACCGGGCAGGCGCGCGCGCAGGGTGCGCAGGGCAAACGGGTTGATCAGGCCCTGGCCCGAACCGATCGGAGCGCCCCAGGGCATCAGCACCTCGCAACCCACGTCCAGCAGACGCTGGCAGGTCACCAGGTCGTCGGTGCAGTAGGGGAAAACGGCGAAGCCGTCGCGGATGAGTTGCGCCGCCGCCTCCACCGTGCCCCAGGGGTCGGGCTGCAGCGTGTGCTCGTCGCCCACCACCTCCAGCTTGATCCAGTGCGTGCCGTACAGCTCGCGCGCCATGTGCGCCAGCGCGATCGCTTCGCGCGCGGTGCGGCAACCGGCGGTGTTGGGCAGCAGGCGCGCGCCGCGCTCGCGCATCGCGGCACGGACGATGTCGATGAAGCCGTTGTCGCCGCCGGCCGCCAGCGTGCGCTTCAGGCCGACCGTGACAACCTGTGTGCCGCTGGCCGCGATGCTGTCGGCCAGTACCTGCGGCGAAGGGTAGCCGGCGCTGCCGAGCAGGAAACGGCTGTTCAGTTCGACGCCATACGGAGCCCAGTTCGTTGCGGTCATGCTCAACCTCCGACGATGGCTTGAAAGGTGAGCACGGTGTCTCCAGCGCACAGCAGTTGCGAGGCGCGCTGGTCGCGCGCGACGAACTCGCCGTTGACAGCGGTCGCCACCGCTTCGGGCTGCACGCCCTGCGCCATGAGCAGCGCAGCCAGCGTCAGGCCATCGGGGCAAGGCAGGGTGAGGTCGTTGAAGGTCAGCATGGGGTGGCGGGCGCAGGGGGGAGTTCCAACTGTTCCACCAGCGCGGGTGCGAGCAGCCAGCCGTGGCGGAACAGGCCGTTGATGCGCAGCAGACCGGGCGTCTGTTCGATGCGCGGTTCGTTGTCGGGCAGGGCGGGCCGCAGGTTGGCTTCCAGGTGCACGATGCGCGCCTCGGCAAGCTCGGGGATCACGCTGTGCGCCGCGGTCATCAGCTCGACCGCGCTGCGCAGGCTGACCGGCGAACGGTCATCGCTCTCGATCTCGCTGGCGCCGACCACGAACAGGTCACCCGGGCGCGGCACGATGTAGACGCGGTGGCGCGGGTGCAGCAGGCGCACCGGGCGCTGCAGCTTCACACCGGGGGCGTGCAGCCAGATCACCTCGCCGCGCACACCCCGGATCTTCAAGTCCGGCCGGGCACCCACGCCGCGCACATCGATGGCCAGATCCACCGCCACGACTTCTCCGTCGGCGAGCGCGATCTTCCCGGGCTGCAAGCGCTCCAAGCGTTCGCCCCAGCACCAATGAACATTGGGCGTGTGCACAGCCAGTGCGGTCAGCATGTCGCGGCTCATCACCTGCGCTTCGCCGGGCAGCAGCCAGGCGTGCAGCCCTGGTGCCAGTGCAGGTTCCAGCGTGGCCAGTGCCGTCTGATCCAGCGGCTGCGGCGCCGGCAGTTCGCCCGCCAGGGCGGGTGCGGCCTCCAGACGGGCCAGCACTCGGCGCGCGGCGCCCAGGTCGGCGCCGTGGGCCACCATCAGGCTGCCGTGTTGCGCGAACAGTGGCGTGGTACAGCCATCTTCGCGCAGCGCTTCGGCGATGCCGCGCCACAGCGCCAGCGAGCGCCATCCCAGCCGCGCGATGTCGGGGCCGGCGTTGTCCAGCTCGGCGATGGGGCTGAGCATGCCGGCCGCGGTGAAACCGGCGGCGTGTTCAGACCGCGCGTTCAGCGAACCGGTGTCCGGCGCCTGCGGGCCGGGGGCCGGGTCGAACACCGTGACCGCATGTCCGGCGCGACCGAGCTGCCACGCCAGAAGCCGTCCCAGCACGCCGGCTCCGGCAATGCCAATGCGGGCCATGGCTCAGCCTCTTTTCGAGCTCAGTGAATCCACTGGCACGTAGAACTCGCCGCCCACGGCCTTGAACTCCGCGCTCTTCTGCGCCATGCCTTCCGACAGGGCCTGCTCTTCGCTCAGGCCCTGGGCGGCGGCGTAGTCGCGCACGTCCTGCGTGATCTTCATGCTGCAGAACTTGGGGCCGCACATGGAGCAGAAATGCGCCTCCTTGGACGAGTCCTTGGGCAGGGTTTCGTCGTGGTAGGCCTCGGCCGTCTGCGGGTCCAGGCCGAGGGCGAACTGGTCGCGCCAGCGGAATTCGAAGCGCGCCTTGCTCATCGCGTCGTCGCGCGCGCGCTGTCCAGGGTGGCCCTTGGCCACGTCGGCGGCGTGTGCCGCGATCTTGTAGGCAATGATTCCCTGCTTGACATCGTCGCGATCCGGCAGGCCCAGGTGTTCCTTGGGCGTGACGTAACACAGCATGGCCGTGCCCATCCAGCCGATCATCGCCGCGCCAATCGCCGAGGCGATGTGGTCGTAGCCCGGCGCGATGTCGATGGTCAGCGGGCCCAGTGTGTAGAACGGCGCTTCGTGGCAGTGCTTGATCTGCTCATCCATGTTGGCCTGGATCATGTGCATGGGCACGTGGCCGGGGCCTTCGATCATGGTCTGCACATCGTGCTTCCACGCAATCTGTGTCAGCTCGCCCAGCGTGCGCAGCTCGGCAAACTGCGCCTCGTCGTTGGCGTCGGCACCCGACCCGGGGCGCAGGCCGTCGCCCAGCGAGAAGGTCACGTCGTAGGCCTTCATGATTTCGCAGATCTCGTCGAAGTGCGTGTACAGGAAGTTCTCTTTGTGATGGGTGATGCACCACTTGGCCAGGATGGAGCCGCCGCGCGAGACGATGCCGGTGCGCCGCTGCGTGGTGAGGTGAATGAACGGCAGGCGCACGCCGGCGTGGATGGTGAAGTAGTCGATGCCCTGTTCGGCCTGCTCGATCAGCGTGTCGCGGAAGATCTCCCAGGAGAGGTCCTCTGCAATGCCGCCGACCTTTTCCAGCGCCTGGTAGATCGGCACCGTGCCGATGGGCACCGGCGAGTTGCGCACGATCCAGTCGCGCGTGGTGTGGATGCTCTTTCCGGTGGAAAGGTCCATCACCGTGTCGCCGCCCCAGCGGATCGACCACACGAGTTTTTCGACTTCCTCTTCGATCGACGAGGTGACGGCCGAGTTGCCGATGTTGGCGTTGATCTTCACCAGGAAGTTGCGGCCGATGATCATCGGCTCGACTTCGGGGTGGTTGATGTTCGCCGGGATCACTGCACGGCCGCGCGCCACCTCGTCGCGCACGAACTCGGGCGTGATGGTGTCGGGAATGCGGGCGCCCATGGGGTTGCCCTTGAGGCGCGCCTCGCGCTCGGCGCTGCCGAGGTATTCCTTCATCCACTCGCGCTTGCCGTTTTCGCGGATGGCGATGTATTCCATCTCGGGCGTGACGATGCCTTGGCGGGCGTAGTGCATCTGCGTCACGTTGCGACCGGCCTTGGCGCGCAGCGGCTGGCGCTGCAGGCCCACCGCCTCGGCGCGCAGGGCTTCGATGCGTGCGTCGGCGACTTCACCGTGCTTGCCACCATCGTCCAGCGCCACGCGGCTGCGGCCTTCGTAGGCCTCGGTGTCGCCGCGCGCGACCACCCACTGGCTGCGCACCGGCGAAAGGCCCCGGCGCACATCGATGGTCGCTGCGGGGTCGGTGTAGGGGCCGGAGGTGTCGTAGACCGTGACCTGTTCTCCATTGGTCAACGCGATCTCGCGCATCGGCACCCGCACGCCGGCCTGTGCGCCGGGCACGTAGATCTTTATCGACTGGGGGAAGGGTTCGCGGGTGAGCGTGAGCAGCTGCTGGAGCTTGTCGGGGGCGTTCATCGGGCGGTCTCCTGATTGAAAAAGCTGTTGCGAAACGAACAGCTCCGGAGGACCGCCACGAAGGACCACAGGCAAGGGCGGATGCGCCCCCTTCATGGGTCCTTCAAGGCAACGCTCTTCTTTCGCCGGTACTAGCCGGATCAAGTTCGCGGGTTCGGTTGTTCAACCATCTCAGCGCCAGACCTTGGAAGGCCGGAGCACCCCGGAGCAGGCGCGCAGTGTAGCGTGGAAATTCTTGAGCCAGCGCAATGTCCCTGCGGAAAGAGTCCGGCAACGCACAGACGTTGGCCGCCCGCTGTGTAGGCTGATGACCATGAACTGGTTCACCGGGATTCTTCTGTTCGGGGTGGTGGTGGTCCTCGTGGTCGCAGGTCTTGGGTTGCTCGGTGCACGGCGCTGGGCGAAGGCCACGCAGGTCATTCATGCGCGTCTGGAAGCGCTGCGCCGGCCGGCCCGGCCCGGCGTCTACGACCCACGTGACATCGAGGGCTTGCCGGCACCGGTGCAACGGCATTTCCGTGCCGTGCTCACCCCGGGACAGCCGATGGTCACCGCGCTCACACTCGAGCACACCGGGCAATTCAACATGTCCCCCGGCGGCGAGCAGTGGAAGCCGTTCACCTCACATCAGCGGGTGGTCGTGCAGCGCCCCGGCTTCCTCTGGGACGCGCGCATTGCCATGCTGCCCGGCCTGCCGGTGCGCGTGCACGACAGCTACGCCGATGGCCGGGGCCTGCTGCACGCGGCCGTGCTGGGCCTGTTTCCAGTGGCCGATCTGGAGGGCGGTGGAGAGCTGGCGCGCGGCGAGCTGATGCGCTTCTTTGCCGAAGCCGCCTGGTACCCCACAGCCCTGCTGCCCAGCCAGGGCGTGCAATGGACCGCGGTGGACGAGCACAGCGCCAACGCCACCCTGACCGATGGCGCGCTCGCGCTCACCCTGCTGTTCCGATTTGACGATGCGGGCATGGTGCGCTCGGTGCTGGCGCAGGCGCGTGGCCGCATGGTGGGGCAGGAGATCAAGATGGCGCCATGGGAAGGCACCTGGTCCAACCACCAGCGTATCGATGGCATGACCGTGCCGCTGACCGGCGAGGTGGCCTGGCTGCTGCCCGAAGGCCGCAAGACCTACTGGCGCGGCACCGTCACTTCGCTCGCCTACGAGTGGTCGACCTGACGGTCAGGCGGGTGCATGCGGGCGGCGGGCGCGTTGCACCCCCTTGATGCCTTCGAACCAGACCACGCTCAGGACCCCCAGCCCGCAGGCCGCGGCCAGTTCGTGCAGCGGCAGCGGCGCAAAGCGCAGCAGGCCGACCAGCCAGGGGATGTAGAGGGCGGCCATCAGCATGGTCAACGCCATGCCCACGACCACCCAGAGCATGGTGTTCGGCGCGCGCAGCGTGACCCAGACCGGCGCGGTCGCCGAGCGGTTGGAAAAGATCAGCGCCAGGTTGCCCACCACCAGGGTTGCGAAGGCAAAGGCCCGGGCCTCTTCCTCGGGCAGGCGCGGCGCGGCCCAGGCGAAGGCGCCCATCACGGCGGCCAGCACACCCAGTCCCTGCAGCAGCGCCAGCCAAAGGCTCAAGCCACCGAACAGCGGCGCGCTGGCGTCGCGGGGTGGTCGCCGCATCACGTCGTCGTCGGCGGGCTCGTTTTCAAAGGCGATTGAGCAGGCCGGGTCGATGATGAGTTCGAGAAAGGCGATGTGCATCGGAAACAGCAGCGAGGGCCAGCCCAGCAGCACCGGCAGCAGCGCCATGCCGGCGATCGGCACGTGCACCGCGAGCACGTAGGACATCGCCTTGCGCAGGTTGTCGAAAATGCGCCGCCCCAGCCGCATGGCGCGCACGATGGCGGCGAAGTCGTCGTCGATCAGCACCAGCGACGCCGATTCGCGCGCCACATCGGTGCCGCGTTTTCCCATCGCCACACCCACGTGCGCGGCGCGCAAAGCCGGGGCGTCGTTCACGCCGTCGCCGGTCATGGCCACGATGTCGCCGCGCGCCTTCAGCGCCTGCACGATGCGCAGCTTCTGCTCCGGCGCAATGCGGGCGCAGACACTCACGTTTGCCATGCGCTCACTCAGTGCCGTGTCGCTGAGCGCTGCCATCTCGTCGCCGGAGAGCACTTCTGCGTCTGAGCCCGCCAGCCCGGCCTGCTGTGCAATCGCCTGGGCGGTCGCCGGGTAGTCGCCGGTGATCATCACCACGCGGATGCCTGCGGCGCGGCATTCGGCGATGGCCGCCGGCACCTGCGGGCGCACCGGGTCCGCCAGACCCAGCAGGCCGATGAAGCGGAAACTGAAATCGTGTTCGCCTTCGGGCCAGTCCTGCCCTTCGAAGGTGCTGCTGGCCACCGCCAGCACGCGCAGCCCTTCGGCGGCCAGCCCGTCGACCACGCCGGCGATGTGGGCCTTCTGTGCATCGTCCAGATGGCACAGGTCCATCACGGCCTCGGGAGCGCCCTTGGCAGCGACCGTCTGCGTGCCGCCGTCCGCCGCCGCCCACACGTGCGACATCGCGCGCAGCGCAGGGCTCAGCGCATAGGTCTGCACCAGCCGCCAGTCGCGGTGCAGGTGCTCGGTGTCGGTGAGGAAGCGCTCACCCAGCTGGTGGAACGCCTTCTCCATCGGATCGAACGGATCCACCACACTGGCCAGGATCGAGAACTCCACCAGTGTGTGGAAGGCTTCGGGCAGTGGCGCGTTGCCCAGCGACTCCAGCGCCAGCCGGTCCGGCAGCGCCACGCCGCCGGCGGCCAGGTGTGTCACCGTCATGCGGTTGCCGGTGAGGGTGCCGGTCTTGTCGCTGCACAGCACCGTGGTCGCACCCAGCGTCTCGATGGCGTTGATGCGCCGCGTGAGCACGCCTTCCTTCGCCAGGCGCCGCGCGCCCAGTGCGGGGAACACGGTCATCACCACCGGGTATTCCTCCGGCAGCATCGCCATTGCCAGGGCGATGCCGGCCAGCACCGCCTGCAGCCAGTCGCCGCGCACGAGCCCGTGCACCACCACCAGCGCCAGGCTCAGAACCAGCGCCAGCAGGGCGAGGTTGCGCACCAGCCGGGTGGTCTGTTTCTGCAGTGGCGAGGTTTCGTGTTCGACCTTGCCCAGCGCGGTGCCGATGCGGCCGATCTCGCTGCGTGCGCCGGTCGCGGTGACGCGGGCCAGCGCATGGCCTTGCACGATCAGCGTGCCGGCGTAGACCGTGGGCAGATCGTCGCCGCCGGGGCGTGCGCTGCCGGTTCCTTCGGCAGGGACCGGCTTTTCCGCCTGTTCCTCCGGCAAGGCCGCGCGCTTGGCCACCGGGACCGCTTCACCGGTCAGCAGCGACTCGTCGGCCTGCACGCCGTGCGCCGACAGCAGCAGGGCGTCGGCCGGCACCCGGTCGCCCTCGCTCAGCTGCAGCAGATCACCGCGCACCACGTCGCTGCCGGCAATGCGCTGCGGCGTGCCGTCGCGGATCACCAGCGCGCGCGGGCTGGTCAGGTCGCGCAGCGCTTCGATGGCGCGCTCGGTCTTTCCCTCCTGGTACAGCGTCAGGCCGAGCGTGATCACCACGAACGCGAGCAGGGTCAGGCCTTCCCGCAGGTCGCCAAACACCATGTAAAGGGTGGCCGCGGCCAACAAGAGCAGGAACATGGGCTCGCGCGCGGTGTCCAGCGCGATGGACAGCAGGCTGCGGCGTTGCCCGCCGGGCAGAGCGTTGGCGCCGTCCTGGCTGAGGCGCTGCGCCGCTTCGGCGGCGGTCAGGCCCGGTTCCGTGGCGAAGTCGCTGGCGTTGTTGTCGGTGTTCAAGGATGGCTCACGGGTTTTGTTGCCGGCAGCAGCACCGGCGTGGGGAATCTTGCTCCAGTGTGCACCCGGGTCGGTGCGCTGTCGAACCGACATGCCCCCGGTTTTCACTGATCGTCGGCGTACCGCTTCATCCCGAGAAACAGGACCACACCATGTACGGCTTCACCAGCACGATCCAGGGCACTTCGTTCGGCGAAGCGCTTTCACACACCATCGAATTGCTCAAGGAAGAGGGCTTTGGCGTGCTCAGCGACATCGACGTGCAGGCCACGATGAAGGCCAAGCTGGGCGTGGACATGTTGCGCTACCGCATTCTCGGCGCCTGCCACCCGCAACTGGCGCACAAGGCCTTGCTGGCCGAGCCCAACATCGGCCTGCTGCTGCCGTGCAATGTGATCGTGCGGGAGATCGCGGAGCGTGAGATCGTCGTGGGGTTTCTCGACCCGCAGGTCATGGTCGAACTGGTGGGCGGTGCCGGTGTGAAGGCGGTGGCCGACGACGCCGAACAGCGTCTGCGCCGTGTCTGCACCAACCTCAGCGGTCACACGGTGCCGGTCTGACGCCCTTTGGCCGGGAGCCGTTGCCGTCCGGGCCTGGTGAACTCCAGGGCGGCTCCGGGGTCCTCTTCTCCGGCCACCGAGGTGTTGTCTCCATCGTTGGCTTCGTCGTGCGGCATGGTTGCCTCCGCAACCGTCGCCGCCGGCCTCGGCGCCTTCAGGCGCAGGATCGTTCGACCCGACAGGGTGGTGAGTGTGTTCATGCGAGGCTGACCTCTCTGTAGTCGCCCACCGAAGCGTCGATCACTTCCTTCGCGATGGCGGTTTCGTCCAGGGTGCGCGCTTCCACGACCAGCACCACCTGACCGCTGGCGATCGCGTCTCCGACCAGTGCCGACAGCCAGCCTTCTTTCTGGGTGCTGTCGGGTGCGTCGGTGTTGATCGCGCCGGCCGTGGCGCCCAGGATGCCGCCGATGCTGGCGCCCCAGCCCAGCATCACCAGCGGCGCGAGCAGCGGGCTGGCCACAAAAAGGCTCACGTTCGCTGCCACCAGTGCAACATGTGTCAAGCCGCCCAGGCCGGCGCCCACCGCGGTGCCGATGGTGCCGTCCACCAGCACGTCCTTGAGCACCGCGTTGCTGTCCTCTTCGGGCACGGGAGCCTGGGCTGGCGTGTCGGAGTCGAAGATCTGCACCCGCTCGCGCGGCAGACCGCGTTCGAGGAGCGCGTCCAGCGCCTTTTCGGCATCGGCGCGGACGGAGAAGAAGCCAGAAATGTGGTGGCGGTAGGTGTCCATGGCGTCGTTCCTCGAGGCCCGGGCAGGGCGGGCGTGGAGGGACCTTAGCCGCGCTGCAGGCGTGGGTCCGTGCGGAAGGGCACACAGGGCGTTCCAAGGCGCGCACTGGACGCATCCCGCCACCTTCTCACTCTTGAACAACGGTCTCCGGTCTGGCAGACCTCTGCCGCCGCTCAGGCCTGGGCCGCGCTGCGCAGCAGGTGTTCGCGGAACACCGTGGCGATGGGCGAGAGCTGCTTGGCCCGGGGATGGACCAGGTGCCACTGCGAGCGGATGGGGAAGCCGCTGACCGGCAGCACGCACAGGTCCTGGCCGAGTTCGCTGTCCTTGAGGGCGTGGCGCGAGACGATGGCGACGCCCAGGTGTCCGGCGACCGCTTCCTTGATGGCCTCGTTGCTCCCGAGTTCCAGTTTCAGACCCGGTTCAAAGCCATGTTGCGCAAAGTGCCGGTCGATCGCCAGGCGGGTGCCGGAGCCGCGCTCGCGCAGGATGAAGCGATCACCCTGCAGCGCCTTGAGCGCCAGGCGCTGGCGCTGCGCGAGCGGATGGTCGGCTGCAGCGATGAGGACCAGCGGGTTGTCCAGGAAGGTCCGGTCCTCCAGATCGATGTCGGCCGGGGGCTGCGACATGACGTAGAGGTCGTCGCGGTTCTCGCGCAGGCGTTGCACCACGCCATCGCGGTTGAGGACCTCCAGCGAGATCTCGATCTCGGGGTGGCGGGCACAGAAGTCGCCAAGCAGGCGTGGCACGAAGTACTTGGCCGTGCTCACCACGGCCACGCGCAAGCGGCCCCGGGTCAGGCCCTGCATGGCGTTGACCTGCTGGCCAAAGCGCTCCCACTCGTCGACGATGGCGCGTGCGGTCCGGGCCAGTTGCCGGCCGGCGTCGGTCAGGAACACCTTGCGGCCGATGACTTCGTACAGCGGCAACCCCACGGACGCGGAGACCTCACGCAGCTGCATGGACGCGGTGGGCTGCGTGACGTGCATCGCCCGCGCGGCCGAGCTGACGCTGCCGGTGTCGGCCAGCGCCAGAAAAAGCCGCAATTGCCGGAATGTGATGCTCATCGAGTTTTATCTATGTATACGTACCAAAGAATCGATTTTACGGAATGCATGTGGATCGCCACAATCCGCGTCCGACGAAGGAACTTCCCATGAATCTGAACAACCTGGTCGATCCGGCCATCCTGTTTTTTGTGGTCGGCGTCGTGGCCGGCCTGGTGCGGTCCAACCTGGAGATCCCGCCCGCGATCTCCCGCTTTCTTTCCATGTATCTGCTCATGGCGCTGGGGCTCAAGGGCGGGTTTGCGCTGGCAGCATCGGGCCTGAACACACAGGTGGTCGCAGGCCTGGGTCTTGCGGTGCTGCTGGCCGTGGTGGTGCCGCTGATCGGCTACACGCTGCTGCGGCGCTGGGTCTCGGGCTTTGACGCCGCCGCTCTCGCCGCCACCTACGGTTCGGTCAGCGCGGTGACCTTCATCACGGCGACCGGGCACCTGGACAAGATCGGCCTGCCTTACGGCGGCCACATGGCGGCGGCCATGGCGCTGATGGAGTCGCCCGCCATCGTGCTGGCGGTGCTGATGGCCAATCGATTGCGACAGGCGTCAGCGGCGCCGTTGGTGGTGGGCTCGGGGGGCGCCGCCGCATGGGCCGGACCGGCTGGGGGCGCTCACACGGACTGGCGCAAGCTGCTGCACGAGTCCTTCACCGATGGTTCGCAGCTGCTGCTGATCGGCGCCATGGCGGTGGGTCTGATGACCGGCGAGGCCGGGCGCGAAGCCATGCAGCCGTTCTCGGGCGACCTGTTCAAGGGCATGCTCGCGTTCTTCCTGCTGGACATGGGGCTGATGGCTGCTCGCAACCTTCCGGGGCTGAGAGGGCGCTCGCCGGTGCTGCTGGCCTATGCGGTGCTGGGCCCGTTGCTGCATGCGTCGCTGGCCTGGGGCCTGGCCCGTGCTGCCGGTCTGCCGGCGGGCGACACCGCGCTGCTGATGACGCTGGCGGCCAGTGCTTCCTACATCGCGGTGCCCGCGGTGGTGCGTTACGCCATTCCCGAAGCCAATCCCTCGCTGTACTTCGGGCTGTCGCTGGGGCTGACCTTCCCGCTCAACCTGCTGCTGGGCATCCCGCTGTACACGCAGCTGGCGCAATGGGGTGCTTGAGGCGCTTCAGTCTGGCGGCCGCCGTTCCGCCAGCCTGACCATCGCCCACAACACCCGATTGACGGGTGTGGGCACGCCCATCGCCTCGCCGCGGCGAACCACGTAACCGTTGAGATGGTCGATTTCGCTGGGCTTGCCGCGCATCAGGTCCTGAGCGGTGGAGGAATATTGTGAGGGCATGGTCTCCGCGATGCGGCGCACGGCGAGTTCGACATCGCCGGGAATCGTCACGCCATCGGCCGCGGCGACCGCGCGGCACTCGGCGATCACGTCGCGCATGATGTCCGGCACGCCAGGTTGCTTCACCAGCTCGCCGTAGACAATGCGACCCACGGCCGAAAGCGCGTTGTAGGCGCAGTTGAGGATCAGCTTGGTCCAGAGCGCGCCGCGCACGTTGTCGCTGATCTCGGTCGGCACGCCGGCCGCGATCAGCGCCTGGGCGACCTCGCTGCTTTTAGGCGAAGGCTCGATCACCAGTTCGCCGCGCCCGTGGTGACGCAGGTGGCCGGGGCCGGCCATCTCGGTCGCCACATAGACCACGGCGGCCGCCACCTGCACACCCGCCAGCACCGCGCGCAGCCGCTCGGCGTTGTCCACGCCGTTCTGCAGGCACAGCACCAGCGCACCGGGCTTGAGGTGCGGCTGAATCTGCTCACCCGCGCTTTCGGTGTCGGGCGACTTCACCGCGAACAGCACCAGGTCTGCGTCGGCCACGGCCGACGCCTCGGTGCTGGCCGCCACCGGTACGGCTTCGTCGAAGGTCAGGGTCTGCATGCGCAGGCCCTGTGCGCGGAACACCTGCACATGCTGCGGCCGTCCGATCAGCGTGACGAGGTGGCCGGCTCGGGCCAGCATGCCACCGTAGTAGCAGCCGACGGCACCGGCGCCGAGCACGGCGACGCAAAGCGAAGAGGTGGGCGCGGAGTTCATGCAGGCATTCTAGGAATGCCGCCGTTCAGATCGCGAGGAGCTTCGAGATCGCTGCGATGTGGGCCGGTGTCGGCTTTTCGGACGGCATCTCGTCTTCGGCCGCGCTGGCGTCCTCGTGCGCCTGGATGGCGGCCACCATCGCGTACTGGTTCTCCCACGACAGAGTCTTGCCTTCGGGGCACATGTCGCGCAGCGTGCCGAACCAGTAGTAGCCGTCCTTGCCGCCGAACAGCTGGTCGATGCCGGCGGCGTCACCGGACTTCAGGCCGGCGCCGCTGAGAATGAGTTTGAGCTTGTGGTGCGAGACGGAGTAATGCATGGCGTCGGATGCGCGGTTCAAAGGGCCGGCATTGTACGGACTCCCCTGTGGCTTCACGGCTGGCACTGCCCTTGCTATAACGAAACCGGGTGACGGCAGCGACGCTGCGTCGGTGCCGCCGGATCGCCATTTCTTGGCTTTGACCAGGTGCATGCTCATGTCCGCAGACGCTACTTCTTCCGCCGGCAACCTGCCCGAAACGGCACAGACGCCGCACCCGCGCCACATCCGGCTCACGTCGCATTCCGGCGGCTTCGGGGCGCTGCCCATTGTCTGGGGGGCGGCCACGGCGCGCGAGCGCGGGCCGGTGGTGGGCACCACGCTCAACGTGTCCAACCGCAATGTGATCGGCACCCACAGCGGCAGCTACAGCGTGTACCGTGCGCTGGCCGTGGCGGCAGGGGCGCTCAAGCGCGAGCACCGTGCCGACCTGACCAACACCGCGCCCACCGACGCGATCGGCCCCTACCCGCAGTGGGCCGACCCGGGCAAGATCGTCAGCATGGACCCCTGGGGCGCGGTGATCGCCGACGTCTATTCCAACGAGCTGGCCGCGGGCTACGACATCCGCCCGACCATTGCCGTGACCAAGGCGCACGTGATCCTGCCCGAGGTGATCGACGCGCTGCAGAAGGGCCGGCTGAAGCCCGACGGCCAGTTCCTCACGGCGGGCGGTGCGGCCGTGGTGACCAAGGTGGCGGTGGAACCGGTCTGGTACCTGCCGGGCGTGGCGAAACGTTTTGGCTGCACCGAGGCGGTGCTGCGGCGCGTGCTGTTCGAAGAGACCGGCGGCATGTACCCCGAGCTGGTCACGCGCTCCGACCTCGAAGTCTTCCTGCCCCCCATCGGCGGGCAGACGGTCTACATCTTCGGCAATCCGCGCGACCTGGCCGACCCGTCGGTGACGCTGACCGCGCGCGTGCACGATGAGTGCAATGGCTCGGACGTGTTCGGTTCCGACATCTGCACCTGCCGGCCCTACCTCACGCACGCCATCGAGGAATGCATCCAGGGCGCGCAGAACGGCGGCGTGGGCCTCGTGTCTTACTCGCGCAAGGAAGGCCGGGCGCTGGGCGAGGTGACCAAGTTCCTGGTCTACAACGCGCGCAAGCGCCAGGTCGGCGGCGACACGGCCGACCAGTATTTCGCCCGCACCGAGTGTGTGGCGGGCGTGCAGGACATGCGCTTCCAGGAGCTGATGCCCGACGTGCTGCACTGGCTGGGCGTCACGAAGATCCACCGGCTCGTCTCTATGAGCAACATGAAGTACGACGCCATCACCGGCTCGGGCATCGAGGTCGGCGAGCGCATCAACATCCCGGATGAGCTGATCCCTGCCGATGCGCGGGTGGAGATGGACGCCAAGATGGCGGCGGGCTACTTCACGCCCGGGGCCGTGCCCGACGCCGAGGAGCTGAAGATCGCCAAGGGCCGGGGGCTGTCTTGAGCGCAGAGACCGACACCCCCGCCGGCGCGGCCCGCGCGCTGCGCTCCACCACCGCCGTGCGCGAGCGCGCGCGCCAGCTGCTGGCGCGTGCCCGCGCCGGCGCCTCCGAGGGCTTCGCGGTCAACGACGGTGCACTGGCGCTGGCCGCCAGCACGGTGGCCGAACTCACCCGAGCCCGCTTTCCCGACGGCCGCATCCCGTACCACAGCCGGTGGCGGCACTTCGAGGCCGGCGGCGTGGACCGCGCGGGCCAGCTCGACGTGCTGCTGGGCCCGGTGGACGCGGCGGTGCGCGCCCGCGCGCAGATCGACCTGGCGCTGGTGAGCGTATTGCTCGATGCCGGGGCTGGCCCGCAATGGCGGTACCGCGAAGCGGCCAGCGGCCAGGAATTCGCCCGTTCCGAAGGCCTGGGGGTGGCGAGCTTCCACGCGTTCACCGCCGGCCTGTTTTCCAGCGACCCGGCGCAGCCGCTGCGGGTGGACGCCGCCGGCCTGGCCGCGCTCACGGCGGCGCAGCTCGGGGCCGCGTTTCAGGTGAGCGAGGCCAACCCGCTGGTGGGACTGGAGGGGCGGGCTGCTTTGTTGCGCCGCCTGGGCGCCGTACTGGCCGCGCAGCCGGATGTGTTCGGCATCGCCGGGAGACCCGGTGGCCTGTTCGATGCGCTCACCGCGCACGGCGGTGGCACGGTGGCGGCCCACGACATCCTGGTGCTGCTGCTGGACACGCTCTCGGGCATCTGGCCGGCGCAGAACACCATTGGCGAGCAGGCGCTGGGCGACTGCTGGCGCCACCCCGCCGTGACGGGCGAGGGCCTCACCGCCGGCTGGATGCCGTTCCACAAGCTCTCGCAGTGGCTGACCTATTCGCTGCTGGAGCCGTTCGAATGGGCCGGCGTGCGCGTGACCGGGCTGGATGCGCTGACCGGCCTGCCCGAGTACCGCAACGGCGGCCTGCTGATCGACGCGGGCGTGCTGCGGCCGCTGCCGACCGACTGGGCCACGCGGCCCTGGCAGGCGGGCGACGAATTCATCGTCGAGTGGCGCGCGCTCACCGTGGCGCTGCTGGACGAACTGGCGCCGCTGGTGCGCACCGAACTGGGCCTGAGCGCGCAGCAGATGCCGCTGGCCTGCGTGCTCGAAGGCGGCACCTGGGCGGCGGGCCGGCTGCTGGCCCAGCGGCTGCGCGACGGCCTGCCGCCGCTGAACATCGTCAGCGACGGCACGGTTTTCTGATTCCCTTCACACAACAACACAGAGGCACCTACCATGAGCAACGTCCACGTCATCGACCACCCGCTGGTGCAGCACAAGCTCACGCTGATGCGCCGCAAGGACGCCAGCACCAACAGCTTCCGCCGCCTGCTCAACGAGCTGTCCCTGCTCATGACCTACGAGGTCACGCGCGACATGCCGATGCAGGACATCCAGATCGAGACGCCGCTGGAGACCATGACCGCCAAGGTCATCGACGGCAAGAAGCTGGTCTTCGTGTCCATCCTGCGCGCGGGCAACGGCATCCTGGAAGGCATGCTCAACGTGGTGCCCGGTGCCCGCGTGGGCCACATCGGCCTCTACCGCGACCCCAAGACCCTGACCGCCGTGGAGTACTACTTCAAGATGCCCTCGGACATGCACGAGCGCGACGTGATCGTGGTCGATCCGATGCTGGCCACCGGCAACTCGGCGATCGCGGCCATCGACCGCCTCAAGGAGACACGGCCGAAGTCGATCAAGTTCGTCTGCCTGCTGACCTGCCCCGAAGGCCTGGCCGCGCTGCAGAAGGCCCATCCCGACGTGCCGATCTACACCGCCGCCATCGACCGCCAGCTCAACGAGCACGGCTACATCCTGCCGGGTCTGGGCGACGCGGGTGACCGCATCTTCGGCACACAATGAGGCCATGCTCGACCTGCTGATCACCCACGCCACGCTGCCCGACGGGCGCAGCGGCATTTCGGTTGCTGTGCAGGACGGCCGCATCGTCGAAGTGTGCGAGGGCCTGCTGGCGCCCGCCCATGAGACCATGGACGCTGCCGGCCAGCTGCTGAGTCCGCCGTTCTGCGACCCGCACTTCCACATGGACGCCACGCTGAGTTACGGCCTGCCGCGCGTGAACCAGAGCGGCACGCTGCTCGAAGGCATCGCGCTCTGGGGCGAACTCAAGCCGCTGCTGACCGAAGAGGCGCTGGTGGAGCGCGCGCTGACCTACTGCGACTGGGCAGTGGCCAAGGGTCTGCTGGCCATCCGCAGCCACGTGGACACCAGCGACCCCAGCCTGCTGCCGGTGAAGGCGATGCTGGAAGTCAAGAGACGAGTCGCGCCCTACCTGGACCTGCAGCTGGTTGCGTTTCCGCAGGACGGTGTGCTGCGTTCGCCCGGCGGGCTGGACAATCTGAAGCGCGCGCTCGACCTGGGTGTCGACGTCGTCGGTGGCATTCCGCACTTCGAACGCACCATGGCCGACGGCGCGATGAGCGTGAAGCTGCTCTGCGAACTCGCTGCCGAGCGCGGGTTGCCGGTGGACATGCACTGCGACGAAAGCGACGACCCGCTTTCGCGCCACATCGAAACGCTGGCCTTCGAGACGCAGCGCCTGGGCCTGCAGGGCCGCGCCAACGGCTCGCACCTCACCTCCATGCACAGCATGGACAACTACTACGTGAGCAAGCTGATCCCGCTGATCGCCGAGGCTGGCGTGAGCGCGGTCGCCAACCCGCTGATCAACATCACGCTGCAGGGCCGGCACGACACGTATCCGAAGCGCCGCGGCATGACGCGCGTGCCCGAGCTGATGGCGGCCGGCGTGTCGGTCGCTTTTGGTCACGACTGCGTGATGGACCCCTGGTATTCGTTGGGCAGTGGCGACATGCTCGAAGTCGCGCACATGGGCCTGCACGTGGCCCAGATGACCAGCCAGGCTGGCATGCGCCAGTGCTTCGACGCGGTGACGGTGAACGCGGCGAAGGTGATGGGGCTGGAGGGCTACGGGATCGCCGCTGGCCATGACGCCAGCTTCGTGCTGTTGCAGGCGCGCGACCCGATCGAGGCCATCCGTTTGCGCGCTACGCGGCTCAAGGTGTGGCGCAGGGGCCAGTTGCTGGCGGAGACCGCGCCGACCGTGGTGCAGCTGTCGCTTCCCGGCAGGCCGAGCAGCACCGGCTTCCTCACGGCCTTCAGGCCGGCCCGGCCAGCAGGCGGCTGAGTTCTTCTTCGCTCACGCCCGCGACCTCGACCCGCTTGGTGCGGCCCGAGGCCCCGAGCTCGATGCTGATGGCCGACTTGGGCACACCGCAGATCTCTGAGAGGAAGGCGATCAGCGCCTTGTTGGCGGCGCCGTCGACCGGCGGTGCCTTGAGCTGGATCTTGGGCTTGCCGTCGTGCAGGCCGACGCACTGCGTCTGCTTGGCGCCGGGCTGGCAGTAGACGACGATCTTGCCCACGGGAAAAAACTCAGCTCTTCTTCACGAACTCGGACTTGAGCTGCATGGCGCCAAAGCCCTCGATCTTGCAGTCGATGTCGTGGTCGCCGTCGACCAGGCGGATGTTCTTGACCTTGGTGCCGACCTTGATGACGGCCGACGAACCCTTGAGCTTGAGGTCCTTGACCAGGGTCACGCTGTCGCCGTCGGCCAGCACGTTGCCGAAGGCGTCTTTCCAGACCTTGGCCTCTTCGGCGGCCTCGGCCGACGCGGCCTTGCTCCACTCGTGGGCGCATTCGGGGCAAATGTAGATCTCACCGTCTTCGTAGGTGAATTCGGACTGGCATTTCGGGCAGGCGGGCAGGGACATGGGCTGGTGTGGACGGGTTTCGCGCGGTGCGCGCAGCCCGACACTGTACCCGCCGCATGTTCGCGGCCGCTCAGGCCTCCTGCAACCGGAACGGCATCAGCTTCTCCTTCGCGTCCTGCTCGCGGAACTGGCGCGGTGACTGGCCGGTGGTGCGCTTGAACACCTTGGAGAAGCCGAAGGCGTCCTGGTAACCCACCGCCTGCGCGATCTGCTCCAGCGTCTGACGGGTCTCGGACAGCAGCTGGATGGCCTTCTGCATGCGCAGTGTGCGCAGGTGGTTCAGCGGTGTGTCGCCCAGCGCGCTGCGGAAACGTTCGGCCAGGGCCGAGCGCGAGAGGCCGACCCGTTGTCCCAGTTCCTCCAGCGTCCAGCCGTGGGCCAGGTTGCCGTGCATGAGGGTGATGACCTGCCGGATCTGCCGGTCGGCAATCGCCTGGTTCCAGCCCGGGGTGTCCTGTTGTTCGCGCTGCGCGATCTCGCGCAGCGCGAAGGCGAACAGCGCATCCAGCAGGCCATGGGTGACGGATGCAGCACCCAGGTCCTGGTCGCTGAGCTCGCGGTCGAGCAGGCCGATGGTCAGCGGCAGGGCCGACAGCTGGGGCAGGCTGCCGGCGCGGATCACGAACCAGGGCGGCAGGCTGCGCAGGAAAGGGTGCAGCGGGTCGTGCCACAGCTGGTAGGCCGCGCTGATGACCTGGGTCGCGCCGGTGTCGGGCACCGGCGTCTGGTCCTCGCCCGCGAAGCGCGCGATCGGCACCGTAACACTGCGCCCGGGTGGCAGGCGGTCCAGCGAGAGCAGGTGCACGCAGCCCCGCGCCATCAGCACCAGATCGCCGGTTGACAGCTCGATCGGCTCGTCCAGATTGGGGGCGTGCACGAAGGCCCGGCCCCGCGTGACGGTGTGCAGGCCGAAGCTGCGTTCGCAAGGAAAACGCAGCGCCGCTTCGGGGGTGAGGGCGTGCAGGTCGAGCAGGCGACGGCGCAGGCCGGCGACATGGAGGATGTCGGAGAGGATGTCCATGGTCTGTATTCTATGGACGATCAGACATGAATGGTGGAATTTCATGCATTCCCGTTCGACGGATGAGAAAAGACACTGGAGCCCTTCCCAACACACAGGAGCATTTTGATGACCACCACCCTCGTGATCGGCGCCAACGGCCAGATCGGTTCCACCCTCGCCAGCCTGCTCGCCGCCCAGGGCCAGACCGTGCGCCGTGCCACCAGCCGTGCGCCCTCGCAACCCGGCGAAGTCCAGGTCAACATGGCCACCCGAGAAGGCCTGGCCGCGGCGCTGGCCGGTGCCGACCAGCTGTTCCTGATGGCGCCTCCCGGCTTCGCCAACCAGCACGAGCTGCTGATCCCTGCCATGGACGCGGCCAAGGCGGCCGGCGTGCGCAAGGTGCTGCTGCTCTCGGCCATGGGCGCGAACGCAGATGACAGCATCCCGCTGCGCCAGGCCGAGCTGCACCTGGAGCGTTCGGGTCTGGCCTGGAACGTGATCCGGCCCAACTGGTTCATGCAGAACTTCCATACCTTCTGGCTGCATGGCATCCAGACCCAGGGCCAGATCTTCCTGCCCGTCGGCAACGCCAAGGGCAGCTTCATTGACACCCGTGACATCGCCGCAGTGGCTGCGAAGCTGCTGTCGTCGGACGAATTCGTGAACGCCGCGCACGACATCACGGGCAGCGAATCGCTGGACCACACACAAGTGGCGGCCTTCCTGTCGGCAGCAGCGGGCCGGACCATTGGCTACACCGACATCCCCGAAGACGCGATGCGCCAGGGCCTGCTGGGCGCCGGTCTGCCGGCGGACTATGCCGAGTTCCTGCTGGTGATCCTGGGCGCGTTCAAGGCGGGATATTCGGAGCGCATCACCGACGGCGTGCAGCGCATCACCGGCAAGGCGCCGATTCTGCTGGCGCAGTACGCCCAGGACCACAAGGCGCACTGGGCCTGACGCAAGTTCTGCGGCGTTCGGAAACCCGTTGGATCGGCCTGGCCGACGGTCGGATTTCCGTTCGCCGGCGGCACCCGATCCCCGGTTTCAGGGCGAAAAACCGGGGATATGGCGGCTTGACTACGGGTTAGTACCGACTGGCATGCCCTTTGCGCTATGGACGGCACACTGTGCCCATGACTCCACTGCGTCACCTCCCTTTTCTGCTGCTGTTGCCCCTGGCCCTGTCCGCACAGGCCGAGACCACGGGGCTGCCGACGCTCGACAAGATCGCGCGCACGGCCACCATCAACCTGGGCCACCGCGAGTCCTCGGTTCCCTTTTCTTATTACGACAGCAAACGCCAGGTCGTCGGCTACTCGCAGGACCTGATGCTGGCGGTGGTCGAGCGCATCCGCAAGGAACTCAAGCTGCCGGCGCTGGCCGTCAAGCTGGTGCCGGTCACCTCGCAGAACCGCATCCCGCTGGTCCAGAACGGCTCGGTCGATCTGGAATGCGGCTCCACCACGCACAACCGCGAGCGGGCGCGCCAGGTCGGTTTTTCGGTGTCCATCTTCCAGACCAGCTCGCGCCTGCTCACGCGGCGCGACTCGGGAGTCAACGAACTGGCCGACCTCCAGGGGCGTCGCGTGGCCGTCACCGCCGGGACGACCAGCGAGCGCTCGCTGCTGCTGCACAGCGAGTCCACCGGCATGCGCTTTGATGTGCTGACGGTCAAGGACCACGGGGACGGATTCGCCCGTGTGCAGGAAGGTCGCGCCGACGCCTTTCTGATGGACGAGGCCATGCTCTATGGACTTCGGGCCAAGGCCGACCGTCCCGAGGACTGGCGCGTGGTCGGGCAGCCGATGGCGGCCGAGGTCTACGCCTGCATGCTGCGCAAGGACGATCCGCGTTTCAAGGCGCTGGTGGACCGCAGCCTGACCGAACTGATGCAGTCGGGTGAAGCCCTGAAGATTTACCGCCGCTGGTTCCAGTCCCCGATTCCGCCCAAGGGGCTGAACCTCAACTGGCCCGCCCCCGAGTCCCTGCTCGAGCTCTACCGGTCGCCCAACGACCGGCCGCTGGGCTGATCCGCGCCCGCACCACAAGGAACCACCATGCCGCAGCTCAGGTCCTTCGTCCGTCCCGCCCTTGCGTGCCTGCTCGCGCTGGGGCCGTGGCTGGCGGTCGGCCCTGCTCAGGCCGGCCCGGTGCTCGATCGCATCCGGTCGACCGGGACGGTGGTGCTGGCGCACCGCGAATCCTCGGTGCCTTTCTCTTTCGTGGGCCCGGACGGCAAGCCCCTGGGCTATGCGGTCGACCTGTGCCTGAAGGTGGTCGAGGCCCTGCGCAAGGATCTGGCGCTGCCCCGGCTCGAACCGCGCTTTGCGCTGGTGACGCCGGCCAACCGCATCTCGACCATCGAAGAGGGCAAGGCCGATCTGGAATGCGGCTCGACCACCAACAACGCCGAGCGCCGCGAGAAGGTGGCGTTCACGGTGCCGCACTACATCACCGGCGCGCGCTACCTCGTGCGCGCCGACAGCCCGATCGAGCTGCTGCGCGACTTCAAGGGGCGCAAGCTGGTCTCGACCAAGGGCACGACACCGCTGAAAGCCGTGACCCGGGCCAACAGCGAATACCTGCTGGGCATCCACCTGCTGGAAGCCCCGGAACATGCGCGCGCTCTGGACATGGTGGCCGCGGGCGAAGCCGACGGGTTCGTGATGGACGACGTGCTGCTGTACGGGCTGGCCGCCGGTCGCCCGGACCCGCAGGCCTTCAAGGTCGTCGGCAAGTTCCTGACCATCGAGCCGCTGGCGATCATGCTGCCGCGCAACGACCCTGAGTTCAAGAAGCTGGTCGACGACGAGATGAAGCGGCTGATCCAGACCCGGGAGGCGCACGCCGTCTACGAGCGTTGGTTCCAGAAGCCGATACCGCCCGCCAACCGGACCCTGAACCTGCCCATGAACTACCTGCTCAAGGATTTCTGGAAGTACCCCACCGACCAGGTGCCTGGCTGACCGCCGGCCCACTGCGTCAGCCCTTTCCCCCTCCCGCCGTTTTCACAGTGCCGGTGCACCTGCCGGCGGGGGATCTTTTGTCCCGTTGTTCCCAACCCACCAAGGAGTCACCATGAAAAAATCCCTGTTTGCCGTCGCTGCACTGCTGGCGATGTCGGCCGCCATGGCCCAGTCGACCGACACCCTCAAGAAGATCAAGGACAGCGGCACCATCACCCTGGGCGTGCGCGAAAGCAGCGGCGCCCTGGCCTACACGCTGGGCGACGGCAAGTACGTCGGTTTCCACACCCAGATGGCCGAAAAAGTCGCTGCCGACCTGCAGAAGCAGCTGGGCCTGTCCAAGCTGGAGGTGAAGTTCCAGCCGGTGACTTCCCAGAACCGCATCCCCCTGATGCAGAACGGCACCGTCGACCTCGAGTGCGGCTCCACCACCAACAATGCCGCGCGCCAGAAAGACGTGTCGTTCGCCGTGACCACCTACGTGGAAGAAGTGCGCATCGCCGTCAAGGCCAACTCGGGCATCACCTCCATCGCCCAGCTGGCTGGCAAGAACGTCGCCACCACCACCGGCACCACCTCGGTCCAGACCCTGCGCAAGCACGAGCGCGCCGCTGGTGTCGACTTCAAGGAAGTGTTCGGCAAGGACCACGCCGACAGCTTCCTGCTGCTCGAATCGGGCCGCGCCGACGCGTTTGTGATGGATGGCCAGATCCTGGCCGGCAACATCTCCAAGGCCAAGAACCCGGCCGACTACAAGATCGTCGGCGAAGTGCTGTCGGTCGAGCCCATCGCCTGCATGGTCCGCAAGGACGACCCGGCCTTCAAGAAGGCGGTGGACGACTCCATCAAGGCCCAGATCAAGGACGGCTCGCTGGCCAAGCTGTACGACAAGTGGTTCATGCAGCCGATCCCGCCGTCCAACACCAAGGTGGGCCTGCCGATGTCCGACGCCACCAAGGCGGCCTGGGCCAATCCGAACGACAAGCCGATGGAAGACTACGCGAAGAAGTGAGGCCCCCACGCTCCGCCGCTCTGCGGGTCGCTGCCCCCCGAGGGGGCTGATCCGGCTTGGGGCGGCCCGGCGCCGGATCGATCTCTCTCCGGCGTCGGGTTTCGTTTCTTATTCAGTTGAACTGGGGAATTCACCATGAGCTCATGGGATTGGCAGGTGTTCTGCAAGGACACCATCGACGGTGAGGTCCGTCCGCGTTGCTTCGGCGACGGCGGCGACATCACCTATCTGGACTGGCTGCTCTCGGCCTGGGGCTGGACCCTTTCTGTCGCCCTGCTGGCGCTGGTGGTGGCGCTGGCGGTGGGTTCGGTCATGGGGATCTTCCGCACCACTCCCAGCAAGCTGCTGGTGGCCATCGGCAATGTCTGGACCGAGCTGTTCCGCAACATTCCGCTGCTGGTGCAGGTCTTCCTCTGGTACCACGTGCTGCCGGCGCTGATCCCGCCGCTCAAGGCGGTGCCGAGCTTCCTGCTGGTGGTGTTCGCGCTGGGCTTCTTCACCTCGGCGCGGATCGCGGAGCAGGTGCGCGCCGGCATCCAGAGCCTGCCCAAGGGGCAGCGCTACGCCGGGCTGGCGATGGGCCTGACCTTGCCGCAGACCTACCGCTATGTGCTGCTGCCGATGGCGTTCCGCATCGTCATCCCGCCGCTGACCAGCGAGAGCATGAACATCATCAAGAACTCTTCGGTGGCGTTCGCCGTGTCGATCGCCGAGCTGACCATGTTCGCCATGCAGGCGCAGGAAGAGACCTCGCGCGGCATCGAGATCTACCTGGCCGTGACAGGCCTGTACTTCATCTCCGCCTTTGTCATCAACCGCATCGCCCTGTTCATCGAACACAAGGTGCAGGTGCCCGGCATGATCGGAGGGCACTGACATGAATCTGGACTTTTCCTTCCTGGATGGGTCGGTGCTGTCGAGCTTCGTGCTCAAGGGCCTGATATTTTCGGTGCAGCTGACCCTGGTGGCCATGATCGGCGGCATCGTGCTCGGCACGGTGCTCGCTCTGATGCGCCTGTCGGGCAAGAAGTGGCTCGTGATGCCGGCGGCGTTCTACGTCAACACGCTGCGGTCCATCCCGCTGGTGATGGTGATCCTGTGGTTCTTCCTGCTGATCCCTCTGCTGATCGGCAAGCCCATGGGCGCGGAGCTCTCGGCCATCATCACCTTCACCGTGTTCGAGGCGGCCTACTACTCCGAGATCATGCGTGCGGGCATCCAGAGCGTGCCCAAGGGACAGGTCCACGCGGGTTACGCCGTGGGCATGACCTACGGCCAGACCATGCAGCTGGTGGTGCTGCCGCAGGCCTTCCGCAACATGCTGCCGGTGCTGATGACCCAGACCATCATCCTGTTCCAGGACACCTCGCTGGTGTACGCCATCGGCGCCTACGACCTGCTCAAGGGCTTCGAGGTGGCCGGCAAGAACTTCAACCGCCCGGTCGAGACCTACCTGGTCGCTGCCGTCGTCTATTTCGTCATCTGCTTCTCGCTGTCGATGCTGGTGCGTCGCCTGCAGAAGAAGATCGCCATCATTCGGTAAGGAGCATCGCCGTGATCGATATCAAGAATGTGTCCAAGTGGTACGGCAGCTTCCAGGTGCTGACCGATTGCACCACCTCCATCCAGAAGGGTGAGGTGGTGGTGGTCTGCGGCCCGTCGGGCTCGGGCAAGTCCACCCTCATCAAGACCGTGAACGCCCTCGAACCCTTCCAGAAGGGCGACATCGTGGTGGACGGCATCAGCCTGGCCGATCCGAAGACCAATCTGCCCAAGCTGCGCAGCCGCGTGGGCATGGTGTTCCAGCACTTCGAGCTGTTCCCGCACCTGTCGGTGACCGAGAACCTGACGATTGCGCAGATCAAGGTGCTGGGCCGCAACGCCGACGATGCCAAGGCCCGGGGTCTGAAGATGCTCGACCGCGTGGGCCTGATGGCGCACAAGGACAAGTTCCCGGGACAGCTTTCGGGCGGCCAGCAGCAGCGTGTGGCGATTGCGCGCGCTCTCAGCATGGACCCGATCGTGATGCTGTTCGACGAGCCGACCTCGGCGCTGGACCCGGAGATGGTGGGTGAAGTGCTGGACGTGATGGTCCAGCTGGCCAACGAGGGCATGACCATGATGTGCGTGACGCACGAGATGGGCTTTGCGAAGAAGGTCAGCCACCGCGTGATCTTCATGGATGCGGGCAAGATCGTGGAAGATTGCCGCCGCGACGAGTTCTTCGGCAACCCCGACGCCCGCTCGCCGCGCGCCAAAGACTTCCTCTCCAAGATCCTGTCCCATTGAGCCCTTCTGCCGACGTACCTGTTCTGACGGCCGCTGCGCCCGGCCCCAGCGGCCCGCGCGCAGGCGGCTGGCTGGTGCGTCGGCTGCTGCTGGTCCTGCTGGGCCTGGCGGTCGTGGCCCTGACCGGCGCGACCGTCTACCAGCGCAGCTTTGCGCAGGGTGAACGCAACCTCAAGGCCGCCACCAACAGCCGGCTGGACCTGTTTGCATCGGTGGTCGAGGCCCGGGTGCGCCGACTGGAACCGGTGCCGGCCACGATCCAGCTCAACCCCTCCGTGCTGGCGCTGCTGCGCTCGCCCGATCCGGCCCACGGGCGCGCCGCCAACGACTACCTGTCGCGGCTGAACGCCCACCTGGGCAGTGTGGCGGTCTACGTGCTCGATGTGCGTGGCGTGGTGGTGGCGTCGAGCAACACGGGTGAACCCGACGACAGCCAGCTGGGCGAGGACGTGTCGTACCGTCCGTATTACCTGGAGGCGCTGGCCGGCCGTTCGACGCGCCACTTCGCGATCGGCAGCGGCGGGCAGGCCGGCTATTTCGCGTCGCACCCGATCCACGACGGATCGCGGGTGGTCGGTGTGGCGGCGGTGAAGATCGGGCTGGATGCGCTGGAGCAGACCTGGGCCATGCTGGCCGCACCCGCGCTGGTGGCCGACGCCAACCAGGTCGTGATCCTTTCTTCCCAGCCCGGCTGGCGCTACACCTCGCTGGCGCCGCTGCCGCCCGAGCGGCGCGTCGACCTTCAGCTGACGCAGACCTACGGTTCGCTGCGGCTGCCGATCTTTCCGATCGAGGTGAAGCTGTCGGTCGACGAAGACACGCAGGAAGTGCAGGGCTTCGTGTCCGGCGAGGATTCCCGGCACCGTGCGGCCCTGGGCGCCGGCGGCAACCGCGCGGGTTTCCTGGTGCTCGGTCGTTCGCTGGACGGCATGGACTGGCGGGTGCTCATCTTCTCCAGCCTCGCGGCGGTGCGGCAGCAGGCGCTGGTCGACGGTGTGGGCGGGGCGGTGTCGGCGGCCTTTCTGATCCTGCTGGTGCTCTACTGGAGCCAGCGCCGGCGCATCGAGAAACAGAAGCTGGCGGCCAAGCAGCTGCTGGAGCAAGCCAACGCCGAGCTGGAGCGGCAGGTGGGCCTGCGCACCCAGGAACTCACCGATGCCAACGTCCAGCTGCGCCGCGAGATCGCGGAACGGGAACAGACCGAACAGACCTTGCGCGCTGCCCAGGACGAGCTCGTTCATGCCGGCAAGATGGCGGTGCTGGGCCAGCTGGCCGCGAGCATCACCCACGAACTGACGCAGCCCCTGGGCGGCATCCGCACGCTGGCCGGCAACGCTGCGGAGTTCATGCGCCGCGGCAACCATCCGGCGGCGCAGGAGAACCTGACCATCGTGGCGCGGCTGGTGGAGCAGATGGCGCGCATCATCGACCCGCTCAAGAGCTTTTCACGCAAGTCGGGCGCCTCCCCGGCGACCACGGACATCGGCCGGGTCGTCGACCAGGCGCTGTTCCTGTTTCAGCTTCGCCTGCGTCACGACCAGGTGCGTGTCGACAACCGTTGCGAGGCCGGTCGCTGGCTGGCCTGGTGCGATGCCAACCGGCTGGAGCAGGTGATCGTCAACCTCGTCGGCAACGCGCTGGATGCGATGCGGGATGCGCTGGAGCGGACGCTGACCATTGACGCGGAGCAGATGGATATCGATGGCGTTGCCATGGTGGCGCTGCGGGTGCGCGACAGCGGCAAGGGACTGAGCCCGACCGACCTGGCGCGCCTGTTCGAACCGTTCTACACCACCAAGCCCGGCGGCGCGGGTCTGGGGCTGGGGCTGGCCATCTGCCGCGACCTTGTCGCAGAATTCCAGGGCGAGCTGACCGCCCGCAACCACCCCGGCGGCGGCGCCTGTTTCACCCTGCTGGTGCCAGTGGGGCCTGCCGGCGGCAACGCCCACGAAGAATTTTCCCGATGAACCGTTCCCTCACCGTGTACCTGGTCGAAGACGACACGGATCTCCAGCTCGGCTGCGTGCAGGCGCTGCAGCTGGCCGACCTCCCGGTGCGTGCGTTCGGCTCGGTGGAGGCGGTGCTGCCGCACGTCAGCCCCGGCATGGATGGCGTGATCGTGACCGACATGCGCCTGCCCGGTGCCGACGGGCTCTCCCTCATCACCGAAGCGCACGACATCGACCCGGACCTTCCGGTGATCATGATCACCGGCCACGGCGACGTGAACCTGGCGGTGCAAGCCATGCGTGCCGGCGCCTACGACTTCATCCCCAAGCCGTTTTCCCCCGAGCAGCTGGTCGAGGTGGTGCAGCGCGCGCTGGAGAAGCGCCGCCTGACGCTGGAGGTGGCCAACCTGCGGCGTGCGCTCACGCTCAGCGAAGGCCTCGAAGGCAAGCTGGTCGGGCATTCGCCGGCCATCGCCCGTGTGCGGCAACTGGTGACCGAGATTGCCGACTCGCCGGTGGATGTGCTCATCCGCGGCGAGACCGGCACCGGCAAGGAAGTCGTGGCGCGCGCGCTGCACGACCACTCGCGCCGCCGAAACGCGCCTTACGTCGCGCTCAACTGCGGCGGCCTGCCCGACAGCCTGCTCGACAGCGAACTGTTCGGCCACGAACCCGGTGCCTTCACCGGTGCGCAGAAGCGCCGCATCGGCCGCATCGAACACGCCAACGGCGGCACGCTGTTCCTGGATGAGCTCGAAAGCATGCCGATGGGCGTGCAGGTCAAGCTGCTGCGGGTGCTGCAGGAGCGCAGCATCGAACGCCTGGGCTCGAACCAGAGCATCCCGGTGGATGTGCGCGTGGTTGCGGCGACCAAGGACGACCTGCTCGCCCGCGCGCAGCAGGGAAGCTTCCGCGCCGACCTGGTCTACCGGTTGAACGTGGTCAACATCGAACTGCCGGCCCTGCGCGACCGGAGGGAAGACATCCCGATGCTGCTGGAGCATTTCATGCTGCTGGCGGCCAGCCGCTACGACCGGCCCGAGCCCCGCCTGCCCCAGGCCCAGCTGCGCCAGCTGATGGCACGCGACTGGCCGGGCAATGTGCGCGAGCTGCGCAATGTGGCCGACGCGCTGGTGCTGGGTGTCGGGCCGCAATGGGTGTCGCCGCATGCGGCGCCGGCCGGCGCTGCTGCAGGCGCCGGAGAGCCCGGCCTGGCCGAGACGGTGGACCAGTTCGAACGCAGTCTGATCGCCGACGCGCTGGAGCGCCACGGCGGCAACGTTGGCCAGACTGCCAAGGCCCTGAGCGTGCCCAAGACCACGCTGGTGGACAAGATCCGCAAGCACGGCCTGCGGTAGGCGCCTTACCCCAGGCTGCGCAAGACTTCCTCGGCCGTGGCCGGTGCATTCATCATTGCCGGCTGACCGCCCGCCTGTGCCACCGCATCGCGCAGCGCTTCGAACACGCTGATGCCCAGCATGAACGGAGGCTCGCCCACGGCCTTGCTGCCGTGCACGTTGTCTTCGCGGTTGGCCTCGGGCCAGAGATCGACCTTGAAGTGCGCGGGGATGTCGCCCGTGGCCGGGATCTTGTAGGTGCTGGGAGCGTGGGTCTGCAGGTAGCCCTTGCCGTTCCACACCAGCTGTTCGGTCGTCAGCCAACCCATGCCTTGCACGAAGGCGCCTTCGATCTGGCCGATGTCGATCGCCGGATTGATGCTGCGGCCCACGTCGTGAAGGATGTCCACCTTGAGCACGCGGCTCTCGCCGGTCAGGGTGTCGATGGCCACTTCGCTCACCGCAGCCCCGTACGAGAAGTAGTAGAACGGCCGGCCCAGCATGGTGGTCTTGTCGTAGTGGATCTTGGGAGTGCGGTAGAAGCCGTCGCTCCAGAGCTGGATGCGGTTGGCGTACGCCGCGCCCACCACGTCTTCCCAGCGGCGGGTGGTCTTGTCGGTGATGACCTGCCCACCCTCGAAACGCACCGCACCCGCCCCCACACCGTCCAGACCCGCCACGAAGGCCGCCAGGTTCTGGCGCACCTGGCGCGCGGCGAACTGGGCCGCGCGGCCGTTGAGGTCGGTGCCGCTGCTGGCCGCGGTGGCGCTGGCGTTGGGCACCTTGCTGGTGTCGCTGGCGGTGCTCAGAACCTTGTCGAACGGCACGCCCAGCTCGTCGGCCACGATGGCCGCGACCTTGGTGTTCAGGCCCTGGCCCATCTCGGTGCCGCCATGGTTCACCTGCACGCTGCCGTCGGTGTAGACGTGCACCAGCGCGCCGGCCTGGTTGAACAGCGTGGCGGTGAAGCTGATGCCGAACTTGACCGGTGTGAGCGCCAGGCCCTTCTTGATGATGGGGCTCTGCGCGTTGAAGGCCTCGATCTGCTCGCGCCGTTCGCGGTAGCCGCTGGTGAGCGCCAGCTGCGTCATCAGCGGTTCGAGGATGTTGTCCTCCACCGTCATCTGATAGTGGGTGACGTTGCGATCCTCGATGCCATACAGGTTGCGCAGCCGCACATCGAGCGGGTCCTTGCCCAGCGCACGGGCGATGTCGCCCAGGATGCGCTCGATCACGATCACACCCTGCGGCCCGCCAAAGCCGCGGAAGGCCGTGTGGCTCTGCGTGTTGGTCTTGCAACGGAAAGAGTGGATGGCAACGTCTTCGAGGAAGTAGGCGTTGTCGGCGTGGAAGATGGCGCGGTCGGCCACCGGGCCCGAGAGGTCGGCGGAAAAGCCGCAGTTGGCCAGCATCTCCAGGTCCAGACCGCTGAGCAGGCCCGTGTCGTCAAAGCCGACGCGGTAGTGGTAGGCGAAGGGGTGGCGCTTGCCGGTGATCATGAAATCGTCGTCGCGGTCCAGCCGCAACTTGACCGGGCAGCGCAGCTTGTTCGCTGCGATGGCGGCCCAGACCGCGAGGTGACCGGCTTGCGTTTCCTTGCCGCCAAAGCCGCCGCCCATGCGCCGGCATTCGACCGTGACCGCGTGGTTGGCAATACCCAGGGCGTGCGAGACCCAGTGCTGCACCTCGCCGGGGTGCTGGGTGCTGCTGTAAACCCACCACTGGTTCTGCTCCAGCGGCAAGACGTAGGCGATCTGGCCTTCGAGGTAGAAGTGCTCCTGGCCGCCGATCTCGAACGTACCTTCCAGGGTGTGCGGGGCGCGCCTCAGGGCTGCGGCCGCGTCGCCGCGCTTGACGTGCACCGGCGGCAGCACATAACTCTCCAGCGCATGGGCTTCGTGCACGGTCAGCACCGGGTCCAGCACCTCGATGTCCCACTTCACCAGGCGGGCCGCGCGGCGTGCGGTCATGGCGTCGTCGGCCAGGATCAGCCCACCCACCTGGCCGATGAACTGCACCGTACCGTGGGCGAACACCGGTTCGTCGTGCGCGAAAGCCGCGAGCGTGGTGTCGCCCGGGATGTCTGCCGCACTGATGAAGGCACGCACACCGGGCAGGGCCAGCGCGGCCGAGGTGTCGAAGCCCTTGAGCTTGCCGTGAGCCACCGGCGAACACACCGGCGCCGCGTGCAGCGTGCCGCGCACCTCGGGGATGTCGTCGATGTAGGTCGCGGCACCGGCCACCTGGGCGCGGGCGCTTTCGTGAAATCTTGAAACGCCAGCGGCGGGTGTGTTGTTCACCACAAGTTTGAGATCCGGTGCGTTCATGACAGGGCCTCCACGGTGTTGAGGCTGTCCAGATTGATGCCCTGAAGGCCCTGGCTTTCCAGCCAGAAGCGCTGCAGCAGGTTGCCCAGCACGGTCTGCCGGTAGGTGGCGCTGGCGCGCATGTCGGAGATGGGCTGGAACTCGGCGCGCAGGGCGGCGGCGCCGGCCATCACGGTGTCGGCGTTCCAGGGCTGGCCGAGCAGGGCGGCTTCGGTCCGGCGGGCGCGAGCCGGGGTGGCGGCCACGCCGCCGGCGCCGATCGACACCTGCTGTACCACACCGCCTTTCACCGTCAGCTGGATCGCGAGGCAGACGGCAGAGATGTCGTCGTCAAAACGCTTGCTGATTTTGTAGACCTTTTCGAGTGCATGCCCGGTTGGCCTGGGCACCTTGATCCAGCACAGCAGTTCGTCCGCCCGCATCACATTGGTCCGGTAGCCGGTGTACAGGTCTTCCAGGCGCAGCTCGCGGTGGGCGATCTCGCCGCCGGCTTTCGTTTTCTTCCAGCGCATCAGCACCACGCTGGCGCCCAGCGCGATCAGCAGCGGCATCGAGTCGCCAATCGGTGAGCCGTTGGCCACGTTGCCGCCCAGCGTGCCAGAGTTGCGTACCGGGAGACCGGCGAAGCGCTGGCCGAAGGTCTGGAGCTGGGGGCGTTCCTTCACCAGTGCGGCGAAGGCGTCGGTCAGCGTGACCGCGGCGCCGATGGCGATGTGGTGTGGGTAGGTTTCCACGCGCTGCAGCTCGCGCGCGGCGGTCACATCCAGCACTTGCGCGAACCGCTTGTGCTGCTTGGTGACCCACAGGCCGACGTCGGTGGTGCCGGCCACGACCTGGGCTTTGGGGTTCGCGGCGCGCGCCTGCAGCAGTTCGGTCAGGGTGGAAGGGCGCAGATACGGCGACGTACTGCCCGACCTGGCCTTCAGAGCCTTGAGGGTGCTTACCGTCGCGGCTTCGTCGACCGCGCAACCGGCGGGCAGGGGCAGTGAAGCCATCTGCTGCGCCGCGTCGAGGATCGGCCGGTAGCCGGTGCAGCGGCAGAGGTTCCCCGAGAGGTCCACCTGGGCCTTCACGCGGGTGATGCCCTGGCCGCCTTGCGTGTTCTGGTACATCCCGAACAGGCTCATCACAAAGCCGGGCGTGCAGAAGCCGCACTGGCTGCCGTGGCACTGCACCATGGCTTCCTGCGCCGGGTGCAGTTCGCCCGACGGCGCCGCGATGTCTTCGGCGGTGAACACCGCCATGCCGTCCACCGAATGCGCCAACCGGATGCAGCTGTTGATTGCCCTGTATTGCAGCCTGCCGCCCACCGCCTCGCCCAGCACCACGGTGCAGGCGCCGCAGTCGCCTTCTCCGCAGCCCTCCTTGGTCGCGCTCAGGTGCAGGTCTTCGCGCAGCACCTCGAGCAGGGTTCGGTCGGGCGGCACGCCGGGGACGGTCACGACCTCGCCGCGGCGCAGGAATCTCAGGGTTTGTCCGGAGTTGGGAGCATTCATGCGGGGCAGCATAGCGCCAGGCCGCGTGGCACAACATATGCTCTGGCGTATGGCGAGAATGTCTGAACCCCATCCGCGCGCATGATGCAAGGGTATGAAATACGTGTCCATGTTCGACAAGATTGATCTGCACCTGATCCGCGTGCTGCACACGGTCCTGACCGAGCGCAGCGTGTCGCGGGCGGCGTTGCGGCTGGGCATGCACCAGCCGGCGGTCAGCGCGTCGCTCAAGCGCCTGCGGGAACTGGCCGGGGACCCCCTTCTGGTGCGTTCGGGCGCCAGCATGGTGCCTACCGTGGCCGGTCTGCGCATGATCGAACCAGCCGCCGGCATCCTGCGCAGCGCCGAAATGCTGTTTTCCGACGCCCGCGCCTTCGACCCGGCGACCGCGACCCACAGCTTCAGCCTGGCCGCCAGCGATTACCTGGACCCGTTGTTCCTGCCCCAGCTGGTGACCCAGATCAAGACCAATGCACCGCACTGCGGCATCGAGATCCATCCCCTGTCGGCCGACGCCGACTACCGCTCGCACCTGGCCCAGGGGCACTACGAGGTGGTGATCGGCAACTGGCCCAAGCCGCCCGAAGACCTGCACCTGGGCCGCCTGTTCGGCGACGAGGTGGTGAGTCTGGTGGCCAATCACCACCCGGCCGCGCGGCGCGGCTGGGACGTCGACGCATGGCTGTCGGCCGAACACATCGCCCCCACGCCAACCCACCCCGGTGCCCGTGGCTTCATCGACGAACACCTGGACACCCAGGGCCTGTCGCGCAACATCGTCGCGCGCTGCCCTCATTTCGGGCTGATCCCGGCCATGGTGGCTGGCAGCCTGCTGGTGCTGACCACCGGGCGCCAGTACGCCGAGCGCTTCACCGCCTCGCTGCCGGTCCAGGTGCTGGCCTGTCCGGTACCGTTCCCGCGCATGATGTATTACCAGCTCTGGCATGAGCGCACCCACACCTCCAGCGCCAGCCGCTGGTTGCGCGAGCAGATCAAATCGGTCGCGGCTTCGCTGCGCCGGACCGAAGCGCAGGCGGACGCGGCATGACAATGCCGGGTCTGCCCCGAACAACAAGAAGGAGATCGCCTTGACGACCCCCCGACTGCAACTGACCGGCATCACCAAGCGCTATCCCGGCGTGGTGGCCAACAGCAACGTCTCGCTGTCTGTCGCGCCCGGCGAGATCCATGCCGTGCTGGGCGAGAACGGCGCCGGCAAGTCCACGCTGATGAAGATCATCTACGGCTCGGTCAAGCCCGACGAAGGCGCGGTGATGTTCAACGGCCGGCAGGTCGCGATCCGCAACCCGCAGGAAGCGCGGGCGCTGGGCATCAGCATGGTGTTCCAGCACTTTTCGCTGTTCGACACCATCACCGTGGCCGAAAACGTCTGGCTGGGGCTGGACAAGTCGCTCACGCTGGCCGAGGTGACCGCCAGCATCGACGCCACGGCGGCCGAGTACGGCCTGGACATCGACCCCAAGCGCCCGGTGCATACGCTGTCCGTTGGCGAGATGCAGCGGGTGGAAATCATCCGCGCGCTGCTGACCAGCCCGCAGCTGCTGATCCTGGACGAACCGACCTCGGTGCTGACGCCGCAGGCGGTAGAGAAGCTCTTCGTGGTTCTGAAGAAACTGGCCTCCGAAGGCTGCTCGATCCTGTACATCAGCCACAAGCTGCACGAGATCCGCGAACTCTGCACCGCCTGCACCGTGCTGCGCGGCGGGCAGGTCACCGGGGTCTGCAACCCGCAGAACGAAAGCAACGCCTCGCTCTCGCGCCTGATGATCGGCGCCGAACCGCCGGCGCTGCAGGCGCGTGCGCTCAACGCCGGCGCCGCGGTGCTGGAGGTCCAGGGCCTGACCCTCGCCAGCGGCGACCCTTTCGGCACCGATCTGGCCGACATCGCGCTGACGGTGCGTGCCGGGGAGGTGGTCGGCATCGCCGGTGTCTCGGGCAACGGACAGGCCGAGCTGCTCTACGCGCTCTCTGGCGAAGACACCCATGCACCCGCTGGCAGCGTCCGCGTGGGCGGGCAGGACGCGTCGCGCCTGCCGCCGGGCCGGCGCCGCGCATTGGGCCTGCACTTCGTGCCCGAAGAGCGGCTGGGCCGCGGCGCGGTGCCGACGCTGTCACTGGCGCACAACCTGCTGCTCACCCGCCGCGACGCGCTGGGCAAGGGCGGCTGGCTGCGGCTGGGCGCGCTCAAGGCGCAGGCCGAAGACATCATTGCCCGCTACAACGTCAAGGCCAACGGGCCGGGCGCGGCGGCCAAGTCGCTCTCGGGCGGCAACCTGCAGAAGTTCATCGTCGGCCGCGAGATCGAGGCCAAACCCAAGCTGCTGATCGTCAGCCAGCCAACCTGGGGTGTGGACGTCGGTGCTTCGGCGCAGATCCGCGGCGAGATCCTGGCGCTGCGCGATGCCGGTTGCGCGGTGCTGGTGGTCAGCGAGGAGCTGGACGAGCTTTTCGAGATCAGCGACCGGCTGCACGTGATTGCCAAGGGGCGTCTCTCGCCCTCGATCGACCGCGCCAGGGCGACGGTGGAGCTGATCGGCGAATGGATGTCGGGCCTCTGGGACGGCGCGAACCACAACCACAAGGAGAGCGCGCATGTTGCGGCTTGAAGCCCGTCCCCAACCCTCGGCGCGTTGGGGCTACGCCTCGCCGCTGCTGGCGCTGGCCATCACCGTGGTGATCGGCGTGATCCTGTTTGCGCTGCTGGGCAAGGACCCGGTGCGTGGCCTGCAAGTGTTTTTCTGGGAGCCGCTCAAGAGCGGCTATGCGCTGACCGAACTGATGGTCAAAGCCACGCCCCTGCTGATCATCGCGTTGGGGCTCGCCGTGTGTTTCCGCTCCAACGTCTGGAACATCGGCGCCGAAGGCCAGTACGTTCTTGGCGCGATCTTCGCCGCGGGCGTGGCGCTGTCGGCCGGGCCGGATACCGGGCGCGGCGTGGTGGTGCTGATCCTCCTGGCGGGTGTCTTCGGCGGCATGCTCTGGGCCGGCATCACGGCGTTGCTGCGCGACCGATTCAATGCCAACGAGATCCTGGTCAGCCTGATGCTGGTCTATGTGGCGATCCAGGTGCTCAATTACCTGGTCTACGGTCCCTGGAAGGACCCGCTGGGTTACAACTTCCCGCAGACCAAGACCTTCGACGCGGTGACCCAGATTCCGAAGCTGGTGCAGGGCACGCGGCTGAACATCGGCCTGTTGCTGGCGCTCGCCGGTGTGGCGGGGGCCTGGCTGTTCCTGTTCCGCACCTACGCCGGGTTCGCCCAGATCGTCGGCGGCCTGGCACCCGCCGCGGCGCGCTACGCGGGGTTTTCTTCGCGCAAGGCGCTGTGGGTGGCCCTGCTGACCTCGGGTGCGGCGGCCGGTCTGGCGGGCGCGCTGGAAGTGGCCGGGCCGATTGGCCAGCTCACACCCTATGTACCGATGGGCTACGGCTTCGCGGCCATCATCGTGGCCTTCGTCGGCCGCCTGCATCCGGTGGGCATCGTGTTCTCGGCCATCCTGATGAGCATGTTCTACATCGGCGGCGAGCTGGCGCAGTCGCGGCTGGGCCTGCCCAAGTCGATCACCGGCGTGTTCCAGGGCCTGCTGCTGTTTGCGCTGCTGGCCTGCGACACGCTGATCGCGTACCGCGTGGTCTGGAAGAAGTAAGAGGAACGCTGACATGGACTCCACCGCTCTTCTCATCGCTGCTTCCCTCAACGCCGGCACCGTGCTGGCGATCGCCTCGCTGGGGCTGCTGATCAACGAAAAGGCCGGCATCGTCAACCTCGGCGCCGAGGGCATGATGCTGTGCGCCGCGTTGGCGGGTTTTGCCACGGTGGTCAACACCGGCAGCCCGCTGCTGGGCTTTGCCGCTGGCATGCTGGTCGGCGCGCTGCTGGCCGCGATCTTCGGCGTGCTGGTGATCTGGCTCAACACCAACCAGTACGCGACCGGCCTGGCGCTCACGCTCTTCGGTGGCGGCTTCTCGGCGTTTGCCGGCACCAGCTACGTGCAGGCCAAACTGAACACCACGCCGGCGACGCCGATCCCGGTGCTGTCAGAGATCCCGTTTCTGGGCGCCGCGCTGTTCCGCCACCACCCGATGGTCTATGTCTGCATGGCCCTGGTGGCGGGCCTGATCTGGTTCCTCTGGCGCACGCGCGCGGGTCTGGTGCTGCGCAGCGTGGGCGAGAGCCCCGAGTCGGCCCACGCGCTGGGCTATCCGGTGCGTCGCATCCGGTTCCTGGCCGTGATCGCTGGCGGGGCGCTGTGTGGCCTGGCCGGTGCGTATGTGTCGACCGCCTACACGCCGCTGTGGGTCGAGGGCATGATCGCCGGCAAGGGCTGGATCGCGCTGGCCCTCACGACCTTCGCGACCTGGCGCCCCGCTCGGGTGCTGATGGGTGCCTACCTGTTTGGTTTCGTGACCATGCTGCAGTTCCACCTGCAGGGCATGGGCGTCAATGTGCCCAGCCAGTTCCTGACCATGATGCCGTACCTGGCGACCATCGTGGTGCTGGTGCTGATCTCTCGCAACCCGACATGGATCCGCATCAACATGCCCGCATCGATCGGCAAACCGTTTTATCCCGGCTCCTGACGGGTTCATAATTTCCCTTTCACCCCAACCCACCAAGAGGTTTTCATGACCGACCTGAACAAACGTTCCCTCATCAAGCTCGCGGCGCTCACCGCCGTGGCCAGCGCGGCCCTGATCGGCTGCGGCAAGAAGGAAGAAGCGCCTGCAGCTCCTGCTGCTGCGCCGGCGGCGGCACCCGCTGCGGCCGCACCCGCTCCCAAGGCCGAGCCCCTGAAGGTGGCGTTCGCCTACGTCGGCCCGGTGGGCGACGGCGGCTGGACCTTCGCGCACGACAACGCCCGCAAGGCGCTGGAAGCCGAGTTCGGCGACAAGATCAAGACCAGCTTCGTCGAAGGCGTGCCCGAAGGCCCCGACGCCGAGCGCGTGATGCGTGACCTGGCCAGCCAGGGCAACAAGGTCATCTTCGGCACCACCTTCGGCTACATGGAGCCCATGCTCAAGGTCGCGCCCGACTTCAAGGACGTGAAGTTCGAGCACGCCACCGGCTACAAGACCGCCGAGAATATGCGCACCTACGACAGCCGCACCTACGAAGGCGCGTACATGGCTGGCGTGATCGCCGGTTCGGTGACCAAGACCAACACCCTCGGTGTCGTGGCCTCGATCCCAATTCCCGAAGTGATCCGCAACATCAACAGCTTCACCCTGGGCGCCCAGTCGGTGAACCCCAAGGTCAAGACCAAGGTGGTCTGGGTCAACGGCTGGTTTGATCCGCCGAAGGAAACCGAAGCTGCCACCTCGCTGATCAACGGCGGCGCCGACGTTCTGATGCAGAACACCGACTCCCCGGCCGTGCTCAAGACCGCCGAAGAGAAGGGCAAGCGTGCCTTCGGATGGGATTCCGACATGACCGCCTACGGTCCCAAGGCCCACCTGGCCTCGTCCGTCATCAACTGGGGCCCGTACTACAAGAAGGCCGTCAAGGACGCGCTGGAAGGCACCTGGGCGACCGGCGGTGTCTGGTGGGGCGTGAAGGAAGGCGCGATCGACATCGTCTCCATCGCCGCCGACGTGCCGGCCGAAGCCAAAGCCAAGATCGACACGGTCAAGGCCGGCCTGAAGGACGGTTCCTTCGCCATCTGGAAGGGCCCGATCATGGGTCAGGACGGCAAGGAAGTGCTGGCCAAGGACGTGGTTGCCGACGACAAGTTCCTGGGCGGCATCAAGTTCTACGTCAAGGGCGTCGAGGGGAAACTCCCGAACTGATGTCGGAACTTCGCTGACAGCCCGAACAAAGGCCGCCTTCGGGCGGCCTTTTCTGTTTCAAGGATCCACATGATCGAAAGACAACTCTGGCACCCGGTGATTGCGGGAATTCATCTGCGTGAAGACCCGGTGGCGGTGGAGCTGCTGGGGCAGGCGCTGGTGCTCTGGCGCGAGCCGGGTCACGAAGGTGCTGCGGGGCTGGTGCATGCCTGGGCCGATCGCTGTCCGCACCGTGGTGCGAAGCTTTCGCTCGGCCGTGTGCTGCACCACTTGCACGGCGCGCGGCTGGAATGCCCGTACCACGGCTGGCAATTTGCGGGCGAGGTGGCGGCGCGCCAGGGGCACGGCGAGCCGGTGACCGTGGGGCGCAGCGTGCATGTGCCGGCCGCGCCGGCGTTCGAGCCGCCCGCCGCACATTGTGTGGACGTGTTCGAAGCGCAGGAGGGCCATGGTCTGGTCTGGGTGCGGCTGGAACGGCCAGACCGGTCGGAGGTGCCCGCCACGCTGTGCGAGCCGCCAGCGTTCGATGCCTGGAGCGATCCGGTGTGGCGCCAGGTGCTGTGTGGCCCTTATGAGGTGGGGACCAGCGCGCCGCGCCTGGTGGAAAACTTCCTGGACCTGAGCCACTTCGGCTTTGTGCACGAAGGCTGGCTGGGCGCGCGCAGCCATGCGCAGGTTGAGACCGGCCGGGTCGACGAAGGCCCCGACGGCGTGAAGGCGCGCGAGTGCAAGGCCTGGCAGCCGCGGGCCTACGTGGGAGCCGAGCAGGGTGCCTGGATCGCCTACCGCTACGACGTGCCGCATCCTTTCGCCGCCATCCTGCGCAAGGACGCGGCCGAGGGCGATCCGGTGAGCAACGCGATCGCGCTGTTCATCCGCCCCGATGGCCCCGAGGCCTGCACCGCCTGGTTCGCGATGGCCACGCTGGGTGACCTGTCGGACGATGAAGAGCTGCGTGATTTCCAGAACGCGGTGTTCGCGCAGGACCGGCCGGTGGTCGAGTCGCAGCAACCCAAACGCCTGCCCATCGGCAAGGACGGGCCGGTTGGGGAGGTGCACGGACCGGCCGACCGCATGTCCAGCGCTTACCGGCGCTACCTCGCGCGCCTGGGCATGTCGCTGGGTGTCTGCTGACCGAAAAGGAACTTCCATGAACGCCATCGAACTCGCCCGCGCGATCCCCAAGGCCGAGCTGCACATCCACATCGAAGGCTCGCTGGAGCCTGAGCTGATCTTCGCGCTCGCCCAGCGCAACGGTGTGACCTTGAGCTATCCCAGTGTCGAAGCCTTGCGCGCCGCCTATGCATTCACCGACCTGCAGAGCTTCCTGGACATCTACTACGCGGGCGCCAGCGTGCTGCTGACGGCGCAGGATTTTCACGACATGGCCTGGGCCTACTTCCTGCGCGCCAAAGCCGATCACGTCATGCACACCGAGCTGTTTTTTGATCCGCAGACGCATACGGCGCGTGGTGTGCCGATGGCGGCGGTGATCGAAGGGCTGACGGGCGCCTGCCGTCGGGCAGAAGCGGAGCTGGGCATCAGCTCGGCGCTGATCCTGTGTTTCCTGCGCCACCTGAGCGAAGAGGATGCCTTCGCCACGCTGGAGGCCGCGCTGCCGTTCCGCGAACACTTCATCGGCATCGGCCTCGATTCGAGCGAGCTCGGCCACCCGCCTTCGAAGTTCCAACGGGTCTTCGCGCGTTGCCGCGAGCTGGGCCTGAAGCTGGTCGCGCACGCGGGCGAGGAAGGGCCACCGGCCTACATGCGCGAAGCGATCGACTTGCTGCAGGTGCAACGCATCGACCACGGGGTGGCGGTCATGCAGGATGCCGTGTTGATGGCTGATCTGGCACGTTCGCGCATGCCGCTGACGGTGTGCCCGCTGTCCAACCTCAAGCTGTGCGTGGTGAAGGACCTGCGCGATCACCCGCTCAAAAGGATGCTCGATGCCGGCCTGTGCGCCACGGTCAACTCCGACGACCCGGCCTACTTCGGCGGCTACATGAACGCTAACTTCGAACAGACCGTGCAGGCGCTTCAACTCAGCCGCGACGACGTGATCCAGCTCGCGAAGAACAGCTTCGAGGCCAGCTTCATCGGTGAGGAACGGCGACAGTCCTGCCTTACCGAACTGGAGCGCGTGGCCGCGGGCTGAGCCGCTCCGGTAAAATCCCGTCCGACGAGCCGGTGCTTCCCCGGCTCGTTTTCTTTTGTCTGCCGGAAGCCATGTAGAGGACCACCATGTACAAAAACCTCGCAGCCGCACTCGCGGCCGCCTGTTTTTTCTCCCCTGTTTTTTCCCAACCGTCGTCGCCGCCGGTCAAGGCTGCCTTCGTCTATGTCGCGCCGCTGACCGATGCGGGCTGGGTGCGCCAGCACGACCAGGGCCGCCTCGCGGTCGAGGCCGCGTTGCCCGGTCAGGTCAAGACCACCTTCGTCGAGAACGTGGCCGAAGGCCCGGACGCGGAGCGCGTGATCCGTGACCTGGCGATGCAGGGCAACCAGATCATCTTCACACCCAGCTTCGGCTACATGGAGCCCACGCTCAAGGTGGCGCAGGAGTTTCCAGGCGTGAAGTTCGAGTCGGTCACCGGTTACAAGACGGCGACCAATGTGGCCGCGTCCAACGCGCGCTACTACGAAGGCCGCTACCTCGCCGGCATCGCCGCGGGGCGGATGGCGACGCAAGCCGGTTACGTCGCGGGTTTTCCAATTCCCGAGGTGGTGCAGGGCATCAATGCCTTCGCGCTTGGCATGCGCTCGGTCAATCCGAAGGCGACGGTGCGCGTGGTGTTCCTCGGTGAATGGTTCAACCCGCCGCGCGAACGCGACGCGGCGGTGAGCCTGATGAACCAGGGCGCCGAAGTGCTGGCATTCCACACCGGCTCGAACGCCGTGATGGTCGCGGCACAGGAACGCGGCAGGCTCGCCGTGGCCTACCACTCCGACATGCGCAAGGTGGCGCCCGATGCGCAGGTGGCGGCAGTCACGCACCAGTGGGGCGACTACTACACGCGGCGTGTCAAGGCGGTGCTGGATGGCAGCTGGAAGAGCGGCAGCGTCTGGGGTGGCGTGCGCGAAGGCATGATCCGCGTCGACAGCTTCGGCAGCAAGGTGCCCGCCGCCGTGCAGTCCGAGGTGCAGAAGCGCCAGGCCGAGATGGCGGCCGGAAAGCTCGCGGTGTTCACCGGCGGCAAGCGGGGTGTGAAGGACAACGAAGGCAAGACCGTGATCGCACCGGGGCAGTCGCTGGACGATGGCGCGATCCTCGGCATGAACTGGTTCGCCGACGGCGTGATTGGCAAGGTCTCTCGCTGAGGCTTTGCGGGTTTGCGTGACGGGTTGCACGGCCAGATGGTGGTTATGCGACAGTCAGTATGCGCAGTGACGGTGCGGCGGCTAAGCTTCGCCGGTGATGAAAGCCTACCGCGCCGCGTTGCTCCGATTCGGCGACGACCACCAACCCCTGTATGAGTCCGACGGCCTGCTGGTCGTTGGTCCCGACGCGCACGGCCGCAAGGTGGTGCGCGCGGTCGGAGATCACGATGCGTTGATCGAACGTTTTGCCGGCGTGGCGGTGGAAGACCTGCGGGGATACCTGATCGCGCCAGGCTTCATCGACTTGCACGTGCACTATCCGCAGACCGATGTGATTGGTGCGCCGGCGGCCGGTCTGCTGCCCTGGCTGGAGAACTACACCTTTCCCCACGAATCGCGTTTTGCCGACAAGGACTATGCGCGCAGCGTGGCCGATTTCTTCTTCGACGAACTGGCCCGCCATGGCGTCACGACGGCACTGACCTTCGCGTCTTCGCATCCGGCGTCGGTGGACGCTGCCTTCGAGGTGGCCCAGTCACGCGGACTGCGCTTCATCACCGGCAAGGTGCTGCAGGACCGACACAGCCCGGACGGCGTGCGCGACCAGACCGAACAAAGCCTGATCGACACCGAAAGCCTGATCCGCCGCTGGCACGGCGTGGATCGGTTGGGTTATGCGATCACGCCGCGCTTTGCGCCAACCAGCAGTGAGGCGCAGTTGCGTGGTGCGGGCGAACTCGCCGCGAAGTACGGCGATGTGTGGATCCAGTCGCATGTGGCCGAGAACCACGATGAAGTGAAGTGGGTGGCAGAGCTTTTCCCGGACGCTCGCAGCTACCTGGGTGTGTATGGGGATTTCGGTCTGCTGCGCGAGCGCGCGGTCTACGCCCATTGCATCCATCTCGACGCGCACGACCGGCGTCTGATGAAGGAAACGGGCGCCGCCGCGGCCATCAGCCCCACCAGCAACCTGTTCCTGGGCAGCGGCTTCTTTGACTACGCAGCGGCCGATGCCGCTGGCATGCGCTACGGCCTGGCCAGCGATGTGGGTGGTGGAACCAGCTTTTCTCCCTTCCACACCATGATGGCCGCGTACTATGTGGGGCGCGAAGGGCACACCAAACCGGGGCTGAGCCTGACGCCGGGCCAGCTGTGGTGGCAACACACCGCGGGCGCCGCGCTGGCGTTGGGCCTGCAGGGAGTGGTCGGCAACCTCACGCCGGGCAACGAAGCAGACTTCGTGGTGCTGAACCCGAAGGCCACGCCGCTACTGGCCCGCAAGACGGCGCAGGCTGGCAATCTGGACGAGTTGTTGTTCGCGCTGATCGTGTTGGGTGATGACCGGGTCGTGAGCCGGACAGTCACGGCCTGAGTCCGCTGCGGCAGCCCAGCAGGGCGCTCCCTACAATCGGGGGCTATTCACGGAGCACGCAGCATGAGCATCAAGAGCGACAAATGGATCCGCCGCATGGCCGAAGAGCACGGAATGATCGAGCCCTTCGAGCCCGGCCAGGTCCGGCAGAACGCGGCCGGCGAAAAGATCGTCAGCTACGGCACCAGCAGCTACGGCTACGACATCCGCTGTGCGCCCGAATTCAAGGTCTTCACCAACATCCACAGCACGGTGGTGGACCCGAAGAACTTCGACGAGAACAGTTTCGTGGACATCAACAAGGATGTCTGCGTGATCCCGCCCAACAGCTTTGCGCTGGCGCGCACGATGGAGTACTTCCGCATCCCGCGCAATGTGCTCACCATCTGTCTGGGCAAGAGCACCTACGCACGGTGCGGCATCATCGTCAATGTCACGCCCTTTGAACCCGAATGGGAAGGCTACGTGACGCTGGAGTTCAGCAATACGACGCCGCTGCCGGCCAAGATCTACGCTGGTGAGGGCTGCGCGCAGGTCTTGTTCTTCGAGAGCGACGAGGTCTGCGAGACCAGCTACAAGGACCGCGGCGGCAAGTACCAGGGCCAGGTCGGCGTCACACTGCCAAAGACCTGATTGCGCCGGTTGTCCGGAAAAGCCCTTTTTCTGCCTTGATATTTGTCAGGCAGTCTTCACGGACGCCAGATAAAATTAGGGAGATCGCTCGATTCGGTGCAGAAATGCGGCGAAATCGTGGCCTCACATGGTGCCCGCCAGCCGGGTGTTAGCTCCCTTCCGACCCAGAATGTCTGACCCGAACGTCCACGCCCTGCCTCCCGATCCGATTCCGCTCGGGCAGCCACTGCCACACCGCAAAGTGATTCGCGGCTGGCTGACGCCGATTGCCGAGCAGCGCACTGCCGTGGGCATCGCGCTGCTGGTCATTGACTGGATCGCGTTCCTGGCCCTGATCGTCGGTACGGTGTTGCTGGACGCCTGGTGGGCCAAGCTGGTCTGTGGCCTGGCCGCTGGTTTCGTGATCGGGCGCCTGTTCATCATCGGCCATGACGCCTGCCACCAGAGCTACACGCCGCACCGCGGCCTCAACCGCATCCTGGGCCGCATCGCGATGGTGCCCTCGCTCACGCCGTACAGCCTCTGGGAAGTCGGACACAACGTCGTGCACCACGGCTACACCAACCTCAAGGGCGTGGACTTCGTCTGGGCGCCGCTGACCAAGGAAGAGTTCGAGGGTCTCAAGCCCGGACGCCGTTTCATGGAGCGCATCTACCGCAGTGGCTGGGGCCCGGCGCTGTATTACCTGGTCGAGATGTGGTGGAACCGCATGTATTTCCCGCGCAAGACCTACATGGGCACCAGCCGCCCGGAATTCACGCGCGACGGCGTGCTGGTGACGGTCTATGCCGTGCTGTGGATCGCGGCCCTGATCGGTGCCGCCTATGGCACTGACCAGTCGGCCTGGGCGCTGGTGGGATACGGGTTCGTGATCCCGTTCCTGTTCTGGAACGCCATGATCGGTTTCGTGGTCTACGTGCACCACACGCACACCGCGGTGCAGTGGCACGACGACAAGCACGCCTGGGCCAAGGCCGCGCCTTTCGTGTCGACCACGGTGCACCTGACATTCCCGATGAAGATCGGTGCCCTGATGCACCACATCATGGAGCACACCGCCCACCATGTGGACATGAGCGTGCCGCTGTACAAGCTCAAGAACGCGCAGAAACTGCTGGAAGACACCTTGCCCGGTCGCATCATCATCCAGCGCTTCTCCTGGCGCTGGTACTTCGAGACCGCGCGCAAGTGCAAGCTCTACGATTTCACCCGCCGCTGCTGGACCGACTTCCAGGGCCAGCCGACCAGCGACTTCAAGCCCGCTGTGGCCTGATCGCCTCAGCAACGGTACTTTCGCAAGCGCTGCCTCGGCAGCGCTTTTTGTTGGTGCTTTCGTTTGCATAATGCAGCGTTGGCCCCGACACAGGTGGCCCGAGGAGTGCGCACATGAAATGGGAAAACAACCGCCAGTCGGACAACATCGAGGACCGTCGCAATGAAAGCGGTGGCATGTTTGGCGGCGGAGGCGGTGCACCTCGGCGCGTGGGCGGCCGTGGCATCGGATTCGGCACCATCGTGATCGCGCTGCTGGCCAGCTGGATCTTCGGCATCAACCCGCTGACGGTGCTGGGCGTGCTCGGCGGTGGCGGGGAATTGATGCCCGACTCGGCCCAGACGGTGCCCGCCGCATCGGGCAAGACCGACAAACCCGACGACGAGATGGGCCGCTTCGTGTCTTCGGTGCTGGCCGGCACCGAGGACGTCTGGACCACCCTGTTCCAGCAGAGTGGCAGCCAGTACGAGAAGCCGCGCATGGTGCTCTACCGGGGCGTCACGCCGACCGCCTGTGGCACTGGCCAGTCTGCGATGGGTCCGTTCTACTGCCCGGGTGACCAGAAGGTCTACATCGATCTGGCGTTCTACGACACCATGCGCCGCCAGCTCGGCGCACCGGGCGACTTCGCGCAAGCCTATGTGATTGCGCACGAGGTAGGACACCACGTCCAGAACCTCACGGGTATTTCCGGCAAGGTCGAGCAGGCCCGCCAGCGCGTGAGCGAGCGCGAATACAACGCGCTGTCGGTGCGCCTGGAGCTCCAGGCCGACTGTTTTGCCGGTATCTGGGCGTATCACAACCACAAGAGCAAGGCGATACTGGAGCCTGGTGACGTCGAAGAGGCGCTCAATGCCGCCTCCGCCATTGGAGACGACACGCTGCAGAAGCGCAGCCAGGGCTACGCGGTGCCCGACAGCTTCACCCACGGCACCAGCGAACAGCGTCAGCGCTGGTTCCACAAGGGGCTGGAAGCGGGCAACGTGCAGGCCTGCGACACCTTCAACACGCGGCAGCTCTGAGTCCGGCCCAAGGGCGTCCGTTGCACACCATTTGGGCAGATTGGGGTCAAAGTGAGACAATAGGGGGCTAACCCGAAAGTCCATGACCCAATCCTTTTCCGAACTCCAGCTCTCTCCCAACCTCGCCCGCGCCATCGCGGAGATGGGTTACGAGAGCATGACGCCCATCCAGGCACAGGCCATTCCGGTCGTGCTGCAGGGGCGTGACGTGATGGGTGCCGCGCAGACCGGCACCGGCAAGACCGCCGCTTTCTCGCTGCCGTTGCTGCAGCGCATGCTCAAGCACGAGAACGCCTCCACCTCGCCCGCGCGCCACCCGGTGCGCGCCCTGGTGCTGCTGCCCACGCGCGAACTGGCCGACCAGGTGGCCGACCAGATCGCCCAGTACGCCAAATACACCCAGCTGCGCAGCACGGTGGTGTTCGGCGGCATGGACATGAAGCCCCAGACCGCTGAGCTCAAGAAGGGCGTCGAGGTGCTGGTGGCGACGCCGGGCCGTCTGCTGGACCACATCGAGGCCAAGAACTGCGTGCTCAACCAGGTCGAGTACGTGGTGCTCGACGAGGCCGACCGCATGCTGGACATCGGCTTCCTGCCCGACCTGCAGCGCATCCTGTCCTACCTGCCCAAGACCCGCACCACGCTGCTGTTCTCCGCCACGTTTTCGCCCGAGATCAAGCGGCTGGCCGGCAGCTACCTGCAGGACCCGATCACCATCGAAGTGGCGCGCTCCAACGCGACCGCATCGACCGTCGAACAGCACTTCTACCGCGTCGACGATGACGACAAGCGGCCTGTGCTGCGCCAGATCCTGCGCGAGCGCGGCGTCTCGCAGGCGTTTGTGTTCGTCAACAGCAAGCTCGGCTGCGCGCGGCTGGCGCGTTCCCTGGAGCGCGACGGTCTCAAGACCACCGCGCTGCACGGCGACAAGAGCCAGGACGAGCGCCTGAAAGCGCTGGATGCGTTCAAGCAGGGGCAGGTCGACCTGCTGGTCTGCACCGACGTGGCCGCACGCGGCCTGGACATCAAGGACGTGCCGGCGGTGTTCAATTTCGACATCCCGTTCAACGCCGAAGACTATGTGCACCGCATCGGTCGCACCGGCCGTGCTGGCGCTTCGGGCCTGGCCGTCTCGTTCGTGAGCGGCAAGGACACGCGACTGATGGCCGACATCGAGAAGCTCATCGGCAAGAAGCTCGAACTCGAAGCCGTGGAGCTGGAAGCCGACAAGCGGCCGGCCGGCCGTTTCAACGACGGCCAGCGTGCCTGGCGCGAAAGTGATGCTGGCACCGGCGAAGCCCCGCGCGATGGTGGGCGAGAAGGCCGCGAAATCCGTGAGGCCCGCCAGACCCGCGAAGGCCGTTCCAGCCGCGAGGACCGTGGAGCCGACCGCCGCCCAGTGCGGCCCAACCGCCCGCCGGCCGATCCGTTGTTCGACAAACCCTACGAACCGGCGATGGCCGACGATGCGAAGCCGTCGTGGGAGGAGGCTGCGCCCAAGCCGAGCCGCCTTTCGCCGAACATCAAGACGCGCAAGAAGCTGCCGGCGCTGTTCAAGCCGACCGAACCCGCTTCGACGGAAAGCACCCCGACGGAAAACGCCTGATCGTGGCGCGGCCGGCTCAGGCCGGTCCGGGTTTCTGGGCCTGCTCGCAGCGCACGTGGATGTGTTCAACGCTGTCGGTTCCAATGCGCGCCGCCGTCAGACAACCGCCCCAGACACAGCCGGTGTCCAGCGCCAGCAGGTCGCTGCGGTGCACATCGCGCAGGGTCGACCAGTGGCCGAACGCGATCCGTTCACCCTCGCTGCGCCGGCCTGGCACCTCAAACCACGGCATGAATCCTTCGGGCGCCGACGCAGCGCTGTCCTTGGTCTCGAACTCCATCACGCCGTCGGCGCTGCAGAACCTCAGCCGCGTCAACGCATTGACGATCACGCGCAGGCGGTCCAGACCCCGCAACCCGTCGCTCCATTGGTCTGGCCGGTTGCCGTACATGTTGTGCAGGAACACGCCCCATTCTGGCCCGCGAAGCTCGCTTTCGAGTTCGTGTGCCAGCACCAGCGTCTGTGCCGCATCCCATTGCGGCAGCACGCCCGCATGCACCATCAGCCAGCCCTGCATCTGCAGCGCCATCGGGCGCCTGCGCAGCCAGTCGAGCAGGATGTTGCGGTCTGGTGCCTGCAGGATGTCGTCCAGCGTGTCACTGCGGTGCGGCTTGCGCACCCCATGCGCGACCGCGAGCAGGTGCAGGTCGTGGTTGCCCAGCAGGCAGTGCGCCGCGCCGTCGAGCGCCATCATGCGCCGCAGCACCGCCAGCGACTGCGGCCCGCGGTTGACCAGATCTCCCAGCAGGACCAGCGTGTCTCGGCTGGGTGAAAACGCGATTTCGACGAGCAGGCGGCCCAGAGCTTCATCGCAGCCCTGCACGTCGCCGATCAGGTAAAGTGCCATCGGCCGATTATGGATACCCTGCTCATCATCTTTCTGACCCTGCTCAACGGCGCGTTCGCGATGTCCGAGATGTCGCTGGCAGCCAGCCGCAAGGCCCGGCTCGCGGCGATGGCCGAAGCCGGCGACAAGGGGGCGCAGACCGCGTTGGTGCTGCTGGAGCACCCGACTCAGTTCCTGTCGTCGGTGCAGGTGGGCATCACCTCGATCGGCATGCTCAACGGCATCGTGGGCGAGGCCGCCTTCAGCGATGGCGTGGCGGCATCACTGGTCGGCTGGGGTCTGGCAGCGCGCACCGCGGAGGCCGTGGCCACCGGCATCGTGGTGGCGGTCATCACCTTTGTGACCATCGTGTTCGGCGAGCTGGTGCCCAAGCGCATCGGCCAGCTCTATCCCGAGACCGTGGCGCGCTGGGTGTCGCGTCCCATGGCCTTTGTGGCCAAGGCGGCCAAGCCCTTCGTCTGGCTGCTGACGCACACCACGCAGTGGGTGCTCAAGCTGCTGCGCATCGACACCAACGCGCAGCAGTTCGTGACCGAGGAAGAAATCAACGCCAGCCTGGAGGAGGGCGTGGACGCCGGCATCATCGAGGCGCACGAGCACCAGATGGTGCGCAACGTGTTCCTGCTGGACGACCGCCAGCTGATTTCCATCATGGTGCCGCGCGCCGACATTCGCTGGCTCGATGCGGCGGACAGCGTGGAGCATGGAGCCGCCCAGGCCTGGTCCGACGGTCACTCGTGGTACCCGGTGTGCCGGGGCGGGCTCGACGATGTGGTCGGTGTGATCCATCTGCCACGCCTGCTGGCGCTGCGCGAGTCGAATGCGGCGGGAACCATTGGCGAGCACGCGCAGCCGGCCACCTTCGTGCCCGAGACACTGACCGGCATGGAGCTGCTGGAACAGTTCCGCGCCCGCGCCACGCGCATGGCCTTCGTGGTCGACGAATACGGTGTGGTGCAGGGCCTGATGACGCCACTGGACCTTCTCGAAGCGATCACCGGCGAGCTGTCGCCGGAGCGCCCGGTCGACGCCTGGGCCACCAAGCAGGACGACGGTTCCTGGCGGGTCGATGGTGCGATGCCGGTGGCTGAGCTCAAGGCGCGGCTGGACATCGACGAACTGCCCGATGAGGACAGGGGCCGTTACAACACAGTCGCCGGTCTGATGCAGAGTGTGGCCGGTGAACTGCTGGCGCAGGGCGACCACATCGACTGCGCGGGCTGGTGCTTCGAGGTGATCAAGCTCGAAGGGCGCCGCATCGACCAGGTGGAAATCCGCATGCTGGCCCGCGCCCTCAGCGGTGCGTGAACAGCCACTCCCGGAACGCCTGCGCCGCAGCAGACAGACGCTTGCCCCGCGGCACGACCACGTGCCAGCGGCGGATCAGTGGAAAGCCTTTCACATCCAGTTGCACCAGCTCACCCAGCGCCAGCTCGGCCGTCAGCGTGTGGCCTGACAGGACAGCCAGCCCCAGGCCACCGGCCACCGTCTGCTTGATCGCTTCGTTGCTGCCGACCTCCAGCCGGTTCTTGAGCGTGATGCCGTGCGCAGCGAAGAACTTCTCGGTGGTGAGTCGCGTGCCCGAACCTGCCTCGCGCAGGATGAAGGGCTCGTCCTTGAGCCGCGCGGGCGCGATGCGTTTTCTCCCCACCAGCGGATGTCCGGGCGGCGCCACCAGCACCAGCGGGTTGTCGGCAAAGGGCTCGCTGAGCACGTCCAGCTGCTCGGGCGGCTGACCCATGATGTAGAGATCGTCCTGGTTGTTGGCCAGGCGCTGCAGCAGGTTCTCGCGGTTGCCCACCACCATGGCGACGTCGATGCCCGGGTGCGCGGCGCAAAAGCCGCCGAGCAGCTTGGGCACGGTGTACTTCACCGTGGTCAGGATCGCGAGCTTGAGGCTGCCGCGTTCGATGCCCTGCAAGGCCGAGAGGTCCTCCGAAAGCCGGTCCAGCCGCAGCTGGATGTCGCCGCTGGCCTCGGCCAGGGTCTTGCCGGCCGGGGTGAGGTAGATCTTCTTGCCAAGTTGCTCAAACAGCGGCTGGCCCACCGTTTCCGACAGCTGCTTGACCTGCAGCGAGAGCGTGGGCGGCGAGAGGTGCAGCGCCTCGGCCGCGCGCGCGAAGCTGTTGTGCTCGGCCACGGCGTGAAAGATGCGCAGCTGGTGCAGGGTGAGGTGGCGCAGGTTCACGCAATGTCCTGATGGTTTGAAAAGTAAAACGTTATCGTAAAAACATTTTACTTTTACAAAATCATTCCGCCACCAACAATCGCCTCCATCCCAAGACCTCACGGAGACGATCCATGGACCAAAGCAACCGTTACGCCGACCTCAGCCTCAAGGAAGCCGACCTGATCGCCGGTGGCAAGCACATCCTCGTGGCCTACCGCATGAAGCCCAAGGCAGGCCACGGCTATCTCGAGGCCGCGGCCCACTTCGCCGCCGAATCCTCGACCGGCACCAACGTCGAGGTGAGCACCACCGACGACTTCACCAAGGGCCTGGACGCGCTCGTCTACTACATCGACGAAGCCACCGAAGACATGCGGATCGCCTACCCGATCGACCTGTTCGACCGCAACGTGACCGATGGCCGGATGATGATGGTGAGCTTCCTCACGCTGGTGATCGGCAACAACCAGGGCATGGGCGATATCCAGCACGCCAAGATCCACGACTTCTACATGCCCGAGCGCGCGATCCAGCTGTTCGACGGCCCGAGCAAGGACATCTCGGACATGTGGCGCGTGCTGGGCCGGCCGGTCAAGGACGGCGGCTACATCGCCGGCACCATCATCAAACCCAAGCTGGGCCTGCGCCCCGAGCCTTTCGCCAAGGCGGCCTACCAGTTCTGGCTGGGCGGCGACTTCATCAAGAACGACGAGCCGCAGGGCAACCAGGTGTTCTCGCCAATGAAGAAGACGATCCCGCTGGTGGTGGATGCGATGAAGCGTGCGATGGACGAGACCGGTCAGGCCAAGCTGTTCTCAGCCAACATCACGGCCGACGACCACTACGAGATGCTGGCGCGCGCCGACTTCATCCTTGAAGCGTTCGGACCGGATGCGGACAAGGTGGCGTTCCTGGTGGACGGGTTCGTGGGTGGCCCGGGCATGATCACGACGGCTCGCCGTCAGTATCCGAACCAGTACCTGCACTACCACCGCGCGGGCCACGGCATGATCACCAGCCCCAGCGCCAAGCGCGGCTACACGGCCTTCGTGCTGGCCAAGATCGCACGCCTGCAGGGGGCGTCGGGCATCCACGTGGGGACGATGGGCTTCGGCAAGATGGAAGGCGAAAACGACGACCGCCTGATCGCCTACATGATCGAGCGCGACGAGTGCCAGGGGCCGGTGTACTTCCAGAAGTGGTACGGCATGAAGCCGACGACGCCGATCATTTCAGGCGGCATGAACGCGCTGCGCCTGCCGGGCTTCTTCCAGAACCTGGGTCACGGCAACGTGATCAACACCTCGGGTGGTGGTTCGTACGGTCACATCGATTCGCCGGCGGCGGGTGCGATTTCCTTGCGGCAGTCGTATGAGTGCTGGAAGTCGGGAGCAGACCCGATTGAGTTCGCGAAGGAGCACCCGGAGTTCGCTCGGGCGTTTGCTTCGTTTCCTGGGGATGCGGACAAGCTCTTCCCCGGGTGGCGCGAGAAGCTTGGGACGCACAAGTAACTTCCCTTCTTCTTGGTGGCGGCTGCTTCGGGTTCGGAGGGCACTGGGCGCACTGCGCCGCTCGTGTCCCCCGACGGCGTGCCGCCGTCTCCTCCTTTACCTCGCTTTGCAGTACGCCCAGTGCCCTCCGAACCCGAAGCAGCAAGGCGTGCCAACGGTGAGCACAAAGGCATCTGCGTTGATTGCGATGGGTGCCCGTCCTAGCGAAGTAAAGGAGGAGGGCCGGGCACAGCCCGGACCGGGGGACATGAGCGGAGTCGGGCACCCATCGCAATCAACGCGCGAACGAAGTGTCTTCAAAGCAGCCCCAAGAAGCAGGATCCCAACGGAGACAGCGATGACCAATGACTACCGCATCGAACACGAGCCGTACTACCAGCCCCAAGGCAACGAAGTCCGGCTCTACGAAGCCGCCTACGCCGCCCGCCTGCCCGTCATGCTCAAAGGCCCCACAGGCTGCGGCAAGTCGCGCTTCGTCGAACACATGGCCTGGAAGCTCGGCAAACCCCTCATCACTGTCGCCTGCAACGAAGACATGACCGCGTCCGACCTCGTGGGCCGCTACCTGCTCGACGCCAACGGCACCCGCTGGCTCGACGGACCGCTCACCCAGGCCGCCCGCATCGGTGCCATCTGCTACCTCGACGAAATCGTCGAGGCGCGGCAGGACACCACCGTCGTCATCCACCCGCTCACCGACCACCGCCGCACGCTGCCGCTGGACAAGAAGGGCGAGCAGGTGCGCGCGCACCCGGACTTCCAGCTCGTGATCTCCTACAACCCGGGCTACCAGAACCTGATGAAGGACCTCAAGCCCTCGACCAAACAGCGCTTCGCCGCCTTCGACTTCGACTACCCGCCACCCGATCAGGAGGCGCGCATTGTTGCCAGCGAGACCGGCATCGACGAGACGCTGGCCGCCCGGCTGGTGCAGATCGCTGTGGCCGCGCGCAACCTCAAGGGCCACGGTCTGGTCGAGGGCATCTCGACGCGGCTGATGGTCTATGCCGCGACGTTGATGCAGCGCGGCGTGGCGCCTCGTGAGGCCTGCCGCATGGCGCTGGTGCGGCCGATCACCGACGACGCCGACATCCGCGCGACGCTGGACCACGCCATCGATGCCGTGTTTGACGCTGAGCTCGAGGCTGCCTGAGCCTTCGGAGCACGGCATGACCGCTGTCGAACTTGCGGGTTTCCAGGAGCACCTGCCGCTCTGGCGGGCGCGGCTGGACACGCGCTTTGCCGAGGTGGACCCGGTGTTCGAGAGCTGCATGGTCGACGCCGTGGCCGCGCTGTCCCCCGAGGGGCTGGACGCCTACCTCGACCAGGCTCGCACGCTGGGCAAGCTGGGGCGTGGTGTCGAGCCGATGCTGATCTTTCTCGCCGAGTGGCCGCAGGTCGCGCGCTCGCTCGGGGAAGACGCGTTGCCCACCATCGCCGCCACGGTCCACGCGCTCTACAAGTCGCCCAACGGCAAGGCCATCGTGCCGTTCCTGCAGAGTCTGCCGGCGGTGGCACGCCGACTGCCGGCGCTGCCGGCCTTTCAGCGCTACCTCAGCCTGTCGCTGGACTTCATGGACCGCACCACCGGTTCGATCCACGGTCACCACAAGACCTTCGCGAGCCCCGGCCTGCCGCTGTTCTTCGAGCAGGCGCCGCGCCTGCTGGACCTGCTCAGTGTGGGGGGCCTGGGGCGCTGGGTCGAGTACGGCATCCGCAACCACCTGCACCACCCGGAGCACCAGCGCGAGTACTTCGGCCTGCGCAGCGCTGACGCGCGCGCGGTGTTGCAGCGCGAGCGCCGCGGCACGCTGCTGGCCGATCAAACGCGCGAGCTGGAGCTGACCCTGCGGGCGCTGTGGCGGCAGGAGGCAACACTGGTGCCCTATGCGACCGTGTCGTATGCGGGTGTGGCTGCGAACGCCGGCATGCCGCTGTCAGCGCGGCCCTATGTCGACGACCAGGGCATGCGCCTGCCCGACGTGTACGAGGACCGCGCCGGGGTGCGCGGCATCGACCGCTACCGCGCGGCGCTGGCCCACATGGCCGGGCACCGGCGCTGGAGCCGGCCGCAGGTGGCCGACAACTGGAGCCCGGCTCAAAGGCTGGCGGTGGAGACCTTCGAAGACGCGCGCATCGACACGCTGGTGCTGCGCGAATACCCGGGCCTGCGAGACACGCTGCTGCGCCTGCACCCGACGCCGGTCGAGGGTGCCTGCGATCCAGCGACGCAATCGTGCCTGCGACACCGCCTGGCCATGCTCTCGCGTGCCCTGCTGGACTCGGCACATGGTTACGGAGACCCGGATCTGCTCGCGTTCTGCCGGCGCTTCCACGAGACGCTGGCCGATGGCCCGTCGAGCACGGAAGCCATGGCACAGCTGGCGCTGTCCTGCGTCGCGCGCATCCGCCGCCAGAGCGACCAGTTGCCCGACGTGTTCTTCACCGACACCGAGGTCGACTACCGCGACGACAACCGCCACCTGTGGATCTACATCGAAGCGGGCGATGAAGAAGAGAGCTTCGACGACCCGCAACAGCGCGGGACGCCGCCCGACGTGAACAGCCTGCCGCCGCGCCACTATCCGGAGTGGGACCACCAGAGCCAGAGCTTCCGGCCCGACTGGGTGAGCCTGTACGAGCGCCTCCAGCCTTGCGGCGACGCGGCCGACATCCACCGCATCCTGGCGCGCCACGCCGCGCTGGCCAAGCAGCTGCAGCGCTTGCTCGACCTGCTCAAACCGCAGGACAGGCAACGCATCCGTTTTCAGGAAGACGGCAGTGAGCTGGACCTGGATGTCGCGATCCGCTCGCTGACCGATTTCAGGGGAGGTGCTGCGCCCGACCCGCGCGTTCACATGAGCCACCGCACCGATGGCCGCGACATTGCGGTGCTGCTGTTGCTGGACCTGTCGCACTCATTGAACGCCCCTGTGGACGGCGCCGAACAGACCGTGCTCGAACTCAGCCGCGAGGCGGTCACGCTGCTGGCCTGGGCCATTGAGCAGCTGGGCGATCCCTTTGCGATCGCCGGCTTTCATTCCAACACGCGGCACGACGTGCGCTACCACCACATCAAGGGCTTCGAGGAAGGCTTCGACGATGCGGTCAAAGGTCGGCTGGCGGGCATCGAGGCGGCGTATTCGACCCGCATGGGCGCTGCGCTGCGCCACGCCGGTCACTACCTCGGTGCGCGAAAGTCCGACAAGAAGCTGTTGCTGATCCTCACCGACGGCGAGCCCAGCGACGTCGACACGCCCGACGAGCGCGCGCTGATCGAAGATGCGCGCGAGGCCGTGCGCGAACTCGGTCAGGAAGGCATCTACACCCACTGCATCAGTCTGGACCCGATGGCCGACGCGTACGTCGGCGACATCTTCGGTGGCCGCCACACGGTGATCGAGAACGTGCAGCGCCTGCCAGAGCGGCTGCCGCAGCTGTTCATGGGGCTGACGCGCTGAGGGGGTGCTCAGGCCGTTAGCGGGGAACCGGCGGAAAGCAACGGGGCGCTCGCGCGCAGCGTGCCGAACAGGTTCTTGGGGTCGGCCAGTTGCGGGATCAGCGCGATGCGCTCGCCCAGGCCCAGGCGTTCAGCGGTCTGCTGCATGAAGCGCAGGGCCGAGAAGTCTTCCAGTGCGAAACCCACCGAGTCGAACACGGTGACCTGGTCGGCGCTGTCGCGCCCGGCGCGTTCGCCGCGCAGCACTTGCCAGAGCTCGGTGACGGCGAATTCCGCCGGCTTGTGCTGGATTTCGCCTTCCACGCGCGATTGCGGCTCGTATTCCACGAACACCTTGGCGGCGTCGAGGATGTCGCCGTGCAGTTCGGTCTTGCCCGGGCAGTCGCCGCCCACGGCGTTCAGGTGCATGCCAGGCTCGATCATGTCGGGCGTGAGGATCAGCGCCATCGCTTTGTCGGCGGTCACGGTGGTCACGATGTCGGCACCCTTCACCGCTTCGGCGGTGCTCTGGCAGACGGTGGCGCGCAGGCCGCTGCCCTGCAGGTTGGCCACCAGCTTGGCGGTGGCGGCCGGGTCCACGTCGTACAGCCGCAGGTCGGTGATGCCGACCAGGTGCTGGAAGGCCAGCGCCTGGAATTCGCTCTGCGCGCCATTGCCGATCAGCGCCATCACGTGGCTGTCCGGCCGCGCCAGGGTTTTCGCGGCCAGGGCCGACATGGCTGCGGTGCGCAGCGCTGTGGTGAGCGTGAGCTCGCTCAGGAACAGCGGGGCGCCGGTGTCGACGTCCGCGAGCACCCCGAAGGCCATCACGGTCGACAGGCCCAGGCGCGTGTTGCCCGGATGGCCGTTGACGTACTTGAAGCTGTAGCGGTGGTCGTCGGCCACGGGCATGAGCTCGATCACGCCGCCGGCCGAGTGCGCGGCCACGCGGGCGGTCTTGTCGAAGTCGGCCCAGCGCAGAAAGTCGGCGCGGATGTTGGCGGCGATGGCTTCAATGCTGCCGGCCACGCCGTGGCGGCGCACCAGTTCGGCGGCTTCAGGGGCACCCAGGTACAGCGTGCCGGCTTCGACGAAGCGGGCGAGATCGGGGTTGTGGACGGTCGTTTTCATGCTGGTCTTCGCGCAATGTCCCAGGCAACGGCTGGGGGAGTGGGCAGTGTGCGGGCGTTCTCTGACAATGAAAATCGGCAAGAAAGTAGAGAAATGGCAGAAAATCGGTCAAAACGTCAACATTGAATGTCATTTTGAACATGGACGATCTGGACCAGCAACTCATTGCCCTGCTGCGGCAGGACGCCCGCCTGTCGGTGGCCGATCTGGCGCACAAGCTCAAGGTCTCGCGTGGCACGGTGACCAACCGGTTGCGCAAGCTCGAAGACACGCAGGTGATCGTGGGCTACACGGTGCGCCTCAAGCCCGAGGCGCAGACCGAACGCATCCGCGCCTGGATGGGGGTGCTGGTCGAGGGCAACCAGACGCGGCTGGTGATCGCCAGCCTGCTGGGCGAGCCGGCGGTGTCCGCGCTGCACGACACCAATGGCCGCTGGGACCTGCTGGCCGAGCTGGAGGTCGGCACGATGGCCGAACTCTCCAAGGCGCTGGAGCGGGTCCGGCTCATCAGCGGCATCCGCGGGACCGAGACCAGCATCCTGCTCAACAGCTATCGCTGAGGCATAAAAAAGCCCGGCCGAAGCCGGGCGAAGAGTACCGCCTCGCGCGTTCAGTTGCCCACGCGCGCTGCGAGATCGTCCACACCGCTTTGACGGGTGTGGCCCGGGGCGTCGTCGGCGCCGCGGGTACGGGTGCGTGTCTGGCCAGGAGCGTCATCGGCACCACGGGTGCGGGTGCGCGTCTGGCCGGGTGCGGTCACGGTGCCGATGGTGTTCAGGCCCGGGGCGGTGAGGGTGCCGCGACCGCGCACGCGGCCGTCGCTGTCGTCCGGTGCATCTGCCACACCGTTGTCTTCCACGCCACGGGGCCGGTCGCGGCCGCTGATGTGACCGTCGGCGTGGTGGTTCGGGCTGTCCTCGACACCACGGGGCCGGTCACGGCCGCTGACATGGCCATCGGCGTGGTGGTTCGGGCCGTCGTCGGTGCCGCGGCCACGGCCACGACCACGGTCATCGCTGGTGCTGGTCGACGAACTGCTGCTCGAAGTGGAAGAACTGCTGGACGAGGAGCTGCTCGACGAGCTGGAATCGTCGCCGCCTCGGCCACGGCTTTCGCCAGAACGGCTGCTGCTGTCCGAGCCCGAGCGGCCTCCGCTGGAAGAACCCGAGGAGCCACCGCTGGACGAGCCACCACCCGAAGAGCTGCCACCAGCGGAGCCGCCGCTCGACGAACCGCCACCCGAAGAGCCGCCGTTGGACGAACCCGAGGATCCGCCTTTGCCGCTGCCGGAGTTGGAGCCGCCGCCGGAAGAACCGCCGCCAGAGGAGTTGCCACCGGAGCTGGAGCCACCACCCGAGGAAGAAGAACCGCCCGACGACCCGCCGGAGGAACCACCCTTGGAGTCGCCGCCCTTGCCGCTACCGCTGTTTCCACCGCCGCTATTGCCGCCGCCGCTGTTTCCGCCGCCGGACGAGGACGATCCGCTGGAACCGCCGCCCTTGCCGGAGCCGCCCGAATTGCCGTCTTTGGCCATGACAGTCCCGCACGCCATGGCAAGCGCCAGGGCGGTGATGAGGCTGGCGAGTTGGGTCTTCTTGAAGGTGACCATGGTTTTCTCCTGAGAGGTGTGTGAACGGGGAACTGATCTGTATGTGTGGGAAGTTTTCTCACGCATGGCTGCATTGTGAGTGGGAAAATTTCCCACGTCAATAGTTTGTGTGAATTTTTCCCACGTAAAGTGTTAAACTTCGTGACACCCCTACAGAACCCGTCGGCCATCTGACATGTCTGCTTCTCCCGAACCTTCTGCTGCCTTGCGTGGCGCCGCTCCCGGTGGCCCTTCGCCTGCGCTGGTGCGGGCCCTGCGCAAGCTGTTGCGACCGCTGGTGCGGCTGATGCTCGCGCACGGAATCACCTATCCCTATCTGTCGGACCTGCTCAAGGGGCTGTTCGTCGAAGTCGCAGAGCAGGACTTCCGCCTGGACAACAAGCCGCCCACCGACAGCCGCGTGAGCCTGGTCAGCGGCGTGCACCGCAAGGACGTGGCGCGGCTGCGCAGCCTGCTGGACGCGGCCGAGCCCATCGAACCCTCTGTGGTGCCTCGCGGCGCCCAGCTGGTGGCGCACTGGATGGGGCAGCCGAAATACCTGCTGGAAGACGGCAGCCCGCGGCCGCTGGCGCGGCTGGCCAGCGAGGGCGGTGAGCTGTCATTCGAGTCGCTGGTGACCAGCGTGAACAGCGACATCCGCTCGCGCGTCGTGCTCGACGAATGGCTGAGCCTGGGCGTGGTGCATCTCGATGAAGTCGGGCGCGTCTGCCTGAACACCGCGGCCTTCGTGCCCACGCACGGTGCCGACGAGAAGGCCTTCTACCTCGGCCACAACCTGCACGACCACGCGTCGGCGGCGGTGCACAACCTGCTGGCCGGCAAGCCGCCGTTCATGGAGCGAAGCGTGCACTACAACGCCCTGACGCCAGCCTCGGTCGAGAAGCTCAACAAGATGTCCGAGCAACTGGGCATGAAGGCCCTGCTGGCGATCAACAAGGCCGCGATGGACGCCGAGGCACAGGACCAGGTGGCCGCCGAAGCCGGCGGCAAGCCCGCCGACCAGCGCTTCACCTTCGGCATGTACTTCTTCACCGAGCGGGTCGCCGACGAACCCGCCACCGAGCCGACCCAGGGAGGGAACGCGCCATGAAGCTTTCTCTCTCGCTGCGCCGGCTGGGCGCACTGTGGTCGCTGCTGGCCCTGGCCGCCTGCGGCACGGTGGCCAATGCGCCGCTGACGCCTGGTGCGGCCGCCTGCAGCGTCGCTTCGCTCACCAACCCGGCCAAGATGGCGCCGGGCCTGGGTGGCAGCGGGGCACCGGTGGCGCGGGGCCCGGACCCCGGTGGCATTGGCGGGACCGGCCGGCCTTTGCAGGCGGGCGTGGGCAATGGTCTGGGCGGTACCGGCGCGCCGGTGGTGGCGGGTGTTGGGAGCGGGCTGGGTGGCACCGGCAAGCCGATGGCCGCAGGCGACAAGGGTCTGGGCGGCACGGGCATCGTGGGCGTGGTGACCGGCTTCGCCAGCATCTGCGTCAACGGTGTCGAGGTGGAATACGAGCCATCGACGCCGGTGGAGCGCGACGGTGAATCCGCGCCCCTTTCGGCGCTCGAAGTCGGGCAGCTGGTGGCCTTGCAGGCCACGGGTGAGGGCGACCAGTTGCGCGCCAGCCGCGTGTCGGTGATCGACGCTGCCGTCGGGCCGCTGACCGCGGTCGATGCGGCCTCGGGCCGGTTTTCGGTGTTGGGCCAACCGGCCATCGCACTCGAAAAGAATGACCTGCAGGGGCTGGCGGTCGGCGACTGGGTGCGGGTCAGCGGACAGCGGCTGAACAGCGGCGAGATCCGCGCGACGCGGGTGCAGCGGGCGGCGTTGCCGGCGAAGGCCTTTGTTTCCGGTGCCTATGCGGTTGCGGGTGTCGCGGGGCTGTCCGTGGGCGGTACGCCGCTGACGGTCACCTCGCTGCCGCCGGGTCTGCGTGAGGGGCAGGAAGTGAGCGTCAGCGGCGATTGGGAAGACGGCCGGTTGCGGGTGCGCGAATGGCGCATCCAGCCCACGCGCCAGGCGCTGGGTGGCGCCAGGGACGTGCTGCTGCAGGGCTATGTGCACGGTCTGCGCGGTGGCGAACTGCAACTGGGTTACGAGTCGCTGAAACTCGATGACAAGGTGACGGTGTACGGCGGCGACCTGCAGTCGTTGAAGGTGGACCAGTCGGTGCAGGTGCGTGCCCGCGTCGACGACCAGCAGCGTCTGACGGTGCAACGCATCGAAGTGCGGACAGAGGGCCGGCGTGGCGAGTTCGTGCGCTCGGCGACGGCGGTCACGGCACCCGCGGCCGCCGCCGCAACGGCGCCGGCGACGACGACATCCCCGACCACATCGAGCACACCAGCTGCTTCGGGCAGCGGTTCTTCCAGCAGCAGTTCTTCGCGCAACAGTGGTTCGGACGATGGCGGGGGCCGGGGCCGCGGTGGGTCCTCGGGCAGCAGCGGCTCTTCCGGCAGCAGTGGTTCGTCGGGCAGCAACAGCGGCTCGGGGGGCGACTCGGGGCGTGGCCGTGGTGGTTCTTCTGGCGGCAGCGGCTCGTCAGGCAGCAGTGGCTCATCGGGGAGCAGTGGATCCTCTGGTGGCAGCGGCTCTTCAGGAGGCTCTTCCGGTGGTTCGTCGGGCGGTGGTTCGTCCGGCAGCGGTTCATCGGGCGGGAGCGGATCGTCGGGTGGCAGCGGGTCTTCCGGCAGCAGCGGCTCGTCGGGCGGAAGTGGCTCTTCAGGGAGCAGCGGTTCGTCGGGAAGCGGTGGCTCGCCCGGGAGCAGCGGCTCCTCGGGCGGAGGCGACTCCGGGGGCGATTCCGGGCGCGGTCGCAACCGCGGCGGACGCAACTGACCGCTTCAGGGCCGCGCGGCGATCGCCACCTGCCACCAGGCCGGCAGCAGCCGGCGCACCTCGGCCCGCGCGTAACGGTCGTCCAGCAGCCAGACCACGCCACGGTCCTGCTCGGATCGGATCACGCGGCCCGCTGCCTGCACCACCTTCATCACGCCCGGGAACAGGTAGGTCGCGTCGTGGCCTTCGCCGGTCATCGTCTGCAGACGTTCGCGCATGCGCTCGTTGTCGGCGTTGACCTGCGGCATGCCGAGCGTCGCGATGAAGGCGCCCACCAGCCGCTCGCCCGGCAGGTCGATGCCTTCGCCGAACGCACCGCCCAGCACGGCGAAACCGATGCCGCTCCCACCGTCGACGAAGCGGGCGATGAAGGCGTCGCGGTCGGCCTCGGCCATGCCCCGGGTCTGTGACCAGACCGGGATGTCGACCGCGCTCTGGCCCAGGCGCTGCAGCGCGCGGTCGAGGTAGTCGAAGCTGCTGAAGAACGCGAGGTAGTTGCCCGGCCGTTCCTGGTATTGCGCCGAGATCACCTGCACCAGCGCGTCCAGGGAGCGCTCGCGGTCGCGGTAGCGGGTCGAGATCCAGGGCGCGATGCGCACCTGCAGCTGCTCGGCCGCGAACGGCGATGGCAGGTCGATGTGTGCGGTGTCGTCGGGCAGGCCGAGCATGGTGCGGATGTGCCCGACCGGGGCCAGCGTGGCGGAAAACAGCGTCGCGCTGCGGGCGACCTGCCAGCGTTCCTGCAGCCACGGGCCGGGCACCACGTTGCGGATGCGCAGGGTCGGAAGACGCCGCCCCCGCCCGCCCGGCGCCGAGGCCCAGGGGCCGGCGTCGCACAGCGAGTGTTCGCCGAACTGTTCGGCGATGCGCACGAAATGCATCGCCTCGAAGGCCCACAGCAGCAGAGGCGCGTCGGCGACGGTGTCGCGGGCCGTGGCGAGTTCTTCGGTGATGGCCGCGGCGGTGTTCTGCAGCGTGGTCAGCCAGTCGGCCGGCACGCCCTCGGGCAGCGGGGTGGTGTCGTTGTCCGGGGTTTCCAGCTCGCGCGCCAGCGCGCTCCAGCGCCGGTGCAGCGTGTCCATGGCCTGGCGGATCCCGGGCGGCGCGCCGTGGCGCAGGCGCAGGAATTCGTGGGCGTCCAGCGTGGCGCTGTACATCTTGCGCGCGCGCTCGATCAGGTTGTGCGCCTCGTCGACCAGCAGCGTGACCTGCCAGCCTTCGTCCTGCGCCAGCGCGAACCAGTGCGCGCCCACATCGAACCAGTGGTTGTAGTCGCCCACCAGCACATCGCACCAGCGTTGCATTTCCTGCCCGAGGTAGTAGGGGCAGATGCCGTGCGCCAGGGCGGTTTCGCGCAGCGTGTCGCGGTCCAGCCAGGCGACCTGCGCAGCCGCCGCGCGCGCGGCGGGCAGGCGGTCATAGAAGCCCTTGGCCAGCGGGCAGGATTCGCCATGACAGGCCTTGTCGGGGTGTTCACAGGCCTTGTCGCGCGCGACCCGCTCCAGCACCCGCAACGGCAGGCGCTGCGGCGCTCCCAGACGCGCCAGACCGTCCAGCGCGAGCTGCCGCCCGGTGGTGCGCGCGGTCAGGAACAGCAGGCGGTCGGTGCGTTGCGAGGGTGCCGCGCGCAGCCCGCCGAACAAAGTGGCCAGGGTCTTGCCGATGCCCGTCGGCGCCTGGGCCAGCAGGTGGCGGCTGCGAACCTGCGCGCGGTAGACGTCGGCGGCGAGTTCGCGCTGGCCCGGCCGGAAGGTGTCGAACGGGAACACCAGCGCCGACAGGGCCGCATCGCGCTGGCGGCGGTGTGCCTGCTCCGCGCGCGCCCAGTCCAGGTAGCGCCGGCACAGGTCGTCGAAGAAGGCCTTGAGTTCCTCCGCGCTGCAGGATTCGGTGTGCACCGTTTCCTGGCCGCTGTCGATGTCGAAGTACACCAGCGCAACCTCGATGCGGTCCAGCCCGAGCTGCTCGCACAACATCCAGCCGTAGACGCGGGCCTGTGCTTGGTGCAGCGCCTGGTGGTTGGGCGGCACCTGGCCGGCGTCGCCGCGCCGGGTCTTGATTTCCTCGACGCGTTTGGCGACGCTGTCGAAACCGTCGGCGCGGCCCTGCACCGTCAGCGGCCCCTGCCGCGCGCTCAGCGGCACTTCGCGCTGGTAGCCGGCGGCGCGCCGGGCGGTCACGGTCTGGTGGCCGGCGATGCCTTCGGTGCCGGTGGGCGAGGGTGTGAAGCGCAGGTCGAGGTCGCCGCTGCGGGCGGTGAAGTGGCAGAGCGTGCGCACCGCCACCAGCAGCGGCTCGTCCGTCAGGAAGGCTGCTTCGGCTGGGGCGGAAGGGGAGGCAGGATCGCTCACGGGGCGTTGGCAGGTTGACAGCGATGGTACTGGATATATAGTCAGTCCCCCATGCCAGAAAGCCCCGACTCTTTCCCCGCCATTGGCCGCGTGCACCACCGGCGCCTGCGCGACATCCACCGCTCGGCCGGCTGGCCTTGCCAGGACATCGTCGAGGTCGAACTGCTGGCAGCGGGGCTGCTGGAGCGGCATCTGGATGAGGGGCGCGAACGCCTGCGCGTGACCGATGCGGGCATCCAGCTGCTCGCGCGCGTCTTTGCGGGCAACAAGGCCGCGCGTTCGGCGCACGAGGCCCTGGTCGAGCAGGTCGCCACCGCGATGGCGCGGTCCGGGCGCCTGGCCTGGCGCGGCCTGGCGCTGCGGGTGGCCCTGCCGATGGAGCTGCTGCTGGGTGAACCTGCCGGGATTTTGGCGCAGGAACCCCGCCCCGATGGCCTGTGGACCGAACTGGCCGCGCCCGAGCCGTCACCTGCGCACGGCTGGTGCATGGCCTGTCCGGATGTGTTCTCGATCCGGCACAGCTCGGTCGAGGCCTATCTTGAACCGGTCGTGCACGAGATCAAGGTGCAGCGCTCCGACCTGCTGGGCGACCTGAAGCGGCCCGCCAAGCGCGCCGCCTACCTGGGCATGGCCGGCGCCTGCTGGTACGTGCTGGGCGAAGACGCGAAGGGCCGGCCGATCGGCGCGCCCGACGAGGTTCCGCCCGAGTGCGGCGTGATGCTGGTCGAGCGCGGCGTGCTGCGTGTGGCCCGTGAGGCGCCCCGGCGTGCCATCGAGCGGCTGCCGTTTCACGTCTGGATGACGCTGGCCAAGGCTGGGCCGGCCTGGCGCGAGGACGACGCGCCCCAGCGGGCCCTGTGACCGAGGGACGGTAACGCCCCCGGCTACAATCGCCAGGTCATTGGGGAGTAGCCGCTCTTCACCCTGAAGAGGCCTGCGTCAACAGACTTGACCTTCACCGGTCATGGCGCAGGCAGTCCCGCACCTGGCAAGACCTTTGACCACGATGCCCCGCTTGAGGCCGGGGGCGCGTCGTGGTCAAACGCGTTCTGCGCCGGCCCATGAAAGATCCCATGCTGGAATCCCTCTTCGTCTCCACCGGTGTCGTTGCCCTGGCCGAAATCGGCGACAAGACGCAACTGCTCGCCTTCATCCTCGCGGCCCGCTTCAAGAAGCCGCTGCCCATCATTGCCGGCATTCTGCTGGCCACCATCGTCAACCACGGCCTGGCCGGGGCACTGGGTGCCTGGATCACGGCCAACGTCAGTCCCGAAGTGCTGCGCTGGGTGCTTGGCGCCTCGTTCATCGGCATGGCGGTCTGGACCCTGATTCCCGACAAGATCGAGGAAGAAGAGACCCAGGTGGCGCAGAAGCTGGGCGTGTTCGGCGCCACGCTGATCACCTTCTTCCTGGCCGAGATGGGCGACAAGACGCAGATCGCCACGGTGGCGATGGCGGCGCACTACGGCGCACCGTTGCTGGTCGTGATCGGCACCACGCTGGGCATGCTGATCGCGGACGTGCCGGCGGTGTTCGTCGGCGACCGGCTGGCCAACAAGATCCCGATGAAGCTGGTGCACTCGATCGCGGCCGGCATCTTTGCTGTGCTGGGCGTGGCGACGCTGCTGGGGGCGGGCAGCCGCCTGGGCTTCTGACTTTCTGACGGCTCCCTGGCGTGACCCTGTGATAGCCTCACGCCGACTTTTGTAACGGAGTGTTTTGCATGGATGTCGCTGGCGGTTGGCGTCGATCTCCGGCGGTGAAGGACATCACCGCCGGCCTGCGGTGCTGGCCCATCATCAGTTTCATGGCGCTCAGCGACGTGCGTGCCCGCTACAAGCGCAGCGTGCTTGGGCCGCTGTGGCTGACGCTGGGCACGGCTGCCGGCTCCATCGGCCTGGGGCTGCTCTGGAGCGAGCTGATGCATATTCCGGCCGCGCAGTTTGTGCCCACGCTGACGGCCGGCCTGATCCTCTGGCAGTTCATCGCCGGTGTGCTGAGCGAGTCGAGCACCGTCTACGCGCGGCAGTCGTCCGTCATCCGCAACCTCAGCCTGCCACTGTCGATCTATCCGCCGCAACTGGTGCTGCGGCATGTGGTGAACCTGCTGCACAACCTGCCCATCCTCCTCGTGGTGGGACTGCTGTACGGTTTGCCCGTCGGCTGGGCCACGCTGCTGGTGGTGCCGGCGCTGCTGGTGCTGCTGCTCAACCTTTACTGGGTCTGCGTGGTGGTGAGCATCCTGGGCGCGCGCTTTCGCGACCTGGAGCACATCATCGGTGCCGTGCTGCCGCTGCTGATGTTCATCAGCCCGGTGTTCTACCGGCCCAACTACCTGCCGTTCAGCGAGAAGATCCTCTGGTTCAACCCGCTGTCGCACGCCATCGAGCTGGTGCGTTCGCCCCTGCTGGGCCATGCGCCGCCGATGTTCGTGGTCTGGGCCAACCTGGGCGCGCTGGCCGCCGGACTGGCGCTGGCGTTCTGGCTCTTCAACGACAAGCGCGACCGCATCGCCTTCTGGATCTGAGCATGGCAAGACTGACGCTCCGGAACGTGACGGTGCAGTACCCGATCTACAACAGCCGCAGCTTCTCGCTGCGCAACCAGATCCTGCGCGTAAGCACCGGCGGGCGCATCGAGCGCGACGCCGGGCAGGTCAGCGTGGTGACCGCGCTCAAGGATGTGTCCTTCGACCTGCGCGACGGTGACGCGGTGGCGCTGATGGGCCACAACGGCGCCGGCAAGAGCACCATGCTGCGCACGCTGGCGGGGGTCTACACGCCGATCTCCGGCAGCATCGAGCGCGGAGGCCGGGTCTCGACCATGCTGGAACTCGGGGCCGGCATTGACGGCGAACTCTCGGGCTACGAGAACATCACGCGCATGGGCGTGCTGCTGGGCATGAGCCTGAAAGAGATCGAGGCCCACGTGGCCGACATCGAGACCTTCTGCCAGCTCGGCGACTTCTTGCGCCTGCCGGTGCGGACCTATTCCTCGGGCATGTCGACGCGGCTGATGTTCGCGGTGGCGACCACGGTGCAGCCGGAAATCCTGCTGGTCGACGAGATCTTCGGCATGGGCGACGCCGAGTTCCAGGTCAACGCGAAACGGCGCATGGAGAGCCTGATCCAGAAGGTCGGTATCTTCGTGTTCGCGACCCACAACGACGAACTGATCGAACGCTACTGCAACCGCTTCTTCCGGCTGGAGCACGGCACGGTGCGCGAGATGAGCCGGGCCGAGGCCCTGGCCGCGCACTACGCGTCGACCGGCCGCCAGTGATCCCGCCAGGGTTCAGTAGTGTGGCGGCAGTTCGTCGCGCAGGCTGCGAAAGCCTGGCGCCTGCGACTCGTCCTGCCGCTGCCGCAGCGACCCGACTTCGTGCGCCAGGCGGGCGATCTGGTCGTGCTGCTTCGCCACCATGGTGTTGAGCGTGTCGACCAGATCCTCCAGATAGCTGATCTTGATTTCCAGCTGCGCCAGGCGCTCGTCGGTGTCGGCGCTCATGCCGGCAGGAAGCCTTCGACCGAGAGGTAGCGCTCGCCAGTGTCGTAGTTGAAACCCAGCACGCGGGCGTTCGCCGGCAGCTCGGGCAGCTTCTGGGCGATCGCCTGCAGCGTGGCGCCCGACGAGATGCCCACCAGCATCCCTTCTTCGCGCGCGCAGCGCCGCGCCATTTCGCGCGCGGGTTCGGCGTCGACCTGGATCACGCCGTCGAGCAGTTCGGTCTTGAGGTTGCCCGGGATGAAACCTGCGCCGATGCCCTGGATCGGGTGGGGCGAAGGTGCGCCACCGGAAATCACTGGCGAAGCGGTGGGTTCGACCGCAAATACCTTGAGCTGCGGCCACTGGGCCTTGAGTACCTGGGCGCAGCCGCTGAGGTGACCACCGGTGCCGACGCCAGTGATCAGCACGTCCAGACCGTCGGGGAAGTCGGCCAGGATTTCCTGTGCCGTGGTCTTCACGTGCACCGCGATGTTGGCCGGGTTGTTGAACTGCTGCGGCATCCAGGCGCCGGGGGTGCTGGCGACGAGTTCTTCGGCGCGGGCGATGGCGCCCTTCATGCCCTTTTCGCGGGGCGTCAGGTCGAAGCTGGCGCCGTAGGCCAGCATCAGGCGGCGGCGCTCGATGCTCATGCTGTCGGGCATCACCAGCACCAGCTTGTAGCCTTTGACCGCGGCGACCATGGCCAGGCCGATGCCGGTGTTGCCCGAGGTGGGCTCGACGATGGTGCCACCCGGCTTGAGCGCGCCCGAGGCTTCTGCGTCTTCCACCATCGACAGCGCGATCCGGTCCTTGATCGAGCCACCCGGGTTGCTGCGCTCGGACTTGATCCACACCTGCTGGCTGGCGTCGCCGAACAGGCGGTTGATGCGCACATGCGGCGTGCCGCCGATGGTCTGGAGGATGTTCTGGGCTTTCATGGCGTTTCCTTCCGGGTGGGCGTTACTTGGGTTGCAGGTCGATGGAAGCGGAGTTCATGCAGTATCTCAGCCCGCTGGGTGCCGGGCCGTCTTCAAAGACGTGGCCCAGGTGGGCGCCGCATTGGCTGCAGACGGTCTCGGTGCGCACCATGCCGTGGCTGCGGTCGCTGATCTCGGTGATGGCACCGGGAATCGCCTTCCAGAAGCTGGGCCAGCCGCAGCCGGCGTCGAACTTGGTGCCCGAGTCGAACAGGTGGTTGCCGCAGCAGACGCAGTGGTAGCTGCCGTCTGCCCAGACAGCTTCGTACTTGCCGGTGAAAGGGCGTTCGGTGTGGGCATGGCGCGTGACTTCAAAGGCCGCCGGTTCGGCACCTTTGTCGGCCAGCAAGGCGCGCCATTCGGCCTCGGTTTTCTGGATCGGGAATTGGCTCATGGGCGGCTCCAGTCGGTGGTGTCGGGGGTGGGAACGTATTGTCGCTCCCGGGTGGTTTCAGGCATGATGTGGGGTTTGAAAACGAACGACCGTTCTTTTTTTATCAAGCCAAGGAGACAACCCCCATGCTGGGCCAGATGCAAAGCCAACCGCTGCTGATTTCCAACCTCATCGTCCACGCCGACCGCCACCACAGCGGAACTGAAATCGTGTCGCGCCGGGTCGAGGGCGACATCCACCGCACCAACTGGGGCCAGATCGCCGCCCGTGCGCGCCGCGTGGCCAATGCCCTGGACAGCCTGCACCTGGGCTTTGGCGAACGGGTCGGCACACTGGCCTGGAACGGCTACCGCCACCTCGAGCTGTATTTCGGCGTCAGCGGCTCTGGTCGGGTGCTGCACACGCTCAACCCGCGCCTGCACCCCGAGCAACTGGTCTGGATCGTCAACCATGCCGACGACCGTGCCCTGTGTTTCGACATGACCTTCCTGCCGCTGGTGCAGGCGGTCTGGAGCAAGTGCCCAGGCGTCAAGCACTGGATCGCGCTGTGCGACGCCGACAAGCTGCCGGCTGAGACCGGCATTCCCAACCTGCACAGCTACGAAGCCTGGATCGGCGCCGCCGACGACACCTACACCTGGCCCGAGTTTGACGAGAACTGCGCGTCGAGCTTGTGCTACACCAGTGGCACCACCGGCAATCCCAAGGGCGCCGTGTATTCGCACCGCTCCACGCTGCTGCACGCGTACGGTGCGGCGCTGCCTGACGCGCTGGGCTGCTCGGCGCGCGATTCCATCCTGCCCGTGGTGCCCATGTTCCACGTCAACGCCTGGGGCCTGCCGTACTCGGCCGCCGCTGTCGGCTGCAAGCTGGTGTTCCCCGGCCCGGCGATGGATGGCAAGTCGGTCTATGAACTGATCGAATCGGAGAAGGTGACGATGGCGGCCGGCGTGCCCACCGTCTGGCAGATGCTGCTGGGCCACATGCAGGCCGGTGGCCTGAAGTTCAGCACCATGAAGCGCACGGTGATCGGCGGCTCCGCCTGCCCGCCGGCGATGATTGCCGCCTTCAACGACCAGTATGGCGTCGAGGTGCTCCACGCCTGGGGCATGACCGAGATGTCGCCGCTGGGCACCGTGTGCACACTCAAGAACGCTCAGGTGGCGCTGCCGGCCGACGAAAAGATGAAGGTGCGCCTCAAGCAGGGTCGCAGCGTTTTCGGCGTCGACATGAAGATCATCAACGAGCTGGGCGAAGAGCAGCCGTGGGACGGCAAGGCCTATGGGGACCTGCTGGTGCGCGGCCCGTGGATCATTGCCAGCTACTTCAAGGGCGAAGGCGGCGATCCGCTGCAGTACGACAAGGCCGGCCGTGGCTGGTTCCCGACCGGCGACGTGGCGACCATCGACGCCGACGGTTTCATGCAGATCACCGACCGCAGCAAGGACGTGATCAAGTCCGGTGGCGAGTGGATCAGCTCCATCGACGTGGAAAACATCGCCATGGCCCATCCGGCGGTGGCGATGGCGGCCTGCATCGGCATGAAGCATCCGAAGTGGGACGAGCGCCCGATCGTGGTGGTGGTCAAGAAGCCCGGCACCGAGGTGTCGCGCGACGAGCTGCTGGCCTTCTACGAAGGCAAGATCGCCAAATGGCAGGTCCCGGACGACGTGGTGTTCGTCGATGCCATCCCGCTGGGTGCCACCGGCAAGATGCAGAAGATGACGCTGCGCCAGCAGCTGGCCGACTACAAGCTGCCGACGCTCTGAGTGCGGGGGCTCGTGGACCCTTGCCGGCCCACGAGCCACATGCCCGTCGCGATCGCGACCAGCGTGACGGCATAGAACAGCATCTGCATGCCCGAGGGCTGCGGGTCGTAGCCGACCAGGCCGTGCAGCAGGGTGCCCAGCGCCGATGAATCCGACAGCAGCTCGCTGGTGTCCCACAGCGGGGTGGCCAGGCTGGGCAGCACGTCGGCCTGCACTAGCAGCCGCGCCACCTGGGAGGCCATGCTGGCTGCGAGCAGCAGGACCAGCACGCCGGCAGCGCTGAAGAACCACTTGAGCGGGATGCGCAGCATGCCGGCATACAGCAGCCCGCCGACCAGTGCACCGGCCGCGATGCCGGCCGCACCGCCAGCCAGCGTGTCGCGCAGACCGTTTTCGCTGCTGGTCGCCACGCCGTACAGGAACAGCACCGTCTCCGCGCCCTCGCGCAGCACCGCCAGTGCGACCACCAGGAAGATCGCGGAGTGCGCCTTGTTGCCATCCTGGATGGCCCTGGCCATGTCTTTCACATTCATGGCCATCTCGCGGCCATGGCTGGACATCCAGATGTTGTGCCAGGCCAGCATGCACACCGCCAGCGTCAGCACGCCGGCGTTGAACAGCTCCTGCCCGGAACCGTCCGCCCAGTTGGATATCGCACCCATGCTGGAGGCGACCGCCACGGCACCCATCAGGCCGGCGATGAGCCCTGCGCCCATCCATTGCCCGCGGCGGGGAATGCCGCGCGTGGCTGCGGCCATCACACCAATGATGAGGGCAGCTTCCAGCGATTCGCGGAAGACGATGAGTGCGGCGGCGAACATGGGGGACGTTCCGGGAGGCTGGGTTTATTCGGCGACGATGGTGCCCTGGGCACCAGCTTCCTTCTCGTGGAACTCTTCGACGAAGCTGTAGCGGCCCGGCTTGAGCGGGCCGAGGTGGACGATGGCCGAGGACTTGGCGGGGATCACCTTTTCGCGGCTCAGCGACTTGCTCTCGAATTCGGCCGGCGTGGCGTCGTTGTTGACCACCTTGAGGTCGAACTTCTTGCCGGCCGGCACCTTGACTTCTTTGGGCGAGAAGACGTGTTTTTCGATGGTGAGGGTGATGGCTTCGTCGGCCGCCATGGCAGAAGAGGCGGCACACAGGATCAGGACTGCAGCGAGAGCGTGTTTCATGGGATACGGTCGAAAAGTTTGAGAATGACAGTCATTCTCATTGCGAGTGCCGTGACCGTCAAGAACAATTCCAAGACGTCCGAGCGTTCGTGTCGGGTACCCGGCATGTACTGGCCCGCCGGCCTCCCGGCCTGTGGGCTTTGTTGGGGGCGGTGGGTTGCACGGACCTCGGCTGCTACGGAACTGAAAGCAGAGTCGCCTGCGCGATAGCGCCTAGGGCATTCCCTGAGCTTGCCGTCGGGGTCCGACGCTACGCTGACGCCTTCCTTTTCTCCAGGAGATGTCACGTGAAGTTCGCACACCAGTCTGTTGCCGCTGCCGCTCTCGTCTTGGCCTTCGGTGCCGCCCACGCCCAGAAGGGTGAAACCGTCAAGATTGCGTGGATCGATCCGCTCTCGGGCCTGATGGCACCGGTCGGTTCCAACCAGCTCAAGAGCTTCCAGTTCTTCGCCGAGAAGTTCAGCGCCAGCAACCCGGCCGGCGTGAAGTTCGAAGTGATCGGCCTGGACAACAAGCTCAGCCCGGCCGAAAGCCTGAACGCCTTCAAGGCCGCGCTGGACCAGGGCGTGCGTTACATCACCCAGGGCAACGGTTCGTCGGTCGCCGGCGCGCTGATCGATGCCGTCAACAAGCACAACGAGCGCAACCCGGGCAAGGAAGTCATCTTCCTGAACCACTCGGCCGTGGACCCCGACTTCACCAACAGCAAGTGCAGCTACTGGCACTTCCGCTTCGACGCCGACACCTCGATGAAGATGGAGGCGCTGACCACCTTCATGAAGGACAAGCCCGACGTCAAGAAGGTCTACCTGCTCAACCAGAACTACTCGCACGGGCAGCAGGTCGCCAAGTTCGCCAAGGAAACCCTGGCCCGCAAGCGCCCCGACGTGCAGATCGTTGGCGAAGACCTCCATCCGCTGGCCCAGGTGCGCGACTTCTCGCCCTACATCGCCAAGATCAAGGCCTCCGGTGCCGACACGGTGATCACCGGCAACTGGGGTTCCGACCTGGCGCTGCTGGTCAAGGCCGCCAACGAAGGCGGCTACACCGGCAAGTTCTTCACCTACTACACCGGCGTGACCGGCACGCCGACCGCGCTGGGCACCGCCGCCGAAGGCCGCGTGTTCCAGATCGCCTACAACCACTACAACATGGGTGGCCAGGTGCAGAAGTGGGCCGACGAGTTCAACGCCAAGTTCAAGGACGACTTCTACACCGGCTCGGTGATCCACATCTACAACGCGCTGGGCAACGCCATGGCCAAGGCCAAGTCGACCGACCCGGTGAAGGTGGCCGCTGCGCTGGAAGGCATGAAGTTCAACAGCTTCAGTGGTGAAGTTGAAATGCGCAAGCTGGACCACCAGCTGCAGCAGCCGCTGTTCCTGACGGTCTGGCAGAAGGCCGACAAGAAGTACCCCTACAGTCCGGAAAACACCGGCATGACGCTGGCCCCGGTCAAGGAGTTCCCGGCCTACATCTCCAGCACGCCGACCAGCTGCCAGATGAAGCGGCCTGGGTAAGCTGGCTCGCCCCCGCGCCGCTTCGCGTCACCCCCTCAAGGGGGCAGCGCGAGCGGCCCGGCGGAGCCGGTTCCGCCGCGCTCTGGACCGAGTTGCTTCGCGCCGACCTCATCGTGTATTCATGATGTGATGTTGGTCGCCTGAGCGGCCATACTCGGTCCGCTTCTGTTTTCCTTCCAACCGCTTCGCCCTCGAAAGGCTGCTTCATGGAGTTCTTCATCATCTCCATGCTCAACGGCGTGAGCTACGGCTTGCTGCTGTTCATGTTGAGCTCGGGGCTGACGCTCATCTTCAGCATGATGGGCGTGCTCAATTTCGCGCACGCCAGCTTCTACATGATCGGTGCCTACATCGGCTACACGGTGTCGAGCCTGATCGGGTTCTGGCCGGCGCTGATCGTGGCGCCGCTGGCGGTGGGGGTGCTGGGGGCGCTGTTCGAGCGGCTGTCATTGCGCAAGGTGCACAAGTTCGGGCATGTGCCCGAGCTGCTGGTGACCTTCGGGCTGTCGTACATCGTGCTGGAACTGGTGCAGCTGATCTGGGGCCGTACCGCGGTCGAGTTCACCCCGCCGGATGCGCTGCGCGGACCGGCCTTCACGCTGGTGCATCACGCCACCGAAGGTCTGCATCTGGTCATGGGCGCCGCGGGTCAGGCGGTGTGCAGCGCAGAAGGGGTGATCTGCACGCCGTTCCCGGCCACGCGCGCCTTCATGATGGGCATCGCGGTGCTGATGCTGGTGGCGCTGTGGCTGCTGCTGACGCGCACCCGCATCGGCCTGGTGATCCAGGCCTCGCTCTCCCACCCGGAAATGGTCGAGAGCCTGGGCCACAACGTGCCGCGCGTGCTGATGATGGTGTTCGGCGCAGGCACCGGTCTGGCCGGGCTGGCCGGCGTGATTGGCGGCAGCACCTTCGTGACCGAGCCGGCGATGGCCGGGACGGTGGGCTCGGTGATCTTCGTGGTGGTCGTGGTCGGCGGCATGGGCTCGCTCTCCGGCGCATTCCTGGCCTCGCTGCTGATCGGCGTGATCCAGACCTTCGCCGTGGGCATGGACCACTCGTTCGTCAGCGTCGCCCAGCAACTGGGCTGGACCCTGTCGGCCGCGGCGCAGAACAGCTCGGTGCTCAAGCTCACGCTGTCGCAGGTGGCGCCGATCCTGCCCTACCTGTTCCTGGTGCTGATCCTGATCTTCCGGCCCAAGGGTCTTCTCGGGACGCGCGAAGGGTAAGCCGACATGTCCAAGCCGTATTACGAATTCAAGCCCTGGAACGTCGGGCGCTGGGTCATCTGGTCGCTGTTCGCGCTCGTTCTGCTCGTGTCGCCCAAGGTGTTCACCAGCAGCCTGTCGGTGACCATGCTGGCGCAGATGGGCATCGCGATCATTGCCTGCCTGTCCTACAACATCCTGCTCGGGCAGGGTGGCATGCTCAGCTTCGGGCACGCGGTCTACACCGGTCTCGGGTCCTACGTCGCCATCCATGCGCTCAACGCGGCGGCCGGCGGCTCCTGGCCGATTCCGGTCAGTCTGGTGCCGATCGTCGGCGGCTTCGCGGGCCTGTTCTTCGCGATCCTGTTTGGCTACGTGACGACCAAGAAGGCCGGCACGCCGTTTGCCATGATCACGCTGGGCATGGCCGAGCTGGTGTTCGCGATGTCGCTGATGTTCTCGGACTTCTTCGGCGGTGAAGCTGGTGTGTCGGGCAACCGGGTGATCGGAGACCCCGTCATGGGTATTTCCTTCGGCCCGCCGATCCAGGTCTACTACCTGATCGCGCTCTACACCTTCGTCTGCGTGGCGCTGATGTTTGCCTTCACGCGCACACCGCTGGGCCGCATCCTGAACGCGGTGCGCGACAACCCCGAGCGGGTCGAGTTCATCGGCTACAACACGCAGAAGGTGCGCTACCTCGCGTTCATGATCGCCGGCTTCTTCGCCGGCATCGCGGGGGGCCTGGGCGCTCTGAACTTCGAGATCGTGACGGCCGAGGTGGTCGGCGCAGCGCGCTCGGGTGGCTACCTGCTGTTCACTTTCCTGGGCGGCGCGACCTTCTTCTTCGGCCCGATCATCGGCGGCATCCTGATGGTGCTCGCCGCCGTGCTGCTGTCCGAACTGACCAAGGCCTGGCTGCTCTACCTGGGCCTGATCTTCCTGTTCATGGTCATGTACGCGCCAGGCGGCATCGCCAGCCTGATCATGATGAACCTGCGTGTGGCCTCGTTCGGGCGGCTGCGCGAGATCTGGGTTGCCTACCTGGCGCTGGGCGTGACCGCGTTGCTGGTGTTGCTGGGTGCCGGGTCGATGGTCGAGATGATCTACCACCTCAAGCTCAATGCGGCCATGGGTGACACGGTGAAGTACCTGGGCGTGGAGCTGAACACCAGGGCCGGGGCGACCTGGTTCGGCGCGCTGTTCGTGACGCTGACCTGCCTGGGCGTGTTCGAGATCGCACGCCGGCATTTCACCGCCCAGTGGTCGGCGATCCAGACCGACATCGAAAAAGAGATCAAGCGCCGGGAGACGGAATGAGCATCACCCCCCACGCCGCCGACCCCGAGCGGTTCGACCAGGGCATGAGCCATGTGCATGCCGGCGGCTACGCCCTCGAGCTGCGCGACCTGCGCAAGAGCTTCGGCAAGACCGAGATCATCCGTGGCGCCAACCTCGCGGTGCGCGCAGGTGAGCGCATCGCCATCATCGGCCCCAACGGCGCCGGCAAGTCCACGCTGTTCAACCTGATCTCCGGCCGCTTCGCCCCCACCAGCGGCGAAGTGGTGCTCAACGGCACCCGCATCGACGGCAAGAAGCCGTTTGAGATCAACCGCCTGGGCCTCTCGCGCAGCTTCCAGATCACCAACATCTTCCCCAAGCTCAGCGTGTTCGAGAACCTGCGCTGCGGGGTGTTGTGGAGCCTGGGCTACCGCTACACGCTGTTCCGCTTTCTCGCGGATCTGACCGACGCCAACGAACGGGCGGAAGAGCTGATGCGCATGATCCGGCTGGACAAGAAGCGCGACACGCTGGCCATGAACCTGACCTACGCCGAGCAGCGCGCGCTGGAGATCGGCATCACCATCGCGGGCGGCGCCACGGTGATCCTGCTGGACGAACCGACGGCCGGGATGAGCAAGAGCGAAACCAGCCGCTTCATCGACCTGATCCGCGAAGTCACGGTGGGCAAGACGCTGCTCACCGTGGAGCACGACATGGGCGTGGTGTTCGGCCTGGCCGACAAGATCGCGGTGGTGGTCTATGGGGAAGTGATAGCCTTCGACACGCCGGAAGCCGTGCGCGCCAACCCCAAGGTGCAGGAGGCCTACCTCGGTTCGGTGCTGGCCGACCAGCAGGCCGCCGAAGCTGGCCATTGAAGGAGGCACCGACATGCTGAACATCGAGAACCTCCACGCCTACTACGGCAAGAGCCACGTGCTGCACGGCGTGAGCTTCGGCGTCGGGCAGGGCGAGATCGTCGCGCTGCTGGGCCGCAACGGCTCGGGCCGCTCGACCACCGCCAAGGCCATCATGGGCCTGGTCGACTGCGAAGGCCGCATCGACTGGAAAGGCCAGGGCATCCGCGGAAAGAAGCCGTTCGAGATCGCCCATCTGGGCATCGGCTACGTGCCGGAGAACCGCGATATCTTTCCCAAGCTGACCGTGCACCAGAACCTGCTGCTGGGGCAGAAAGGCAAGGGCAAGGGCGCGCGCTGGAGCTTCGAAGACATGTACGCCATGTTCCCGCGCCTGAAGGAGCGCCAGCACACCGAGGCCGGCGTGCTCTCGGGCGGCGAGCAGCAGATGCTGACCCTGTGTCGCACGCTGATGGGTGACCCGGATCTCATCATCATTGACGAGCCGACCGAGGGCCTCGCGCCCAAGATTGTCGAACTGGTGGGCGAGTACCTGCAGAAGCTCAAGGCACGCGGCATCTCCGTGTTGCTGATCGAGCAGAAGCTGACGATCGCCATGAACATCTCCGACCGTGCCCTGGTGATGGGGCACGGCAGCATCGTGTTTGAGGGCACGCCCGACAGCCTGCGCGCCGATCCGTACACGCGCAAGGAATGGCTTGAGGTCTGACCCGCAAGCGACAAGCGGCGCTTGCGGCGCTGCACAAACTTCCTAAAATCGCACGACCGTTCGTTTTTGAACCGTTTTCCCGCTTTTCCGCTTCACCCCAGAGGAGATTCCATGACCGCTGAGTACCAGGTCCACGGCGACGTCGCCGTCATTTCGCTGAACAACCCGCCGGTCAACGGTCTGGGCCTGTCCACCCGCCAGGCGATCGTCGACGGTCTGGAAAAGGCCGAGAACGATGCGGCGGTCAAGGCCATCGTGCTGACCGGCGCCGGCAAGGCCTTCTCGGGCGGCGCCGACATCCGCGAGTTCGGTTCGCCCAAGGCGATCCAGGAACCCAATCTGCTGTCGGTGATCATCCGCGTCGAGAACACCACCAAGCCGGTGATCGCGGCCTTGCATAGCGTGGCGATGGGCGGTGGCCTCGAACTCGCCCTCGGTGCGCACTACCGCATTGCCGCTCCCGGCTGCAGCGTGGCCCTGCCCGAAGTGAAGCTGGGCCTGATCCCCGGCGCCGGTGGCACGCAGCGCCTGCCGCGCGTGCTGGGCGTGGAAGCCGCGCTGAACATGATCGTCAGCGGTGAACCGGTCAAGAGCGAAATGCTGGCCCAGTTGCCGGGCCAGAAGCTGTTCGACAAGCTGGCCGCCTCGCCCGAGTCGCTGGCCGAAGAGGCCCTGGCCTTCGCCCGCGAGATGGCTGCGAAACACGCAGACGGATCAGCCTTCCCGCTGGTGCGCAACCTGCCCTGCAAGCACAAGGACGGTGACGCCTACTTCCAGTTCGCGCGCAACATGGTCAAGGGCATGGCCAAGAACTTCCCGGCGCCCGCCAAGTGCGTGGACGCCGTCGAAGCCGCGACCAAGAAGAAGTTCAACGACGGCATGGTGTTCGAGCGCGAGATCTTCATCAACCTGATGTGGACGCCCGAGTGCAAGTCGCTGCGCCACCTGTTCACTGCCGAGCGCGCCGCCAGCAAGATTCCCGACGTGCCGGAAGACACGCCCAAGCGCGACATCGCCTCGGTCGCCGTCATCGGCGCCGGCACCATGGGCGGCGGCATCACCATGAACTTCCTCAACGCCGGCATCCCGGTGAAGATGCTGGAGATGAAGCAGGACGCGCTGGACCGCGGCATCGCGACCATCCGCAAGAACTACGAAGCCCAGGTCAAGAAGGGCAAGCTCAAGCAGGACAAGTACGAGCAGCGCATGAGCCTGCTGACCACCACGCTGAGCTACGACGATCTGGGTGCGGCCGACCTGGTGATCGAGGCTGTGTTCGAAGAGATCGGCGTCAAGGAAGCGGTGTTCAAGGAACTCGACCGCGTGATGAAGCCGGGTGCCATCCTGGCGTCCAACACGTCCACGCTGGATGTCAACAAGATCGCGAACTTCACCAAGCGTCCGCAGGACGTGGTGGGCATGCACTTCTTCAGCCCGGCCAACGTGATGAAGCTGCTGGAAGTGGTGCGCGGTGACGCGACCGCCAAGGACGTGCTGGCCACGGTGATGGCAATCTCCAAGAAAATCAAGAAGACGGCGGTGGTGTCCGGCGTCTGCGATGGCTTCATCGGCAACCGCATGATCGAGCAGTACGGCCGCCAGGGCGGTTTCCTGCTCGACGAGGGCTGCACGCCCGAGCAGGTCGACAAGGCGATGGAGAAGTTCGGCATGGCCATGGGCCCGTTCCGCATGGGCGACCTGGCCGGCAACGACATCGGCTGGGCGATCCGCAAGCGCCGCTACCAGGAAAAGCCGGACATGAAGTACAGCAAGACCGCCGACCTGCTGTGCGAGAAGGGCCGCTACGGCCAGAAGACCGGCGCCGGCTGGTACGACTACGTGCCCGGCAAGCGCGACGCCATCCCGAACGCCGAGGTGGTGGCCATGATCGAAGAGCACCGCAAGGCCCTGGGCATCACGCCGCGCAAGATTTCCGACGAAGAGATCGTGCAGCGCCTGGTGTTCTCGCTGGTCAACGAAGCGGCGCACATCCTGGAAGAGGGCATCGCCAACAAGGCCAGCGACATCGACGTGGTCTACATCTTCGGCTACGGCTTCCCGGTGCACCGCGGCGGCCCGCTGAACTACGCCAACGAAGTTGGTCTGTTCAACGTGGTCCAGGCCATGAAGCGCTTTGCCAAGAACCCGCTGGACGACGCGAAGTTCTGGGAGCCGGCGCCGCTGCTGGCCAAGCTCGCCGCCGAAGGCAAGACCTTCTGATGACCGCACGAATCAAGCATTGAGGAACCCATCATGACCAACGCCGTCATCGTCTCCACCGCCCGCACGCCCCTGACCAAGAGCTGGAAGGGCGCCTTCAACATGACCCATGGCGCCACGCTTGGCGGCCACGCCGTGCAGCACGCCGTGCAGCGTGCCGGCATCGACGCATCTGAAGTCGAAGACGTGATCATGGGCTGCGCCAACCCCGAAGGTGCGACCGGCGCCAACATCGCGCGCCAGATCGCGCTCAAGGCCGGTCTGCCCATCACCGTCTCGGGCATGACCGTCAACCGCTTCTGCTCCTCGGGCCTGCAGACCATCGCCCTGGCCGCGCAGCGCATCATCGCCGGCGAAGGCTCGGTCTATGTGGCCGGTGGCGTGGAAAGCATTTCCTGCGTGCAGCAGGAGATGAACCAGCACATGCTCAAGGACCTCGCGCTGGAGAAGATCAAGCCCGAGATCTACTGGAACATGCTGCAGACCGCCGAACAGGTGGCCAAGCGCTACGGCATCTCCCGCGACGCCATGGACGAATACGGCGCCGCCAGCCAGCAACGCGCCACCGCCGCGCTGGAAGCCGGCCTCTTCAAGGCCGAGATCGCGCCCATCACCGTGACCGCCGGCGTGGCCGACAAGGTCATGGGCCTGATGACCAAGCAGGTCACGGTCGAGAACGACGAAGGCATCCGCGCCGGCACCACCAAGGAAGGCATTGCCGGCCTGCGCTCGGCCCTGCCGGGTGGCCTGGTCACCGCAGGCAACGCCAGCCAGTTCAGCGACGGTGCCGGTGCCTGCGTGCTGATGGACGAAACCCTGGCCGAGAAGCGTGGCCTGCAGCCGCTGGGCCGTTTCCTGGGCTTCGCGGTCGCCGGTTGTGAACCCGACGAGATGGGCATCGGCCCGGTGTTCGCCATTCCCAAGGTGTTGTCGCGCCTGGGCCTGAAGGTCAGCGACATCGACCTGTGGGAACTCAACGAAGCCTTCGCCGTGCAGGTGCTGTACTGCCGCGACAAGCTGGGCATCCCGGCCGACCGCCTGAACGTCAACGGCGGCGCCATCGCCGTGGGCCACCCCTACGGCGTGTCGGGCCAGCGCCTGACCGGCCATGCGCTGATCGAAGGCAAGCGCCGCGGCGCCAAGCGCGTCTGCGTGACGATGTGCATCGGTGGCGGCATGGGCGCGGCCGGCATCTTCGAAGTGCTCTGAACATGGCGGATCCGGTCACGGTCGGTCCCGAGGTCTTCCTCGCCATGGGCCGCGAGGTCCTGGCGAAGCAGCCGTTTTCGGTGCTGATCGGGGCCGAGCTGGCCGCACTCTCTCCCGGGCGCTGCGAATTGCACGTCCCGGTGTCGGCGTCGGTGAAGCAGCAGCATGGTTTCGTGCATGGAGGCGTGGTGAGCTATGCCGCCGACAACGCGCTGACCTACGCGGGTGGCACGGCGCTGCGCGTGCCGGTGGTCACGTCCGAGTTCAAGATCAACTACCTGCGTCCCGCCATCGGCGAACGCCTGATCGCGCGCGCCGAGGCCGTGCACACCGGCAGGTCGCAGGCGGTCTGCCGTTGCGACGTGTTCGTCGTCCTTGACGGCGAAGAGAAGCTCTGCGCGGTGGCGCAGGGCACCATCGCGGCCCTGCCGGCCAGTCCCGCTGCCTGACCCGGAGCGCACACAAGGTGAGGCCCTACCGGATTGGTGCTGGTGCGGGCTACGCCGGCGACCGGATCGACCCTGCGATCGACCTCGCCGAGCGCGGGCAGCTGGATGCGCTGGTGTTCGAGTGCCTGGCCGAACGCACGATCGCGCTGGCACAGTTGCGTCGGCGCGCCGATCCCGAATCCGGTTTCGATCCGATGCTGATGGCCCGCATGTGGGCGGTGCTGCCGGCGTGTGTGGCGCACGGCACCACCGTCATCACCAACATGGGTGCGGCCAATCCGCTCGCCGCGGGCCACGCGGTACTGTCGGTGGCCAAAGCACTCGGTCTGCCGCGCCTGCGTGTGGCCGTCGTGACCGGCGACGATGTGCTGGACTGGATGCGCCAGCACGACCAGCCGCTGATGGACAGCGCCGATACCGTGCGTTCGCTGGGTGACCGGCTGATCTCTGCCAACGCTTACCTGGGCGCCGACGCATTGCTGCCGGCGCTGCAGGCGAAGGCGGACGTCATCATCACCGGGCGCGTGGCCGACCCCTCGCTGTTCCTGGCGCCGCTGGTGCACCACTTTGGCTGGGCAGCGGACGACTGGCCGCGCCTGGGGCAGGGGCTGGTGGTTGGGCATCTGCTCGAATGCGCGGCGCAGGTCAGCGGTGGCTACCTGGCCGACCCGGGCCGGGTCGACGTGCCCGACCTGCACCGCGTCGGGTTTCCGATGGCCGAGGTGCAGGCGGATGGCAATGCGGTCATCAGCAAGCTGCCGGGTACCGGCGGTCGCGTCGACCGGCTGAGCTGCACGGCGCAGCTGCTGTACGAAGTTGAAGACCCGGCCGCGTATCTGCAAGCCGATGTCACCGGCGACTTTTCGCAAGTGCGCTTCACCGAACTGGGCGATCACCGCGTCGCCGTCGACGGCGCCAGTGGAAGCGCCCGGCCGGAGCAGCTCAAGGTCAGCCTGGGCTACCTCGACGGTTTCATCGGCGAAGGCCAGATTTCCTACGCTGGCCCCGGGGCCCGGGCGCGCGGTGAACTCGCCCTGGAGATCCTGCGGCAGCGGTTGGCCGATCAGCGCCTGCAGCCGTCGCTGGCGGGCCTGGAGCAACGGACTGAACTGATTGGAGTGAATGCGATGCACGGCCCGGCGCTGGGCGCGGACCGGGAACCGTACGAGGTGCGCGTGCGCCTTGCCGTGCGCTGTCCCACGCGTGTGCAGGCCGAACGCGTGGGCCACGAAGTCGAGGCCCTGTACCTCAACGGCCCGGCGGCGGGTGGCGGCGTGACGCAGTCGGTGCGCGAGGTGGTCGCGGTCGCTTCCACCCTCATGCCTCGGGATGCGGTGCGGCCCCGCTGCGAGCTGCTGGAGTGGGCTGCATGAGCGCCGCGCCGCGCCGGATCCTGCGCGACATCGCGCTCGCCCGTTCCGGCGACAAGGGCAACCGCGCCACGCTCAGCGTCGTCGCGCTGGACGCCGCAGACTTTCCCCTCATCGACCGCTGCCTGACGGTCGACCGGGTTCGCACCCACTTCGAGGGCGTGGTCCATGGCGCCATCGACCGCTATACGCTGCCGCAGCTTTCGGCGGTGCATTTCGTGCTGCATGATGCCCTGGCGGGTGGCGTCACGCGCTCGCTGGCGCTGGACGCCCACGGCAAGACATTGAGCGCGGCGCTGCTGGACCTGCCGTTGCCCGACTGAGTTCCGTTTGACACCACACACAAGGAGACAACCATGCGTTCACTGACCCGAGTCCTGGCCACGGCGGCCGCTGCACTGGCTTGCACCGCCGCGCTGGCGCAGAGCTACCCCGACCGGCCCATCAAGGCCGTGGTGCCGTTCGCCGCCGGCAGCGCCACCGACCAGATCGGCCGCGCCTTCGCTCAGAAGATGCAGGAAGCGCTGGGCCAGCCCATCGTGATCGACAACAAGCCGGGCGTGAACGGCATGCTGGGTGCCGACGCGGTGGCCAAGGCGGCACCCGACGGCTACACCATCCTCATCGGCACCAACAGCACCAACGCGGCGCTCAAGAGCCTGATGAAGCAGCTGCCCTATGACCAGGACAAGGCCTTCGCGCCGGTGGCCTACATGGGTTCGGTGCCGCTGATCATTGCGGTGCACCCGGACGTGCCGGCCAAGACGCTCAAGGAGCTGGTGGCGATGGCCAAGGCCAAGCCTGGCAGCATCAACTTCGCCAGCGCCAGCACCTCGCAGCTGGTGTCGACCGAGATGTTTGCCGGCATGGCCGGCATCGAGCTGACCAACGTGCCCTACAAGAGCGGCCCGGCCGCGATGACCGACCTCATCGGTGGGGTGGTGCAGATGTTCAGTGCCGACTTCGCCGTGATGCTGCCGCAGGTCAAGGCGGGCAAGGTGCGCGGCCTGGCGGTGACTTCGACCAAACGATCGTCCGCTGTTCCGGACATCCCCACGGTCAACGAGGCGCTGGGCACCAAGGACTACGAGCTGATCGCCTACTTCGCGATGTATGTGCCGGCCGGCACACCATCCGATGTGATCGCCAAGCTCAACAAGGCGGCCAACGCCGCCGCCAACAGCAAAGAGGTGCAGGAGAAGTTCGCCGGCATCGGCTTCGCGGTGGAGCCGGGCACGCCGGAGGACCTGGCCAAACGCGGCGTGACCGAAACCGCCAAGTGGGCCAAGGCCATCAAGGACGCCAAGATCGATCCGCAATAAGCCATCACACCAACCATGAGCCTTCGCCCCACCATCGATTTCCTGCTCAACGACTGGCTGGCTGTCGAGCAGCTGAACCAGCGCGAGCGTTTCGCCGACCACAGCCGCGAGACCTTCGACGCGGTGCTCGATACCTGTGAGCGCATCGCGCGCGAGAAGTACGCGCCCTTCAACCGCCTGGTCGACACCCAGGAACCGCACTTCGACGGCGAGAAGGTGATCCTGCCGCAGGCCACGCACGACGCGCAGAAGGCCTATGCCGAGAGCGGCATGCTGAGCGCGGCGCAGGATTACGCCATCGGTGGCATGCAGCTGCCGTACACGGTGGAGGCGGCGGCCAACGGCTTTTTCGCGATGGCCTCGGTCAGCATCGGTAGCGGCATGCTCACCACCGGCAACGCCAACCTGCTGATGAAACACGGCACCGAGGTGCAGAAGCGGGTGTTTGCGCTCAACGAGTTCGGCGGGCGCTTCTCCGGGACCATGTGCCTTTCCGAACCGCAGGCCGGCTCGTCGCTGAGCGATGTGGCGACGCGCGCCGTGCCCGATGGCAGCGACTTCGAGAGCGATCCGCTGGGTCCGCGCTACCGGCTCAGGGGCAACAAGATGTGGATCTCGTCCGGTGAGCACGAGCTGACCGAGAACATCATCCACCTCGTGCTGGCCAAGATTCCCGATGAACACGGCAAGCTGGTGCCGGGCACGCGGGGCATCTCGCTCTTCATCGTGCCCAAGAAGCTGGTCGACACCGAAGGACAGCTGACCGGCGAGCGCAACGACGTGGCGCTGGCGGGCCTGAACCACAAGTGCGGCTGGCGCGGCACGACCAACACGCTGCTGAACTTCGGGGAAGGCAAGTACCCGGTGCGTGGTGAAAGCGGGGCGATTGGATACCTCGTCGGCCAGCCCGGCAAGGGCCTGCAGTGCATGTTCCACATGATGAACGAGGCCCGCATCGGGGTCGGTCTGGCGGCGACCATGCTGGGCATGGCGGGCTACCACGCGTCTCTGGACTACGCGAAGAACCGCCCACAGGGCCGGCCGATGGGCGCTGGCGGCAAGGATGCGGCCGCGCCGCAGATCCGCATCATCGAACACGCGGATGTGAAACGCATGCTGCTGGCGCAGAAGAGCTACAGCGAGGGTGCGCTGGCGCTCGAACTCTATTGCGCCCGCCTGGTGGACGAGCAGCACACCGGCGCTCCCGAAGCGGCCGACGATGCGCGCCTGCTGCTGGAGGTGCTGACACCCATCGCCAAGAGCTGGCCCAGCGAGTGGTGCCTCGAAGCCAATTCGCTGGCGATCCAGATCCACGGCGGTTACGGCTACACGCGCGATTTCCCGGTCGAGCAGTACTGGCGCGACAACCGGCTGAACATGATCCACGAAGGCACCCACGGCATCCAGGGCATGGACCTGCTGGGCCGCAAGGTGCTGATGGAAAACGGCAAGGGCCTGCAGCTGCTGGCTGGCCGCATGAACGACACCATCCAGCGCGCGATCCAGGTGCCCGAATTCGCGGCGCACGCCAACGCGCTGGGCAAGGCGCTGCAGGACGTGGGCGCCACCACCAAGGCCGCCTGGGCCACCGCGAACCCGACCGAAGCGCTGGCCAACGCGGTGCCCTACCTGCAGGCCTTTGGCCACACCGTGCTGGCCTGGATCTGGCTGGACGTTGCTCTTGCCGCGCATGCAGCACAAGACAGCAACGCCCGCACCGGCCGCCTGGCCGCCGCCCGTTTCTTCTTCCACTACGAACTGCCGAAGATCGGCGCCTGGCTGCAGGTCGTGCGCGATCGCGACCTGACCTTTGCCGACCTGGCCGAAGACGCTTTCTGATTTCTCACCATTCCAAGGAGACCACATGACCCGTACCGTGACCCAACTTTTTGACCTCAAGGGCAAGACAGCTCTCGTGACCGGCGGCTCGCGTGGCCTGGGCCTGCAGATGGCCCATGCGCTGGGCGAAGCCGGCGCGCGCGTGGTGATCAGCTCGCGCAAGGCGACCGACCTCGAAGAGGCCACCGCCGAGCTGCAGGCCGCCGGCATCGACGCGCGCTGGATCGCCGCCGACTGCCAGCACGAGGAAGACATCCGCCGACTGGTGAGCGAAACGCTGCAGCGCGTGGGCGATGTCGACATCCTGGTCAACAACGCCGGCGCCGCCTGGGGCGCGCCCGCCGAAGACCACCCGCTGGAAGCGTGGGACAAGGTGATGAACCTCAACGTGCGCAGCTACTTCTTCCTGAGCCAGCTGATCGCCAAGGCCAGCATGATCCCGAAGAAGCGCGGCAGCATCATCAACACCGCCTCCATCGCCGGTCTGGGCGGCAACCCCTCGGGCATGAAGACGATTGCCTACAACACCTCCAAGGGCGCGGTGATCAACTTCACCCGCGCGCTGGCCGCCGAGTGGGGCGAGCACGGCATCCGCGTCAACGCCATCTGCCCGGGCTTCTTTCCCAGCAAGATGACCGCCGGCACGTTGAAGGCCATGGGCGAGGAACAGCTGGCCGCCCACGCGCCGCTGCGCCGCCTGGGCGACGACGAAGACCTCAAGGGGCTCACCCTGCTGTACGCATCGGACGCCGGCAAGCACATCACCGGCCAGTGGCTGGCGGTGGATGGGGGCGTGTCGGTGATCACCGGGGGCTGATTCTTTCCCCTTTCTGTGGGCCAACCGGCCTGCAGGTCATGACTTTTGGCACTGGTCCCGGCGTGGGGTGGCGTGATGAACTGCGCCGTATCCACGATTCCGGAGTCCATTGCCATGACGACACACGCCAGTCCTTTCAGGTTTTCCAGTGGCCGAGCCTGCGCATTCATGCTGGCTGCGTTGCTGGTTCTGGCCGGCTGTGGCGGCGGTTCCGATGCCGGCGCCAGCGCCGGAGTGACTGCCGCCGACGCCAGGCAGGTACTGAGCAGCGAACAGGCGACCCAGCTGGCGGACCTCAACCGCCAGACCCTGGCCGCTGCCGCGATCGGTGCGGACACCATTGCAGGCACCGACGCAGGCACCAGCGCGCCGGCCGCGCCGCAGCGCAAGGCCTTTGTGAAGGTCACGATGTACCGCTTCTTCAACACGAGAACCGGTGCCCACTTCTATACCGTCAGCACCACCGAGCGCGATACCATCAAAGCGACGCTGCCCTACTACACCTACGAAGGTGCCGCCTTCGAGGTGTACGGACAGGCCGCGACGGGACTCAGTCCGGTCTACCGCTTCTACAACCGCAACACCGGTACCCACCTCTACACGATCAGCGAGACCGAGAAGGCGACGATCCAGGCCAGCTACCCGTACTTCTCGCTCGACGGTGTCGCCTTCTACGCCAGCAAGACGCTGCAGTCCGGCATGCGCCCCGTCTACCGCTTCTACCAGACGCAGGCCGGATTCCACTTCTACACCGCCAGCGAAACAGAGAAGAACAGCCTGTTGAGCAGCCAGTCGGTCTATGCCCTCGACGGTCCGGCCTACTACATCCCGGCGGTGGCAGTGACCTGCACGCCGCCGCTGGTGCCCAACGCCGACGCCACTGCCTGCGTGAACCCACCGCCCACGCTGCCCGCGGGTGCCTATCTGGACAGTCGCCTGACCGGCAAGTGGCAATACATCACCACCTTCCTGGACGGCACGCAGTACGGCAGCTTCTATACCTTCGGCGCCAACGGCTATGTCGACTACACGTTGATCTACAAGGCTCCCCCTGGCGGCTGCATTGCGTTCAGCCAGGCGGTGGCTTATCACCAGGGCTCCTATGGGGCGGTCGGATCGCTCAACGATGTCAACAATGCAGGCAGGATCTACCTGCTGGACTCGGTGGCGTATGTCGACTACACGCACTGCAACGGTGTCGTGGATCGGGTGCCCTGGCAGGGAACACAGCCGCACTTCCACTGGGCGGCCCTGTCCGGCGGCATGCTCTACACCAACCACACCGACGACTCACAGGTCGTCAACACTGGCAATCTGGCGCACAACAAGACCCAGTGATTTCCTGACTCCGAAGGGACAGCGTCAGCCTCGAATGGCTGTATCGTTGCCCCATGGATTTCCAGGTACACATTCCCTTCGTCGAACTGCTGGGCTTTGAGCTCCAGCGGTTTGAGAACGGCGAGGCGCAGATCGATTTCGATCCCCGGCCCGAACACCAGAACTCGTTCAACGTGGTGCACGGCGGCGCCAGCATGACGCTGCTGGACGTGGTGATGGCGCACGCCGCGCGCTCGGTCGAACCGGCGATGGGCTGCGTCACCATCGAGATGAAGACCAGTTTCATGCGCGCCGCCAAGGGGCCGCTGACGGCGCACGGCAAGTTGCTGCACCGTACCGCCACCATGGCCTTTACCGAAGGCCGCATCGTCGACGCCGCCGGCAAGCTCTGCGCCCACGCCACCGGCACCTTCAAGTTTGTGCCGCGCCTGCCGGTCGGCAAATCCACCCAGCCGCTCAACACCCTGCGCACCGACTGAGTGGCGCAGCGCATTTTTTTCTAAACACGGAGACAAACCATGGCCACGAACCAACAGATCCTGCTCGACAACCGCCCCCAGGGCGAAGCCACTGTCGACAATTTCAAGCTCGTCAGCACCGAAACGCCGCCACTCAAGGACGGTCAGGTGCTGGTGCGTCACCACTACCTCAGCCTGGACCCCTACATGCGCGGGCGCATGAACGACAGCAAGAGCTACGCCGCTTCGCAGCCGCTGGGCGAAGTCATGATCGGCGGCACGGTCGGCGAAGTGGTCGAGTCGCGCCACCCCAAGTACCTGCCCGGTGACCGTGTGGTCGGCATGGGCGGCTGGCAGGAATACAGCGTGGTCGACGCGGTGCAGCCCGGCGCGCTGCGCAAGGTCGACACCACGCACGTTCCGCTGTCGTACTACCTGGGCGCGGTCGGGATGCCGGGCGTGACCGCCTGGTATGGTCTGGTGAAGATCATCAACCCCAAAGCTGGCGAGACCATGGTGATCAGCGCCGCCACCGGCGCAGTCGGCAGCGCCTTCGGTGCGCTCGCGAAGGCGCGCGGCTGCCGCGTGGTCGGCATTGCCGGCGGCCCGGACAAGTGCGCATACGCGGTCAAGGAGCTGGGCTTCGACGCCTGCATCGACTACAAGCTGCACAAGGACATGTACAGCCTGGCCAAGGCGCTCAAGCAGGAGTGCCCCGATGGCATCGACGGCTACTTCGAGAACGTGGGCGGCATGATCCTTGACGCGGTGTTGCTGCGCATGAACGCCTTCGGCCGCATCGCCGTCTGCGGAATGATTGCCGGCTACGACGGCCAGCCGCTGCCCATGGCCAACCCGGCGCTGATCCTGGTGAACCGCCTCAAGATCGAGGGCTTCATCGTCAGCGAACACATGGAAGTCTGGCCAGAGGCGCTGACGGAACTGGGCACGCTGGTGGCGCAGGGCAAGCTGCGTCCGCGCGAAACGATTGCCGACGGCCTCGCGTCGGCACCGGAAGCCTTCATGGGGCTGCTCAAGGGCAAGAACTTCGGCAAGCAGCTGGTGAAGCTCATCTAACCCCCCGGGCCGCCTGCGGCGTCACCCCCCCAGGGGGCGCCACTGGCGGCCCGGCGGAGCCGGTTCCGCGGTGGCCTCGACCGAAGTCATCGCTTTCGTTGGAGGTGTCTTCATGAGTGCGACCCACGAAGTCTTCAACCAGCCCGAACCGCTGGTGGATGTCAACCTGTTTGAAGGCAACCTGGCGTTGCAGTCGGCGCTGGCCTTCAACGCCCCGGACTTGCCGACCGCGTCCTTGCAGTCGCTGGGCCAGCAGGCTGGCAGCGCGGAGATGCAGCAGCACGCGCGCCTGGCCAATGTGTTCACGCCGCAGCTCAAGAGCCACAGCCGCTTCGGCCACCGCATCGACCAGGTGGAGTTCCACCCGAGCTACCACGCGCTGATGACGGCGGCCACCGCAGCTGGTCTGCACGGCACGCCGTTTTCAGACACCGAACAGGCCACCGGTCATGCGCACATGAAGCGCGCTGCGGCCTTTATGCTGTTCACGGAGCTGGAGCCGTCCATCCTGTGTCCGATCTCGATGACCTACGCGGTCACACCGGCGCTCCGGGACAACCCGGCGATCTACCGCGACTGGGCGCCACAGCTCACCAGCCGCGCCTATGACCCGGCCCTGACCTTGTGGAAGGACAAGGCCGGCGTGACCATGGGCATGGGCATGACTGAAAAGCAGGGTGGCTCGGACGTGCGCGCCAACACCACACAAGCGGTGCCCGACGGCAGCGACGGCTGGGGGCAGCGCTTTGTGGTCACCGGCCACAAGTGGTTCTTCTCGGCGCCGATGTGCGATGCGTTCCTGATCCTGGCGCAGACGCCGAGCGGCCTGTCCTGCCTGTTCCTTCCGCGCGTGCTGCCCGACGGCTCGCTGAATCAGCTGTTCATCCAGCGCCTGAAAGACAAGCTGGGCAACAAGGCCAATGCGAGTTCCGAGGTTGAGTTTGCCGGCGCTACCGCCTGGCTGGTGGGCGAAGAGGGGCGCGGTGTGCCGCAGATCCTCGCCATGGGCACGATGACGCGTCTTGACTGCGCTCTGGGCACCAGCGCGCTGATGCGCCACGCGCTGTCGATTGCCGTGAATCACACCCGCCAGCGCTCGGCCTTCGGCAAAAAGCTGATCGAGCAGCCACTGATGAAAAACGTGCTGGCCGATCTGGCACTGGAATCGGAGGCGGCGACCGCGCTGTCGATGCGGCTGGCGCGCAGCTTCGACCGCGCCGCCGCAGACGATCACGAACGGGTGATGCAGCGGCTGCTGACGCCGGTGGCCAAGTTCTGGATCTGCAAGCGGGGCAGCTACTTCGCGCAGGAGGCGATGGAGTGCCTGGGTGGCAACGGCTATGTGGAAGAGGGCGGCGAAGGCATCATGGCCCGCATCTACCGCGAAATGCCGGTGAACTCGATCTGGGAGGGCGCGGGCAACATCATGGCGCTGGACCTGCTGCGCGCCCTGCGCAAGGCTGATGCGGCGGCAGCCCTGGAACACGAACTGGCTCCCGCCCGGGGCATGCACCCGGCGCTGGACCACATGGCCGACCGTCTGCCGCTGCGCGTCGAACAGATGGCCAACGAGATGGAGGCCCGGCGGCTGGCGCAGGATGTGGCGCTGGCGGTGCAGGCCGCGCTGCTGGCCCGCACGGCACCCGCCGCCGTGTTCGGTGCGTTCTGCGATTCGCGCCTTGGCGGTCAATGGGGATTGAGCTTCGGTTCGCTGGGCAATGGCGCCGATGTCGATGGATTGATTGCACGGGCCCTTCCCCTATCGGGGGGGTAAAACGCACGGTTTTTTCCGAATTTGATTTCGATCAAGGAGTAACCAAAAGCGCGACCGTATCCCATACGTATTCCATACGCTGTGCTGCATAAATTCGAAAGCTTTGAGGTGCCTCGCATTGGTGCCCACGTTTTTGCGACGAAAGTTTTCAATATGAGCAGCAACAACCCCCTGGCCGACCGCTTCATTTTTGACGATCCCAAATACCTGAAGCTCGCGGAAGACAACGCCGAGCGTTACCAGAACGGTGATCCGTTCCCCAGCATCTATTTCGACAATTTCCTGCCGGACGATGTGGCGGAAGCCGTGTGGCAGGAGTTCCCGAAGCCCGACCAGGCCGACTGGAACGACCTGCGCCGTCCCGACGAGACCAAGATGCTGTGCGCCGACGAGCGCGAGTTCGGTCCGGCGACCCGCCAGCTGATGTACCAGCTCAACTCCAATGGCTTCCTGGCCTTTCTGGAGAGGCTGACTGGCATCAAGAACCTGATTCCCGATCCGTCGATGTCCGGTGGCGGTCTGCACCAGACCCTGCCTGGCGGCCTGCTCAAGCTGCACGCCGACTTCAACCTGCACAACGAGCTCAAGCTCGACCGCCGCGTCAACATCCTGATCTACATGAACAAGGACTGGCAGGACGAGTGGGGTGGCCACCTGGAACTGTGGGACAAGGACTGCAAGCGCATGGGCAACAAGATTGCGCCCAAGTTCAACCGCCTGGGCATGTTCTCGACCACCAGCGAATCGTTCCACGGTCACCCGGATCCGCTGACCTGCCCGCCCGGCAACAGCCGCAAGTCGATCGCGCTGTACTACTACACCAACGGTCGCCAGAAGACGTCCGAGGCGGACGCTCACACCACCATCTTCAAGGCGCGCCCCGGTGAGCAGCTCAGTGGCCTGCAGCTGCACAAGATCCAGGACTGGGTGCCGCCCGTCATCTGGCGCGGCATCCGCGACTGGCGTGCCAAGGCACAGTTCAAGGGCCAGGCCAAGCGCTGAACGGCGATGAGCGCACAGCACACAGCACCGTCCGTCGCCAGCGCGCAGAAGTTTGGTGCCCTGATGGCCTTCGCGCTGGCGGTGATGGCTGGCGTGGCGCAATACCGCGGTCATGCCGGTTCGCGCAATGTCAGCCTGGCGCTGATGTTCATCCTGGGCGGACTCGCGCTGGTGCAACCCGCGGTGCTGATGCCCGTGGAACGCCTGTGGATGCGGTTGGGCGAGGCAATGGGGAAGGTTGTGCAGCCCATTGTGCTGGGCGGCATCTACTTTCTGCTGATCACGCCGGTCGCCCTGGTCGGGCGCCTGTTCGGACGTGATCCCCTGCGCATGCGTCGCAAAGCGCAGGCCAGCTACTGGATCGAGCGGGACGTGAAGAGCATCGACCCCGATTCGTTCAAGCATCCCTATTGATGCCCTCCGTTCCTGGACCCCATTCACATGTCCTTTATTTCTGAACTGCTGACTTTCCTGCGCGCCCGCAAGAAGCTCTGGCTGCTGCCCTTGATCCTGATGATCGTGCTGATCGGGAGTCTGTTGATCCTGGCCCAGGGCTCCGTGCTGGCGCCTTTCATCTACACGCTGTTCTGACCGATGAACATTCTGGGCATCTCGGCGTATTACCACGACTCGGCGGCCTGCCTGGTGGTGGGCAACAAGGTGGTGGCGGCAGCGCAGGAAGAGCGGTTCACGCGCAAGAAGCACGACAGCGGCTTTCCCTCGAAGGCCATCGCTTACTGCCTGTCGCAGGCCGGCATCTCGCCGTCGCAGGTCGATCAGGTCGTGTTCTACGACAAGCCGTTCCTGAAGTTCGAGCGTCTGTTCGAAACCTACCTGGCCTTTGCTCCCCGGGGCCTCAAGAGCTTTGCGACCTCGTTGCCGGTCTGGGTCAAGGACAAGCTGTTCCAGCGCCGGGTGATCGAACAGGATCTGGCGCAGGCACTGGGCGACAAGGTGGCCTGGGGCGAGCGCCTGCTGTTCTCCGAGCACCACCTGAGCCACGCGGCAAGCGCCTTCTTTCCCTCGCCGTACGAGCGCGCGGCCGTGCTCACCATGGACGGCGTCGGCGAATGGACCACGACCTCGCTGGCGATCGGCAATGGCAGCGACCTGCAGATTGCCCGTGAAATCCAGTTTCCCCATTCGCTCGGGCTGCTCTATTCGGCGCTGACCTATTACACCGGTTTCAAGGTCAATTCCGGCGAATACAAGGTCATGGGTCTGGCGCCCTACGGCGAGCCGCGATTCGCGCAGCTGATCCGCGACCACCTGATCGATGTGAAGGACGACGGCAGCTTCACGCTGGACATGTCGTACTTCAATTACTGCACGGGTCTGACGATGACCAGCCCGAAGTTCCACGACGCTTTCGGCGGTCCGCCGCGCGAGCCGGAATCGGAACTGACCCAGCGCGAAATGGACCTGGCCGCGTCGATCCAGGTGGTGGTCGAGGACGTGGTGCTCAAGATGGCGCGCAGCCTCGCCAAGGAAACCGGGGAGCGCAACCTCTGCCTGGCCGGTGGCGTGGCGCTCAACTGCGTGGCCAACGGCAAGCTGCTGCGCGATGGCAGCTTCGACAACATCTGGATCCAGCCGGCCGCCGGCGATGCGGGCGGCGCTCTGGGAGCCGCCCTGGCGGTGGCGCACCTGCGCAACAAGGCGCCGCGCGCGCTGGTGCCTGGTGGTGACGGCATGGCCGGTTCCTACCTCGGCCCGGTCTACGGCATGGCCGACATCGAAGCCGGGCTGCAAGGCTCGGTCTACACCGTGCTCGACGACGACGCGATCATCGAGCAGACGGCGCAGGCCCTGGCATCCGGCAAAGCCATCGGCTGGATGCAGGGGCGCATGGAGTTCGGCCCGCGTTCGCTCGGCGGCCGCAGCATCCTGGCCGACCCCCGCTCGCCGCACATGCAGAAGCAGCTGAACCTCAAGGTCAAGTACCGCGAGTCGTTCAGACCTTTTGCACCCAGCGTGCTGCGCGAAGAGGTGGCCAACTGGTTCGAGCTCGACGGCGACAGCCCGTACATGTTGCTGGTGGCCGATGTGAAGCCGGAGCACCGCCGCACCATGACCGCGGAAGAAGAGGCGCTGTTCGGTATCGAGAAGCTCAATGTGCCGCGCTCGAGCATCCCGTCGGTGACGCACGTCGACTACTCGGCGCGCATCCAGACGGTGTCCGCGTCCACCAACCCGCGTTACCACGCACTGATCAAGCGCTTCCAGGAGCTGACCGGCTGCCCGGTGCTGGTCAACACGTCGTTCAACGTGCGCGGCGAGCCCATCGTCTGCAACGCGCAGGATGCACTGCGCTGCTTCATGGGCACCGAGCTGGATGTGCTGGTGGTCGGCAACGCCCTCCTGCGCAAGGAAGACCAGCCCGAGAGCCTGCGCGAGAACTACCAGGACCTCTACGAGCTGGATTGACCATGGAACAGAAGTCGTCCCGCCTGCGCAACCTCGCCTTCTACGGCATCGCGCTGTCGCCGCTGCTGGCGATCGTGGGGGTTCTGGTGTATTTCACCTTCCTGACCAACGCGTTTCCGCAGGCCTATCGCCAGTACATCCGCAACATCAATTTCGACTGTTTCGAGGTGGTGCCCGATCACCGCTATGTCTACCGCATGAAGCCCGGCGAATGCCACTTCAACAACGCGGAATACACCACCGTCCAGACCATCGATGCCAACGGCTTTCGCAATGCCAACCCGAAGATCGGGTACGACGCCAAGGTGGTGCTGCTCGGTGACTCGCACACTTACGGCTTCTCGGTCAACGACGCCGACACGCTCAACGCCCAGCTCAAGAGCCGGCACAACATCGACGCACTGAACCTGGGCGTGCCGATCTACGCCACCTACCGCGAGCTGGCGGCCGCCGAGGACCATGCGCCCAATGCGGAAGTGCTGGTGCTGCAGTACTGCGAAAACGACTTCGGGGAAAACTCCGAATACCTGACTCTTCCCCCCGATCAGGAACCGGAAAACCGCAAGGGCATCCTGCAGAACATTACCCTCGCCAAAGAGGTTTACCAGGCCCGCAAGGCAGCCGGGACGCCGCTGGGCGACACCTTCAGGGGGATTGCGCAGGTGATCAGCCAGGGCGAGTATTCCAACCGCTGGGAAATGAAGAAGGAGGACCGCGAGCGCAACTACGAGTACGAAGCCGAGCAGTTCTCCGAGATCCTGGCGCGGCACAAGGAGTACATCAAGAACCGCCACCTGATCGTCTATGAATCGACAAGCTACGGTCGCAACAGCATTGTGTTCAAGGCGGCGTTCGACAAGGTGCTGCACCGCGAGTTCCCCGACCTGAACATCGAGGTGCTCGACGTCAGCAAGGTCGTCAACAAGCGCGACTACTTCTGGCTCGACGACCACCCGCGCGCCAGCTTCTACGCCAAGGTGGCCGACATGCTGGCCCCGCATCTCAAGCCGGGCGCCTGACCCGACCGCTTCGGGTCACTCCTCGGCGTCGGCCGAGGAATCGGCGCCTTCCGCCCCGGTGGCGTTGCTGCAGAACTTGTATCCCACGCCCGGTTCGTTGATCAGGTGGACCGGGTCGGCGGGCCGGTCTTCCAGCTTGGCGCGCAATTGCGCGATGTACAGCCGCAGGTAGTGGGTCTGTTCGGCGTTGCCCGGCCCCCAGACGGTCGAGAGCAGTTGCCGGCGCGGCACCACCTTGTCGGCCGAGCGCACCAGCACTTCCAGCAACTTGAACTCGGTTGGCGTGAGGCGCACCCGCTCGCCCTTGCGCGTGACCGTGTGGCTGCCGGTGTCGATGACCAGATCGCCGGCCTCGAACACCAGCGGGCCGCGTGCCGACGGTTGACGGCGGCGCGCGGCGACGCGGATGCGCGCCATCAGCTCTGGCACCGAGAACGGCTTGACCAGATAGTCTTCGGCGCCGCGGTCCAGCAGGCGGATGCGGGTGTCTTCGTTGTGTTCGGCCGAAATCACCACCACCGACAGGTTGGCGCGCAGCAGCTCGTCGAGCAATTGCTCCCCGTTGCCGTCGGGCAGGTTCAGGTCCAGCAGCACCACCTGGAAGCGGTCGCGGGACTGCCGCAACTGGGCTTGCGCTTCCTGGATGCGGGTGGCGACCACGACTTCGTGGCCTTCGAGCTGCAGCGGCTGCAGCAACGCGCTGCGCAGGCGCGAGTCGTCTTCGATCAGCAGGATGCTCGGCTTCATGAGATCGGTTCTTCTTCGATGAGCGATGTCGGGATGGTCATGGCGGTTTCACTCGACAGCGGCAGCACACATTCGAACACCGAACCGCCGCCGTCCCGCGGTTTCCAGGTGATCTCGCCGCCATGGGCCTTGAGGATGGCCCGGCACAGTGCCAGGCCCACGCCGGTGCCCATGCGCTGTCGGCTGCTTTCCTCGGGCAGACCCGTCGCGTGCTTGAGGGCGCGGCCGCGCTCGAACACCTGGAACAGCCGCAGCTGCAGCGCCGGATCGATGCCCGGCCCGCGGTCCATCACCGCGATGTGCAGCATGTTGTCTTCCGTCCAGGCGGCAATGTGTGGTGCTTGCCCGCCAGCGTATGAGCGGGCGTTGTCCAGCAGGTTGTCGAGCACCTGGGCCAGCAGGATGGCATCGCAGCGGATCAGCGGCAGGCCGGGGGCCAGGTCGGCGGTGGCCCGCCAGTCGGGGTCGCGGGTGCGGAAGCGGTGCAGCACGCTGCCCAGCAGGTCTTCGATCGACTCCCATTCGAGCTGCAGCGAGAACGCCTGCGCGTCCAGTCGGGCCAACTGCAGCATGTTGCCGGTGACCCGCTTGAGGTGCTCGACCTCGTCGATGATGTTGTCGAGCATGCGCTGCTTTTCGTTCGGGCCCAGTTGCCGGTCGTGGGTCCGCATCTGCGACGCGTGCGAGAGGATGGTGGTCAGCGGGGTGCGGTACTCGTGCGACACCGCCGACAGCACCAGGTTGCTGTGCTGGCGCCGGAAGGCGGCCTTGCTGGCGGCGGCGGCCTTGCGGGCCCGCTGAGCGCGTTCCAGCGCCATGCCGAACAGGTTGCACAGGGTCTGTGCCGCGTCCAGGTCGGCCCGGGACTTGGCGCCCGCGCTCCGCCAGATCAGCAGCGCCGCACCCAGCGTCGACTGCTGTCCGGTGAGCGGCAGGCAGATGCCGTGCGGCCCGGCCGGCACGGGGGCCTGGATAGACATGCACTGGCGCATGGCGGCCAGCTGGGCGTCGTCGATGGTGCCCCAGTGTTCCGGCTTGCTGTCGCGCGCTGGATCGCCAGGTTCCGCGGAAGCATCCGACACATCGGCGGCGATGATCAGGCTGACCTGCGCGTCGACCATGCTGGTCAGCGCCGAACCGATGAAGGGCGTGACCTCCGCCGGGTCTTCGCTGCGGTTGAGCGTGTTGCTCACCCCGTTGAGCGTCTTGAGCTGGCCGATGCGCTGCTGCAGCGCCAGGCCGACGATGCGCAGCCGCGAGGTCAGGGCGCCGACCACCAGACTGACGCCCAGCGCCACGATCAGGATCACATCGTGGTGCAGGCCCAGCTTGAACTGGAAACTGCCGATGGGCGGTGCAAACAGGTAGTTGAAGGCCAGCGCCGCGCCCAGGGCGAAGACCACCGCCATCAGCGGCGTCACGAACAGCGAGGCCAGCGCCGAGGTCAGGATCAGGGTGACCGTGATGGCCGCCAGCCCCAGCTCCAGCGTGGTCTGCATCCAGTCCATGCAGGCAAAGCCGCCGACCCAGATCAGGGCACTGATGCCCCAGCGCGGTCTGGCGAGCACACCCCGCTCGACCGACAGCGGGTCGTCGAGCAGGTCCATGAAGGGGCGAAGAATGGCCATGACCCCTATTGTCGTGGGAGTGACCGCGGATTTTCGCGTTTGATGCACACTGCGGCGGTCGTCATCCCCGACCCGAGGAACCGCAGACATGGCTTCGATTTCCGTGCCCGAGGGCAGCATTCCCATCCTCCACCACTACCCGATGTCGCCTTTTGCGGAGAAGGCGCGCCTGATGCTGGGCTTCAAGGGGCTGGACTGGCAGAGCGTCTACATCCCCAGCGTGATGCCCAAGCCGGACCTGGTGGCGCTCACCGGCGGCTACCGCCGCACCCCGATCCTGCAGATCGGCGCTGACATCTGGTGCGACACCGCGCTGATCGCGACGGTGTTGGAACACCTGAAACCGGCCCCCGCGCTGTTTCCCGACGCGCTCAAGGGCGCGGCACGCATCGTGGCTCAGTGGGCCGACAGCACCCTGTTCTGGGCGGCCATGGGCTACAGCCTCGGCCCCAAGGGCGCCGCGACCCTGTTCGCCAACCAGCCGCCCGAAGCGGCGCAAACCTTTGCCGCCGACCGTGGCGCCATGAGCAGCGGCATGACCCGCGTGCGCCCGGGCGACGCCGCATCGGCCTACCGCAGCTACCTGCGGCGGCTGGCGCACATGCTGCACGGGCAGCCCTTCCTGCTGGGCGACGTGCCCTGCATCGCCGACTTCTCGGCCTACCACCCGCTCTGGTTCACCCGAAACCTGGTGCCGCCGCTGGCGGGCATTCTGGATGCGACACCCGAGGTGCTGGCCTGGATGGACCGCATGGCGGCCTTTGGACACGGCAAACCCGCCAAGCTCGGTTCCAGCGACGCCATCGCCATCGCGGCCGCCGCCGAACCCGCGTCCCTGACCGGCGAAGTGTTCCAGGACGACCACGGCATCGCCCTGGGCAGCCGCGTCACCGTGGCCGCCGAGAGCTTCGGCACCGAGACCACCGAAGGCGTGCTCCTGGCCGCCACGCGCACGCACTACACGCTCGAACGCCACGACGATCGCGCCGGCCGCCTGCATGTGCATTTCCCCCGCGTGGGCTACGTGCTGCGGGAAGTGCGCGCTTGAGCGGGCAGACGGTGTTCGGTGCGGGCGACGCCGTGCAATGGCGCTGCCTGCCTTTCCACGCCATGGGCGCCGACACGCTGTACCGCCTGCTGCGGCTGCGCAGCGAGGTGTTCGTGGTCGAGCAGAACTGCGTGTTTCTGGATCTCGACGGGCTGGACACCCAGTGCCTGCACGTGCTCGGCGAAGTGGTCGACGCGCAGGGCGTGGTCCAACTGCACGCCAGCACCCGCCTGGTCCCGCCCGGGCTGGGCTTTGCCGAGGCCAGCATCGGCCGCGTGGTCACCGCCCCGGCCGCGCGCGGCGGCGGCATCGGCCACGCGCTGATGGCCGAGTCCGTGCGCCTGCTGGAGCAGATCTGGGGACCTCAGCCGATCCGCATCGGCGCCCAGGCGCACCTCGAACGTTTCTACAACCGGCACGGCTTCGTGTCGGACGACAAGCCCTATGTCGAAGACGGCATTCCGCACCTGGAAATGATCCGCCGCTGACCCCAACAACCACAGGAGACAAGACGTGATTTCAGACTTCAAAGGCAAGACCGCCGTGCTCACCGGCGCCGGTTCCGGCTTCGGCCTCGAATGCGCCCGCATCGGCGCGCGGCTGGGCATGAACCTGGTGCTGGTCGATGTGCAGCAGGACGCGCTCGACAAGGCACAGGCCGAGATGGAAGCCGCGGGCGCACAGGTGCTGGCGCGCAAGGTCGACGTGTCCAGCGCCGAGCAGATGGACGCGCTGGCGCAGGCCGTGCAGCAGCGTTTCGGCGCGCCGCACTTCGTCTTCAACAACGCGGGCGTCGGCTCCGGCGGCCTGATCTGGGAGAACTCGGTCAAAGACTGGGAATGGGTGCTCGGCGTCAACGTCTGGGGCGTGATCCACGGCGTGCGCCTGTTCACCCCGATGATGCTGGCCGCCGCGCAGGCCGACCCAGCGTACCGCGGCCACATCGTCAACACCGCCAGCATGGCGGGCCTGCTGACCCCGCCCAACATGGGCGTCTACAACGTCAGCAAACACGCCGTGGTCAGCCTGACCGAGACGCTGTACCAGGACCTGAAGCTGGTCACCGACCAGGTCAGCGCCAGCGTGCTCTGCCCGTACTTCGTGCCCACCGGCATCAACAAGAGCGACCGCAACAGGCCCGCCGAGATGGCCGACGAGAAGCCCACCCGCAGCCAACTGATCGGCCAGGCCATGAGCGACAAGGCCGTCGGCTCCGGCAAGATCACCGCCGCGCAGGTCGCCGAGATGGTGTTCCACGCCATCGGCCACGACCAGTTCTACATCTACAGCCACCCCAAGGCGCTAGGCAACGCGAAAAGCCGCTTCGACGCCATCGTCGCCGGCACCAACCCGCCCGACCCGTTCGCCGAGCGGCCCGACATCGGCGAAGGCCTGCGGCAGGCCCTGCGCGCCGCCTGATCCCTGCCATGGACAGCGCCGGCCACACGCTGTTCGAGACAGCGATCGGCACCTGCGGCATGGCCTGGGGGCCGGCGGGCATCACCGCGGTGCAGCTGCCCGAGCCCACGCCCAACCGCACCCGCCAGCGCCTGCTGCGCAACCTGCCGGCGCCGGTGCCCGACGCCGGCCCGCCGCCCGACGTCCAGTCGGCCATCACCGAACTCAAAGCCGCCCTGCGCGGCGAGCGGCCAGCCGATCTGCGGCACCTGCCGCTCGACATGTCGCGCCTCACGCCGTTCCTGCAACGCGTCTACGAACGCGCCCGCGCCATCCCGCCCGGGCAGGTGCTGACCTACGGCGAACTGGCCGCCGAGATGGGCGACAAACACCTCGCCCGCGCCATCGGCCAGGCCATGGGCGCCAACCCCTTCGCGCCCGTCGTGCCCTGCCACCGCGTGCTCGCGGCGGGCGGCCAGCCCGGCGGCTTCTCGGCCAGCGGCGGGGCGGTCACCAAGTGGCGCCTGCTGGAGATCGAGGGCTACCGGCCCGGTGGTGAGCCGTCGCTGTTCGACTGAGTTGGAACATCAGCACCGGCACTTTCACCACGAAGCGGAAGTCGTCCGGCACCTGGCTGGCGTAACGCGCGTACTACCCCTCGCTTTGCGGCCCCTCGTCCCACACGATGCCGGCCCAGCCCGGGTAGCTCCAGGTCGACGCGCCCAGGCGGATGCGCGGGTTCAGGCGGGTGGCGAGGGCGAGGGTGGAGGCGTCGGGTGGGAGGGGGAGGACTTCGGTGGAGCGGCGGCGGGGTGGGGTGGGCGTGGCGCCGTCGTCGGCACTCTCTGGTGCAGCGACGGGTGTTTTCGGTCGGGTGGGTGGCGGTGCAGGTGGCGCACCGAACAGGTCGTCCTGCATGTTGGCTCCTGTTATCACCGATGGGGCGTGAGTTGCATGAACTGACAGGCGACTATTCGAGACTTGTGACAAAACATTGCAGAATCGCCCTTGCAGCATAAAACAAGCCGACAAGCTTTGGGCAGATGGTCATGAACCACTCCTTGTCAATTCAGCCTTGAAGTAAGGCCGGGCGGTCGAGCAAAGTGTCACACCGCTGTTCTCAACTACGCAAAATGCAAGATTTGAGTACTCAATGCATGCTTGAATCAAGAATCAAGGCCTTATGCCAAAGCACCAGAGCTCGAGGCTTTTGTGCCAAACGAAGTCAAGTGGCGAGACCTCCTCCTCGCGTCCTTTGAAATGCGTTCTGGTGGAATGCTTGAGGTGGGACCAAACAGACTTGGTGTCGAAATTCAATGCTTTATATTTGAATTGTAAAAATATGATTATCACACTCAGAAATATCAAGAAAATAAAGAAATTAGAGTTTCATATGCCTGCGCCGGGCGTCTGGGTACTTACAGGTTTGAATGGAACCGGAAAGACCAGTTTATTTGCCTCTCTGTATAGGATTGGTGCTCAGCATGCATTTCAGAAATTCTATAAAACAAGTCCTAATGAAAATAGATTGGACTCGTATGACAATGCGGAAATTGAGTACAAGATAGACGGCGAATCGGCGAAGTATCACTATGGCGGCCAGCGTTGGCGAGCAACTCCTAGGCGAAATGCTGCATTGCTAGATCAATCGCCCTATGCTTCGGTTGAGTATGTTGAGGCAAGCGGCAAGAGAATAGAACCTTACCCAGACGAAATTCAACCAAGGCGATTGCGAGCTGCCGAGAAAAATGTGCGGGACTTTCTTTCGGCAGTCCTTGCTGACCAGAAGTGGGATAGTCTGAAGTACGTAAACACCCGACGCGGTGTCGGAAATGATGCGTACCTTATTCCGTATCAAAATGATGGTCGAAATTTCTATTTTTCCGAGAAGAGCTTTAGCCTAGGCGAGTTGTGCACTTTAAAGCTTGCAAAGACAATATGCACCGTACCTGACAACAGTCTTCTCTTAATCGATGAGGTGGAAATGGCGCTTCACCCACAAGCCCAGGTGCGACTGTTAAAAAAGGTTGTTGAATTGGCGGAGCAAAAAGGCTTAACAGTACTTTTTTCAACTCATTCGGCGACGTTAATTAAGAATGCAAATCGCAAAAGCATCATTCATTTGCTTAGTGACTCTTCGGGAGAGGTGTCAACCGTTATCGGTGCATTTCCGGCGCAAGTGTTAGGCGACATCGCCTTTGATGATGAGCTTGCTGCTGACTTTGTGTTTTATGTTGAAGATAAACAGGCGAAGTTGCTTGTGGAGCAAATGGTTGGTATGTATATGGCGAAGTGCCATCCCAATGCAAGCCATCGACCTCTTTATAAGATAGCGCCGGTGGGGGGCTTTGTTCAAGTGGTTGAGATGCTGAATACCTCATCAAGTATATTTCCCAATCATGTTCGAAGGTATGCACTACTCGATGAGGACGTAAAAACCGAGTCCCTTGTTCAAGCCCGTCGACAACAGAATACTGCATTGCTGAGTTTGTTTGCGACAGCAGCAGATCGAGTAAAGTTTCTGCCTTGCACGCCCGAGCTTGGTGTTATTCAGATGCTTGAGCAATCAGTAGCTGAGAATGCAGAGCTTTTGATGCGGCTCAATCAAATGTTTGCGGGGCAAGTGATAAACATCGCAAACCTAACAACCTCCAATGACTACCTCTTGCTCACAAAGACGAATATTCGGGATCGTGCAAAAGATCGGCTCAGCAATGTTGTGGATAAAGTCGTGGCTTTAACAGGCTTGGATGAGATTCATGTTAGACGCACCATGTATTATGAGTACTGTAAATTTAAGTATGGTGACAATGCTGGGGGGCTTCGACAGCTTCTTGGTCCAGTATTTAATGTGCATTAGTCAGTTTCAGGGGGTTCAATAATGAATTTTGAATGATGTAGATTTTTGAGTGCATTGACATTAATCGGATGATTTGATGCGGCCTAATCTAGGATGTTCTCTTGGGCAATCAGTGCACTACTAAATAGCAAGTTCGGGTACTTGGAGCTCCAAGGCCACTTCACCCCTGTGGCAAACTCGCCCGCTTCGTTTGAAACCGGGCCGCTCGCGCCCCTTGGGACATGCAGAAAATCATCGCGCAGATCGCGCAGGAGATCAGGGTTGAGCCGCGGCAGGTGCTGGCCGCGGTGGAGTTGCTGGACGGGGGGGCGACGGTGCCCTTCATCGCCCGCTACCGCAAGGAAGTGACGGGCGGGCTGGACGACGTCCAGCTGCGCGAGCTGGAGTACCGCCTGGGTTACCTGCGCGAGCTGGAAGACCGCCGTGCGACGGTGCTGAAGGCGATTGACGAGCAGGGCAAGCTGACCGACGCGCTGCGCGTGGCGATTGCCCAGGCGCCGACCAAGCAGGAGCTGGAAGACATCTACCTGCCGTTCAAGCTCAAGCGCCGCACCAAGGGGCAGATCGCCCGGGAGTTCGGCATCGAGCCGCTGGCCGACAAGCTGTTTGCCGACCCGACGCTGGACCCGCTGGCCGAAGCCGCGGCCTTCACCAAGCCGCCCGAGGTGCTGGACGACGGCAAGCCGGGCGCGGACTTCTCGACGCCGCAGGCAGTGCTCGACGGCGTGCGCGACATCCTTTCGGAGCGCTGGGCCGAAAACCCGGCGCTGGTGCAGTCGCTGCGCGAGTGGCTGTGGGCCGAGGGCCTGCTGCAGAGCAAGCTGGTGGCGGGCAAGGACGAGAACAACGCCGACGTCGCCAAGTTCCGCGACTATTTTGAGTACGACGAGCCGATCGGCCGCGTGCCGTCGCACCGGGCGCTGGCGGTGTTCCGCGGCCGGGCGCTGGAGATTCTGGACGCCAAGCTGGTGTTGCCCGAGATGCCCGAGCCGGGCAAGCCGTCGTTGGCCGAAGGCAAGATCGCGCTGCACCTGGGCTGGAGCCACCAGGCCCGCAAGGCGGACGACCTGATCCGCAAGTGCGTGGCCTGGACCTGGCGCGTGAAGCTGAGCCTCTCTACCGAGCGCGACCTGTTCACCCGGCTGCGCGAGAGCGCCGAGGCGGTGGCGATCAAGGTGTTTGCCGACAACCTGCGCGACCTGCTGCTGGCGGCGCCCGCCGGCCAGAAGGCCGTGATGGGCCTGGACCCGGGCATTCGCACCGGGGTGAAGGTGGCGGTGGTGGACGCGACCGGCAAGCTGGTGGCGACGAACACGGTCTACCCGCACGAGCCGCGCCGCGATTGGGACGGTTCCCTGCACACGCTGGCGCTTCTGTGCCGCCAGCACGGCGTGCAGCTGATCGCGATCGGCAACGGGACGGCCAGCCGCGAGACCGACAAGCTGGCCGGTGAACTGATCAAGATGCTCGCCAAGGCGGGCATCGAAGGCGTGCAGAAGGTGGTGGTGAGCGAGGCGGGCGCCTCGGTCTATTCCGCCAGCGAGTTCGCCAGCCTGGAGATGCCGGACGTGGACGTGAGCCTGCGCGGCGCGGCGTCGATTGCCCGCCGCCTGCAGGACCCGCTGGCCGAGCTGGTGAAGATCGACCCCAAGAGCATTGGCGTGGGCCAGTACCAGCACGACGTGAACCAGAGCGAGCTGGCGCGCACGCTGGACACGGTGGTGGAAGACTGCGTGAACGGCGTGGGCGTGGACCTGAACACGGCCAGCGTGCCGCTGCTCACCCGCGTGTCGGGCCTGTCGGGCTCGGTGGCCAAGGCCGTGGTGCGCTGGCGCGAAGCCAACGGCGCCTTCAAGAGCCGCCAGCAGCTGCTGGATGTGACCGGCCTGGGCGCCAAGACCTTTGAGCTGGCGGCGGGCTTCCTGCGCATCCGCGATGGCGACAACCCGCTGGACATGACCGGCGTGCACCCGGAAACCTATCCGGTGGTCGAGCAGATCATCGCCAAGACCGGCCAGCCGGTGGCGAACCTGATGGGCCGCGCCGACATGCTCAAGACCCTGCGGCCCGAGCTGTTTGCCAACGAGAAATTCGGCGTCATCACGGTCAAGGACATCCTGGGCGAGCTGGAGAAGCCGGGCCGCGACCCGCGCCCGGACTTCCAGGTGGCGCGCTTCAACGAGGGCGTGGACGACATCGCCGACCTGAAGGAAGGCATGGTGCTCGAAGGAACGGTGTCCAACGTCGCGCAATTTGGCGCCTTCGTCGATCTGGGCGTGCACCAGGACGGGCTGATCCACGTCAGCCAGCTGAGCCACAAGTTCGTCAACGACGCGCGCGAGGTGGTCAAGACCGGCGACATCGTCAAGGTGAAGGTGCTGGAGGTCGACGCGGCTCGCAAGCGCATCAGCCTGACCATGAAGCTGGACGCTGCGCCCGCCCGCAAGGACGGCCCGCGCGACAACCGCTTCGAGCCGTCGCGCGGTGGCCCGAGGGGCGACCACGGCCGGGGGCAGGGGAACCACGGCGGCGGACAGCGCCAGCCCGAGGCGGCCGGCGCCATGGCCTCGGCCTTTGCCAAGCTGCAGGGCCTGAAGCGTTAAGCCTGTCACGCCGGCCGGGGGGCGGGTATTCGGGGACTCAAGTCGGGGTCGGGGTGGTCGATAGAGGAGGTGTTCATTCCTACATCCGTACCTTGGATTTCCGACCATGGAACTCGAAGCCCTGCTCAACTACCCCCGCGCCCTCCCGGCGATGCCGCGGGCCGTGTCGGACCTGCTGGTCGAGATGAACCGGGAGGACCCGAGCCCCAAACGGGTGTCCGAACTGATCGGTCGCGATCCGGCGCTCACCACCCGGGTGCTGCGGCTGTCGAATTCGGCCTTTTTCCGGGTCAGCCGCAAGATCGGCAGCTCGGACGAGGCGGTGGCGCTGCTGGGCATGACCCACGTGCGCTCGCTGGTGATGGCGGCCGCGCTGGGCGGCAGCTTCAAGAATGTGCCCGGCATCGATCTCAAGCAGTTCTGGCGCTACAGCCTGCGCGCGGCCGAGATCGCGCGCTCACTCTCCGAAACCCTGCGACAGAACCAGAGCGGCGCCTTCACGGCCGGCCTGATCCACGCCATCGGCATCCTGGTGATGCACATCGCCATGCCCGACCGCATGGCGCCGCTGGACCTGGCCACGCCGCCGCTGGATTTCAACCGCGCCGCCGCCGAAAAGGCCGCGCTGGGCTACAGCTACGCCGAAGTGGGCGCCGGCCTGGTCGAGCGCTGGCAGTTCCCGGTCGAGATGGTGTCGGCCCTGACCAACCAGATTGCCCCGTTCGAGGGCGAGAACTACGACCCGCTGGCCGGCGTGCTGCACCTGGCCTCGTGGCGGGCGCGGGCCGAAGAACTCCAGCTGGACGACAACGGCCTGGCCGCGACCTTCCCCGACATGGTCGGCCTGACGCTGGGACTCGATCTGGACAGCGTGCTGGGCAAGGACCCGTCGGAATGGTCGATTTCCCAGGCGCTGGGCGCTTTCATCGGCTGAACGCCGTTCAGCCCCTCAAGTCCCACGTCCAACGGTCGAAACATCTACGACCCACCCTCCAAATCCACCCAAGGGAACAGTGCCATGCAGCTCGATAAATTGCTCAAGCAACCGAATGCCCTGCCTTCTGCGCCCAAGGTGGTGCGCAAGCTGATGGAGACCTTCGACAAGGAAGAGGTTGATCTGCTGCAGGCTGCGGCGTTGATCGAATCCGATCCGGTGTTGACCGCCAAGCTCATCAAGACCGCCAACTCGGCCTTCTTCGGGCTGCACCGCTCGGTCTCCAACGCCCGCGAAGCGATGAACATGATGGGCCTGATCAAGGTGCGTGCGCTGGTGATCGGCGCGGCGCTGGGTGACGGGTTCCACCGCCTGGGTGGCGTCAACCTCGGCCAGTTCTGGCGCTACAGCCTCAACAGCGCCAACCTCTCGCGCTACATCGCGCTGCCGATCCGCATCGACGAAAGCACCGCGTTCACCGCCGGCCTGGTGCACGGCATCGGCGAGCTGGTGATGCACGCCGGCATGCCCGAGGCCATGATCGACCTGGACCGCAGCGTGCCCATGCTCGACCTCAAGCGGGCGCGCGCCGAGCGCGGCCTGTTCGGCTACAGCTACGCCGAGGTCGGCGCCGCACTGGCCCGCGAGTGGAAGTTTCCCAAGAAGATGATCAACGCGATCGAGCACCAGGTGGCGCCGTTCGACAACGACGTCTACGAGCCGATCGCCGGCGTGATCCACATCGCTTCGTGGCGCGCGCGGGCTGAAGAGCTGGCGCTGGGCAGCGAGGGCCTGATCAACACCTACCCCGACCCGATCGGCCTGGTGCTGGGCATCGACCCCGACACCGTGATCGGCGAAGAAATTCCGTCGCTGACCCGCTCGGTGCAGGAAAACTCGGCCGAGATTTCCTGAGGCAGTGAACGGCGCCGGGCGCCTTGCCCGGGCCGATGGCTCAGCTCTTGAGCCGCAGCATCATGGTGACGGCACTGGCAATCGCCTGCTCGATCACCAGCGACTCGGCAAAGTCCTTGCCGTGCATCAGCCCGCCGATCCACTTGCGTTCAGACAGCGTCTGTATCCAGCTCGGGTGCAGCGTGGCCGCGATCACGATGCGCCGCAGATTCTCGCGGTCGGCTTCCGAAATCTGTCCGGGGCCGAAGACCGCGCGCCAGTTGCCCAGCTCCGTGCCCACGCCCTGTTCCGTCAGCGACGGCACGCCGTACAGCGTCTTGCGCGACGAGATGGCCAGCGGCACCAGCGCCTTGCTTTCGATGTCCGCCTGGAACTCGCTGTAGCTGGAAATGGCGATCTGCGCCGTGCCCTTCTCCAGCAGGGCCACCGCCTCGCGTCCGCTGGCGGTCGGCAGGTAGCTCAGGCGGTTGAGGTCCAGCCGCAGCTGCCGCGCCATCATGCCGGCCAGCATGTGGTCGACGCCGCCGGACGAACCACCCGTGAAGGCCACCGCGCCGAGGTCCTTGCGCATCGCTTCGATCAGCGCCGGCATGGTCGTCAGTTTCGATCCGGCCTTCGCGACCAGCACCATGAAGTCGTTGGTCAGACGGGCCACCGGCGTGACGCGGGCCAGCGTGACTTCCGGCTTGCCCACCGCGATCGCGCCGAGCATCACCATGCCGCCCACCAGCAGGGCCGAAGGGTCCTGACTGTAGCGCGCGACGAAATCGGCCAGGCCGATGGTGCCGCCCTTGCCGCCCTTGTTTTCGTACTCGACCTTGCCCGCCAGGCCCGCCGCCTGGATCGAGGCGCCGAGGGCCCGGCCGGTCTGGTCCCAGCCGCCGCCCGCGCCGCCGGGAATGTAGATGCGCATCGAGGGCAGGGCGCGCGGCGCTGCGGGCTGGGCCTGCAGCGACGGCGCAAGGCTCCACAGAGGGGTGCCCACCGTGGCGGCAAGCAGCAGGCTTCGACGTTTCATGCGCAGGGTTCCTCGGGTTTGAGGTCAAATTGGCATTTCAGTCACTCCGACTGTCAGTCTGCTGTCACCCGCGTCCGGATTTACCCGGAGCACCTTCCGTTGTGTCCATGCCTTCATTGCGTCTCTACGCGGGTCCTGCCGCGCTGCGCCACCTGCGCGAACACGGCCTGCGCCCGCAGGACGTCGGCGCCATCCCGGCGGCCGCCGGTGGGCCCAAGGGCCTGATCCTCGGCCCGCTCGACCGCTTCCTGTTCGGCCAGTGGCTGCCGCAGAGCAGCCAGCCGGTGGACCTCATCGGCGCGTCCATCGGCGCCTGGCGCATGGCGACGGCCTGCCTGCAGGACAGCGTGCCCGCTTTCCACCGGCTCGAACGCGACTACATCGCGCAGCACTACGACTTGCCGCCCGGGCAGAAGACGCCGACCGCCGACCAGATCAGCGGCCAGTTCGGCCACAACCTGCGCCTGTTCTACGGCGGCCGCATCGGCGAGGTGCTCAGCCACCCGCGCTACCGGCTGCACATCGTCACCTCCCGCGGGCGCCACGTGCTCGCGCAGGAGGGCAAGCTGCGCACGCCGCTGGGCTACGCGGCGGCCTTTGCTGCCAACGCGGTGAGCCGCAAGGCGCTGGGGCACTGGCTGGAGCGGGTGGTGTTCTCGACGGGCGACGCGGGCGGCGTTGCTGCGCTGCCGTTCGACGACCGCGACTTCCGCACCCGCCAGGTCGCGCTCAGCGCCGAGAACTTCATGCCGGCGCTGCAGGCCAGTTGCTCGATCCCGTTTGTGCTGCGCGCGGTGCACCAGATTCCGGGCGCGCCGGCCGGCGCCTATTGGGACGGCGGCATCACCGACTACCACCTGCACCTGCGCTACCGCACGCCCGACGCTTCGCCCATCGTGCTCTACCCGCACTTCCAGAAAGCGGTGGTGCCCGGCTGGCTCGACAAGGCCTGGAAGCGGCGCCATGTGTCGAGCGCGGCGCTGGACCGCATGCTGGTGATCGCGCCCGACAACGACTGGGTGCGCACGCTGCCCGGCGGCAAGCTGCCCGACCGCACCGACTTCACCCGCCACGGCCAGAACCTCGCCGCCCGCATGAAGGTCTGGAACGCCGCGACCGCCGCCGCGACCCAGCTGGCCGACGAATTCGCGGCCTGGCTGGAGCGGCCCGACCTGTCGCGCATCGAGGCGCTCTGAACCGTCCCGCCCAAGGAGGAACCCATGACCATCGAACTGTCGAAAGAACTGCGCGCCGAAGCTGTCGCGTCCATCGAGCGCTACTTCCGCGAACACATGGACGAGAAGATCGGCAACATCGCCGCCGGCGGCCTGCTGGGTTTCTTCCTCGAAGAGATCGGCCCGGTGGTCTACAACAAGGCCGTTGCCGACGTGCAGGAGCGGCTGCAGTTGCGGGTCTCCGAAATCGATCTGGAAGTCCACGAAGACGAGTTCCAGTACTGGCGCAAGTACGACCGGCAGGCCAAGGCGCCCAAACGCTAGTCAGCCGGCCGGCAACAGGCGCAGGTGGCGGCCGTACTTGTCGGCCAGGTAACCCTCGGCGTGTTCGAGCATGAAGTAGCGGAAGGCTTCGGCCGAGGGTGAGAGCAGCTTGGAGAGCGTGTGCACCACGTTCCAGGCGCGCACGATGGGCGTGCCTTCGACGTCGAGGATGGCGATCAGGCCGTGTTCGAGTTCGAGGCCGATGGTGTGCAGCGAGAGGAAGCTGATGCCCATGCCGGCCATCACCGCCTGCTTGATGGTTTCGTTGCTGCCCATCTCCATCACCACGCGCGGTTCCATGCGCCACTTCTCCAGGAAGTTCTCCATCGCCGCGCGCGTGCCCGAGCCGCGTTCGCGCAGGATGAAGCCGTAGGGCCGCAGGCTCTCGACGGTGGGGTGGCCGATCTTGAGCAGCGGGTGGTCGACCGGCGCCACGAACACGTGCGGGTGCGCCGCGAAGGGCTCGGTGCGGGTGGCCAGCTCCTTGGGCGGCCGGCCCATGATGGCGATGTCCACCTCGTTGCCGTGCAGCATCTTCACCAGCTGCTCGCGGTTGCCCACCGCGAGCCGGATTTCCACACCCTCGTGTTCGCGCTGGAACTGCGCCAGCAGCGGCGGCAGGAAGTACTTGGCGGTGCTGACCATGCCGATGGTCAGCTGCCCGACCTCCACCTGCTTGAGGCGCGCGGCGGCGTCTTCGGCGTCCTTGAGCGTGGCCAGCATCTTGCGCGCATAGACCAGCATGTATTCACCCGCGGTCGTGAGCGCGACCTGACGCCCGCTGCGCTCGAACAGCGGCAGGCCGACGTGACCCTCCAGCTCCTTGACCTGCATGGTCACGGCCGGCGGCGTCAGGTGCAGTGCCTCGGCCGCGCGCGCGAAGCTGAGGTGGCGGGCGACCTCGTTGAACACCCTGAGCTGGCGGAAGGTGGCGTTCTTCATTCAGTGATTGCTTAAGTGAAAGTCAATTACTTGTGAATTTACCTTATTTCAATGGCGCCATACAGTCCGCCTCACCCCTGAAATTCCATTGTGTGAAAAAGGTGAACGGACATGCTCAAGGCCCTGATCTTCGATGTGGACGGCACGCTCGCCGATACCGAAGGCCTGCACCTGGAGGCTTTCAACCACGCTTTCCGTGAGGAAGGGCTGGACTGGCATTGGGGTGTGGACGAGTACATCCGCCTGCTGGAGATCTCCGGCGGCCGCGAGCGCCTGATGCACTACTGGCGCAGCGTGAACCCCGATCTCAAGGAGGTCGACCACGGCGCGGTGCAGGACCTGGTCGCCCGGCTGCACGAGCTCAAGACCGCCTATTACGAGAACGCCGTGCTGCAGGGCGCGGTCAGCCTGCGGCCCGGCGTGCTGGCGCTGATGAGCGAAGCGCGCGCCCAGGGCCTGCAGCTGGCGATCGCCACCACCACCTCGCCCGTCAACATCGCCGCGCTGCTGCGCACCGCCATCGGCACCGACTGGCGCGAGCATTTCCTGTCGATCGGCGATGCCAGCAACGCACCGGTCAAGAAGCCCAACCCGCAGGTCTACATGAAGGTGCTGGCCGATCTCGGCATCCGCGCGGCCGACTGCGTGGCCTTCGAGGACTCGTCCAACGGGCTGAAGGCGGCGCTGGCCGCCGGCCTGGACACCGTGATCACCCCCAACCGCTTCACCGCGCACCACGACTTCAGGGGCGCGCTGCGCACCGTCGCCGACCTCACGCAGGTCAGCGTGTCTCGGCTGCGCGAATGGCACGCCCGCTGACCGCGCCCGCTGAATCTCCTGTTTCCCTTCCACCACCACCCGCCATGTCCGCCATCCGCATCGCCCCGTCCATCCTCTCCGCCGACTTCGCCCGCCTGGGTGAAGAGGTGCGCGCCATCGAAACCGCTGGCGCCGACCTCGTGCACTTTGACGTGATGGACAACCACTACGTGCCCAACCTGACCATCGGGCCGCTGGTCTGCGAAGCGATCCGCCCGCACGTGAAGATCGGCATCGATGTGCACCTGATGGTGGAGCCGGTGGATGCGCTGATCCCGCTGTTCGCCAAGGCCGGCGCCAACCTCATCAGCTTCCACCCCGAGGCCAGCCGACACGTCGACCGCACGCTGCAGCTGATCCGCGACCATGGCTGCAAGGCCGGTCTCGCGTTCAACCCGGCCACGCCTCTCGAATGGATGGACCACGTCATGGACAAGCTGGACCTGGTCCTGCTCATGAGCGTGAATCCGGGCTTCGGCGGCCAGCAGTTCATCCCGTCGACGCTGTCCAAGCTGCGCGCCGCGCGCCAGCGCATCGACGCGTTCGCCGCCGACACCGGTCGCGACATCTGGCTGGAGGTCGATGGCGGCGTGAAGGTCGACAACATCGCCGGCATCGTGGCCGCCGGGGCCGACACCCTGGTCGCCGGCAGCGCCGTGTTCGGTGCGCCCGACAACGACGGCGGCTACCGCAACGTGATGAAGCAGCTTCGCCTGAATGCTGCCCAAGCCTCGAATTCCTGAAACCCCCGAAAGCTCTCCCCATGACCACGCGCCGCCGCTTCACGCTCACGCAATACCTGATCGAACAACGCCGCCGCTTCCCCGGTGCCAGCGGCGACTTCAATGCCCTGCTGCTGGATGTGGCGCTGGCCTGCAAGGCCATCGCGCGTTCGGTCGCCTTCGGTGAACTCGGCGGCGTGCTGGGCAACCCGGCGGCCGATGTGGCGACGGCGGTCAACGTACAGGGCGAAGAACAGAAGCGCCTGGACGTGATCAGCAACGCCTACTTCACCGAGATGACGGAGTGGGGCGGCCACCTCGCGGGCATGGCGTCCGAGGAAATGGACCACCCGTACCAGATTCCCGAGACGCAGCAGCGCGGCAAGTACCTGCTGGTGTTCGATCCGCTGGACGGGTCTTCGAACATCGATGTCAACGTGACCGTCGGTTCGATCTTCTCCATCCTGCGCGCGCCGCAGGACGTGATCGACTCCGGCCGCGATGTGGTCGAGGCCGACTTCCTGCAGCCGGGCACGCAGCAACTGGCCGCCGGCTACGCGCTCTATGGCCCCACCACGATGCTGGTGCTGACGGTGGGCAACGGCGTGGCCGGTTTCACGCTGGACCCGAACCTGGGCCAGTTCATGCTGACGCACCCGAACCTGCAGATTCCGGAAGACACGCACGAATTCGCGATCAATGCCTCCAACAGCCGCTTCTGGGAAGCGCCCGTGAAGCGCTATGTCGACGAGTGCCTGGCCGGCAAGACCGGCGCGCGCGGCAAGGACTTCAACATGCGCTGGATCGCCTCGATGGTGGCCGAGGCGCACCGCATCCTGATGCGCGGCGGCGTGTTCATGTACCCGAAGGACACCAAGGACCTGAGCAAGCACGGCCGCCTGCGCCTGCTGTACGAAGCCAACCCGGTCGGCATGCTGATCGAGCAGGCCGGCGGCCGCGCCAGCACGGGCCGCGAACCGGTGCTGGCCACCCAGCCCACCACGCTGCACCAGCGCATCGGCCTGGTGTTCGGCTCGAAGAACGAAGTGGAGCGCATCGAGCGCTACCACCGCGAGCCCGGCGCCTACAAGGAGACCAACCCCCTGTTCGCCGAACGCAGCCTGTTTCGCGACTGATCGCGCACCGCATTTTTCATCTCCGGAGACAAGACCATGTCAGAACGACACCCCATCATTGCGATCACTGGTTCCAGCGGCGCGGGCACCTCGACCGTGACCCGCACCTTCCAGAACATCTTCCGCCGCGAGGAGCTCACGGCCGCCGTCATCGAAGGCGACAGCTTCCACCGCTTCGACCGCAAGGCCATGAAGGCGCGCATGGCCGAGGAAGAGGCCAAGGGCAACCAGCACTTCAGCCACTTCGGTGCCGAGGGCAACCTGTTCCCCGAGATCGAGGCGCTGTTTCGCCAATACGCGACCGACGGCAGCGGCAAGTGCCGCAAGTACCTGCACAACGCCGATGAGGCCGCCCCGTACAAGCAGGACCCGGGCACCTTCACGCCCTGGGAAGAGATTCCCGAAGGCACCGACCTGCTGTTCTACGAAGGCCTGCACGGCGCGGTGAAGACCGACACCGTGGACATCGCGCAGTACCCCGACCTGCTGATCGGCGTGGTGCCCTCGATCAACCTGGAGTGGGTGCAGAAGCTGATCCGCGACAAGACCCAGCGCGGCTACAGCCAGGAAGCGGTGGTCGACACCATCCTGCGCCGCATGCCCGACTACGTGAACTACATCGTTCCGCAGTTCGGCCTGACGCACGTGAACTTCCAGCGCGTGCCGGTGGTGGACACGAGCAACCCGTTCATCGCACGCGACATTCCGAGCGCCGACGAGAGCATGGTGGTGATCCGCTTCGCCAAGCCCAAGGGCATCGACTTCCAGTACCTGCTGTCGATGATCAACGGCTCGTGGATGAGCCGCGCCAACACCATCGTGGTGCCGGGCGGAAAGATGGAGATCGCGATGCAGCTGATCTTCACGCCGTTCATCTGGCGAATGATGGAGCGGAAAAAACGCGCCTTCGGCCACGCCTGATCGGGACAGGAGACAACCATGCAGAACCCTTCTCCTGAACTCGCGCGCTCGATGGCGAACGCGATCCGCATGCTTGCCGTGGACGCGGTCGAGAAAGCCAAGTCCGGCCACCCCGGCGCGCCGATGGGCATGGCCGACATTGCCGAGGTGCTCTGGAACCGCCACCTCCAGCACAACCCGGCCAACCCCCACTGGCCCGACCGCGACCGGTTCGTGCTCTCCAACGGCCACGGCTCGATGCTGATCTACGCGCTGCTGCACCTCACGGGTTACGACCTGCCAATGGAGGAGCTGAAGAAGTTCCGCCAGCTGCACAGCAAGACCGCCGGCCACCCCGAAGTCGGCATCACCCCCGGCGTCGAAACCACCACCGGCCCGCTGGGCCAGGGCATCAGCAACGCGGTGGGCATGGCGCTGGCCGAGAAGCTGCTGGCGGCCGAGTTCAACCGCGATGGTCACCGCGTGGTGGACCACTTCACCTACGCCTTCCAGGGCGACGGCTGCCTGATGGAAGGCATCAGCCACGAGGCCTGTTCGCTGGCCGGCACCTTGCGCCTCTCGAAGCTGGTCGCCTTCTACGACGACAACGGCATCTCGATCGATGGCCACGTCGAAGGCTGGTTCACCGACGACACGCCGAGGCGCTTCGAAGCCTACGGCTGGCACGTGATTCCGAAGGTGAACGGCCACGACCCGGTTGCCATCGAGGCCGCACTGGTCGAGGCGAAGAAACAGGGCGCCCGCGCCGACGGCAAGCCCACGCTGATCTGCTGCCAGACCGTGATCGGCATGGGTTCGCCCAACAAGGCCGGTACGCACGACGTGCACGGCGCGGCGCTGGGCGCTGCGGAAGTGCAGGCCACACGCGACGCGCTGGGCTGGACGGCCGCGCCGTTCGAGATCCCTTCGGAGATCGCCACGGCCTGGAATGCCCGTGAGCGCGGCGTGCAACTCGAACGCGAATGGCGCCTGCGCTTCGAGGCCTACCGCACCGCGTTTCCCGCCGAGGCGGCCGAGTTCGAACGGCGCATGGCCGGCGAGCTGCTGCCCGCCTTCGCACAGCAGTTGCCGTCGTTGCTGGCAGCCATCGCCGCGAAGCCCGACGCCGTGGCCACCCGCAAGGCCAGCCAGAACGCGCTGGACGCACTGGCGCCGCTGGTGCCCGAGTTCTTCGGCGGCAGTGCCGACCTCACGGGCTCCAACCTCACCAACTTCAAGGGCTGCGTGAAGGCGGGCCGCGACTCCTGGGGCAACCACCTGAGCTACGGCGTGCGCGAGTTCGGCATGGCCGCCCTCATGAACGGCATGGCGCTGCACGGCGGCTTCATTCCCTACGGCGGCACCTTCCTCACGTTCAGCGACTACAGCCGCAATGCGGTCCGCATGGCTGCGTTGATGAAGCAGCGCGTGATCCACGTGTTCACCCACGACTCCATCGGCCTGGGCGAAGACGGGCCGACTCACCAGAGCGTGGAACATGTGCCCAGCCTGCGCATCATCCCGGGGCTGGACGTCTGGCGGCCGGCCGACGGGCTGGAGACAGCGGTGGCATGGGCGCACGCGATCGAACGCCGCGACGGCCCGAGCGCGCTGTGCCTCTCGCGCCAGAACCTGCCGCGCGTCGCCGCCATCGAACAGACCGGCGCGATCCGCCAGGGCGGTTATGTGCTCAGCGACATGGCCGATCCGCAGGCGGTGATCGTCGCCACCGGCTCCGAGGTCGAGATCGCGCTGGCGGCGCAGGCCGCGCTGGCCAGCGACGGCGTGCGCACCCGCGTGGTGTCAATGCCGTGCTCCAACCTGTTCGACCGCCAGAGCGCGGCCTACCAGGACAGCGTGTTGCCCCTGGCCCTGCCCACGGTGGCGGTCGAGGCCGCGCACCCGGACTTCTGGCGCAAGTACGTGGGCCGCTCCGGTGCGGTGATCGGCATCGCCAGCTTCGGCGAATCCGCGCCGGCCAAGGAGCTCTACGCGCACTTCGGCATCACGTCCGCAGCAGTCGTGTCGGCGGTGAAAGGGCAGTTGGCGTGAGCGCGTATCCCTTTGACCTGATCCTGTTCGATCTGGACGGCACGCTCGTCGAGACCGCACCCGAGATTGCCGATGCGGTCAACGACACGCTCAGCGCACTCGGGCACCCGGCGGTGTCGCAGCAGGAAGTCGACGACTGGATCGGCCACGGCACGCGCGAGCTGCTGATCCAGGCACTGGCCAAAGTGCTGGGCACCACGACCGCCACGGTCCGTCAATCCGAGGCCTTCCCCCGGATCGAAGCCGACTTCGCGCACCACTACCAGGCGCGTTGCGGCACCCGCAGCCGCCTCTATCCGTCGGTGACCGAGAGCCTCAAGGCCTTGCGTGCGGCGGGCGTGACGCTGGTGCTGATGACCAACAAGGAAGGGCGCTACACGCAGACGGTGCTGGACGCGCACGGTCTGTCGCCGCTGTTCGATCGCGTGATCAGCGGCGACACGCTGCCGGTGAAAAAGCCCGATCCGGCCGGCGTGCACGACTGCCTGGAGATGTTCGACGTGCTGCAGGCGCGCGCGCTGTTCGTGGGCGACTCGTCCATCGACGTGGCCACCGCGCGCAACGCCGGCATCTCCGTCTGGGCGCTGCCGTACGGATACAACATGGGCGAGCCCATAGAGTCCTGCGACCCGGACCGGGTGATCCCCGACCTTTCGGCGTTGACCACCCTGCTGCCGGTACCGGCCTGAACGCCTTTTTTCCATCCCACTTTCAGAGAACTTCCCCATGACCATCCAGATTGGTATCAACGGCTTCGGGCGCATCGGGCGCATGGTGTTGCGCGCCGTGGCGCAGGAGGCCGAATTCAAGGACATCGAAGTCGTTGCGATCAACGACCTGCTCGACCCCGAGTACCTGGCCTACATGCTGCAGTACGACTCGGTGCACGGCCGCTTCAAGGGCACCGTGTCCGTCGAGGACAAGCACCTGGTGGTCAACGGCAGAAAGATCCGCCTGACCGCCGAGAAGGACCCCGCCAACCTGAAGTGGAGCGAAGCGGGCGCCGACCTGGTGGTCGAAGCTACCGGCTTCTTCCTGACCAAGGACACCTGCCAGAAGCACATCGATGCCGGTGCGAAGAAGGTGGTGCAGTCCGCACCGTCCAAGGACGACACGCCCATGTTCGTGTTCGGCGTGAACCACGCGAAGTACGCGGGTGAGGCCATCGTGTCCGCCGCGTCGTGCACCACCAACTGCCTGGCTCCCGTGGCCAAGGTGCTCAACGACAGCTTCGGCATCAAGCGCGGCCTCATGACCACCGTGCACGCCGCCACCGCGACGCAGAAGACCGTCGACGGCCCGAGCCACAAGGACTGGCGCGGCGGCCGCGGCATCCTGGAGAACATCATTCCCTCCAGCACCGGCGCGGCCAAGGCCGTGGGCGTGGTGCTGCCCGAACTGAACAAGAAGCTGACCGGCATGGCCTTCCGCGTTCCGACCTCCGACGTGTCGGTGGTGGACCTGACGGTCGAGCTGAACAAGGAAGCGAGTTACGAAGACATCTGCAAGGCCATGAAGACGGCCTCGGACGGTGCGCTCAAGGGCGTGCTGGGTTACACCAGCGACAAGGTGGTGTCCACCGACTTTCGCGGTTGCGCCATGCCTTCCATCTTTGATGCCGACGCCGGCATCGCGCTGGACAAGACTTTCGTCAAGGTGGTGGCCTGGTACGACAACGAGTACGGCTACACCTGCAACATGATGCGCTTCGTGCAGCACGTGGGCAGCCGCTGATCCGGGAGACGACGATGAAATTCCTCCGATTCAGCGACGTGTGCGCCAGTGGCTTCGCCCGCGGCAAGCGCGTCTTCATCCGGTCTGACCTGAATGTGCCGCTCGACGACGCCGGCAACATCACCGAAGACACACGCATCCGCGCCAGCATCCCGGCCATCCAGATGGCGCTGGACGCTGGTGCCGCCGTGATGGTCACCAGCCACCTGGGCCGCCCCACCGAAGGCGAATTCAAGCCCGAAGACTCGCTGGCGCCCGTGGCCGCGCGCATGGGCCAGCTCATGGGCCGCAACATCCGCGTGGTGGCCGACTGGGTCGACGGGGACTTCTCGGTCGCTCCCGGTGAAGTCGTGATGCTGGAGAACTGCCGCCTGAACGTGGGCGAGAAAAAGAACAAGCCCGAACTGGCCGCCAAGCTGGGCAAGCTGTGCGACATCTTCGTGCACGACGCCTTTGGCACCGCGCACCGCGCCGAAGGCACGACCTACGGCATCGCCGAAACCGCGCCGGTGGCCTGCGCAGGCCCGCTGCTGGCGGCAGAGATGGACGCCATCGGCAAGGCCCTGGCCAACCCCAAGCGCCCGCTGATCGCCATCGTGGCCGGTTCCAAGGTCAGCACCAAGCTGACCATCCTGCAGGCCCTGGCCAAGAACGTCGACGGCCTGATCGTTGGCGGCGGCATCGCCAACACCTTCATGCTCGCGGCTGGCCTGAAGATCGGCAAGAGCCTGGCCGAGCCGGACCTGCTGGGCGAAGCCACGGCCGTGATCGCGGCCATGAAGGCGCGTGGCGCAGAAGTGCCGATCCCCGAAGACGTGGTCTGCGCCAAGGAATTCAAGGCCGATGCGGTGGCGACGGTCAAGGCGGCGACCGAGGTGGCCGACGACGACATGATCCTGGACATCGGCCCCAAGACCGCGGCCAAGCTGGCCGAGCAGCTCAAGAAGGCCGGCACGATTGTCTGGAACGGCCCGGTGGGCGTGTTCGAGTTCGCAGCCTTCGAGAACGGCACCAAGGTGATCGCCCACGCGATCGCTGAATCGAGCGCGTTCAGCATCGCCGGCGGTGGCGACACGCTGGCGGCGATTGCCAAGTACGGCATCGAGAAGGACGTGGGCTACATCTCCACCGGCGGCGGCGCTTTCCTCGAGGTGCTCGAGGGCAAGACGCTGCCAGCGTTCGAGGTGCTTGAGCGCAGGGCCTCTGCCTGAAACCATTTTTCAATCTCACGGAGACATTTCCATGGCCCTGATTTCCCTTCGTCAGCTGCTCGACCACGCGGCCGAACACAGCTATGGCCTGCCGGCCTTCAACGTCAACAACATGGAGCAGGTGCAGGCCATCATGCAGGCCGCCGACGCGGTCGACAGCCCGGTCATCCTGCAGGGCTCGGCGGGCGCGCGCTCGTATGCGGGCGAGCCCTTTCTGCGTCACCTGATCGCCGCAGCGGTCGAGATGTACCCGCACATCCCCGTCTGCATGCACCAGGACCACGGCGCGACGCCCGCAATCTGCGCGCGCTCCATCCAGTCGGGCTTTTCCTCGGTGATGATGGACGGCAGCCTGCTGGCCGACGGCAAGACACCTGCGAGCTATGAGTACAACGTGAGCACGACGAAGCAGGTGGTCGATCTGGCCCACGCCTGTGGTGTCTCGGTGGAAGGTGAACTCGGGTGTCTGGGTTCGCTGGAAACCGGCAAGGCCGGCGAAGAAGACGGCCACGGCGCCGAAGGCGAGCTGGACCATTCCATGCTCTTGACCGACCCCGACGAAGCGGCCGACTTCGTCAGCAAGACCCAGGTCGATGCGCTGGCGATCGCCATCGGCACCAGCCATGGCGCCTACAAGTTCAGCAGCAAGCCCAGCGGCAAGGTGCTGCGCATCGACCGCGTGAAGGAGATCCACCAGCGCATTCCCAACGTGCACCTGGTGATGCACGGCAGCTCCAGCGTGCCCGAAGACTGGCTGGCAGTCATCAACCAGTACGGCGGCGACATGGGCGTGACCTACGGCGTGCCGGTGGAAGAGATCGTGGAAGGCATCAGGAACGGCGTGCGCAAGGTCAACATCGACACCGACCTGCGCATGGCCAGCACCGGTGCGATCCGCAAGCACCTGGCCGAAGACCGCAAGAACTTCGATCCGCGCAAGTTCTACAAGGAAGCGACCAAGGCGATGCAGGCGATCTGCGCGGCGCGTTACGAGGCGTTTGGCTCGGCAGGCATGGCCTCGAAGATCACCCAGGTGCACAGCCTCGAAACCATGCAGAAGCGCTACGACAAGGGTGAGCTGGCGGCCCGGGTGGCCTGAACATCACGCGCCGGCTGAGCTGCCCGCGATGAGCTGCCGGCGAGACAGGGGGCGTCGCAGCCCTTGCGTTAGATTGTGGTGATGAACCGCCCCCTGCACGCCGACCCCTCCGTCATCGATTCGCTCCAGGCCGCCTGGCGACTGCTGGTGTCCCTGGGCCTGGTCGTGCTGGGCAACAGCAGCATGTACGTGGTGTCGGTGGTGTTGCCGACGGTGCAGACCGAGTTCGGCATCAACCGGGCCAGCGCCTCGCTGCCGTACACCTTCATGATGGTCTGTCTGGGGATTGGCGGAATCTGGACCGGCCGCATGGCCGACCGACATGGGCTGATGAAGGTGCTGTGGGTGGGCGCGATGGCGGTGGCGGGCGGCTTTCTGCTGGCTGCGCAATCCGGCAGCATCTGGACCTTCGGGCTGGCGCACGGCCTGCTGGGCCTGCTCGGCGGCGCCTCGACCTTCGCGCCGCTGCTGGCCGACACCTCGCAGTGGTGGAACCGGCGGCGCGGCATCGCGGTGGCCATCTGCGCCAGTGGCAACTACATCGCCGGTGCGATCTGGCCGCCACTGGTGCAGCACGGCATCGAAACCATCGGCTGGCGCCCCACCTATACGGCCATGGGGCTGTTCTGCGGCCTGGGCATGCTGGCGCTCTCGGGCCTGATGCGGCAGCGGCCACCGCAGGCCGCGCCGGTGCCGGTGAGTGCGGTCGGTGCCGCGCCGGCCGCAGACCGCGGCCGCCCCTTCGGCCTCAAGCCGTCGCAGGCCCAGTGGCTGCTGTGCGTGGCGGGGGTGGGCTGCTGTGTGGCGATGTCGATGCCGCAGGTGCACATCGTGGCCTACTGCACCGACCTCGGCTACGGCGCCGCGCGCGGCGCCGAGATGCTCTCGCTGATGCTGGCCAGCGGCATCGTCAGCCGGCTGGTGTCTGGCTTCGTCTGCGACCGCATCGGCGGCATCCGCACGCTGCTGCTGGGCTCGGCGCTGCAGGGCGTGGCGCTGCTCTTGTTCCTGCCGTTCGACGGCATGGTGCCGCTGTACGTGATCTCGGCGCTGTTCGGCCTGTTCCAGGGCGGCATCGTGCCTTCCTACGCCATCATCGTGCGCGAGCACTTCGCGCTGCAGGAGGTCGGTGCCCGGGTCGGCGCGGTGATCATGGCCACGCTGATCGGCATGGCGCTGGGCGGCTGGCTCTCGGGCTGGATCTTCGACCAGACCGGCAGCTACCGCGCGGCCTTTTTCAACGGCATCGCCTGGAACCTGCTGAACCTGGCGATTGCGGGCTGGCTGTACCGCCGGCTGCGTTCTGGCCAGGCCACCTCCACTGCGGCGCCGCGAGGCATTCGGGGTTGATCGGCATAAACTCCCGACCTGATCCACACCGGAGTCGCCATGTCACCCGACCGCCGCCATGCCCTGAAGACCACCAGCCTGCTGGCCGTGCTGGTGGCGCAAGGCGTCATTGGCTGGCCGGAAGCGCAGGCCGCCGAAGCGCGCGCTGGCTTTGGCGCCGACACGCTGGATGGCGCGCTGGCCGCGCTGGGGAGCCGTCCCGCGACCAGCGAGCAGGTGCAGTTGACCGCGCTGGACGTGGTCGAGGACGGCAGCGTGGCGCCGGTGCGGGTGGTCAGCCTGCTGCCGGGCACGACCGAGATCCACCTGCTGGTCGAGAAGAACCCGGTGCCGCTGTCGGCCAGCTTCCGTTTCCCTGCGGGCTCGGTGCCCGACATCCAGGTGCGGGTCAAGATGGCCGAGAGCAGCCGCGTGGTCGCCGTGGTGCGCGCCGACGGCAAGCTCTACATGGCCAGCAAGCAGACGGCGGTCACCGTCGGCAGCTGCGGAGGATGAGCCGGCCATGAACGAACCGCTCAAGATCCGCGCCACGCTGGCCGCCGGCGAAACCACGGTGCGTGTGCTGGTGCCGCACGTGATGGAGTCCGGCAACCGCAAGGACCCGGCCGGCAGGTTCATCCCGGCCCACCACATCACCGATCTGCAGGTCACCCACAACGGTCGCACCGTGTTGCAGGCCGACCTCGGCCCTTCGGTGTCCAGGGACCCGCTGCTGGCCTTCCGTTTCAAGGGTGGTCAGGCCGGCGACCGCATCCGCGTGGAATGGCGCGACAACCGCGGCGCCAGCGGGGCGGGCGAGGCGGCGATCCTCGGCTGAAACCGCGCGTTCCAGTGCTCAGCGTTTGGCGGCCTGCGCCGCGGCCGCATCGGCCGCGATCTTGCGGATCTGCGCCGGGGTGCTGTCCCAGATTTCAAAGAAGCCTTCGCTCTGCTTGACCTGGAGCCAGGTCGACCAGCGCGTGTGGTCCAGGGCCGGGTCGATCATCACCAGGTCCTTCTGTTCGATGCCGATGCTCAGAGAGCCGCCGCGCTGGTAGCCCGGCTGGGCCTGCGCCTGCTTCACCGTGGCCTGCACGCGCTGCAGTTCGGCCTGGGTGACGGGCGGCAGGCTGTAGACCATCCAGCGGCGGCCCGGCCCGGGCGCGTCCAGACCCAGCGTCGCGACCGAAGAGGTGGTCAGCGTCAGCGGCAGCTTCCGGTCGACGGGTTCGAAGGTACCCGCGACCTTGGGCTTGAGCTGGATCAGCAGCTGCGGCACCGCACCAACCGGTGGCACGACGCGTGCGTCGGCCTGGACCGCGACCATGAAGTGCGCCGGATTGGCCTCCAGCAGCTGGCCCGAAAGCTGGGTCAGGCGCGGGATGGCGCTCAGCGGAATGCCGCCGCAGGCGGTCAGAAGTGCGGCGGCGGACAGCATCAGGCTGCGGCGGGTCCAGGCCAGGGCGGTGCGGTGTGACATGGTCTTAGAATGATCGTCATCAGATAAAAAATTATTGTAAAACAATAAAATTAGGTTCGTCCACCCGCTTTCGACTGGATCTCCGATGAACGCATCCCCTTCCGAACGCAAGGCCTTGTCGCTGCTAAGCGTGCGCCGCATCAGCCGCTGGATGGTGGCGGCCTGCAGGGTGCTGCTGGTGGGACTGCCGCTGGCGCTGGTCTTCTACTGGGCCACGGCCAGCGAGGTCATGCTCGCCGGCCACGCCAACCTGCCGCCACAGGCGATCCAGGGGCCGCTGGCGCTGTGGCAACGCGTTGCCGCGGGCGCGGTGACGGGCGTGCCGCTGGTGCTGCTGCTGATGGGCGTCTGGCAGGCTCGGCGATGTTTTGCCATGTTTGCCCAAGGGAAGGTGTTCACGCTGCAGGCAACTTCGTTGCTGCGCCGCTTTGCCGGCTGGGTCGCCTGGGCCGCGCTGGCGGCGCTGCTGGCCGGCGTCGCCACCTCGGTGCTGCTGACGCTGCACAACCCGCCAGGCCAGCGCCATCTGGCCATCGGCATCGGCTCCGACCATGTGTTCACCCTGTTCTTCGCTGGCCTGGTCTGGCTGATGGCGGCGGTGATCGGCGAAGGCCAGACGCTGGCCGAAGAGAACGAGGGCTTCGTCTGATGCCCATCGTCGTGCAGCTGGATGTGATGATGGCGCGGCGCAAGGTGCGCTCGCGCGACCTGGCCGAACACGTCGGCATCACCGAGGCCAACATGTCCCTGCTCAAGCAGGGCAAGGTCAAGGGCGTGCGTTTCGAGACGCTGGAGAAGATCTGCGAGTACCTGCAGTGCCAGCCCGGCGACCTGCTGGCCCATGTTCCGGAAAAACTGCCGGACAGCACACCGGACCAAAGCCCGGCCGCTCCCTGAGCACGCTCAGGCTCAGAAGCGCAGGCCGAGGTTGAGCGAGTAGCCGTTGACGCTGGCGCCGCCGCTGTCGAGGTAGTTCATGTAGTCGACGCTCAGCGAGAGCTTGCTGGTGGGCATCAGCCGCAGGCCGCCGCCATACGACAGCTTCTTGTCGGAGCCCGAGCCCAGACCCTGGAAGCTGATCTTGCTGCTCGCCATGCCGACGCGGCCAAACACTTCGACCGGGCCGAGCCCGAATTTCGGCGTGACATACAGCCCGTAGAGCTGGTCGACCTTGCCGCGGTACTGGGTGCCGGTGTTGCTGGCGGTGTAGGTGCCCTTGCCGGAGTTGAGGCCGCCGATGGCTTCGAGCGCGAATCCGTCGGTCAGTTGCAGCCCGACCAGGCCGCGCACCATGTTCGGGCTGGCGCTGGCGCGCAGGCCGATGACGGGCACCGACAGTTTGAGCGAGAGGTTGGAGTAACCCAGTTCCCCGTACACGCTCTGGGCCTGGGTGGCCGGGCTGCCGAGGGCCGCAAGCAATGCGGCCGTGGCCAGGAGGTGCTTCTTCATGGGCGCTCCTTGTGCGGGGTGGTCTTGAATCGATTCTAGGAGCACTGCAAGGTTCCCGGGGGCGGCTTTGCGGGGCTGTTCCTTTGTTGCCACACGGCCCGATCCGATAATCGCGACCGAATGCACACCCTAGAACAATTGCGCACTGGCGCCCTGGCCGGCAGCACCCGGCTCGACCTTTCCTGCGGCCTGACCGCGCTGCCCGACGACGTGCTGGCGCTGGCCGACACGCTGGAGGTGCTCAACCTCAGCGGCAACCGCCTGACCGACCTGCCCGACTGGTTGCCGAAGCTGCACCGGCTGAAGGTGGTGTTTGGCTCCGACAACCCGTTCACCGTGCTGCCCGAGGTGCTGGGCGAATGCGCGTCGCTGGAAATGGTCGGCTTCAAGGCCTGCCAGATCCGGCATGTGTCTGCCGCTGCGCTGCCGCCGCGGCTGCGCTGGCTGATCCTGACCGACAACGCCATCGAAACCCTGCCCGCCGCGGTGGGCGAACGCCCCCGCATGCAGAAGCTCATGCTGGCGGGCAACCGGCTGCAGGCACTGTCCGAAGGCCTGGCCCTGGCAGATCGGCTCGAACTGCTGCGCATTTCGGCCAACCGCTTTGAGCGTCTGCCGACCTGGCTGACAGCGCTGCCGCGCCTGAGCTGGCTGGCGCTGGCGGGCAACCCGCTGGGCTGGGCCGCGCCCACCGGCCCCGGGTTGCCGGCGATTCACTGGTCGGCGGTGGAGCTTGGCGCCTTGCTGGGCGAGGGCGCTTCCGGTCGTGCCATGCGCGCGCGGGTGGCGGGCCACTGTGACGAACTGGCGCTCAAGCTGTTCCGAGGCGCGGTCACCAGCGACGGCCTGGCCGAACACGAGATGGCAGCCAGCGGCTTCGTCGGCGCACACCCGACGCTGTGCACCCCGGTGGCGAGGCTGGAAGGCCACCCGGAGGGCGCGATGGGCATGTTCCTGCCGCTGATTCCTTCGGGCCATGTGCTGCTGGCCGGGCCGCCCAGCCTGGCCAGCTGCACGCGCGATGTGTACCCCGCCGGCTGGCGCATCGCGGCCGGGCCGGCGCGGCGCCTGCTGCGCGACATGGCCGGCGCGCTGGCCCACCTGCACCGCCAGGGCGCGACCCATGGCGACTTCTACGCGCACAACATCCTGTTCGACCCGCTCACGGGCGAGGCGCTGCTGAGTGACTTCGGCGCGGCAGCCCTGCTGCCGGCCGACCAGCCGGCGTTGGCGCGCGCGCTGCAGGCGCTGGAAGTGCGGGCGTTTGGCTGCCTGCTGGAGGAACTCGGGGAAAGACTGGATGTCACACACGGCGATCCGCTGCGTGACATGATGGCCGCTCTGTCGCGGGCCTGCCTGGCCTTCGATCCCGGTGACCGGCCCACCATGGCCGAGGTCGCGCAGCGTTTGTCCAAGGAGATGGCATGAGTTGGCTGGTGCTGGGTTTGTTGCTGTTTCTGGGCGTGCATTCGGTCGCCATCTTCTCGCCCACCGGGCGCGACCAACTGGTGGCGCGTCTGGGCGAGGGGCCCTGGAAGGGGCTGTATTCGCTGGCGTCGGCGGTGGGGCTGGGCCTGATCGTCTGGGGCTACGGTCTGGCGCGCGAGAACCCGGTGCTGCTCTACAGCATGCCCGGCGGTTTCCGGCACCTTGCCGCCCTGCTGCTGTTGCCGGTGTTCGTGCTGCTGCTGGCGGCCTACCTGCCGGGTCGCATCCAGCGCGCGGCGAAGCACCCGATGCTGCTGGCGGTCAAGCTCTGGGCCTTCGCCCATCTGCTGGCGCAGTCCGCCACCGGCGGCAGCCTGGCCGACGTGCTGCTGTTCGGCGGCTTCCTGCTCTGGGCCGTGGCCGACCGCATCTCGCTCAAGCGGCGGGCGCAGGCGGGAGCCTTGCGCACGGTGCCCGCACTGCCGGCCGGCGCGGCCAACGATGTGATCGCGGTGGTCGGTGGACTGGCCCTGTACGGGTTGACCGTGATGTGGGGCCACGCGTTCTTCTTTGGTGTGCGTCCATTCGGGTGATGGAAATGAACCCCCTGCGCCGCTTCGGACCTTCCCCCCTGCCAGGAGGGACAGCACCTGCGGCCCGGCGAAGCCGGTTGCACGGTGCCTGCTGCTTGCTGTTGGCCTGTTCAGCGAGCGCGTTCGCCGCACCGCCCACGGTCGAGGTGGTGAGCACCGGCCTGCAGAACCCCTGGGGGCTGGCGTTCATCGACGGGGGGCGCATGCTGGTGACCGAGCGGCCGGGCCGACTGCGGGTGGTGCAGCCCGACGGCAAGCTGGGCGTGCCACTCGCGGGTCTGCCGAAGATCGACGCGGGCGGGCAGGGCGGCCTGCTCGACGTGGTCGCCGACAGCCACTTCGACCGCAACCGCACCATCTATTTCTGTTTCTCCGAACCCGGGCCGGGTGGCAACTCGACCGCGCTGGCTTCGGCACAGCTGTCGGACGACGCCACGCGGCTGGAGAACGTCAGGACCATCTTCAGCCAGAAGCCCAAGGTGGCCAGCTCGGCACACTTCGGCTGCCGCATCGTCGAGGCCAAAGACCAGACCCTGTTCCTCACGCTGGGCGAGCGCTTCTCACGCAAGGACGATGCGCAGAAGCTCGACAACCACCTGGGCAAGGTCGTGCGGCTGCGCAAGGACGGCAGCGCGCCGCCCGACAACCCGTTTGCCACGAAACCGGGCGCATTGCCGGAAATCTGGAGCTACGGCCACCGCAACCTGCAGGGCGGTGCCATCGGCCCCGACGGTCATCTCTGGACCATCGAACACGGCCCGCAGGGCGGTGACGAAGTCAACCGCCCGGAAGCCGGCAAGAACTACGGCTGGCCGGTCATCACATTCGGCGAGAACTACGGCGGCGGCCCGATCGGCGAAGGCATCACCGCGAAGGCCGGCATGGAGCAACCGCTGCACTACTGGGTGCCCTCGATCGCACCGTCGGGCATGGCCTGGGTCACCAGCGATCGCTACGGCAAAGCCTGGGTCGGCAGCATGCTGGTCGGCTCGCTCAAGTTCGGCCACCTGGCGCACCTGAAGTTCCAGGGGACAAGGCTGGTCAAGGAAGAGAAGCTGCTGCCGAAGCTCGGCGAACGCCTGCGCGATGTGCGCCAGGGCCCCGACGGTTTCATCTACCTGCTGACCGACGAGTCCGACGGGCGCCTGCTACGCTTGCTGCCCCCGTCCTGATTTCCGATCACCCATGGCCGCCGACACCGCAACGACCACCACCACCCAACCCCGTCTCACCAGCCTCTCTCACGGCGGAGGCTGCGGCTGCAAGATTGCGCCCGGCGTGCTGTCAGACATCCTCAAGGGCACGGCGGCCATGCCGATCCCCAAGGAGCTGCTGGTCGGCATCGAGACCTCGGACGACGCGGCCGTCTACCAGCTCAACGACGAGCAGGCGCTGATCGCGACCACCGATTTCTTCATGCCCATCGTCGACGATCCGTTCGACTTCGGACGCATCGCCGCGACCAACGCCATCAGCGACGTCTATGCCATGGGCGGCACACCGATCATGGCGCTGGCGCTGGTCGGCATGCCGATCAGCGTGCTCTCGACCGAGACCATCGGCAAGATCCTCGAAGGCGGGCAGGCGGTCTGCCGCGCCGCCGGCATCCCGATCGCGGGCGGCCACACCATCGACTCGGTCGAGCCGATCTACGGCCTGGTGGCGCTTGGCCTGATCCATCCGAAACGCGTCAAGCGCAATGCCGATGCGAAGGTCGGCGACCGCCTGATCCTGGGCAAGCCGCTGGGCGTGGGCGTGCTCTCGGCCGCGCTCAAGAAGGACAAACTCGGCGCCGAAGGCTACGCGCAGATGATCACCAACACCACGAAACTGAACACGCCCGGCCCCGACCTTGCGGCGCTGGACGGCGTGCACGCGCTCACCGACGTGACCGGTTTCGGTCTCGCCGGCCACGCGCTGGAGATGGCTCGCGGCTCGCACACCACGGTGCGCATCGACATGGCACACGTGCCGCTGATCGGCGGCGTGCGCGAACTCGCGGCGCAGGGGCTGGTGACCGGCGCCAGCGGCCGCAACTGGGCGGCCTATGGGAACGAAGTCCGGCTTGCCGCATCGCTGCAGCCGGTCGATCAGGCGCTGATCACCGACCCGCAGACCAGCGGTGGCCTGCTGGTGGCTTGCGCTCCTGACGCCGTGGCGCAGGTGCTGGCGGTGTTCGAGCAACACGGTTTTGCTGCTGCGGCCGAGGTCGGCGAGATCGTGTCCGCGCGCAACGACGGCGTGCGCCTGCAGGTCGACTGAGCGTCGCTCCCGGCGCCGGGTCGCCATCCGATACGATGGCGTCCGTCGTGGCCGCCGGCGGCCAGCGTTCTCAATACCAAGGAGGGATTCATGCCAATCGCAGGACTGGGCTTGCATGTCTTGATCGCGCTGTTTTGCGCCTTTCACGTGGTCAAGTCGGGGCAGCAGATGTACTGGCTGTTCATCCTCTTCGCCTTCCCCTTGCTGGGCAGCATCGTCTACTTCTTCATGATCTATCTGCCCAACTCGCGGCTGGAGCGGGGCGCGATGAAGGCGGTTTCGGCGGCGGCGCGGGCGCTGGATCCCGGCAAGGAACTCCGGCTGGCGCGGGCGGACTTTGAGGAGACGCCGACCGCGCAGAACCAGATGCGCCTGGCGGCGGCCCTGCTCGACGTGGGCGAAGCCTCGGAAGCCGCGACCACCTACGAGAGCGCCCTGAAGGGACCGTTCGCTTCCGATCCCGAACTGCGTTTCGGCGCGGCCCGCGCGATGGTGGAGTGCCAGCGTTATGCCGACGCCATCCAGCACCTGGAGCTGCTGCAGCGTGAGCGCCCCGAGTACCGTACCGAAGCCGTCTGCCTGCTGCGCGCCCGCGCGTACGCCGGCACCGCACAGGCCGATGCCGCGCGCGAACAGTTCGAATCCGCGCTGGCCCGGTTTGGAAGCTTCGACGCACAGGCCGAATACGCCATCTGGTCGCTGGCGACCGGCGACCAGGCCACCGCCGCACGGCTGCAAACGGGCCTGGACCGCACCATGACCCGCTGGAATGCCATGAACCGGGAACTCAATGCGCCCATGCTGAATCGACTCAAAGCTGCGCAGGAAATCGCCCGGCGCGGTACCCCTTCCTAAAGGCTTTCCATGAAACACTGGCTCCGCTCCAACCGCGGTTTTGTCCTGTTCCTGCTCTGCTTCGGGATCTTCCGAACTGCCATCGCCGACTGGAACCCGGTGCCGTCGGGCTCGATGCGGCCGACCATCCTCGAAGGCGACGTGGTCTTCGTCAACCGCATCGCCTACGACCTCAAGCTGCCGCTGACCGAGGTCTCGCTGGTCCGGCTCGGCGAGCCGCAGCGCGGCGACATCATCACGTTCAGCTCGCCGACCGACGGCACGCGCCTGATCAAGCGCGTGGTGGCGTTGCCCGGCGACGTGGTGGCAATGCAGAACGAGGTGCTGTCGGTCAACGGGCAGGTCGCCCGCTACGACGGCCTGCAGCCGGCAGAAGAGGCGCTGGCGCCCGGTGTGGTGGTGCGCGCGATGCGCGCCACCGAGTCGGTGCACGGCACCGAGCACGCGGTGCAGTTTCTCGAAGGCGCCAACGGCCGCCACAGCTTCGGCGCCATGACGGTGCCCGAGGGCCACTACTTCGTGCTCGGCGACAACCGCGACAACAGTGCCGACTCGCGCTACATCGGCTTCGTGCCGCGCGAGAAGCTGATCGGCCGCGCGATGCGCGTGCTGGTCTCGGCCGACATCACCGATCGCTGGCAGCCGCGCTTCTCGCGCTGGGTCTCGCCGCTGCTTTGATCCGATGGCCGGGGCCGCCGCACCCAAGGGCTTCGCTGATCACGCGGCCTATATCGCCGCAGCGTCCGACGTTGTGCAGCCTTTGCTGCGCGAGATTCTGGCGCGGGTGCAGGCGCTGATTCCTGACGCCCAGCCTTGCATCAGCTACCAGATGCCCGCGTTCCGGACCGGGCCAGCGATCGGCAAGGCCCAGGGCAAGGTGTTCTTCTACTGCGCCGCCTTCCAGCGCCACATCGGCGTCTATCCGCCGGTGACCAACGATCTGGCGCTGGTCGAAGAACTCGCGCCCTGGCGCAATGAAAAGGGCAACCTGGCCTTTCCGCTGAACCAGCCCATGCCGTTCGCGCTGATCGAACGCGTGGCGCTCGCGCTGGCGGTCCAGTACGCACCACCCACACCCTGGAGTTCGACATGACAGCACCCCGCATCCTCGTGTTCGACATCTTCGGCACCGTGGTTGACTGGCACGGCTCCATCGTGCGCGAGGTGCAGCAGCGTTTTCCGCAGGTTGACGCCAACGCCTTCGCCATCGCCTGGCGTGCGGGCTATCAGCCGGCGATGGAGGCGGTGCGCTCCGGCGGGCGCGGCTTCGTCAAGCTCGACGTGCTGCACCGGGAGATCCTCGACGGCCTGCTGCCGCGTTTTGGTCTGGCCGCGCTGGACGAAGCGCAGCGCACCGACCTCAACTTGGTCTGGCACCGGCTCGATCCCTGGCCCGACAGCGTTGCCGGCCTCACGCGCCTCAAGACCCGCTTCACCATCTGCTCGCTCTCCAACGGCAACATTGGTCTGCTGACCGACATGGCCAAGCGCGCGGGTCTGCCCTGGGACTGCGTGCTCAGCGGCGAAGTGTTCCAGGCCTACAAGCCCGATCCGCGCGTCTATCTCGGCGCGGCCGCGGTGTTTGATGCCGCGCCGGACGAGGTGTTGATGGTCGCGGCCCACCAGGACGATCTCGCCGCCGCACGGGACAACGGCCTGCAAACTGCCTACATCGAACGTCCGCTGGAGTTCGGTGCGGCGCACCCGAAGGACGTCTCTCCGGTCGCGGCCAACACCTTGCACGCGCGCGACCTGCTGCATCTGGCCGATCAGCTCGGCTGCTGAGCGCAGAGTGATTGCGCCGGCCCGACAGTGAGGCTCAGCGGCCCGCCACCGACGACTTGATCTGCCGGATCGTCGACACGTCGCCCAGGAAGACCTGGATCGCGTCCTTTTCCTGCTGCGTCAGGTGCTGGCTCTCCAGCAGCTTCGCTTTCTTCACGATCACCTCCAGCGCCTCGGCCAGGTGGCCAATCTGCCGGCCGTAGCTGCCCACCCGCTCCAGCGCCCGCTGCTCGACGGCCGGGTTGGACGACGCCCCGAGGTTCACGTTGAACAGGTGGAACTGCCAGTTCGGCAGGATGGGCTGGCTCAGACTGGTCGGTGCGAGCTGCCAGGTGAGGGGGACGGTGACTTGCTGCTGAGACATGGTGCGCTCCCGTGGTGGACCGCCGGACGGCGGCGCTCGGACCATACAAGAGCCGTGCCATTGCGCGTGTGATGCATCCCCTTGATGGGGGCAAAGTCTCGGCGTTCAGGCGCCGACCGGCGTGCACAGCTCCACCAGGATGCCGTCCGGGCAGCGCACATAGGACACCACCTGCCCCCACGGCTTGCTCGTCGGCACCGCCATCTCGCGCGCGCCGGCGGCCAGGGCCTGCGCATGGGCGACCGGCACACCGTCGGTGACCAGCGCGATCTCGAAACCCAGCGGCTGGGCCGACGTGTCCGCTTGCACATGCCCACCGGCGAAGTTCATGTCTCCGAGCGCGTGCGCGGCGAAGGCGAGTGTGGTTTCGCCGGTGTCGAGTTCGCCATAGGTGCCGCTCTCATGCAGGAACCGGCGCTGCAGGCCGAAGGCCCGCTCGAAGAAGTCCAGCGAGGCGGCGACGTCGGGGACATAGATGATGGTGTAGCCGAGTTTCATGGGTGATGGGCTGATGGCAGGTGGAGGAATTCAGCGCGCAGGCAGCGTGTACTTCGTCATGAACGCCCGGTCGATGCGGTCTTTCCAGCGCCAGGCCCAGCCACCCTCCGCATGCATCGGACCCCAGCTGGCGATCGCGTGGCCGGCGCCGCAGGAGAGCAGGTTGAGGGTGTTCTTGGGCGGATGGTGAGGCTTGAGGGGCTGGCCGCTGTTGGCGGCGAGCAGGTTCTCGGCCAGCGGCGGGCCGGCGCGCACGGCGTAGACACCGCTCCTGGGGTGTGGATGGTCGATGCGGGAGGCGACGTCGCCGGCGGCGAAGACTTCGGGATGGCTGGTGCTCTGCTGGAACTCGTTGACCTGCACATGGCCCGAGTCGCTGAGCGCCAGGCCGCTGCCCTGCAGCCACGCGGGCGCGTGGGTGCCGATGGCGAGGATGGGCACGTCACAGGCCAGTTCCGAGCCGCTGCCCAGCCGCACCACGCCCCTGTCCATGCCGATACAGGTGTCGCGCAGCACGGTGATGTTCAGGCGCTTGAGACGCCTGAGCACGCGCGCCTGCAGGCCGGTGGGGTAGTTGGCGGCGGGCTCTCCGCCACCGGTGATGAGGGTGAAGCAGGCGCCGGGGAGCCCGGTACTGCGCAGCCGCTGTTCGGCAGCGAACAACAGCTCCAGCCCGCCCGCGCCCGCGCCGATCACGGCCACCGAGAGCGGGCGTTCTTCCGCCTGTTCCAGCACCTTGGGCCAGAGAGCCGCAAACACTTCGATGGGGCGCACGATCAGCGCGTGCGCCGCGGCACCAGGCATCTCGGCCTCCAGCCGCTGTCGGTCGATCACCGCGCCGGTGTCGATCGAGAGAAACTGGTAGGGCAGGTCCGGTGGCAGGATCTCGTCCTGCGAACGGCTTTGTGCCGCGGGACTCAGGCGCACACGGTGTTCGGCCGCGTCGATGCCGGTGCAGCGGGCGCGGATCCATTTCGCGCCGGCGGCCTTGATCAGGGGTTCGAGCGGAATCTGGCAATCCTGCTCGCTGTAACGGCCGGCGACGAAGCCCGGCGTCATGCCGCTGTAGGTCTGGTACGGGTAGGGTGTGAGGACGGTGACGTCGAGGTCGGCGGGGCGGTTCAGCGCCAGCCGCGACAGCACATGCACATGGGCATGTCCCGCGCCGAGCAGCAGCAGCTTCTTGATTCCGTGGTGCATGGTGCCCCGATGTTACGGGGTGTGTCGTCAGGGGGCCGACGAGGTCCCGGCAGGTGAGCGTTCGCCGCGCCAGATTTCGTAGATGACCTCGCCCTGCTCATCGCCCGGAACAGGATGTGGAAAGGGCGGGAAGACCGTGCCGACGGGTTGAAAGCCCAGCTTCTCCAGCAAGCGCCGTGAGCCCAGATTGACCGCCATGGTCTGGGCACGGACCCGGTCAAAGCCCATGCGGTCCAAGGCCTGAGCCACCAGGGCGCGTACGCCTTCGGACCCGTAGCCGTTCCCCCAGGCCTCGCGTCGAAGCCGATAGCCCAGCTCTGCGGTCCTGGCCCCATCGACCCATCCATCGTCAAACAGCGCAAACCAGCCAATGAAGCGGCCTGATGCATGAAGGCGTGCAGCCAGAACCTCGGGCTCTGTGCCACGCGGTGTCAGGAAGCTGCTGTCGGGAGAGCCTTCTTCGGGAACGGGGCGGCCCCCGTTGAGAAAGCGCATGACGTCCGGGTCCGCTTCCAGTGCCACCAGGTCTGTGCGATCAGCAGGCCTGACCGGACGAAGTGCGAGTCGGGCGGTGTTCAGGCTGGGGGCAGCAAGGATCGACATGGCCCATCGTAGCTGCGCTTCGTGCGTCCACCTGTGCACCGGGCGGGGAATCTCGACGCGTTCAGGGGTTCGATGGAGCGATTTGCAGATCAGCCACCCAGCCCTGACTGCGGCTGGCGGTGTTGTCGCTGTCGGCGCCGAGCAGCACCGTGGCCACCTTGGGCAGTTCGTTGCGCGGGGTCTGCGCGCCCTGCGGCAGTTCGTCGCCGAACAGGGTGATGAAGTCCTGCGCGATGTCGCGGTTTTCGGTGGCCCACTGGCCGGCGGGGGTCTCGCTGCCGCGCAGGCTGATGTAGCGCACGCGCCGGGTGTAGGGGTTGGCGCCCTGGAGGCCGGCGGCGTGGCCGCTGTCCCAGATGTAGCAGATGGTGGCGGCGGGCAGGGCTTCGCCGCTGACGCTGCGCGCCAGCCGCAACACGGTGCGCTCGACGAAGGGCACACGGTCCAGCGGATGGTCGAACATGGCGCAGACCTTGAGCGCGGCGTCGTCGCCGGCCTTGGTCGTGAGGTCGGGCGCCGACTTGCCGCCCGACAGCGGCTGGTCCAGCCGCCAGCGCCACGACAGGCGCGCGGGCGTGGCGTCCTTGAGGTCATGCACCAGCGTGCCGTAGGACGAGGCGGTGACCACCTTGACCGCCGGCTGGCCGTCGACCTTGCCGGCCTCGAACAGGGTGGGCGGGATGTCGGCCTTCTTCTTCGGGAAGCCGACGACCCGCCAGCCCGCGTGGAGCGTGCCATCGGCCTGCACCAGCGGCGGCAGGCTCTGGGCCTGAGCCTGCAGCGCAGCCAGCAGCAAGGCGCCCACCGGCAGGCAACGAACGAAGCGGCCGTTCATGAACGCCTCCAGTCGTGGTACTTCTTCACCCAGGCCAGCAGCTTTTCCGGCTGGTGCGCCCGCTTCCATTCGCCGGCCGCGTACTTGTTGGCCTCGGCCAGCGTGGGGTAGGTGTGGATGGTGCCCAGGATCTTGTTCAGGCCCAGGCCGTGCTTCATCGCGAGCACGTATTCGGCCAGCAGGTCGGCCGCGTGCGTGCCGACGATGGTCACGCCCAGGATCTGGTCCTTGCCCGGCACGGTCAGCACTTTCACGAAGCCTTGGGCCTCGCTGTCGGCAATGGCGCGGTCGAGGTCGTCGATGCCGTACTTCGTGACTTCGTACGGGATGTTCTTCTCTTTCGCCTCCTGCTCGTTCAGGCCCACGCGCGCGACCTCGGGATCAATGAAGGTCGCCCAGGGGATCACCGAGTAGTCGGCCTTGAATTTTTTGAAGTCGCCGAACAGCGCGTTGACCGCCGCGTACCAGGCCTGGTGGGCGGCCACGTGGGTGAACTGGAACGGACCGGCCACGTCGCCCGCGGCGTAGATGTTCGGGTAGATGGTCTGCAGGTACTCGTTGGTCTCGACGGTGCGGTTCGTCGGAATGCCCAGGTCTTCCAGGCCGTAGCCGGTCAGGCGCGCCACGCGGCCCACGGCACACAACAGCTGGTCGAACGCGATGCGCTTCTCCACTCCAGCGTGTTCCGCCACCAGCGCCTTCTCGCCGTCCACCAACTCGCAGCGCAGTGCCTTGTGGGCGGTCAGCACCGCCACGCCGTCGGCCTCCAGCGAGGCCTTCGCCAGCGCGGAGACCTCCTCGTCCTCGCGCACCATGACGCGCGCGCCCATCTCCACCTGCGTCACCTGCGAACCCAGCCGCGCGAAGCTCTGCGCCAGCTCGCAGCCGATCGGGCCGCCGCCCAGTACCACCAGGCGTTTCGGCACCTCGTCGAGCTTCGCGAATGCTTCCCACAGCGTGTCGCTGGTCACATGGCCGACCGCGTCGAGGCCCGGCAGCGGCGGCACGAAGGGCCGGGCGCCGGCGGCGATCACGATGCTGCGCGCCGTGAGTCGCTGTGTGCCCCCGCCATTCAGCGCAATCTCCACCGTCCACGGGTTCACCAGCTTCGCGTAGCCCTGCAGCACCTCGACACCCAGGCCGGTGTAGCGCTCCACACTGTCGTGCGGCTCGATCGCGCGGACGACCGCCTGGATGCGCTCCATGACGGCCCGGAAGCTGAATGCGACCTTGGCATCGTCCAGCCCGTAGTTCGACGCGTGACGCATCTGGTGCGCGAGCTTGGCGCTCTTGATCAGCGCCTTGCTCGGCACACAGCCGTAGTTCAGGCAGTCGCCACCCATCTTGTGAGCCTCGACCAGCGTGACCTTGGCCTTCACAGCGGCGGCGATGTAGGCCGAGACCAGGCCGCCCGCGCCCGCACCGATCACGATCAGGTTGCGGTCGAAGCGGGCAGGGCGTTCGCTGGCCCACCGTGCGTAGACCTTGCGCCTCTGCACCGCTTCAATCACCTTGCGGGCGATCAGCGGGAACAGGCCCAGCAGCACGAAGCTGCCCAGCAAGCCGGGGCTGAGGATGCCCCGCAGCGACTGGAGCTGGCCGAGCTGCGTGCCGGCGTTCACATAGACCGCGGTACCCGCGAGCATGCCCAGCTGGCTGACCCAGTAGAAGGTCCATGTCCTCATGGCCGTCAGGCCCATCAGCAGGTTGATCACGAAGAACGGCACCACCGGGATCAGCCGCAGCGAGAACAGGTAGAACGCGCCGTCCTTGCGGATGCCCTGGTCGATGTCGGCCAGCCGCTGGCCGAAGCGCGCCTGCACGCTGTCGCGCAGCAGAAAGCGCGCGGTCAGAAACGCCAGCGTGGCGCCAATGCTGGAGGCGAACGACACCAGCAGCAGGCCCCAGCCCAGGCCAAAGATCGCGCCGCCGGCGAGCGTGACGATGGTGGCACCGGGCAGCGACAGCGCGGTGACCGCGACATAGACCAGGAAGAAGCCTGCAGCGAGCAACAACGGCTGCTGCTCGCGCAACGCAGCCAGCGAAGCCTGGCTCGCGCGCAGGAAGTCGAGGCTGAAGAAGCGGCCGAAGTCGAGCGCGAAGAAGGCGGCGATGCCTAGCAGCAGGGTCAGCAAGAGCAGAAGTTTTCGGTGGGACAAATGGCCTCCAGCGGGTGGGCGAACACTAGCGCAGTTTCTTCACAGTCGTTGGCGTGCAGTCTTTCTTACAGGACAGAAACCGTTGCGTCTGCCTGCGCCGCCTGCTCACACAGGAACTCCATCAGGCGCAGCGCAGCGGGCGTGAGGTCGCTCTCGCGGCGGAAACACACGGCAAAGCGCCGGTGGGCCCATTCGTTGTCCAGCGGCACGAGGCGCACCTGACCGGCGGACACATAGATGCCGGCCACCTGGCGCGGCACCACGCTGATGCCCAGGTTGGCGCCCACCACCCGGAAGGCCGCGTCAAAGTTCGACACCACCACGCGGTAGCTCATGCGGCGTCCGGCCTTGGCGGCGGCGCGGTGCAGCATGGTGTAGACCGCGGAGGACGGCTGCAGGCCGACGTGTTCGAAGTCCAGCGTCTCTTCGAAAAGCACCGACTCGCGCTGCGCCAGCGGATGGTTCAGCGGCACTGCCAGGATCAACTCGTCGCGGTGGTAGGGGCGCGATTCGAGACCGCCGAAATCGATGTTGCTCCAGCAGACCCCGAGCGAGACCACGCCGTCGCGCACCATGCTCACGATGTCCTTGGAGAGTCGCTCCTCGATGTCGACCTTGATGTCCAGGTGCTCGGGCACCCGCATGAACTGCGTGAGGTCGTCGAGCAGCGATTCGGCGATGGCCGAGGCGCTGGCCACCACCCGCACCTGTCCCTTGATGCCGCCCTTGAACGCGGCCATGTCGGCCTCGATGCGGTCGAGCGTGAAAAGCAGGGTGCGCGCATGCTCCAGCAGGGCACGGCCAGCCGGGGTGGGCACGGCGCCGCGCCGCCCTCGCACCAGCACCTGCGTGCCTACCGTGTCCTCCAGCTGGGCGATGCGCTTGCTGATGGCCGACGGCTCGATGTGTTCCTGCGCCGCGGCGTCTTTCATGTTGCCGTGGTCGCACACGGCCACCAGCAGGCGCAGCGATTTGATGTCGAGGTCTCGCACCGGGAAAACCCTTGAATTAAGTTCCAGACTGGAATTTATCGGCTTCCAAACCACCACTCAATGATGAGTTCGGAAATCATAAACTGCTCTCACGACACCACCAGTCCCTGTTTGGAGCTCCCGCAATGTCCCACCTGCCCACCCGAGCCGTGATCCGCGAAGTCGGTCTGCGCGATGGCCTGCAGAGCATCCGGACCATCGTGGCGACCGCCCACAAGTGCGAGTGGATCGCCGACGCCTTTGCCGCAGGCCAGCGCGAGATCGAGGTGGGTTCCTTTGTGCCGCCGAAGCTGCTGCCTCAGCTGGCCGACACCGCCGAGGTGCTGGATTTTGCGAAGACGCTGCCGGGCCTCAAGGCCAGCGTTCTGGTGCCCAACCTCAAGGGTGCGGAGCGCGCCATCGAAGGTGGTGCCCACCTGATGATCCTGCCGCTGTCGGCCAGCCATGCGCACAGTCTGGCCAACCTGCGCAAGACGCCCGACGAGGTGGTGGGCGAGATGCGCCGCATCCGCGCTGCGCGCGACGCCGCCGGCAGCCAGACCCTGATCGAAGGTGGCGTGGGCACGGCTTTCGGCTGCACCATCCAGGGCGAGGTGAAAACCAGCGAGGTGCTGCGCCTGATGCAGGCACTGCTTGACGCCGGTGCCGATCGTGTGAGCCTGGCCGATACCGTGGGCTACGCCGACCCGGATTCGGTGCGCGAACTGTTTGAGCAGGCACTGCACATCGCTGGCGACAAGTTCTGCTGCGGCCACTTCCACGATACGCGCGGCTTGGCGCTGGCCAATGTGTACGCAGCGCTCGAAGTGGGCGTGACCCGCTTTGATGCATCGCTCGCCGGCATCGGTGGTTGCCCACATGCGCCCGGCGCCAGTGGCAACGCCGCCACCGAAGACCTCGCCTTCATGCTGCAGGCCTGCGGTGTGACGACCGGGATCGAGATTGAAAAGCTGCTGGCCCTGCGCGCCAAGGTGGTGGGCTGGCTGCCGGGCGAACCCACGCACGGTGCGCTGTGGCGCGCCGGCCTTCCGAAGTCGGGGCGTGCGGCGCCGGCCTATTGACGACCTTTTCCTTTCACCGACCTGATCACAAGCCATGCCAATCGAATCTTCCGGCCTCCCTCTCGAAGGCGTGCGCGTCGTCGAATTCACCCACATGGTCATGGGCCCGACCTGCGGCATGATCCTGGCCGATCTCGGCGCCGAGGTCATCAAGGTCGAGCCGCCCGGTGGCGACAAGACCCGCTCGCTGCCGGGTCTGGGCATCGGCTTCTTTCGCAGCTTCAACCGCAACAAGAAGAGCGTGGTGCTCGATATTCAGACCGAAGAGGGCCTGGCCACGGCCAAGGAACTCATCGGCCAGTGCGACGTGCTGCTGGAGAGCTTCCGTCCTGGCCTGATGGACAAGCTTGGCCTGGGCAGCGAGGCGCTGCGCGCCCTGTTCCCGCGCCTGATCTACGTCTCGCACAAGGGCTTCCTGCCTGGACCCTACGAGAGCCGGTTGGCACTGGACGAGGTGGTGCAGAACATGGCGGGCCTGACCTACATGACTGGCCCTGTAGGCCGCCCGCTGCGTGCGGGCAGTTCGGTCAACGACATCATGGGCGGCATGTTTGGAGCCATCGGCGTGCTGGCAGCGCTGCGCGAGCGTGAGCGCACGGGCCAGGGCCAGGAGATCCAGAGCGCGCTGTTCGAGAACTGCGTGCTGCTGGCATCCCAACACATGCAGCAGTTCCAGATGACGGGCGAGGTGCCGCCGCCGTTCCCTTCGCGCATCTCCGCCTGGAGCGTGTACGACACCTTCACCGTGGCGGGCGGCGAGCAGCTGTTTGTCGGGGCCGTGAGCGACAAGCAGTTTGCGACGCTGTGCCAGGTGATCGACCGCCCCGACCTCGCCAGCGACCCTGCACTCGCCACCAACGCGCAGCGGGTGGCCGTGCGCCCCGAGCTGTTGAAAAAGCTGGGCGCAACCCTGTTGCTCCAGGACCTGGAAGCCCTGTGCGCGAAGCTCCAGGCCGCCGGCCTGCCCTACGCCAAAGTCGTGCGCCCGGACCAACTGGTGCACGACGAACACCTCATCGCCTCCGGGGGGCTGGTGTCCATGGATACCGGTGATGGCGGCGAGACCCAGGTCGCCCTTTTGCCTCTGCTGATGGGCGGACGCCGGCCAGGCGTGCGCCACCCGCTGCCGGTGATCGGGGAACACACCGACGAGGTGCTGAGTCGCCTCACCACCGCATCCGCCTGAGCTCTCGCATTTTTTTGAACTACACAACACCAGGAGACCACCATGACCAAGACCTTCCAGCGCCGAACCCTCATCACCATGGCTGCGGCTTGCCTTGTTGCCGCAACGCCCGCATGGGCTCAGTCCTCCTCGCCCTTGCGCGTGATCCTTCCCGTCGGTCCTGGTTCGGGCGTGGACACCATCATCCGTGCCGCGCAGAACGCTCTGTCCAAGGCGCTTGGTGGCCAATCCGTGGTGATCGAGAACCTGCCAGGCGCGGGCGGCATTACCGGAACATCGGCTCTGGTCAAGGCCGCGCCCGACGGCAACACCGTGGCCTTCATCTCCAACAACCACGCAGTCAACCCCAGCGTGTTCAAGACCATGCCCTACGACAGCCTGAACGACATCACGCCCATCAGCGTGGTCGGTGGCTCGCCCTTCGTGCTGGTGGTCAACCCGGCCAAGGTGCCGGCCAAGAACGTCAAGGAAATGCAGGCCCTGCTCAAGGCAAAGCCCGGCAGCTTCAACATGGGCTCGTCGGGCAACGGCACGATCATCCACCTGGCGGGCGAGATGTTTGTCGACGCGCTGGGCGTGCAGGTGCAACACGTCCCTTACAAGGGCATGGGCCCGATGTTGACCGACATCATTGGCGGGCAGGTGGAATTCGGCGCCGCTGCGGTGCCCGCCGCCCAGGGCCACCTGGCTTCGGGCCGGCTCAAGGCGATCGGTGTGATGGGCAAGCAGCGTGTGGCTTCGTTGCCGGATGTGCCGACCATCGCGGAGCAGGGCTTCCCTGACGTGGACATCTCGGGCTGGTTCGCGGTGGTCGGACCCAAGGGGCTGCCGGCGGCCCAGGTGGAACGCCTGCACAAGGGTGTGGTCGCGGCGTTCAACGACCCCGAAGTCAAGGCGGCGATGGCCAAGCAGGACAACGTCATCAATCCGACCACACCCGATGTCGCGGTGAAGTTCCTGAAGTCCGAGCAGGACCGCTATGCGCGTCTGGTGACCAAGGCCAACATCAAGCTGGACTGAACTCCGGCAGCGGTCTGTCCAGACCGCAAGATGTCCGGGGACTGGTGCCAGATAATCCCCGGACTATGTCCGGTTTCTCCCGTCTCCTGCGTTGGCTGCCTCTGGTCCTGCTGGGCGGCCTGATTGCCTATGTGGTGATCGCCCAGCCCTTCGACTGGCACGCTGTGCTCCACCACATCGTCACCATGTCGCCGCTGCTGTGGGCGCAGCTGCTGGGGGTATTCGTGGTCTGCTATGCGGCGCGCATCTGGCGCTGGGTGGTGTTCACGCGCGCCGTGGGCGTCGACGTGCCACTGTGGCGCAACGCGGTGATCTACATGTCGGGTTTCGGCATGGGCCTGATGCTGCACAAGGCTGGCGAAGCGATGCGGGTGTTGTACCTGCGACCCTACGGCATGAGCTACGCCAATGGCGTCGGTGCTTTTCTGGCCGACCGGCTGCTGGACATCCTGATTGCCGGGTTGCTCGCCTGCTCGGGCATCGCGCTGTTCACGGGCCATTCCGACTGGGCCGTGGCGGCGACAGCGGTGTGCCTGGTGGCGATGTGGGTGCTGCGGTCATCGCTGGCGCGCGAGTTCGTGCGACGCCTGCCCCTGGGCCGCCTCTCGGCCTATGCGCACGAGGGCATGCATGCGATGTCGGTGTTGCTGTCGGGCAAGACGCTCTGGCGCGCCGTGGCGCTGAGCGTGGCGACCTGGTGCGCGCAGGGCTCGGCTCTGTATTTCGCCCTCCAGGCCATGGGCTCGCCGGTGGACTGGACCCTGGCGGTGGCGGCCTATTCGATCGGCCTATTTGCCGGCGCTGCGGCCATCGTGCCCGGTGGCCTGGGTGCGGCCGAGGCCGCCATCATGTTGCTGCTGGTGAGCAAGGGCGTGGACAAGGAGGTGGCCCTGGCCGCCGCCGTGGTCGGTCGGGGGGTGCCGCAGTGGGCGGGCATGCTGGCCGGGCTGCTGTCCATGGCGTTTCTCGGCTCGGCGGCCGAACCCGCCGCCGAGGCCAAGCCGGCAGAAACTGCCTGAATCGCGCGGACCCGCTCAGTCGCCGGCGGTGAGCTCGCGCACGATGGTCGCGACAGAGCCAGCGTCGGGCAGGTGCGAAAGAGCGCCGATCAGTTCGTCGCGCACCTGGCCCAGCAGTTCTTCGAAGCGGGCAGCGCTGACGCCCAGCGCGCCGCTGATCGACGTCACCGCACTGCGTTCGGCAGCGCTCAGGTGCCCGTCGGCGTAACCGGTCATCAGGCACATCAGCACCACTGTCTCGGCCACGGGTGCCGGGCTGCCGGCCAGCGCAGCCACCTCGAAGGCGCTGGTGTCGGACAGCACGGCCGCGGTGGTCGGCATGTCGCCGGTGCGCGAGCTCTCGTAGAACTGGCCGATCAGGGCCGCTTCGGCAGGCTGGATGCCGTCGATGCGGGCCACGGACAGCATGGCCCGTGTCAGTTGGGCCACCTGGGTGGTGCTCAGGTTCTGGTCTTGGATGGCATGCATGGAAACGTCCTCGTGTTGAAAGGGGTTCAGCGGGTCAGGGCGCGCCGTTTGGCGGCCAGCAGGTTGCTCTGGATGTCGGCAATGGCCATGTCGCGGTAGCGCTTGGGCAGCATGGACCGGCGCGAGGTCTCGGAAACCGCCAGCAGTTCCATGAACTCGATCATGTCGCGCTCCTGGGGTGGCATGAAGTCGGTCACGGCCTGCGTCAGGTCCTCGGCGTCCAGCGGCGCCTTGTTCTGCCGGGCGAACTCCACCGCCAGCAGCGCGACTGCTTCCAGGTCGGCGTTCGAGTAGCCGGTGAGCGGCTCGCACAGCGTCAGCAGCTGCTCCTGGGTCGCGACACAGGACTCGTCGTAGCGCGAGAGCACCGCCTGCAGCACCTGCACGCGCTCGGGCGCCGACTCACAGTAGAAGAACGGGATCTTGCGGTCCAGCCGACCCGGGCGCTTGATGTCGGTGTCGAGCTTGTCGGGGCGGTTGGTCATCATCACGAACAGCACCTGGCCCCGGTTCTCGGTCTCGGCCATGAACTCCTTGAGCCGCGCGATCACGCGCGAGCTGGTGCCACCGTCGCTGTCTTCGCCGCCGCCCGAACCGAAGCTGCGGTCGCCTTCGTCGATGATGACCGCGATCGGTCCCATCGCCTTGACCGTGGCGAGCACACGCTCCAGGTTGGCTTCGGTGGAGCCGACCCACTTGGAACGGAAGTTCTTGAGTGCCACCGCCGAGAGGCCGGCTTCCTTGAGGAAGGCCTTGATGACGAAGGTCTTGCCCGAACCCATCGGCCCGACCGCCAGCAGACCCATCGGCGTCAGCGTGGATTCGCCGGACTTGAGGTTCTGAGCGATGGCCATCAGCTCATGCTTGATGTGCTCGTGGCCACCGACGGACGAGAGGCCGTGTTTCGGTTCGATGAACTCGATCAGGCCGGCGCATTCCTTCTCGATCATCTCGCGCTTGCGGGCGTAGATGACCTTGAGCACCTCCTGGTCGGCGTCGCCCTCGGGAAGCGTCTTGCCAGGTTCGATCAGGCGGGTGATCTCGGCGGGCGTCATGCCAGCGGTGATGGTGGCCAGGGTGTTGGCGCGTTCCTGGGCGTCGGGTGTGCCTTCCAGCAGCTGGCCGATCAGGGTGCGGCGCTCGGCCTCGCTCAGGCCCTGGCCCTTGGCGGCCAGGATGTTGGCCAGCTGGACCGTGCGCAGGCCGCTGGTGCGCTCCGAGAACAGGGTCTTCTGGTGTTCGCTGAGCTGGGGCGCGAAGTGGCCGATCACCTTCTTGCGCAAGGGCAGGTCGGGCATCGGGATCTCGATCGCGGCGACCTTGGGGTTGGACAGCAGCCCAGGGTTGATGGCGTTGAGCGACTCGGTGATCAGCACCACGATGTTGTCGCCCTGGGTCAGCGCCTGGTCCAGCGACCAGCGGTGGAACACCAGATAGGTCTGGCGGTCGGGCTGGGCCATGAAGCTGGGGTCGCCCGCCGGCAGCAGTGCATCGGCATAGGGAACGATGACCGCCGTCGACGGCTGCGTGCGCATGCGCTGCTCCAGCGCATGCAGCGAGGCCAGCAGGTCGGGCGCTTCGCCCTCCAGTTCGCGTTGCAGGGCCAGGCGCTTGTCGTCCAGCGAGCCCGAGAGCACCCGGATGCCGCGCTCCAGGCTGACCTCGCAGACGTGCTGCTTGGTGTCCTTGAACAGTTCCTCGACCAGGAAGCTGCCAAGGTTGTGCAGCTTGTCACCAACCAGAACGTTGTCGAAGACGTTGCGGTAGAGCACGAAGGTGGAAGCTTCGCCCGCCAGATATTTCTGCCGCAGGATGTCGGCCCAGCGGGGCAGCTCCTGGCGGGGGGTGACGGCCGCGGTCATTGGCGTTCCTGTTTCAGAGTGTCTTGGTCGGCGTGGCCTGCGCTGCGGCGCGGGCCTGTTTCATGGCTTCCAGCTGTGCCTTGGCCGTCACGCTGCCGCTGCTCTGGCGCAGCTTGTTCAGCCGAACGTCCAGATCGGAGTTCTGCAGCTCGGCGCCCAGGCTGGCCTGCGCCACCTGGCTCTTGATGTGGTCGCGCACGGCGCCCAGCGCCTGCACTTCAGCGTCGACCGACAGGCCATCGAGCTGGCCCTGGATCTTGATGCGGGCCTGTGCGCTGTGCATCTGCGCCAGCATGCGCTCTTTCTCGGCCTTGAGCTTGTCGATCTCGGACTTGACCTGGATCAGCGAGTCCTTGGCGTTGTCGGCATCGGCAGTGGCCTGGGTGGCATCGGCGCGCAGTTCGGTGATGGCGGCGTCCAGCGTGTTCTTCTTCTGGATCAGCACCACGGCCAGGTCGTCCTGGTTGGTGGCCAGCGCGGCTTCGAGGTCGGTGGTCACGCTGGCAAGTTCGCGCTCATGGGCTTCCAGCCGCGAAGTGATCTCCTGGCGGCGCGCGATGATCGCGCCTGTGGCGGCCTTGAGCTGGGTGTACTTCTCGATCATCGAAGCGATCGCGTTCTGATAAGCGATCTCGGGGTGTTCCTTCTCGACGTCCGACACCCACAGGGAGATGAAGCCGGTCCAGAGGTTGACGAGACGGGCAAAGATTGCGTTGTTGGCCATGGGATCTCCTGGTTGGGTGCGATGAGGGGTGGGTCAGGCTTTGAGGCGTTGCGCGGCCTGCCGCGTTGCCTGGGTTGCCGCGGAAGTGGGTGCGGTCCGGGAAGGGGTGCTGGCAAAGGCGGTGAGGTCGTCGTCGTCGAACTCGGCCGCGACTTCTTCGGCGATGCGCAGGCGGGCGAGCGAGTCTTCGAGCTTGCTGCCCATGTCGGTGGCGTAGGGCGAGGTGATCACCAGCTGGTAGACCTCTTCCATCTTGTCGGGCATGGACACCAGCGTCGCCTCCAGCGCGCTGCGCCGCACGGCCAGGCGGCGCGAGCGGTTCAGCACTTCGGTGTATTCGTTCAGCGTGGCCTTGAGTTGGCGGGCTTCTTCGTCACCCAGCGCAGGGTTGCGCAGTTGCGCCTCGACGCTGGCGATGCGGCGGTTCACCTGGTCTTCGCTGATCAGGTCCTTGCGCTTGCGCAACGAGGCGCTGACCGCGCTCAGGCCCAGGAAGTCGACGGTCAGCGCGTCGAGCTTCTCCACGTCCTGGCGGGTGAGGGTGGTGTTGCGGTCACCCGCGGTCTGGTAGAGCGACTGCACGCGTTCCCACATGTGCTGGTAGGTGGAAAGCGCCTGTGACTCGCCCCGGTCGCGCAGTTCCGCGATCAGCAGGTTGCGCCGCTGGCTCAGGGTCTGGTGGTGTGCTTCGCGGTCCACCCAGGCCTTGAACGAGGGCAGGCTCGGGATGGTCAGTGCCGCGAGGATTTCGGTGCCGATCGCCAGCGTGCCGACCAGGCCCAGACCCGCCAGCCCCATGGGGATCGACGCAAAGATCGCCACCACGCCAGCCGCCAGCAGGGCGGTCCGGTTGGCCGGGTGGCGCAGGAAGGCGCCCAGGTAGGAGGGTTTGGCGGTCAAGGCTGGAGGGCCGGGGTCACTTGGCGAAGCGCGACCAGATGCGGTTGATTTCCTGCTCGTCCTGTTCGGACAGCACAGGGATCGGCGACGACCGGCTCAGCGCGGTCGTGCTCGGCACCACGGCCGGGTTGCTCTTCACGCTCGCGCTCATGAACTCGCCGGCCTTGAGGTTGGCGTTGGCATAACCCACGGTGTTGGAGATCTTGGCGATCACCTGGGGCCGCATCAGGTAGTCGATGAACTGGTGCGCACCGCGCTTGTTCTTCGCATTGGCCGGCATGGCCATGGCGTCGATGGCCAGCAGACCACCATCGGCCGGCACGCGGTATTCGACCGCGCCGCGCGACTTGGTCTGGGCCTGCACTGCGTCGCCCGAGAAGCCGATGGCCACACAGATCTTGCCGTTGGCCAGCGCGTCGATGAACTGGTCGGTGGGAATGACCTTGACCGTGCCGACAAGGCGCTCCATCACTTTCTCGGCCGCGGCGATGGAAGTGCGTCCAGCCCACTTGGGCTGTCCGCCGGCCATGGCTGCGAGGGGAATCACGTCGGAAGCCGAATCGACCACGCCGATGCCGCACGACTGGAAGCGCTTGGCGATGGCCGGGTCGAACACGGTGGCCAGTGCGTCCATCGTGTGACCAGGAAATGCCTTGGCGGTCAGCTTGGGGTTCCAGGCAATGCCGACCGTGTACCACATGTAGGGCAGGCTGTAGGCGCCGTCCTTGTCCCAGGCGCGCAGGGTGGCGTCCACGCGAGGGTCGATGTTGCTGAGGTTCTTGAGACTGGCCTTGTCCAGCTTGCCCAGCAGGCCCTTGGCGGCCATGCCGGGCACGGCGTTGGCCGTCGGGAAGACCACGTCGTAGGGCGTGCCGGACGCACCCAGGCGGGCCTGCAGGTCGTCGTTGTCCGCGAAGATGTCGTAGACCACGCGGATGTTGAATTCCTTCTCGAAATCCTGCAGCACGCTGGGCTCGATGTAGTCGGGCCAGTTGAGTACCCGCACCGTTTCCTTGGCGCCCGCGCCCGCCCCGTTCACCGCGCGGCGCAGGTTCATCAGCACAGTCGACGTGATCAGGCCATCGACGCTCGCGCCCTGCGATTCCTGGAAGGCTTCGGTCGCGACCTGGGTCTGCGGGCCGAAGGTGCCGTCCAGCGGGCCGGCATTGAAGCCCAGCTTGCCCAGCAGGATCTGCGCCTCGCGCAGTCCTTGCGCGTCCACGATCTTCTCCTTGCCCTTGTAGTTGCCGCTGGACCAGTTCTGGCTGGTCCAGATGTGGCGGCGGATGGCGTTGAGCAATGCGTCGTTGACGTCGGTGGCGGGCGCGGTGCCGGTGCGGGCGGCGAAGGCTCGCATGGCGTCCAGCGTGGCCGGCGTCAGGGTGCCCGAGGGAGTTTCGCGCAGCAGGCCCAAGCGGGCCAGCAGTCGCTGGGCGGCCTCGACCTTGGCGTTGCGGGCACCTGCGGAGGCCGCTGGCGCTGCCGGGGCTGCCTTGGGGTCGGCCGTGCCGAAAACAAACCCCTGGGCCTGGGTGGCACCGTGCATCCAGAGGCCGCTGATCAGGGTGGCGGCCAGGGCGATGTGGCGAATCTTCATGGAGTTCCTTGTGTGCGGGCGTTGCCGGTCGTCACTGGCCGGCGGCGAAACAGATGGTGTTGCGGGACTGCGCCAGCTGGAACAGCTTGGCCGCCGCGTCCTGGTCGGCGGTGATGCCGCCCTGGCCCTTGAGGGTCATCTCGCCCAGCAGGCAGGCCGCACCGGCGTCGCCGCCCTTGACAGCCTGTTCCAGGTGGCCGCGGGCCTGGGCGAAATCGCTGGCTTCCATCAGCTTGCGGCCCTTTTCGGCATGTTCGGCCACGGAGAGTCCGTCGGCGCTGCTGGATGCGGCTGGAGCCACGGGGCTGGCGGGCTGGGTCGCCGGGGACGGCGTGACGATGGCTGCCGGCGTGTCGTTGCTGGCGGGTGCAACGGCCGGGGTCGTGGTGGTCGTGGAGGCCGGGCCCGGGGATGCAAAGCGTTCCTTGAGCGCGAGGTTCCACACCGCCGAGGCCATGGCGCCGATCACGGCCAGACCAATCAGGCCTTTGGAAAGAGGGGTCAAACTGGCCATCGGATCATTCCTTGGTCGCGGCAACGGGCGCACCGAACTGCGCCGACAGGTTCTGCAGCTGCTGGCCCAGCTGCGTCAGGCTGGTCAGTTGCCCGGCGGTGTGTTCGCGGGCGGCCTGGAGCTGGGCTTCCTGGCCGGCGATGTCCTGCGCGGCCCGCGCCATCTCGCGGGACATCAGGCCTTCGAGTTCGGACATCTGCTGGCGGATGTCGCCCACCACTTTTTCGCGGCGGGCGGTGACGGCCTCGATGCGGGCCTGCGTGTCGCGCTCCAGCGCCTGCAGGTTCAACTGGAGCAGCTCGGCATGCATCGCCAGCGCCTCCGCCTTGGTGCGCGCGTCGGCCAGCGGATCGTCGATGGTCCAGGACTCGTCCGCAGCGTCCATCGCCTTGATGGCCATCAGTCGCGTGCTGGCGTCCATCGCGCTCAGCCCTTCAATCAGGCGCAGCAGGCGCTCGGCCGGGTATTGCGAGGCAGGAACACCCGCCTTGGCGTAGATCTCGTCGAGCTTCAGTGGTGCCGCCACGCTGCCGGGAGTTTCAATCACCGGCGGGACGGTTGGGATTTCGTTCGCCGGCTCAGGGATCGGTGTCGGCGCAACGTCTTGCGGCGGGCCGTCCATGCGGACCAGTCCAGCCTTCTCCAGAAAGCCCATCACACCCTTCATGTCCCGACCTCCAGCCTGGTGTTTTTGCGCAGCGCCCGCACCGGGCATGGTGTTGCCCAACCCGCGATGGGCCCGGGCCAGTGTGGACCGGTGCCGCTGTCTCGGGGGAGTTTAATGCCAACAGTGCGGGAAACCGGCGCTCCGGGACGGGCTTTGATCTAGCGCAGCCGCTGCCAGCCCCAGCCGATGCGCAAGGCGGTGGTGACTGCACACAGGGCCGCAAATCCATAGGCCAGCGGCGGGAACCACGCGGGCCACAGGCACATGGCGGCGAAGGCCGCGATGGTCTCGGTCGCCTCGGTCAGTCCACCGAGAAAGTAGAAGCTCTTGCCCGGCAGGGTGGTGTCGGTCAGGCCGCGCTTTTCGGCCAGCACCGCGAACGCCAGGAAGCTGCTGCCGGTGCCGACGAAGCTGGCCAGCAGCACGGCAGCCGGCAAGGCGTTGTGCAGCGGGTCGGCGATGGCGAAGGCCAGCGGGATCGCGGCGTAGAACAGGAAATCCAGCGTGATGTCCAGAAACCCGCCCCGGTCGGTCGGCTGCGTGGCGCGTGCCACCGCTCCGTCCAGCCCGTCGAGCAGGCGCGAGAGCAGCAGCAGCGCCAGGCCGACCATCGGCCGCTGCAGGGCGATCGCCACTGCCGCCGCCATGCCGGTCGCAAAGCCTGCGAGGCTGACGGCATCGGCGCCGATGCCCATGCGCACCAGCAAGCCCGCCACGTGGGCCAGCGCCGGCCGCAGCGCCGCCTGCACCGCCCTATCCAGCATGGTCCAGCTCCAGGACGCGTGCAGCGTCGGCGATGTCGGCCCGGTCGTGCGTGACCAGGATGGCGGGAATCTGGCGCGCCCGGATCTGGCCGAACACAAAGGCGCGGAACTGCTCGCGCAGCGCAGCGTCCAGCCGAGAGAAGGGTTCATCGAGCAGCAGGGCGCGGGGCTGGGCGAGCAGGGCGCGCATCAGCGCGATGCGCGCACGCTGGCCGCCCGAGAGCGTGGCCGGGTCTCGGTCGCCGAAGCCGGACAGTCCTGCTTCGTCGAGCGCCTGCTGCACCAGCTGCTGCCGTTGCGGCTGCGGTCCGGGCGGAACGGCGAACAGGAGGTTCTCGGCCACCGTCATGTGGACGAACAGCAGTGGGTCCTGGAACAGCAGGCCAATGCCGCGCCGCGCGGTCGGGCGCTGGCCGAGGTCTTCACCGCCCAACGTCACCGAGCCTTCGAAACGCAGCGGCGCCGTGCCTTCGGCCACCTGGTCCAGCGTGCCGGCGATGGCGGCGAGCAGCGAACTTTTCCCGCAGCCGCTCGGGCCCATGAGCGTGAGGATCTCGCCCGGCCCGACCTGCAGGCGCATGTCCTGCAGCAGGCAGCGACCAGGGCTGCCGAGGCGGTGGAGGTGGACCGAGAGCGTCATGGGTGGTCGACTGTAAAGCGGCGCGGTCGCCCGACCCACGCCGCGAGCGCAAACGCCAGCACGGGCAGTCCGAACTGCAGGGCTGCGTAGGCGCTGGTGAGCGAGCGCTGCGCACCCGCCGCCAGGGTCACGGCCTCGGTGGTCACCGTGGAAAAACGCCCGGCGCCGACATAGAGCGTGGGCAGGTATTGCGCCACGCTGACCGCGAACCCGACGGCGGCCGTGGCGGCCAGGGCACGGCGCAGCAGCGGCCACTTGACCGCCACGAGGTAGCGCCAGCGGCCGTGGCCGAGGCTCGCGCTCACGGCGGCCAGCCGCGGGTCGACGCCGAGGTAGGCGGGCGAGAGCGTGAGCAGGGCGTAGGGCAGCACCATCACCGTGTGCGCCAACAGCAGGCCGCTCCACTGTCCTTCCGTGTGCGCCCACAGCGCACCCCGGTACAGACCCACGACCCAGAGCACGCCGGGCAGCACCAGCGGCAGATAGAGCAGCGGGCGCAGGGCCTGGTCCCAGCGGCGCGGCGCCAGCTCCAGCCAGGCCACGCTCCAGAGCAGCGCGAGCAGGCTGCTCGCCAGCGCCAGCCACGCCGTGACGCCGACGGTGCCTCGGCTGTGCCAGACGCTGAGCCAGGCCTCGCTGGTCAGCGCCTCGGGCCAGAGCGCCGGGAAGGCCCAGACACCAGCCACACTGCCCACGGCGAGTGCTGCCAGCACCGCGAGGTACAGGCCGGTCAGCAGCGACCACGCTGGCGTGCGCCTGATGGTGTTTCCATCGGGCGTCGCACCACGCATGCCGTCTGTGCGAACCCGCCGGGGCATTTGCCGCACGGCGAGCGCTGCGACCAGCACCGTCAGTGCCAGCACCCCGCCAGCCGCCGCGCCGCGGGCGTTGACGGCGAGGTCCGCATCCTGCAGCCATTGCCAGGCCAGCACCGCCAGCGTCGGCGGTGAAGCCGGGCCGATCACCAGCGCCATGTCGACCACGGTCAACCCGTAGGCCAGTACCGCCAGCAGCGGCCAGCGCAGGCGCGGTGCCAGTTGCGGCCAGACCACGCGCCACCAGGCGTGCAGGGGCGCATAGCCCAGCGTTTGCGCGAGCGCGTGTTCGGAGCGCCAGCGGCGGCGCAGGTCGTCGCGCTGCAGTTGCGTCGCGGCGGCCCAGAGCAGGAAGGGGATTTCCTTGGTGACCAGTGCGAGGATCAGCCCGAGGCCCCACGGATCCTGCGTCGTCGGCCAGGGCGGCGGCAGGGTGAATCCGGTGAGCCAGGGAGAGAACGCCCGCAGCAGCCAGCCGCTGGGCGAGAGCAGAAACACGAGCCCAATGGCAAACGCCGCATGAGGTGTCGCCAGCATCCACGGCAGGCGGCGCAGCCAGCGGTCGAGCGACCGCTGCACGAAGCCATGCGCCAGCAGGTGCGCCGTGCCCCACCAGGCCAGCGCGGTCGAGGCCAGTCCGGTCCAGAGGCTCAAACCCAGTGCTCGAAGCCACTGCGGGTCTTCCCCCAGCGCGACCCAGGCCGAGGCGTCCATCAGACTGCCCAGCGACCAGCCGGCCACAGCCAGCAGCGGCAGGCCCGCGAGCAGCAGCAGGACCAGGGCCATCACCACGGGCAGGCGGGTCATGGCGTCCCGGATTGACCCACCGGCGCGGGGGAGGTCATGAATACCTTCGCAGCCATTCCTTCTCGACCGGATCGACCCAGGCCGCGTGCGGTTCGGGCAGCGTCGGCGCGGTCACTGCCACCTGACCGGGCAGCGGTTGCGAAGGGAACAGTGCGCGCTCGGCGGCGGGCAGCTTCGCAATGTCGAGCACGGTCGGGTCGCCCCACTGCGCGATGTCGGCCTTGCGCGCCTGCGCCCGGGCCGACAGCAGGAAATTGGCCACCACCTGTGCGCCCGCAGCGGCCTTGGCGTTGTAAGGGATCGCGACGAAGTGGGTGTTGCCGATCGTGCCTTTGGCGAACTGCCAGGCAGTCACGCTGGCGGCCAGGCGTTTGGCCGCGATCTCGTTGGCCGGTTCGTTGGGGTTGAAGGTAAGCCCCAGCAGCAGCTCGCCGTCGCTCATCATCTGGCGGATCGCGGCCGGGTTCTGCGGAAACTGCTTGCCGCCGCGCCAGAGCTGCGGGTGCAGCGCGTCGAGGAACTGCCACAGCGGCGCAGTCACGCGCTCGATGTCGGCGGCCACCGGCGGCCGGGACAGCAACGACACATCGGTCACGTGCTCGATCAGTGCCTGTTTGACAAAGGTGGTGCCGGTGAAGTCGGGCGGGCGCGGGTAGCTGATGCGCCCGGGCTGGCGGCGTGCCAGCGCCAGCAGTTCGGCCATGCTCTGCGGCGGTTGCGGCAGGCGCTTGCTGTCGGCGAACAGCGTGAACTGCGCCATGCCCCAGGGCGATTCGAGGCCGTCGGTCGGCACCGAGAAGTCGTTGCGCGTGGTCGGCTTGCCGGTGGTGTCTACGTAGCGGAAGTTGGGCAGCGTCTCGGCCCAGGGCGCCAGCAGCAGGGCTTCGCGCTTCATGGCCGCGAAGTTCTCGCCGTTGATCCAGATCAGGTCGACCGTGCCTTCGCCGGCCTGGCGGCCCGCAGCCTTCTCGGCGCGCACGCGCTTGACCACATCGGCCGCGTCGCTGATCTTGACGTGTTCCAGCGTGACGCCGTGCGCAGCCTTGAGTTCGGCCGCAGCCCACTGGATGTAGGCATTGATGCGGTCACTGCCCGCCCAGGCGTTGAAGTACACGGTCTGGCCGCGCGCGGCCTTCTCGACGTCGACCCAGCCGGTGGCGGGCCTGGTGGCGGTCTGGGCGAAAGCCGGCGCGAGGCCGCTGGCTCCCAGTGCGCCGGCGGCTTGCAACAGGCTGCGGCGGCGCAGGGCAGGGGCGGAAAGTTTCAAACGGTTCTCCCGGAATCGGTTCAGGCGAACCCGAGCTTAGCGCGTGGGACCGAGACCCAGCCGCCGCGCCAGAATGGGCCTGAACACCAGATGGTCCAGCGACCAGCGGCCCACGCCGTGCAGCGCGAGCGCCGCCAGCAGCACGCCCCAGGTGATGTGTTGCTGCAGGGCCGCGGGGGCGATGTCGGGCAGGCTGACGGCTGCGACCACGTTGACCACGCTCAGGCCCAGCGCCGCGAACCGCCCGCCCAGTCCCAGAAGCAGCAGCACGGGCAGGACCAACTCGCCGCCGGTGCCCATCACGGCCGCCAGCTCCGGCGGCAGCAATGGCACCCGGTACTCGTCATTGAACAGCAGCAGGGTGGTGTCCCAGTCGCGGATCTTGGTCAGGCCCGAGAGGAAGAACACCTGCGCCACATAGGCGCGGGCCGCCAGCGCCGCGAGGTCGGTGGTGGTCTGCAGCAGCTGTTGTGCGGCGCGCAGCAGCGCGGCGGTGCGCGCGGCCGGTGCGGTCGTGCGAATGTCGGGCGCGGTGGTCATGGTGTTTCTCCGGTCTCCTGTCGGGTTGGCATGGGAAGGTGCGCGGCGCCGAGCACCACGCCGTCGGTCACGGCAGCGCCCAGCCAGGCGCTGAAGTCAAAGGGTGCTCCCAGCCCGTCGGCGACCTCGCAGGCGCCGTCGAGCGCGTGCGGCAGGTCGGCGCCCGCCACAAGCAGGCGCAACAGGGTGCCGGCCGGGGGGGCGATGGCGGCGACGCGGGGCCGCAGGCCGGCGCGCCAGACCAGGGCGATCTCGCCCTCGGGTTCCCGGCAGCGGCGCCAGGCTTCGTCCAGCGTGGGCGCGCCGTCGATGTGTGCATTCACGATGCTGGCCACCGGCCAGTGGCTTTGCACCACGCACACCCCGGGCGCCAGTTGCAGCGTCAGGCCGGCGGGATCGGGTTGCTGCAGCAGGGCAAAGCTCGCGGGGTCGGCCCAGGCATCGTCGGCCGTGGCCGCGCGGTGCAAGGCCCACTCGACGCGCGCGACGTCCGCAAGCCATGGCAGGCCGGCGAGCTGGGGGTCGTCCTGCACGAAGGCGGGCAGGTCATCGCCCCAGAGCGCAATGTCGCCGCGCTGCGGCGGGTGCCGGTGCCAGAGTGCGCGCGCCAGCATGGAAAAACTCTCGTCCCCGAGCACGGCGCACACGACCGGGTAGGCCGCCAGCAGCGCGCGTTCGGCCAGCGCGTGACCGTTGGCGCGGTAGGCGAGAAGACCGCGCGCCGACTGGGCGTGCCGGTCGTCGATCAGCGACGACAGGCGCACTGGGGCTTCGTGCGCCAGCGGTGAAGCGGGGAGCGCGAACAGGGTGTCGAGCAGGGCCCGCTGTGCAGAGGCCAGGGTGGTGGGCGGGTTCATGCGGGAACCGCCCTGGGCTGGCTGTCCAGAGCCCCGGTACCGATCTCGCGGGCGCGCTGCGCTTCGTCCAACAGCACGGAAAGTGGCGGCACATCGGTGTCCCATTCGATCAACGTCGGCACCGCGCCGAAACGGCGCACCGCATGCGCGTACAGCGACCAAACCTCGGGGCACACGCGACTGCCGTGGTCGTCGATCACGATGTCGCCCATGTCCGCGTGGCCGGCGAGATGCATCTCCGCGACCGATGCGGGATCGATGGCGTCCAGCCAGTCCCTGGCGTCGGCCATCGGATGGCTGGTGTCCCCGCGCAGTGCGGCGTTGCGGGTATTCACATAGATGTTGTTGACGTCGACCAGCAGGCTGCAGCCGGTCTGCTGAGCCAGGGCGTTCAGGAAGGCCGGTTCGTCCATGTCGGCTTCGCGCCAGCGCAGGTAGGCCGAGAGGTTCTCCACAGCGATGGGCCGCTGCAGCCGCTCCTGCACCCGCTGCACGTTGGCACACATCACGACCAGCGCTTCGTGCGTGTTTGGCACCGGCAGCAGGTCGGCTGCGTGCAGCACGGCGCCGTTGCCCGCCGGTCCCCGGGCGAAGCTGGCGTGGTCGCTCACGCGCACCGGGTCGATGGTCTCGACCAGTCGCGCGAGCTGCGCGAGGTGATCTTCGTCGATCCCTGTCGCCGATCCCAGCGACAGGCCGACGCCGTGCAGGCTGACCCGATAGCGTTCGCGTCCTTCGCGCAGCACGGCCAGTGCCGCACCGCCCGAAGCGAAGAAATTCTCGGAGTGCACCTCGATGAAGTCCAGTGCAGGCGACTGCTCCATCAGGTCGGCGTAGTGAGGGTGGCGCCACCCGATGCCCACGGGCACGGCGGCCGGCTGGCGGTGTGCGGGGGTGTGCATCGGCGTGGCGCTCACAAGGGGGGGCCGTGGCCGATCAGGACTTCTTCATGCCCATCTTGGCGTCGTCCATCGACATGCCGCCCATGGTCTTGCAGGAACCGGCGGGCACGTACTTCCATTCGTCCTTGCCCATGTCGACCTTGGACTGGCCGGCGCAGGAATGCGAGCCCGAGAGGTTGGCGCAGTCGTTCTGGCCAGCCTTGGCGATGCCGAAACACTTTTCCTTGGCGGCGTTCTGGGCCATCGAGGGCGACGACAGCAGGGCGAGGGACATCAGGGAGGTGGCGGCGGCGGCGATCATGGTGCGTTGGTTCATGGTGGTAGCTCCTGTGGGTGGTTGAAAGTGACAACCGCCGGATCCGACATCCATCACCGTGCGGTTGAGTGTCTGTCTGGTGGCGAGCGGAGTTCTTACAGACTTGCCAGAAAATCTTTCAGAGCAGTCCGGCGATGTCGTCCCACGCCTGGGCGGGGATGCGACCGCGGTACCGTGCGACGAGGCGCCCGCCCTTGTCGATGAGGCAGGCCGATGGCCATTGCGTGGGCGGTTCCATGGTGTCGACCGTTGACGCATCGCCACGCCAGATGGATGAGAAGCGCTGCGCCGGCGGGACCGCGCTGGCCACCAGGCGTTCGTAGTCCAGCCAGTCCTGCTTCCGTACATCCGAGTTCACGCCGAGCAGCGAGAAGGCCTGACCTTGCCAGCCCACCAGGTTGGCGCGCAGCTCGTGCATCTTGTCGCGGCACACCGCACAGCCGGTGTGCCAGTAGAACACCAGCACCACGCGACCTCGCAGGTTCGACAGGCGAACCGGTCGGTCCTGCGCATCGGTGCCTTCGAGCCGCGGAAGATCGGCGTTGCCGGGCGCCTGTGACCTGGCGGCTGCTGGCACCAGCATGGCAGGCAGGAGGACCGAGGTGAGGAGCAGCTGTCGGCGGTAAGTGGAGTGGGTCATAGGGTTTCTCCGGTGTGGCGGTCAGTCGATCCCGCGCGCCGGTCCTTACACTCACCGCGTCTTCCCGCACCCGGACGTACCCATGCCCGACTTTCCAACCCAGGTGGCCCAGTGCCACTCCTACCTGTTGCGTTTTGCCCGCCTGCAGCTGCGCAACGACACCTGGGCCGAGGACGTCGTCTCCGATACCGTGCTCGCCGCGCTGGCCAGGCCCCAGGCGTTCGAAGGGCGTTCTCAGCTGCGCACCTGGCTGACGGGCATCCTCAAACACAAGATCGTCGATGCGCTGCGCCTGCACCACCGCGAGGTGTCGGCATCCGGCGGATCGGAGGATGACGACGCCGAGCCGATGGACCACATGCCGTTTGCCGCCGATGGCCACTTCGCGCAGATGCCCTCCGACTGGGGCAATCCCGAGCAGGACTTGCGCCAGCGTCAGTTCATGGCGGTCCTTGATGCGTGCACCGAAAAGCTGCCGCCGGCGCAGGGACGCCTGTTCCTGATGCGCGAGTGGCTGGAACTCTCCAGCGAAGAAATCTGTAAGGAGCTGGACCTGACCCCGACCAACCTCTACGTCCAGCTTCACCGGGCCCGTTTGCGCCTGCGCGAATGCCTGGAACTGAACTGGTTCGCCCGGAGCCACGCCGCATGAAGCCCATCTACCCGTTTCGCCGCACCTGCAAGGAAGCTGCAGCGCTCATCGTTGCCCGCGAGGACCGGGCGCTGCCGCTGGGCGACCGCATCGGACTGCGCCTGCACCTGGCCATGTGCAAGGCCTGCCCGAACTTCGAGCGCCAGGTGCTGACCATGCGCAACGCCATGAAGCAGTGGCGCAACTACAGCGAAGACGTCTAGTTCAGCAGCGCCTGGGCGAACTCTATCGCGTCGAAGGTTTCGAGGTCTTCGAGCTTTTCGCCCACACCGATGAAGTAGATCGGCACCAGCCGTTCGCGCGCGATCGCGCAGATCACGCCGCCCTTGGCGGTGCCGTCGAGCTTGGTGATCACCAGGCCGGTCAGCGCCAGCGCGTCGTCGAAGGCCTTGACCTGCATCAGCGCGTTCTGCCCGGTGTTGCCGTCGATGACGAGCAGGACTTCGTGCGGCGCCGTGGCGTCGGCCTTCTGCACCACGCGCTTGATCTTGCGCAGCTCTTCCATCAGGTGCAGTTGCGTCGGCAGGCGGCCGGCCGTGTCGACCAGCACCACGTCGCGGCCGCGTGCCTTGCCGGCGGACACCGCGTCAAAGCTCACGGCAGCCGGGTCGCCGCCTTCCTGCGTGATGATTTCCACCGTGTTGCGGTCGGCCCAGACCGCCAGCTGCTCGCGCGCCGCAGCGCGGAAGGTGTCGGCGGCGGCCAGCAGCACGCTCGCACCTTCGTTGGCGAGGTGGCGCGTGAGCTTGCCGATGGACGTGGTCTTGCCCGCGCCGTTGACGCCGGCGACCATGATCACGGTGGGCTTGTGTTCGCCGATCACCAGCCGCTTCTGCAGCGGGGCCAGCAGGTCGGCGATCGCCTCGGCCAGCAGGCCCTTGACGGCGGCGGGGTCGGTGGTCTTGCTGTCCTTGACCCGCTTCTTCAGGTCGGCCAGCAGGTGTTCGGTCGCCTTGACACCGGTGTCGGCCATCAGCAGCGCGGTTTCCAGCTCTTCATAGAGCGCGTCGTCGATCTGGGTGCCGGTGAAGACCGTGGCGATGCTCGACCCGGTCTTGCGCAGGCCGGCCTTGAGCTTGTCCAGCCAGCCCTTGCGCTCGGGTGCCGGCGCCGGTGCAGCGGGCGCCGCAGCAGGCGGGGGAACCACCGCCGCAGCCACCGGAGCGGGCGCGGCCACCGGGGCAGGGGCGGGCGTCGGTGCCTGTACCGGTTCGGGGGCGGGAGATTTTTTTCGGAAGAACGAGAACATGTTTCAATCTCTGGAATCCACTGGATTCTATGAAACGAACTTTCACCACCCTGATGCAGGCCCTTCCGGGGCGCGCCACTGGCGGCGTTCTGCTGCTGGCGGCTGCTTTTGTCAGCACGCTGGCCGGCGCCGCCGAGACAGCCCGCAGCTTCACCCTCTCCAACGGCATGACCCTGATCGTGCAGCCCGACCGGCGGGCGCCGACCGTGGTGCACATGCTCTGGGTGCGGGTCGGCGCCATGGACGAGGTCGACGGTACCTCGGGCGTGGCGCATGTGCTGGAACACATGATGTTCCGCGGCACCCCTTCGGTGCCGCCGGGCGAGTTCTCGCGCCGTGTCGCGGCCCTGGGCGGGCGGGAAAACGCCTTCACCGGGCGCGATTCCACGGCGTTCTACCAGCAGGTTCCGACCAGCAACCTCGAAGCGGTGATGCGGCTGGAGGCTGACCGGTTCCAGAACAACCAGTGGAAAGACGAAGAATTCAAGCGCGAGATTGAAGTGGTCAAGGAAGAGCGGCGCCAGCGCACCGACGAGTCACCCCGTGCACGACTCTACGAAGCCTTCTCCGCCATGGCGTTCCAGGCGCACCCCTACCGCCGGCCGGTGATCGGCTGGATGAGCGATCTGGACGCCATGACCCCGCAGGATGTGCGCGACTTTCACCGCCGCTGGTACGTGCCCGCCAATGCGGCCGTCGTGATCGCCGGTGACGTCGAGGTGGAGAAGGTGCGTGCGCTGGCCGAGTCGGTCTACGGAAAGATCCCGGCCCGCCCGGTGCCCGTGCGCAAGACCACCACCGAACCGGCGCAGGAAGGGCAGCGCCGCATGGAATACCGCGCCGCGACCGAGCAGGCGTCGGTGACGATGGCCTGGCCGATGCCGCGGTTGACGGACCCGGCGGCGAAGGACACGGAGACCCGCGATGCGCTGGCGCTGATGGTGCTGTCGGCCGTGCTCGACGGTTACGGCGGCGCGCGCCTGGACCGCGCCCTGGTGCAGGGCCTGGCCGGCGCCCGGGTGGCCGACAGCGCTGGTGCCGGTTTCGGTCCGCTGGGTCGTGGTCCGGCGCAGTTCACGCTGTCGGCGGTGCCAGCCGCCGGGGTCGAGACCGCGGTGGTGGAGAAGGCCCTGCTGGGCGAACTGGCGCGGGTGGCCGCGCAGGGCGTGAGCCCCGCCGAGTTGCAGCGGGTCAAGACCCAGTGGGCGGCCGGTGAGATCTACAAGCTTGATTCGGTCTACAACCAGGCGCAGGAACTGGGCACCTACTGGGTCAACGGTCTGGGCGTCGACAGCGCCGAGCTGCTGATGGCCGTATTGCGCAGCGTCAGCGCCGACGAGGTGCGCTCGGTGGCGCAACGGCTGTTCCCGCAGGAACGGATGAACGTGGGTGTGCTGGTGCCCGACCCCAGCAAGCGCTTGCCGGCAGCCCCCGCCGGCCCCCGTCCCGCCCTGGGCCGCCACTGAACCGGTTTCGCCACACCATGCCAAACACCATTGTTTTGTCTCTGCTGCGCTGCTCCCGGCAGACGCTGGGCGCCCTGGGCCTTGCCCTGGGCCCGATGCTGGCCCAGGCAGCGATCCCGATCCAGCACTGGACCCACGCCAGCGGCGCGCGGGTCTACCTGGTGCAGAGCCCGACCATCCCGATGCTGGACGTCCAGATCGACCTGGACGGCGGCACCCGCCGCGATCCGGCCGACAAGGCCGGACTGGCCAGCACCACCGCCTCAATGCTGTCGGCCGGTGTGGCTGCCCGCGACGGTCAGCCAGCGCTGGACGAAAACGCGCTGAGCGGCGCCTGGGTCGACCTCGGGGCCCAGATGGGCACCAGCGCCAGCAGCGACCGCTTCAGCGTTTCGCTGCGGACGCTGACCGAGCCCGAGCTTCTGGAAAAGTCCGTGGCGCTGGCCGCGCGGCAACTGCTCTCGCCCGACTGGACCGCGTCGGTCTGGCAGCGCGACCGCCTGCGCTGGCTGGCTTCGCTCAAGGAGGCCGAGACCCGGCCAGGTACGCTGGCCGGCCGTGCGTTTTCGCAGGCGGTCTACGGTGACCACCCTTATGGCCGCGAAACCACTGCGGCCACGCTGAATGCGATCACGGTTGACGACATGCGCGCGTTCTACCAGCGACACATGGCCGCCTGCCGCGCGCAGGTCAGCCTGGTGGGTGCCATCGACCGGGCGACCGCCGAGCGCATCGTGGACCGCTTCATGGCGGCGCTGGCGCCCAATGGCTGCGAGCCGCTGGCCGCGGTGCCCGACATCGCGCCGCTGGCGAAGGCCGTCGATATGAGGTTGCCGTTCGACGCGGCGCAAGCGCAGGTGCTGATCGGCCAGCCCGGCCACCGCCGCAACGACCCCGACTTCTTTCCGCTGTTCGTGGGCAACTACATCCTGGGCGGTGGCGGCTTCGTCTCGCGCCTGACCACCGAGGTGCGCGAGAAGCGCGGCCTGAGCTACAGCGCCTACAGCTACTTCGCACCCGGCCTGCATGCGGGAGCGTTCCAGCTCGGGCTGACCACCCGCCCGGACCAGGCGGCGCAGGCCGTGTCGGTGGCCCAGGACGTGGTGCGCCGCTTTGTCGCCGAAGGACCGACCGAGGCCGAACTGAAGGCGGCCAAGGACTTCCTGATCAATGGTTTCGCGCTGCGCTTCGACAGCAACCGCAAGCTGCTGGACAACGTGGCCAACATCGCCTGGAACGGCTTGCCGCTGGACTACCTGGAAACCTGGACCGGCAAGGTGCAGGCGGTGAGCACGGCCGACGTCCGGCGCGCCTTCGCACGGGTCTTGCAGCCTGAGCGCATGGTGACCGTGGTCGTGGGCTCAAAGCCCTGACTGGTTAAGCTCGGCCCATGACCAAACCCGTTCCACGACCCGCAGCGCATGCTGCCCACGAAGTTCGCATCATTGGCGGACAGTGGAAACGCAGCAAGCTGCCCGTGGCCGACCGGCCTGGCCTGCGGCCGACACCGTCGCGCGTGCGCGAGACGCTGTTCAACTGGCTCGGGCAGGACCTGAGCGGCTGGCGTTGCGTCGATGCCTTCGCTGGCACAGGCGCGCTCGGTCTGGAAGCAGCCTCTCGCGGCGCGGTCGAAGTAGTGCTGGTGGAGCAGGATCCGGTGCTGTGCAAGAGCTTGCAGGCGACCGCGCAGCGGCTCAAGGCCGAAGGCGTGCGCGTGGAGCGTGGCGAGGGGGTGGCTGCGTTGCGGCAGCGTGCCGGGCGTTCGCTGGATCTCGTGTTCCTTGATCCGCCGTTCGGCGAAGACGGCAACGAACCGCTGTTCGGCGCTGCGTTGCAAGCGGCCCGGCAGGCCGTCGGCGAACAGGGACTGATCTATCTGGAAGCTCCTCGCGCCTGGACCGACGACGAATTGGCGCAGATCGGCCTGCAGGCCCACCGCCATGGCAAGGCCGGCATGGTGCATTTCCACCTGCTGCGGCCCCTCGCACCGCAGTGACAAGGCCCTCGCGAAGGCGGCTTCGGCGGCCCTTGGTCGATAATCCGGGCCATGCCTGCCCAAGCCAAGCCTGATCGCCGCATTGCCGTCTACAGCGGTACCTTCGACCCTCTCACTCTGGGCCATGAGGACGTGGTGCGCCGTGCCGCCGGTCTGTTCGACGAGCTGATCCTGGCCGTGGCGGTGGCCCACCACAAGAAGACACGCTTCACGTTGAATGAACGCATGGAGATGGCCGCCGAGGCACTGGCCGGCTTGCCGGTGCGCGTGCTGCCGTTCGAGGGCCTGATCATGGATTTCTGCCGCGGGCAGGGTGCCTGTGCCGTGGTGCGCGGCATCCGCAACATGACGGACTTCGACTACGAAGCCCAGATGGCGGCGATGAACCGCAAGCTGCGGCCCACCGTCGAGACGGTGTTCCTGTTGCCGCAGGCCGAGCTGCAGTGCATCTCCAGCACGTTGGTGCGCGAGATCTCCACGCTCGGCGGCGACGTGTCGCAGATGGTCAGCCCGGTGGTGGCAGAACGCCTGAAGCCGCGGCCGCTGCAGGCATGAGGGTGACAACATGGCACTGACGATCACTGCCGAGTGCATCAACTGCGACGTCTGCGAGCCCGAGTGCCCGAATCAGGCGATCTCGATGGGCGAGGACTACTACCAGATCGACCCGAACCGGTGCACCGAATGCGTAGGGCACTTCGACGAGCCGCAGTGCGTGCAGGTGTGCCCGGTCGAGTGCATCCCGGTCGATCCTGCCCACGTCGAGAACCACGAGACGCTCTGGCAGAAGTACCAGCGCCTGCAGGCGGCCGGTCAGTCGCTGGCTTCGCCAGGCCCGTCGGTGGTCCTGCCGCCTTCGGCAGGCTGAGCGGGCGAGTCCGGTTTCGCAGGCCGGGGAGGCTTCGGACGTGGTGGCTTGCTGGTATGGATCAGGGCGGTCGCCTTGTCCATCTCGCCGGCAATCAGGTGCGGCAGCGCCTTGAGTGAACGGTCCAGAGCCTGAGCGATCGCGATGCGGTCGTCGGGGGAGGGCTTTTTGAGCACCCAGTTCGCCACTTCGTTTTTGTTGCCCGGATGGCCGATGCCGATGCGCAGCCGCCAGTATTCGGGGTTGCCCAGCTGAGCGTGGATGTCGCGCAGTCCGTTGTGGCCCGCGTGGCCGCCACCCTTCTTGAGCTTGGCTTCACCGGGTGGCAGGTCGAGCTCGTCGTGCACCACCAGCACTTCTTCGGGCGCGATCTTGAAGAAGCGCGCCAGCGAGGCGACCGATTTGCCCGAGAGGTTCATGTAGGTCTGCGGTTCGACCAGCCAGACACTTTGGCCACCCACATTGGCCCGTGCCACCAGCCCGAAGTGGCCGCGCTCCATCTGCAGCGGAGTCTTGAGCAGACGCGCAGCCTCGTCCACAAACCAGAAGCCGGCGTTGTGGCGGGTCTGTTCGTATTCAGGGCCGGGATTGCCCAGGCCGGCGATGAGTTTGATCATGGCGACGGATTATCGGGGGGCAGAAAACACAAAGGCCCGCACGGGGCGGGCCTTTGGGAGAAGAGCCAAGAATTACTTCTTGCCCTTGCCCTTCTTCTTGTCGTCCACAGCGGCGGCGACGGGAGCGGCCACCACTTCTTCCACCGGTTCGACGATGGTGGCGATGGTGATGTCCTTGCGACCATGGGTCACGATCTTCACGCCGGCGGGCAGCTGGATGTCGCCGGTGTGGAGGGTGGCGCCCTTTTCGACAGCGCTGAGGTTCACTTCAATGAACTCCGGCAGCTGCATGGCCAGGCACTCGATCTCGATCTCGGTCACGATGTGATTGACCAGGCACTTGTCGTTCTTGACGGCCGGCGAGTTTTCTTCGCCCACGAAGTGCAGAGGCACCTTCTTGTGCAGGCGGGTCTTTTCGTCGACGCGCTGGAAGTCCACGTGCAGGACTTGCGGCTTGTAGGGGTGGTACTGCACATCGCGCAGCAGGACCTTCTGGACCTTGCCAGCGAGTTCCATGTCGAGGATGGAAGCGTGGAAGGCTTCCTTCTTCAGGGCGTGCCACAGCGCGTTGTGATCGACTTCGATCGTCTCGGGCGTGGTGTCACCACCGAAAACAATACCGGGCGCGCGACCGGTGATGCGCAGACGGCGGCTCGCACCCGTACCCTGCTTGGCGCGCTCAAAAGCGACAAATTGCATGACTGACTCCAGTTGAGGGGTTCCGCGACCAGAACGCCTCGGGTTGAAAAAGGCCGCACCACATGGCGCAGCCCACTTTTTGCTGCCTCAGAACAGGTTGTCCTGATCGGCAAACAAACTCATGACCGACTCGCCCGAAGCAATGCGCGCGATGGTTTCAGCCATCAGCGGAGCCACGGAGAGCTGGCGGATCTTGGCGCAGGCCTGGGCGGCTTGCGACAGGGGAATGGTGTTGGTCACGACGACTTCGTCCAGGGCCGAGCCCTTGGCGATGCGGTCGATGGCCGGACCGGAGAAGATGGCGTGCGTGCAGTAGGCGTAGACGTGCTTGGCACCGCGCTCCTTGAGCACCTCGGCGGCCTTCACCAGCGTACCTGCGGTGTCGATCATGTCGTCCATGATCACGCAGTTGCGGCCGTCGATGTCGCCGATCACGTGCATCACTTCCGACACGTTGGCCTTCGGACGGCGCTTGTCGATGATGGCCATGTCGCAGTTGAGCTGCTTGGCCAGCGCACGGGCGCGCACCACGCCGCCCACGTCGGGCGACACGACCAGCAGGTCGGGGTAGTTCTTGGTGCGCAGGTCGCCCAGCAGCACCGGAGACGCGTAGATGTTGTCGACGGGAATGTCGAAGAAGCCCTGGATCTGGTCGGCGTGCAGGTCCATGGTCAGCACGCGGTTCACGCCCACGGTCTGCAGCATGTTGGCCACCACCTTGGCCGAGATCGGCACGCGGCTGGAACGCGGACGGCGGTCTTGGCGTGCATAACCGAAATAGGGGATCACGGCCGAAATGCGCGCGGCGGATGCCCGCTTGAGCGCGTCGACCATGATGATGAGTTCCATCAGGTTCTCATTGGTCGGTGCGCAGGTGGACTGGACCACGAAGACGTCGCGTGCACGCACGTTCTGGGTGATCTCGACCGTCACCTCGCCATCGGAGAAGCGGCCGACATTGGCAGCCCCGAGCTGGGTGTTGAGGTGTTGAGCGATCTCGGCGGCGAGAACCGGATTGGCGTTGCCGGTGAAGATCATGAAATCAGGGGGCTGAACTTGCATGGTGTTCCCAGCGGCTTCAACGGCCAGTGCACTGGCCGACAGCGACGGAGCCGCTGTGTGAGGTGGTTCAATAAAACGGGTGGCAGGGGAGGAAGGACTCGAACCCTCGCATGCTGGAATCAAAATCCAGTGCCTTTACCAACTTGGCGACTCCCCTACTCAGGACACCTGTGCAGTTTGCCTTTCGGCCCACCACTCAGACAACCCAAAAATGTCGCAGGTCACACATCCGCTGCCCGGACTGTGGGTCACCGATTCTAATCGGAACACCAGCCCAGCAATGGATGTGCATCCATGTTGCTGCATTCACGAACCGTCCAGCACAGAGGAGCGCCGAGAAGGTCCGTTGCCTGCTGCAGTTGCGCAAACACTGCGGTCCCCGAACCGGTCATCCGTCCACGCAGGCCGCGGGAGGAAAGCCATTCCAGGCATCGCACCACGTCGGGACACAGCACCTGTGCCACCGGTTGCAGATCGTTGTGACCGAAATCCAGGATTTCCTGGAGATCGCAGGCAATGCGAACACTGCCTTTGCATTGATCTGCTGTGGTGTTTGCAGCAAAGCCTTGGAGTATAGCAGTTTTTGTGGCGCGTTGCAGTTGTGGCGCGCTGAAAATGGCCTGTGTGGAGGCGCCCGTGTCGGGTTTCACGACCACGAATCGCGCCGGAGCGAGCGAAATTGGCGTCAGCCGTTCGCCGACGCCTTCGACCCAGGCGTTGTGGCCGCCGATGAAGAAAGGTACGTCGGCCCCCAACTTCAGTCCGATGGCTGCGAGTTCGTGGCGCTTGAGGCCCAGGTTCCACAGTCGGTTGAGCGCTAGCAGGCAGCTCGCCGCGTCGGAAGAGCCGCCGCCCATGCCGGCCTCAGCGGGAATGCTCTTTTTCAGCCGGATATGGGCGCCGAGGGTGCAGCCGGTGGCTTGCTGAAGTGCACGGGCGGCGCGCACGCACAGGTCGACTTCGGGCAGTGTCAGTCCGGCTGTCGCGTCTTCCCGGCTGATATGGCCACCGTCGCGCCGCTCGAAATCCAGGGTGTCGCACCAGTCGATCAGCATGAAGACCGACTGCAGCAGGTGGTAGCCGTCGTCGCGCCGACCTACGATGTGCAGAAACAGATTGAGCTTGGCGGGCGCCGGGACGTTGAGCAGCACCTTGGAGGAAATGTCGGGAGGGTTCATGGCTCGAAGACCAGGCGCAACTCGGCAGTAGGCAGGGGCTGCAGCCGTCGGGCGATGATGCGTCCTTCGGCTTGGCGGCTCAGGTCGGCTTCCCAGCCACTGGCGGGCGCCTGCCGGCCCTGCAGCCAGTCGAACAGGGCTGCCACAGGCACCGCACCACCGGCCAGTTCGGCCGACAGGGCGTCGAGCGTGGGGCGCTGCGTGACGCGGTCACCCTGCTGCAACTCGGCGCCCCGGGCGGACCAATGCAGATTGGCCAGCCGCTGCCCCAGTGGCGAGTGGATCTGGAGCTCTCCCTCGCTGGCCGAGCCCTGCAGTTCGAACCCGGCCGACCAGCTTTCTACCGGTTCGCTATGGATGGTGAGGGCGAAGCGGCCGGTCCACGAAGGTTTGGAGCCACCTGAAATCGACCGGGTAGGCGCAGCACAGGCCGTCAGGATCGCGGCGACGCAGGTAAGCCCGGCGGCGCGCAAGCAGACGCGCCGCGTCCGCGGCAGGCTCATGGTTTGACGCGCAGGCGCTGCAGCGTGCCTTGCAAGGTCTCGTTGTCGGCGGCCAGCAGCAGGCCTTCGCGCCAGATTTTCAGCGCTTGCTCACGCTCGCCGCTGGCCCAGAGCACCTCGCCGAGGTGGGCCGCAATTTCGGCATCAGGTCGCTTCTCGAATGCGTCCTTGAGTACTTCGCGGGCTTTCTGCATCTCGCCCTGCTTGAACAGCACCCAGCCCAGGCTGTCGCGGATATAGGCATCGTCCGGCGCCATGGCCACGGCCTTCTCGATCAGCTTGCGGGCTTCGGGCAGCCGCAGGCCACGGTCGGCCAGTGAATAGCCCAGCGCGTTGTAGGCGTGGTGGTGGTCGGGCTTGATCTCGATCACCTGGCGGAACAGCCGTTCCATGTCGTCGACGCGGTTGATCTTCTCGGCCATCATCGCCTGGTCGTAAATCAGGTCGCTGTCCTTGGGGAAACGCGCGACCGCTTCGCCATAGACGTCATAGGCTTTCTGCCATTCCTTGAATTCGCGAAGCAGCTGGGCTTCGGCGACGAATTTCAGCCGGGCATCTTCGGGACGGCGCTCCGGGTGGTTGCGCAGCAGGGCCCTGGCCTTGGCCATCTGTCCCTGGTGGGCCAGCAACGACGCGCGGCGCATCTGCGCGGCCATGATGTCTTCGGCGTTCTCGATGCGGTCGAGCCAGGCGTTGGCGGCGGCGTAGTCCTTCTGCTGCTCGGCGATCTGCGCCATCAGCAAATAGCCCTGGGTCAGGCCGCGCGCGGAGCGTTCGTCGCCCGCCTGGCGGGCCAGCGACATGTAGGTCTGGACCGATTGCGTGGCGGCGGGCAGCCGCTTGTCCTGCACCTGCAGCGTGGCCAGCAACAACCAGGGCTCAGGTGTATCCGGCTGAATGCGGGTCAGGTTCTCCAGAAGCGACCGGGACTCGGCCTGGCGTTGCAGGTCGAACAACAGGCGGGCATAGGCCAGGGCCACCGGATTGGTGCTGCCAGGTGCCGGTGGGCTCGCCTTGAGCTGGCTCTTGACGATCGATTCGGCAGCGGTCTGTCCTTCTTCCACCAGCTCGATCGCCAGCAGGGCGGGAAACGGCGAAGCAGGCTCGGCCGCGTGACCGTTGCGCGCCGAGGTCAGGGCCTGGACATTCTGATCGGCGGCCATTTCCATCAGACCGATCGTGGTCCATGCGGCGGCGGCATGCTGGGCTTGCTTGAGGGTGGGAGCGAGCGCCTCTCGCACCACCTGAAGGGCCGCAGCCTTGTCGGGTGCGCGGGCGTAGATCTGCGGAATGGCGTTGATGGCCTCGTTGCGAGCGGGCAAGGGCGCCTGCTCGACCAGGCGGCGCAACACGGGCGCGGTTTCACTGATGCGGTTGAGCGCCAGCAGGATCTGCAGTTCATAGCGGTCGGCGTCTGGCGAAACGGCAATCGCCTGCGACCAGGCCCTTGCAGCCGTCAGGGCTGCGTCGCCCGAACGTGCCTGAAGGGCAATTTCGACCGCGCGGCGGAACAGCGCGGGGTCGTTCTGCTTGCGGGCGGCGTCAAGGATCAGGGAATAGCCGGTGCCTGGTTCGCCGCTGGAAACGTTCAGCTCGCCGAGCAGCAACTGGTAGAACAAAGGCGCACTCAGGTTCGAGTTCTCGACCGGCGGCTCGGTCGCCGGCTTTTCCTGGGCCCGGCCGGGCGCCAGGGACATCAGGAGCCCCAGCCCCAGCAGGCCGGACAGCAGCTTGCGCACGGGCAGACGCAGTGCTTGATGGGGGCCATGGGCGTGCATTGTGTTCATCGGGTCATGATAATGGAACGGTCTGTGCCAACGAGGTTGGGAGTCGTTCTTCCGCCCGGGCGTTCCCGAGAAAGTCAGGAAAATCCATCGATGCCCGAATTGCCCGAGGTTGAAGTCACCCGCCGCAGCTTTGCTGACCGCATTGCCGGTGCGCGGATCGAGGCGGCCACCCTGGGCAAGCCACTGCGCTGGCCGCTGGGGTGCGCACCAGAAGAACTGGTCGGCCGTGAGGTCTTGTCGGTAGATCGGCGTGGCAAGTACCTGTTGTTGAATCTGGACCAGGGCTTGTTGCTCCTGCACTTGGGCATGTCTGGCAGTCTGCAGTTCGCGCCGGCGCTGCCGTCGCCCGGCGTACACGACCATTTCGACTTGCGCACCAGCCGGGGTGTGCTTCGTTTGCACGATCCACGCCGCTTTGGCGCGGTGGTCCATGCTCATTCGCTTGAAGACTCGCGTGCCCACAAGCTGCTGTCGAGGCTTGGTGTCGAGCCGCTGGAGGCCGGCTTTGATCCAGTGGCTTTTCACCGAGGGCTGCGGCAGCGGCGCGCCAGCATCAAGCAGGTCCTGCTGTCCGGCGATCTGGTGGTGGGGGTGGGCAACATCTATGCTTCAGAGGCGCTGTTCCTGGCCGGTATCCGGCCAACCGTTCGCGCTGACCGGCTGAGCGCGGCGCGGGCTGCGCGGTTGCATGGTGCGGTGATCACCGTGCTTCAGAGGGCGCTGGCGATGGGCGGCAGCACGCTGCGCGACTTCTCGGCGGCCGATGGGCAGAGCGGGTATTTCCAGATGGATGCCATGGTGTACGGGCGGGAAGGGCAGCCCTGCCGGAGCTGCGGTGCCCCGATCCGCCTGTTGCGCCAGGGACAACGATCGACCTATTTCTGCGCCCACTGCCAGAAGGCCTGAGCCCGCGGGGTGGGCGATGCTATATTGACCGGATTCACTCATTTGCGGACCATGAGCTTCAACCAGGAACTCGACGACCACGGCGCCTGGCGCAGACAGTTTGCGCTGCGGCTCAAGCTGATGTCCGAATGGCTGCGTGACCATGAGCTGCTCGAAGCCGGAGTGCGCGAGCGGCTGGACCAGTTGCAGTCACAGGTCCGCAACGACAAGATCATGGTGGCCTTCGTGGCCGAGTTCTCGCGCGGCAAGTCCGAGCTGATCAACGCCATGTTCTTCGCCGGTTACGGCCGCCGGATCATGCCGGCCAGCGCTGGCCGCACGACGATGTGTCCGACCGAGCTGGCCTACGAAGCCGACATCCCGCCCTGCCTTCGCCTGCTGCCGATCGAGACGCGCCTGCAGTCGAAGTCGCTGCTGGACTGGCGCAATGCGCCGGACAAGTGGGAACGTGTCGATCTCGATGTGAACGATCCCCAGCAACTGGCCCGTGCCATCCAGAAGGTGGCAGAGGTGCGGCGCGTGAGCCGTTCCGAGGCGGCCTCGCTGGGTTTCTGGAACGAGGAGTTGCCAGACGACAACCCGTTGGTGGGTCCGGACGGCCTGATCGAAGTGCCGAAGTGGCGCCACGCGCTGATCAACATGGCGCACCCGCTGCTCAAGCAGGGGCTGGTGATCCTGGACACGCCTGGTCTCAATGCGATCGGCGCCGAGCCGGAACTGACCGTGAGCCTGCTGCCGCAGGCGCATGCTGTCGTATTCATCCTCGCGGCCGATACCGGCGTGACCAAGTCGGACCTGGCGATCTGGCGCCAGCACATTGCCGGGCTGCCCGAAGGTCAGGCCAGCCGCCTGGTGGTGCTCAACAAGATCGACACCATGTGGGATGCGCTGAGCACGCCCGAGCAGGTGCAGCTGCAGATCGCCTCGCAGCGCACCGACTCGGCCGATGTGCTGGGCCTGTCGCCGCTGCAGGTGATCCCGGTGTCGGCACAGAAGGGGCTGCTGGCCAAGGTCGGCCGGGACGAAAAGCTGCTGGCGGCCAGCAACCTGATGGAGCTGGAAGTGGCGCTGGGCGTCGACCTGCTTGGCCAGCGCCGCAGGATCCTGGCAGGTGCCGTCGCTGGCGCCGTGCAGGCGCTGCGCCAGGAAACCGGCCAGCTGGTGCACACCCGTGCGCGTGATCTGGTGGAGCAGATCCAGGAACTCGAAGGTCTGCGCGGCAAGAACACCAGCGTGATCAAGCAGATGCGCCTGCGCATCGAACAGGAACAGGCGGAGTTCGACGCCAGCGGCGCCAAGATCCAGGCCGTGCGGTCGGTGCATCTGCGCTTGCTCAAGGACTTGTTCACCCTGTTGGGGCATTCGCAGCTCAAGACCCGCGTCACCGAACTGGCGCGCACCCTCAAGCAGCCTGGCATCAAGCTTGGTGTTCGGCGGGCCTACGGCACAACCTTTGACCAACTGCGGGCCGACCTGCTGCGCGCGGACCAACTGGCTGGCGAGATCCAGTCGATGCTCGAAGGCAGCTTCAAGAGCCTGAACGCCGAGTACAGCTTCTCGCTGCAACCTCCCACGCCACCCCAGTTGCAGCAGTACCTCAAGGATCTCGACCTGATCGAGAAAAGCCATCTGCAGTATCTGAGCCTGGGCAATGCACTGCGGCTGGCCCAGCCCGAGTTTGGTGAACGCCTGGCTCGCGCGCTGATGAGCCGGCTGCGTGTGGTCAACGACACGGCGGTGAATGCCATTGAGCTGTGGAACAAGTCGGCGGCGGCACAGCTGGACGCGCAGCTGCGCGAGCGCCGTCGCAACTTCAGCCGCCGTATCGAGGCCGTGTCGCGCATCCAGCAGGCCGCCAGCGGCCTGGACGAGCGCATCCGCGAGCTGCAATCGCAGCAGACCGAACTGCACCTGATGGAAGCCAAGCTCGCCGAGCTGACCGAGCAGCTGCTGGCGCCGGTCGAAGAGGACGCCGCCGAAGCCGTTGCGGCATGAATCCGGCGGCGCGGGATTTGCGGCGCTTCGCGCCGGCCCTGATCCGCTGGCAGCTTGAAAGCGGTCGCCACGGCCTGCCCTGGCAAGGAACCCGCGATCCTTACCGTGTCTGGCTGTCCGAGATCATGTTGCAGCAGACCCAGGTCGCGGCGGTGATCGGCTACTACGACCGCTTCCTGCAGCGATTTCCCGATGTGCGTTCCCTGGCCGCCGCGTCTGCTGACGAAGTGATGGCGTTGTGGAGTGGCCTGGGCTACTACAGCCGGGCGCGCAACCTGTACCGCTGTGCGCAGCAAGTGGGGGATGCGCACGGCGGGGAATTTCCCGCCCGGGCCGCCGAACTGGAACAGTTGCCAGGGATCGGCGCTTCGACCGCGGCGGCGATCGCCGCGTTTTGCCACGGGGAGCGGATCTCGATCGCCGACGGCAATGTGCGCCGGGTCCTCAGCCGTTTGCTGGCTTTTGACGGCGACCTGTCGGCGTCCGGTCCGCAGCGCGAGATGTGGGACCTCGCGCAATCGCTGTTGCCCACATCGCCTTCGCCCGAAGACATGGTGGCGTACACGCAGGGACTGATGGACCTGGGGTCGGGTGTCTGCACGCGGACCCGACCGGCCTGCGAGAAGTGCCCGGTGAGCGACCTGTGCGCCGCGAAGCTGCAGGGCACGACAGAGCGGTACCCGGTCAAGACCCGCAAGGTCGCGCGCCGCCACGAAAGCTGGTGGCTCCTGGTGCTGCGTCGCCGCCTTGCCGGTGGTTCCGGACAGGTCTGGCTGGAGCGTCGGCCGGCCAAGGGCATCTGGGCCGGGTTGTTCTGTGTGCCGGTGCTGGCCGATGAGGCTGCTGCCTTCGTTGCGGCCGGGGTGCAGCCGGCGGCTGCGCAGGCACTGCCGGCCGTCGCGCATGCGCTGACGCACCGTGAACTGCGGTTACATCCTTTGCTGGTGGATGTGCCCCCCGGCAAGGCCTGGCAGGCCTCTGCGGAGGGGCAGTGGGTCGCGTTCGACCGTCTGGCTGACTTTGGCCTGCCGACGCCGGTTCGCGCGCTGCTGGAACACCTGCCCGACTGAGGCAGGGGCCCGTCAGTGGGCGGGTGGGGTCGGTGCTGCGCGCGCCGCGACCGGCCAACTGTCGAGTTCGCGGTGCCGCAGTCGAGTGGCCCACTCAACCGAAAACGCCTTGGCCAGCTGTTCGACCAGATAGACCGAACGGTGTTGCCCGCCGGTGCAGCCGATGGCGACCGTCACATAGCTGCGGTGGTCCTGCAGCATCTGGGGTAGCCAGTGCCGCAGAAAACTGGCGATCTGCTGCTCCATCTGCGCCACTTCCGGCTGGATGGCCAGGAAATCGGCGACCGGAGCGTCTCGTCCGGTGAGCGGCCGCAGCAGCGGCTCGTAGTGGGGGTTGGGCAGCATGCGCACGTCGAACACAAAGTCGGCGTCCATCGGAATCCCGCGCTTGAACGCGAACGACTCGAAGACCAGGGTCAGCGGCGCCTGCTGCACGCCGAGCACGTCCTTGATCTGGCTGCGCAACTGCGCGGCCCGGATCAGGCTGGTGTCGAGCACCAGGGCCTGGTCCCGCAGTTCGGACAACAGGTCGCGTTCGTACTCGATGGCGTCGGTCAGGGCGCGGTGTTCGTCGTCGGACGACTTGAGCGACAGCGGGTGCCGGCGCCGGGTTTCGGAGAAGCGCCGGACCAGGGTGTCGGTAGTGGCGTCCAGAAACACTGTGGTCAGGTGGATGGTCATGCCCGGCTGGTGCCGGATTGCATCCAGCCGCGCGGGCAAGCCGGGCAGCGAGGCAGCGCTGCGCACATCCATGGCGATGGCGACCTTGCTGGCACGGTGGCTCTGCTCCAGTGCGATGAACGAAGCCAGCAGCTCGGGTGGCAGGTTGTCGACGCAGTAGTAGCCCAGGTCTTCGAGGGCGGTGAGAGCGATCGACTTGCCCGAGCCGGACATGCCGGTGATCAGCACCAGCTCAAGGGTGTCCTGCGTGTGAGATGTGCCTGTGGTGGTATTCATGCGGCGAGCAATTCGCGGGCGTGTGCGAGCGAGACTTCGGAGCGGTCGTTGCCGCCGAGCATGCGGGCCAGTTCGGCGACACGCGTTTCGTCGGTGATGGGCGTCACGGTGCTGTGGGTGGTCGCGCCGGTCAGGCGTTTGCTGACCAGCAGGTGATGGTCGCCGCAGGCCGCGACCTGGGGCAGGTGGGTCACGGCCAGCACCTGGCGGTCGCGGCCGAGTTGGCGCAGCAACTGGCCCACGGTGTGTGCCACGGCGCCGCCGATGCCCGAGTCGACCTCGTCGAAGATCAGGGTCGGTGCCTGGCCCAGCTGGCTGGTGACGACCGAGATCGCCAGCGCGATGCGCGAGAGTTCACCGCCCGAAGCCACCTTGCCAACCGGCCGTGCGGCGACACCGGCATGTCCGGCAACGAGGAATTCGACCTGCTCCCAGCCGTGGGCCTGCGGTTCGTCCAGTTTCTGTAGCGCAACCTCGAAGCGGCCACCTTGCATACCCAGCGTCTGCATCGCGGCGGTGACGGCTTTCGAGAGCTTGGGAGCAGCCTGTTGTCGCTGCTTGCCCAGACGGGCCAGTTCGGCGTCGAAGGTCTTCCAGGCACTGCGTTCGGCGGCCTTGAGCGCAGCGAGGTCCATGGCCTGGCCGACGCCTTCGAGTTCTTTCTTCCAGCCCTCCAGCAGCTCGGCCAGTTGTTCCGGCGGACGGCGGTAGCGGCGGGCGAGCGAAAGCCATTGCGAAAGTCGCTGGTCCAGCGCGTCCAGTCCGCTGGGGTCGAGATCGGTGTCGCGTTCGTAGTGGTGCAGGCTGCGCACCGAGTCCTCGACCTGAGCGAGCGCCGCCTGGAGGGCCTCGATGGGGCCGTTGAACATGGGCTCAAGGTGCGCCTGGTTCTGCAGCAGGCCCAGCGCGCGGTGGATCAGGGCGGCCGCGCTGCCTTCGTCGTCGTCCAGCGCAGCCGCTGCACTGCGAGCGGCGTCCTGCAGAGCCTGGGCATTGGCCAGGCGGCTGTGCTGGGCGTTGAGTTCTTCCCATTCACCATCGCGCGGCTGCAGCTTGTCCAGCTCGCCGATCTGCCACGACAGCCGGTCGCTTTCCTGTTGCAGGGTGTTCTGGCGTTCGGTCGCGTTCTCCAGCGCCTTGCGGGCCTGGCGCCACGCGGCCCACAGCGTCGCAGCGGTCGAGGTGTTGACGCCGGCGTAGGCGTCGAGCAGGCCGCGCACCGCGTCGGCCCGGGTCAGACTCTGCCAGGCGTGCTGCCCGTGGATGTCGACCAGATGATCTGCGAGAGTCTTGAGCTGGGCCATGGTGGCAGCACTGCCGTTGATCCAGCCGCGGCTGCGCCCCTCGGTGTCGACGGTGCGGCGCAGCAGCAGGGCATCGTCGGCCTGGAAGCCCTGCTCGTCGAGCCAGGACTTGAGTGTGGCCGGCATGTCGAACTCGGCGGCCACTTCGCAGCGCGAAGCGCCTTCGCGCACCACGCCGCTGTCGCTGCGGGCGCCCAGCGCCAGCTGCAGCGCGTCGATGAGGATGGATTTGCCGGCGCCGGTTTCGCCTGTGAGCACGTTGAAGCCCTGGTCCAGTTCGAGGTCCAGTGCAGGCACGATGACGAAATCACGCAGGACGATGCGTCGCAGGCTCATGGGCGAGTCGGAACAAACGGAGTTGAGTGCCCCGTATTCTGACTGCTCTTACGCGCCTTCGTTCCAGTGCAGCTTCTTGCGCAGGGTGTCGAAGTAGCTCCAGCCCAACGGATGGAGCAGGCGCAGCGTGTGTTCCGAGCGCCGGACCACGATGCGGTCGCCGTGCAGCAGACTGGTGAGCGACTGCATGTCGAAGTTGGCGCTGGCGTCCTTGCCCGAGACGATCTCGACCGCGACCTCGCAATGCGCAGGCAGCACGATGGGCCGGTTGGACAGGGTGTGCGGCGCGATCGGCACCATGATCCAGCCGCCGACCGCCGGGTGCAGCAGCGGGCCGCCGGCGGAGAGCGAATAGGCGGTGGAGCCGGTGGACGAGGCGATGATCAGGCCGTCTGCTCGCTGGTTGGCCACGAAATGGCCGTCGACCTCGACCCGCAGCTCGATCATGCTGGCCACGCCGCCGCGATTGACCACCACATCGTTGAGGGCCGTGGCTTCGAACACGCAGCGCCCGTCGCGCCAGACGCTGGCGGCCATGAGGGCTCGCGGGTCTTCCTCATATTCACCACGCAGGATGGCGCGCAGGTTCTCGCGGTAGGTTTCGAGCGGAATGTCGGTGATGAAGCCCAGGCGTCCCTGGTTGATGCCGACCAGTGGCACGCCGTAGCGCGCCAGCTGCCGGCCGATGCCCAGCATGGTGCCGTCGCCGCCGAGCACCAGCGCCAGATCGATGGTCTTGCCCATCGCGGGCACGTCCAGCGCCGGGTACTGCAGCAGGCCGGTGTTGAGTGCTGTTTCCTGCTCAAGAGAGACCTCGCAGCCCTCGTCGTGCAGGAACTCGGCCAGTTCCTCCACCACCTTGCGCGAACCCGGAGCCTGGTACTTGCCGACCACGGCGACATGCGCGAATCGCTGGCGTTTTCCCGGAGCGGGAGCGGCTAGGCGGCTGGAATCTGGCTGGGTCATGCACAAATTACAACATAGGGTGCAATGAGGTCCGGCCCCTCACAAACCCTTGCTCTGTGCGGGACCGCGCGAGGGTGTGTGGTCCGTAAAATGAAGCCATGCTGGACGATCGCTCCAAACTCCTTCTCAAGACCCTGGTCGAACGCTACATCGCCGACGGCCAGCCGGTGGGTTCGCGCACGCTGGCCAAGGCCGCCGGCATGGAACTGTCGCCCGCGACCATCCGCAACGTCATGAGCGACCTGGAGGAACTGGGTCTGATCGCCAGTCCCCACACGTCCGCCGGCCGTATTCCCACGGCCCGTGGCTACCGGCTGTTTGTCGACACCATGCTCACCGTGCGGCGAGACGGGCTCGCTGGTGCCGGGAGCATGGGGTCTACCGGCATCGAGGCCGGTGACCAGCCCCAGCGCGTGATCAGCCATGCCGCGCAGATGTTGTCGAGCCTGTCGCAGTACGTGGGCGTGGTGATGGCGCCACGGCGGGCTTCGGTGTTTCGCCACATCGAGTTCCTGAGCCTGTCGGACCGGCGCGTGCTGGTCATCCTGGTCTCGCCCGATGGCGATGTCCAGAACCGGATCATCCATACCCAGGTCAGCTTCAGCCAGTCACAGCTGCTGGAAGCCTCGAATTTCCTCAATGCCCACTATGCCGGCCTGACGATGGAAGAAGTTCGCGGCCGGTTGCGCAATGAGGTCGAGGCCTTGCGCGGCGAAATCGCCTCGCTGATGCAGGCGGCCGTCGACATCGGCGCAGAAGCGGAAACACAGCAGGAAGAGGTCGTGGTGTCGGGCGAGCGCAACCTGCTGTCGGTCAGCGAGTTCTCCAGTGACATGGGGCACCTGCGCCAGCTGTTCGACCTGTTCGAGCAGAAGACGCAGCTGATCCGCCTGATGGACGTTTCTTCGCAGGCCGATGGTGTGCGCATCTACATCGGCGGGGAGAGTCATGTGGTGCCGTTCCAGGACCTTTCGGTGGTCACCGCGCCGTACGAGGTGGATGGTCAGGTGGTGGGCACGCTGGGTGTCATCGGACCGCAGCGCATGCCCTACGACCGCATGATCCAGATCGTCGATGTAACGGCCAAGCTGGTGAGCAACGCGCTGAGCCACAAGTAGGACGGTGCCAACGCTGCGCGGTGATGCCGCCGCCTACAATCTGGGCCTAGTCGGGCCGTTAGCTCAGTTGGTCAGAGCAGAGGACTCATAATCCTTTGGTCGTTGGTTCAAGCCCAACACGGCCTACCAAAAAAACCGTGCTACAATGCGTGGCTTACGCGGCTGTAGCTCAGCTGGATAGAGTACTTGGCTACGAACCAAGGGGTCGTGGGTTCGATTCCTGCCAGCCGCACCAAATGAAAAGCCCGCAGCCACAAGCTGCGGGCTTTTTTCTTTTCCGCTCCGAAACGTTCTCGTCGAGCCGTTCTTCCATGAGCAAAGCATTCACCCGCGAAACCGACTCCGACGCAGACGACGACCTGCCCGAACCGGCGGTATTGCCGACCGGAGTGAACTACATCACCCGGTCAGGTTACGACCGGCTGCGCGCCGAGCTGATGGGGCTGATCGACGAAGAGCGGCCACGCATCGTCGAGATCGTGCACTGGGCCGCGAGCAACGGTGACCGCTCAGAAAACGGCGACTATCTCTATGGCAAGAAACGTCTGCGCGAGATTGACCGTCGCATCCGGTTCCTCACACGCCGGCTGGAAATCGCCGAAGTGGTGGACAGTTCGTTGCACCACGGCGGCGACCAGGTGTTCTTCGGTGCGACCGTGACTTATACGGACGACGAGGGCAAGGAAACCACGGTGACCATTCTCGGTATCGACGAGGTCGAAAGCGCGCGCAACGAGATCAGCTGGGTGTCTCCGGTGGCGCGGGCCCTGCTGAAGGCTCGGGTCGGCGATCTGGTGCGCCTCATGGTGCCTGGCGGCAGCCAGGAGCTGGAAGTCTTGTCGGTGAACTACCCGGCGCCGGTGGCCTGAACCGCGCGGCGTCAGGCGGCCCGGAACCGCTGCGCCTTGATCACCGATGGCGTGCGCATGAGGCTGCGCAGCACTTCGGCCAGATGCCCCCGGTCGCGCACCGCGATCGAGAAGCGGATGTCGGTCGCGGTCTGTGCCCGCTCGTCGCCCATGTCGACGTGGGTGATGTCGGCTTCGGCCGCCGCAATGGCCGAGGCCACACGTGCCAGAACACCCTTGCCATCGGCCACGGTCACGACCACGGTGGTTTCGAACGGGCGCACCGGTTCGTCGGCCCACTCGACCTGCAGGAACCGCTCGCCATCGCGCGCAAGCAGGCGCCTGCCGGTCGGGCAGTCGTCGGAGTGAACGATCAGGCCTTCGCCACGGCCGAGGTAGCCGACGATGCGGTCGCCAGGAATCGGTTGGCAGCAGCGCGCGTATTGCACCGACAGGCCTTCGCTACCGTCCAGGCTGACCACGCCCTGCGACACCGACTCGTCCTGCCCGGCGGCATAGCGTTCGGTGCTGATGAGCACCGCGTCGGGTTTGAGCCCGGTTTCGGACAGCAGCACGGCGAGCTTCTTGCCGACCATGCTGGCAATGCGTTTGCCCATGCCGATGTCCGACAGCAGTTCTTCGCGCGACCTGTTGCCGGTGAATCGCAGCAGCTTGTCCCAGGTCGCCTTGTGCTCGCCGTCCGCGGTCGGCAGGCTGGCAATGCCTTCGGAGCGCAGTGCCTGCTCCAGCATGCGCTCGCCAAGCTGGTGTGACTTCTCCTGCGCGAGGGTTTTCAGGTGGTGGCGGATCTTGGAGCGTGCGCGGCCGGTCTTGACGAAGGACAGCCAGGCCGGATTTGGTTCGGCGGTTTCGTTGGTGATGATCTCGACCACGTCGCCGTTGGACAGCTCGGTGCGCAGTGGCCGCTGCTCGCCATTGATGCGGGCAGCCACGGCGCGGTTGCCGACGCCGCTGTGGATGGCGTAGGCGAAGTCCATCACCGTGGCGCCGCGCGGCAGCGCCAGGATCTTGCTCTGCGGCGTGAACACGTAGACCGCGTCCGGGAACAGGTCGATCTTGATGTGGTCCCAGAACTCGCTGGCGTCGTGGGTTTCCTGCTGGATGTCCAGCAGCGACTGCAGCCACTGCGTGCCCAGGCGCTGCGTCATGTCGCTGCCAGGTTCGTTGGCCTTGTAAAGCCAGTGCGCGGCCACGCCGGACTCTGCCACCACGTCCATCGCATGCGTGCGCAGCTGGAACTCGATGTTGGTGCCGAACGGGCCGATCAGGGTCGTGTGCAGCGACTGATATCCATTGACCTTGGGAATGGCCACGTAGTCGCGGAACTTGCCCGGCACCGGCTTGTAGAGCTGGTGCAGCAGGCCCATGCCGGTGTAGCAGTCGGTCAGGTCGGGAACAACGATACGGAAACCGTAGATATCGGTCACCTGTGAGAACGACAGGTGCTTGCTGTCCATCTTTCGGTAGACGGAATACAGCGTCTTCTCGCGGCCCACGATGCGCACCGGCATGCCGTGTCGGGAGAAGGACGTTTCGACTTCGCGCTGCACGCGGGAGATCAGGTCCTTGCGGCGGGTACGGGACTTGTTCAGCGCCTTGGACAGGATTTCGTAGCGCCACGGGTGCAGGAAGCGGAACGACAGGTCCTGCAGCTCGCGGTATGTGAAGTTCAGGCCCAGGCGGTGGGCGATCGGCGCGTAGATCTCCAGCGTCTCGCTGCTGATTCGCTCCCACTTGTTGCGGGGCATGTCGCCCATGGTCCGCATGTTGTGGGTGCGGTCGGCCAGCTTGATCAGGATGACGCGCACATCCTTGGCCATCGCCAGCAGCATCTTGCGGAACGACTCGGCCTGGTTCTGCTCGCGGGTGTCGAAGGCCAGCTTCTCCAGCTTGGTCAGCCCGTCGACCAGGTCCGCGACGGGCGCGCCGAAGCGCTCGACCAGCTCGGTCTTGCTGACGCCGCAGTCTTCCATGGCATCGTGCATCAGCGCTGCCATCAAGGCCTGCGCGTCCAGCTTCCACTCGGCGCACTGCGCGGCGACCGCGATCGGGTGGGTGATGTACGGGTCGCCGTTCTTGCGCAGTTGGCCCAGATGGGCCTCGTCGGCGAAGCGGTAGGCGCGCCGGATGTTCTCGATGTCGGCGGCGCCGAGGTACTCCAGCCGGCCCAGCAGGGCAGCAAAGCTCGCCGCTGCCGCGCCGTGGGCGGCGGGGTGTGCCTGCGGTGCAGGGGGCGAGAGACTGCCGGGCGCGGCGTTGGTGATCATCCCGCTACTGTAGCGTGAGGCGCATTACCTCGCAGGGGGAACGAGGATCGTCGGTCGCGCTTCGGGCAGCTTTTCGGGGTAGTCCAGGCTGTAGTGCAGGCCACGGCTTTCGCGCCGCAGCATGGCCGACATCACGATCAGGTCGGCGACCTGGACCAGGTTGCGCAGTTCCAGCAGGTCGCGGGTGACGTGGAACTGGGCATAGAACTCCTGGATTTCGCCTTGCAGCAGGGCAATGCGGTGTGCCGCGCGCTCCAGGCGCTTGTTGGTGCGCACGATGCCCACGTAGTCCCACATGAAGCGGCGCAGTTCGTCCCAGTTGTGCGAGATCACGACCTGCTCGTCGGCATCCTTGACGCGGCTGGCGTCCCAGAGGGGAATCTCGGGGCGGGCGGCCGACGGTGCGCTGTGGATCGCCTTCACGGCGGCCTGCGCAAACACCATGCACTCGACCAGAGAATTGCTGGCCAGGCGGTTGGCGCCGTGCAGCCCGGTGCAGGTGGTTTCGCCGACGGCGTAGAGACCGTCGATGTCGGTGCGACCGGCCAGATCGGTCACCACGCCACCGCAGGTGTAGTGCGCGGCGGGCACCACCGGGATCGGCTCTTTGGTGATGTCGATGCCCAGCTCGGCGCAGCGCGCCAGGATGTTGGGGAAGTGTTCCTGCAGGAATTCGGGACTCTTGTACGAGATGTCCAGGTGCACGCAGTCCAGCCCATGCTTTTTCATCTCGTAATCGATGGCGCGCGCCACGATGTCGCGCGGTGCCAGTTCGGCGCGCGGGTCGTGATCGGGCATGAAGCGGTGGCCACCCAGGTGCGGAGGCAACTTGAGCTGGCCACCTTCGCCACGCACTGCCTCGGTGATCAGGAAATTCTTGACGTGCGGGTGGTAGAGGCAGGTCGGGTGGAACTGGATGAATTCCATGTTGCCGACCCGGCAGCCTGCGCGCCAGCCAGCGGCAATGCCGTCGCCGGTGGCGGTGTCGGGGTTGGTCGTGTAGAGATACACCTTGCCGGCGCCGCCGGTGGCCAGGATGGTGTGCGGCGCACTGAAGGTTTCGACCTCATCGCGGTCGACATCGAGCACGTAGGCGCCGTGGCAGCGTTGGGCGCCGTCGCCGGCCTTGTGGCCAGGCAGCTTGGCGTCGGTGATCAGGTCCACCAGCATGTGGTTCTCGAAGAACGTGATGCCGGGGGTTTTGCGGGCTAGGTTGCTCAATGTGGTCTGCACGGCGGCGCCGGTAGCGTCGGTGGCGTGCACGATGCGGCGGTGGGTGTGGCCGCCTTCGCGGGTCAAGTGAAGCTCGCCGTTTTCGGTCGAGAAGGGCACGCCCAGTTCCTGCAGCCATGCGATGGCGGCGGGGGCGTTTTCGACCGTGAACTGCGTTGCTTCCAGGTCGCACAGGCCGGCGCCGGCGACCAGGGTGTCGTCCACGTGGGAGGCGTAGCTGTCGCCTTCGGCCAGCACGGCGGCAATGCCGCCCTGCGCCCAGTTGCTGGAACCGTCAGAAATGCCTCGCTTGGTCACCACGGCCACGCGGTGCGTGGGCGCGAGCTTGAGCGCGGCGGTCAGGCCGGCCAGGCCGCTGCCGATGATGAGGACGTCAAAAGAATGGGTGGTCATGATGCGGGGGTGTAGGCCAGGCGCACATAAATGGGTGCGAAGGCTTCGGCCTGGGTCAGTTCGATCAGGGTTTCCTTGGCCAGCTCCAGCATGGCGATGAAGGTGACCACCATCACCTGTGCACCGCGTGAGGGGTCGAACAGGTCGCCGAATTCGACGAACTTGCGGCCCTGCAGCTGGCGCAGCACGATGCTCATGTGCTCGCGCACCGAGAGTTCTTCGCGGCTGATCTTGTGGTGCTGGACCAGCTTCGCGCGCTTCATGATGTCGCGCCAGGCAGACTGCAGGTCCACCGCGCTCACCTCGGGAAAGCGGGGCTGCAGCGCCTGCTCGACGTAAATCTGGGCGCGCAGGAAATCCCGGCCGTATTGCGGCGCATCGGCCAGGCGCTGGGCCGCCAGCTTCATCTGCTCGTATTCGAGCAGGCGACGGACCAGCTCGGCGCGTGGATCTTCGGCTTCTTCGCCTTCGGCCGCCTTCTTCGGCGGCAGCAGCATGCGCGACTTGATCTCGATCAGCATCGCGGCCATGAGCAGGTACTCGGCCGCCAGTTCCAGGTTGCTGGCGCGGATTTCGTCCACGTAGCTCAGGTATTGGCGCGTCACCGCCGCCATCGGGATGTCGAGGATGTTGAAGTTCTGCTTGCGGATCAGGTAGAGCAGCAGGTCCAGCGGGCCTTCAAAGGCTTCGAGGAAAACCTGCAGCGCGTCGGGCGGGATGTAGAGGTCCCGCGGCATGGAGAACAGCGGTTCGCCGTACAGGCGCGCCAGGGCCACCTGGTCGATTACCCCGGGCAAGACGGCATCCAGCCCCTCCGGGGCCGCATCGAGCGTGCCGACCTCGTTGCTCATCGCGGGTTCGGGCGACGCCGGCTCAGTGCGGGTCCGGGTTGGTCTGGTAGACGTAGGGCTGCTGGGGCACGCGGGCAGCTTGTGCCTGGGTTTGCTGGTCGCGATCGACCTTCTGGTCCCACAGCAGGGCGCGGCCTTCGCGCTGACCCTGTTCCAGCTCGGGGCGGCTGGCCTTGAGCTGGTCGATGAATTGCGTCGCGTCGGAGGTGTAGTGGGGGCGGCCGAAGATGTTCATGACGGGATTGCGCGGGGGCGCTGACAGCAGAATCAGTCGATTTTACCGGTCCGGGTGCTCAGGCGTGCTCCGCGCTGGCGTTCTCGCCCCGCAGGCGGGCGCCGAAGCCGGAGCGCTCGATGAGCGAGGCTGGCTGGGGGTTGAGGTGGTTGAGCACCAGCTGGCCACCGCGCTTGGCGACCAGTTTGTGCAACTGCTCCAGGGAATCCAGTCCCGAGGTGTCCAGCGAAATGAGCTGGCTGGCGTCCAGTTCGACCCGGACTCCGGCGTGGGACTTCTCCACGGCAGCCACGATCGGATCGATCTTGGACACAGCGCCGAAAAACAGCGACCCGTAAAGCCGGAACTGCACCACATCCGGGTCCAGCTGCGGCAGCGGGTCGGCGCGGAAGATGTCGCTCTGGCGGCGCACGAACAGCAGGCAGGCCAGCACCAGTCCCAGCTCCACCGCCACCGTCAGGTCGAACACGATGGTGACCAGAAAGGTCGAGAGCATCATCAGCCGGTAGTGGTTGCTGAAGTGCTTCAGCCGACCGAATTCGCGCCATTCCCCCATGTTCCAGGCCACGAACAGCAGCACGCCGGCCAGCACCGCGAGCGGGATGTGCTGGGCCAGCGGCGCCGCAATCAGCACCACGGCGGCCAGCGTCGCCGCGTGCACGATGCCGGCGATGGGCGAGACCGCACCGGAGCGGATGTTGGTCACGGTGCGGGCAATGGTGCCGGTGGCCGGCATGCCTCCAAAGAACGGCACCACGAAGTTCGCCACACCCTGGGCCATCAGTTCCTGATTGGGATCGTGTTTGGGTGTTTCGCTGAGCTGGTCCGCCACGCGGGCACAGAGCAGCGATTCGATGGCGCCCAGCAGCGCGATGGTCAGCGTGGGGGTGACCAGCTGCTTGACGGTCTGCCAGGAAAACTCGGGCAGGGCCAGCGCCGGGAGGCCCTGCGGGATGCCGCCAAATCGCGTGCCGATGGTTTCGACCGGCAGCTTCATGGCCCAGGCCAGCAACGACAGCGTGACCAGAGCGACCACCGGCGCGGGCAGTCGCGACGTGGCCTTGAGCGCACTCATGGTGTCGACATGCTCCAGCTGACGGCGGAATTGCGAGTCCACCGCCCAAAGCCGCGGCCAGACAAACAGGCCGATCACACACAGCGTGCCCAGCCCGAAGGCGTAGGGGTTCAAGCTGCCGATGTGGTGCGCAATGGTGCTGATCTGGCTGAAGAAGTCGCCCGGCATCTTCGCGATGTCCAGTCCCAGCCAGTCACGCACCTGCGACAGCGCAATGAGTACCGCGATGCCGTTGGTGAAACCAATCACCACGCTGACCGGCACATACCGCACGAGGGTACCGAGCCGGAACAGACCCAGCAGGAACAGCAATACACCCGCGCTGGCGGTGGCGATCAGCAGGTTGGCGACGCCGTAGCGCTCGACGATGCCGTAGACGATGACGATGAAGGCGCCGGCCGGGCCGCCAATCTGCACCGAGGTGCCGCCCAGGGCCGAGATCAGGAAGCCGGCAATGATCGCGGTCCACAACCCGGCTTCTGGTTTGAGTCCGCTGGCGATGGCGAAGGCCATCGCCAATGGCAGCGCCACGATGCCCACCGTGGCGCCTGCGCCCACGTCGCGTCCCAGCTTCTCAACGTTGTAGCCACGAAGGTCTTGCAGCAGTCGCGGTCGGAACGGCGCCAGCGGGGGCAGGTTGTTGAGCATCGGCAAATGTTACTGCGTGATACCGACCCGAATGCCGAACAGATCAAGGGTCGATGCGGTTTACACTGGATTTTTCACTGTCCGGTGTTCACCATGCACTCAACGACACTGACGATGCGGGAGTGGTTTCGCAGGAGCCTTTGCCTGGTATTCGCCGCGCTGGCTCTGTCCGCCTGTGACCAGCGCGCCATCAGCGAGCTCGAGGAAGGCGTCTCGACGGAGGCCGATGTGAAGGAAAAATTCGGTCCTCCCGAAGCGGTGTGGGACGGGCCGGACGGCGCACAGATCTACGAGTACAACCGCCAACCGGCGGGCTACCAGAACTACCAGATCACCATCGGCGCGGACGGCAAGATGGCGGCGCTCAAACAGGTGCTCAACCCCCGTACCTTCGCGCAGATCCTGCCGGGCATGCCCATGGAAGATGTGCGCAAGCTGCTGGGCAAGCCGATGAAGATCACCACCTATGACCTGAAAAAGGAAACGCACTACGACTGGCGCTGGCGCGACGGTCCGAACGAGAGCGATTCCAAGGTGTTCACCGTGGTGTTCAACCCGGACCTGCGCGTGCTGTCGACGATGAGCGTGCCCGACCCGGATCTCGACCGGGCACGCTGAGCCTCAGTGGATGCGCATGCCGGGCTTGGCGCCTGGCCAGGGCTGCAGCACGTGGATGCCCGGCTGGGCCGTCTCGTCGGCATGGCTGGCGGCCAGCACCATGCCTTCGCTGACGCCGAACTTCATCTTGCGCGGCGCCAGGTTGGCCACCATCACGGTCAGCTTGCCTTCCAGGTCTTCTGGCTTGTACATGCTCGCGATGCCACTGAACACGTTGCGCGTCTTGCCTTCGCCCACGTCCAGCGTCAGGCGCAGCAGCTTGGTGGAACCTTCCACCGCTTCGCACTTGACGATCTGCGCGATGCGCAGGTCGACCTTGGCGAAGTCGTCGATGGAGATGGTCGGTGCAATGTCTTCACCGCCGGGCACCATCTTCGGCTCTTCAGGCGCTGGCGGGGGCTCGAACAGGGCGTCGAGCTGCTTGATGTCCACGCGCTGCATCAGGTGCTGGTAGGCACCGATGGTGTGGCCGGCGCCCAGCAGGCGGCCAGCGTCGGCAAAGGTCAGGGGTGCGACCCGCAGGAAGGATTCCACGCTCGCGGCCAGTGCGGGTAGCACCGGTTTGAGGTAGAGCGAAATCAGCCGGAAGGCTTCGATGCAGGTGGTGCACACGTCCTGCAGGCGGCCGCCCATGCCGTCCTGCTTGGCCAGTTCCCAGGGCTTGTTCTGGTCCACATAGGCGTTCACGCGGTCGGCCAGCAGCATGATCTCGCGCAAGGCCTTGCCGTATTCGCGTTCTGCGTAGAGCTCGGTCACGGTGGGGGCCAGGCTTTGCAGGTGGTCCAGCAGCGCGTCGCCGTCGGCCGACACAGCCCCCAGCTTGCCGTCAAAGCGCTTGGCGATGAAACCGGCCGCGCGCGAAGCGATGTTGATGTACTTGCCCACCAGATCGCTGTTGACGCGCAGCATGAAGTCGTCGCGGTTGAAGTCCACGTCTTCGTTCTTGCCGGACAGCTTGGCCGCGAGGTAGTAGCGCAGCCATTCGGGGTTCATGCCCAGGTCAAGGTACTTCAGCGGGTTCAGCCCGGTGCCCCGGCTCTTGCTCATCTTCTCGCCGTTGTTGATGGTCAGGAATCCGTGCACGAAGATCTTGTTGGGTACCTTGCGACCGCTGAACTTGAGCATCGCAGGCCAGAACAGGGTGTGGAAGGTGATGATGTCCTTGCCGATGAAGTGGTACTGCTCCGTCGTCGGGTCGGCCATGAAGGCGTCGTAGTCGCGGCCGGTCTTGCCGAAGTAGTTCTTGAGCGAGGCCAGGTAGCCGATGGGGGCGTCCAGCCAGACGTAGAAGTACTTGCCCGGTGCGTCGGGAATCTCGATGCCGAAGTAGGGCGCGTCGCGGCTGATGTCCCAGTCGCCCATCTTGGGCTTGCCGTCTTCGCCGGGCTCGATCCATTCGCTGATCTTGTTGAGCACCTCGGGCTGCACCGCGCCGCTCTGCGTCCACTGGTCCAGGAAGGCCAGGCAGCGCGGGTCGGACAGCTTGAAGAAGAAGTGCTCGGAGTTCTTCAGCACCGGCGTGGCGCCGGACAGGGCGGAGTAGGGGTTCTTCAGTTCGGTGGGCGCGTAGACGGCGCCGCAGACTTCGCAGTTGTCGCCGTACTGGTCCTTGGCGCCGCACTTGGGGCACTCGCCCTTGATGAAGCGGTCGGGCAGGAACATGTTCTTCTCGGGGTCGAAGAACTGCTCGATGGTGCGGGTCTCGATCAGGTTGTTGGCGCGCAGGTCGCGGTAGATCGCCTGGGCCAGTTCGTGGTTTTCCGGGCCGTCGGTGCTGTGCCAGTTGTCAAAACCGATGTGGAAGCCGTCGAGGTAGGGCTTGCGGCCGGCGGCGATGTCGGCCACGAACTGCTGGGGCGTCTTGCCGGCCTTTTCGGCCGCGATCATGATCGGTGCTCCATGGGCATCGTCGGCGCAGACGAAATGCACCTCGTGGCCCTGCATCCGCTGGAACCGCACCCAGATGTCGGCCTGGATGTACTCCATGATGTGGCCGATGTGGAAGTGGCCGTTGGCATACGGCAGGGCGGTGGTGACGAACAGGCGGCGCTGGCTCATGACGGAAGGCTTTCTTTCGGGGGAACCCGCAATTTTAGGCGGGGCATGCCCGCACCGTTAGACTTCGGTCCGATTCTTCATATCCCTCACCCCCGTTCCCCGGAGAGCCCGTTCCATGGCCGTCGATACCCAAGCGCTGCTTGCCGCCCTGCAGGCAGTCACCGATCCCAACACCGGCAAGGACTTCGTGTCCACCAAGGCACTGAAAAACCTGCAGGCCGATGGCGGCGACGTGTCCTTCGACGTGGAGCTGGGCTACCCTGCCAAGAGCCAGATCCCGGCCCTGCGGCGTGCCCTGATCGAGGCCGCCAAGTCGGTCCCCGGTGTGGAGAACGTGTCGGTCAACCTCACGGTCAGGATCATTGCGCACGCAGTGCAGCGTGGCGTGCAGCTGCTGCCCAGCGTGAAGAACATCATTGCCGTGGCCTCGGGCAAGGGCGGTGTGGGCAAGAGCACCACCACCGTCAACCTCGCGCTGGCCCTGGCGGCCGAGGGCGCCAAGGTTGGCATCCTGGACGCCGACATCTACGGTCCCAGCCAGCCCATGATGATGGGCATCGAGGGTCGGCCCGAGAGCACCGACGGCAAGACCATGGAGCCGCTGGAGAACCACGGCGTCCAGGTCATCTCGATCGGCTTCCTGGTCGACAAGGACGAGGCCATGATCTGGCGCGGCCCGATGGCCACCCAGGCGCTGGAGCAGTTGCTGCGCCAGACCAACTGGAAGGACCTCGACTACCTGCTGGTCGACATGCCGCCAGGCACCGGGGACATCCAGCTCACGCTGAGCCAGCGCGTGCCCATCACCGGCGCTGTGATCGTGACCACGCCGCAGGACATCGCCCTGCTGGACGCGCGCAAGGGCATCAAGATGTTCGAGAAGGTGGGCGTGCCCATCCTGGGCATTGTCGAGAACATGGCGGTGTACTGCTGCCCGAACTGCGGTCACACCGAGCACATCTTCGGTTCCGAAGGCGGCAAGAAGATGGCGGCCGAGTTCGGCATGGATTTCCTGGGTGAACTGCCGCTGAACATGAGCATCCGCGTGCAGGCCGACAGCGGCCGTCCGACGGTGGTGGCCGATCCCGACGGGGAGATTGCCGGCATCTACAAGACGGTGGCCCGTCAGGTGGCGATCAAGATCGCCCGGCAGGCCAAGGACTTCTCGAGCAAGTTCCCGACGATCAAGATCTCCAAGGACACCTGATCAGTAGCGCAGCCGTCCCTCGGCGTCGATGATCGCCAGCTCCACGTAGTCGGAGCCGTTGTGAGATTGTGGTGAGTACTTCGCGGTGAAGCGGCCGAAGGCGATTTCGCCGGCGCCTTCCATGGTCCGCACGAAGCTGACCGTGCTCAGGTCACGGCCGGTGCGGCGCAGGCCTTCGACCAGCAACCGCGCATGCACGAAGCCTTCGAACTGCGAAGCCGAGGGCTGGGCGGTGGCCGACTTCGCCGCCAGCAGCTTCTGGTACTCGGCCACCACCGGGATGGTGGTGTTGCGCAGCGACGGCATGATTTGCGCGAGGATGATGCCGCGCGCCTTGTCCTTGAGCTCGCGGTTGACCACGTCCAGGCTGGAGACCGAGTAGCCGTAGAACACCGGCCGAGCCGACGTGGCCAGCACCGCCTTCACATAGTTCGGAAAGGTCAGGCCGGCGGTGCCAACGATGACTGCCTGCGGATTGGCTTGCGCGGTGGCGGCGGCCGCCGCCGCGAAATCGGGCGCTGCGGGATCGACCTTGATCTCCGCCACCAGCGGCATGTTTGCGGCCGCCGATGCCTTCTTGATTTCGCCGAGCAGCGTCTTGCCCAGGCCGTCGTCCTGGTAGAAGAACGCCACCCGCTGGACGCCGAGCTGCTTGAGCTGGGTGACGATCTTCTCGGTCTCGTTGGCGTAGCCTGCCCGCACATGGAACAGGTAGGGGTTGGCGCCTTCGCGCAGCGACGACGCACCTGTCACCGGTCCGAACAGGATGGTCTTGGATTCCTTGAGCAGCGGCATCACGGCGGCCGTCTGGGCGGTGCCGGTGCTGTTGAACAGCATGAAGACCTTCTGTTCCTCGATCAGCTTGCGCGTGTTTTCCACCGCGCGCTTGGGGTCGAAGGCATCGTCGATGGTCGTGAAACTGATCTTGCGACCGTGGATGCCGCCGGCCGCGTTGACGGCGTCGAACAGCAACCGCGCTCCCTCGCCGTACTGGACCGTCTGCGGGCCCAGCGGACCGGTCAGCACCTGCGAGGCGCCGAGCCGGATTTCCGTCGCAGTCACGCCGTCGTCTCCCGCGAACGCGGTCGTGGCCAACAGCCAGACGCACGCGCCGATCCACCGCTTCACCATGCCGTCTCCTTCGTGTTTTGTGTGATGAAGGGAGTTTGGTTATGTTGAAAAACCAAAGCAAGCGGCCCGGCACCGGGTTTTCCCGGGACCGGGCCGCGATGGCCGATGGGCGGTGGTGAAGCGGGAATCAGCGGTTGACGAACAGCCGCTGGTTTTCCAGGTCGCGCAGCTTGAAGCGCTGGATCTTGCCGGTCGCGGTCTTGGGCAGTTCGGCGACGAACTCGATGAAGCGCGGGTACTTGTAGGGCGCGAGCTTCTCTTTCACGAACGCCTGCAGCTCGGCCTCGGTGGCTTGCTGGCCCGCCTTGAGCACGACGAAGGCTTTGGTCTTGGTCAGGCCCTCGCCGTCGTTTTTGCCGATCACCGCCACTTCCAGCACGGCCGGGTGCTGCACCAGCGTGGCCTCGACCTCGAAGGGGCTGACGTAGATGCCGCTGACCTTGAGCATGTCGTCGTTGCGGCCGGCGTAGGTGTAGTAGCCGTCGGGATCGCGCAGGTATTTGTCGCCGCTCTTGGTCCAGTTGCCCTGGAAGGTGTCGCGCGACTTGCCGCGGTTGTTCCAGTACATCAGCGCGGCGCTCGGGCCCTGGATGTAGAGGTCGCCGATCTGGTTGTGGGTGGTGATGACGCTCCCGTCTTCGTCGCGCAGCTGCACTTCGTAGCCGGGCACGGCCTTGCCGGTGGTGCCGTAGCGCACGTCACCGGGCTTGTTGGACAGGAAGATGTGCAGCATCTCGGTCGAGCCGATGCCGTCGATGATTTCGCAGCCGAAGTGCGCGGTCCAGCGCTCGCCGATGTCGCGCGGCAGCGCTTCGCCGGCCGAGGAACACAGGCGCAGCGACACCGCACTCTTCGCTGGCAGGTCGGGCGCCGCCAGCATGCCGCCGTAGCCGGTGGGCGCACCGTAGAACACCGTTGGCTGGTGCTGGGTCATGCGCTGGAAGCAGGCCTGCGGCGTGGGCCGTTCGGCCATCAGCACCACGCTGGCGCCCACCGACAACGGGAACGACAAGGCGTTGCCCAGGCCGTAGGCGAAGAAGAGCTTCGCGGCCGAGAACACGACATCGCTTTCCTGGAGCCGGAGCACATCCTTGCCGTACAGCTCGGCGGTCCAGTAGAGGTTGGCCTGTGTGTGCACCGTGCCCTTGGGGGCGCCGGTGGAACCGGACGAATACAGCCAGAACGCTGGCTCGTCACCGTGCGTGTTGGCGCCGGCGCCCGGTGCGGTGGACGCCACCAGCGTCGCCCAGTCGTGAGCGCCCTCGGGCAGCGGGTCCTTGCTGCGCGAGACGATCAGCTGCTTCACTTCGTGCGCGCCGTCGGCCATTGCGGTCTGCAGTGTGGGCAGCAGCAGGCCCGACACCATTGCCGCCTGCGCACGGCTGTCGGCCAGCATGTAGGCGTAGTCCTTGGCGGTCAGCAAGGTGTTCACGCAGACCGGCACCACGCCCGCGTGCAGCGCACCCAGGAAGCTCACGATCCAGTCGCTGCTGTCGTGCATCAGCAGCAGTACGCGGTCCTCGCGCCGCAGGCCCAGCGCGGTCAGCGCGGCCGAGCAGCGCTGCACCTGGTCGGCCAGCTGGCCGTAGGTGAGCGAGCCGGCGTCGTCGATCAGCGCGGTCTTGCCGGCGCGGCCGGCGTTGACCCCGATCAGGTGGCGCGCGAAGTTGAAGCGCTCGGGCGGGGCGGCGGTTTCCTGGTGGCTCATGGCTTGTCTCCTGTCGTGGGGTCTCTGGCGGACTTCAGTATTTGAGGACGGTGGCGGTCGCGGCCAGTGCGTCGAGCGCCGCGCTGCTGGCCTGTACCGCGGTGCGACGGTGGTAGAAGCCCAGCGCGCGCAGACCGCCCAGCTCTTCCCCGCCGCCCGCGCGGCCGGGGCCGCCGTGCAGGCTCATGGGCATCACATTGCCGTGGCCAGTCTGGCTGGCGGCGACGTCGGGGCTGATGGCGTGCACGCGGCCGTGGCTATCGGCCAGCTCGGCGGCGGCGCGGGCGATGAATGCGGGGTCTTCGCTGTAGACCGAGGCCACCAGGGAGCCTTCGCCGCGGCGGATCAGGTCCCAGGCTTCGTCTTCGTCCTCGAAGGCCATCAGCGTGGCGACCGGGCCGAACACCTCGACCTCGTGCAGCACTTTGGCCTGCCCGGGATCCCGGTGCCCGAGCAGGGTCGGAGCGACGCAGGCAGACACCGCCGGGTCAGCGTCCACCAGGGCGGTCTCACTGCCGTCGTAGAGCACCAGGGCCTCATGGCACAGCGCCTCGATGCCATGCAGCACGGCGCGCTTCTGTTCCTGGCTCACCAGCGCGCCCATCCGCACGCCTTCGTTGTGCGGGTTGCCCACGGTGATCTTGGCCAGCTTGGCGGAAATCGCTTCGGCGGCGGCATCGAACAGCTCCAGCGGCACGAAGATGCGGCGGATCGCGGTGCACTTCTGGCCGCTCTTGACCGTCATCTCGCGCACCACTTCGCTGACCATCAGGTTGAAGGCTTCGCTGCCTTCGGTGGCGGACGGATCGAGCAGGGCGCTGTTGAGGCTGTCGGCCTCGATGTTGCAGCGCACCGAGCCCTGGGCTACGGCCGGGTGGCTGCGGATGATGCGGGCCGTCTCGGCCGAGCCGGTGAAGCTCACCACGTCGAACGGCTTGAGCTGATCCATCAGGTGGGCGGAAGAGCCGCAGATCACCGACAGCGCGCCGGCCGGCAGCACGCCGGCATCCACCACGTCCTGCACCATGCGCTGCGTCAGCCAGGCGGTCGCGGTGGCGGGCTTGATGATCACCGGCACGCCCGAGAGCAGGGCGGGCGCGGCCTTTTCCCACAGGCCCCAGCTCGGGAAGTTGAAGGCGTTGATGAACAGCGCCACACCGCGCGTGGGGTTGAGCACGTGCTGGGTCTGGAACACCGGGTCCTTGCCCATGCGGATGCGTTCGCCGTCCAGCAGGCATTTCGCGTCGCCAAGGGCCTCGCCCTGCTTGGCGTAGTAGCCCAGTGTGAAGATGCCGCCGTCGATGTCGACCGCCGAGTCCTTGGTGACGGTGCCCGAGTTGCGGGTGGCGATCTCGTAGTACGCGTCGCGGTGCGTCTGCAGCACCTTGACGACCGCGCCCAGCATCGCTGCGCGCTGGCCGTAGCTCATGGCGCGCAGCGCAGCGCCACCCTGTTCTCGGGCAAAGGCAAAGCCTTCGGCGAGGTTCAGGCCGGTGTTGTCGACCCGCACCAGCGCCTCGCCGTTCACCGGGTCGCGCAGGGTGGTGCCGTGGCCGGTGCCGGTCTGCCAGCGGCCGGCCAGGTAGTTCGGGAGCAGGGGGGTGTCGTGGGAGGTCATGGCAGGTCCTGGGATGCAGCGGTTTGCGTAAACGCCGTGGTCGGGGCGGCGGAATGACGGTATAAATGCACTATCTTGCGTCCTTGCCAGTATGCAGTAAAGTGCATGTTTTCGGGGGCGCCCAAGCCTAGGGTTTTCCCCCGGCCGCACCCCGAGCAGACGAAAGGCGCGCACCCATGGTCGCCAGCGACACCCTCACCGCCAACCCTCCGGCGCCCACCGACGACGCGGAAGAACGCCACCCCTTCCTGGTGGCGCTGGGCGAGCGCGTGCGCAACCTGCGCTCCCGCAAGGGCATGACGCGCAAGGCGGTCGCCATCGCGGCCGACGTGTCCGAACGGCACCTGGCCAACCTCGAATACGGTACCGGCAATGCCTCCATCCTGGTGCTGCTGCAGGTGGCGCAGGCGCTGCATTGTTCGCTGGCCGAACTGATCGGCGACGTGAGCACCTCCTCACCGGAATGGCTGCTGATCCGCGAGCTGCTGCAGGGCCGCAACGAGGCCGACCTGCGCCGTGCACGGTTGCAGCTGGCCGACCTGCTGGGGGCCAGCGGCGGCGTCGACACGCAGGGCCGACTGGCGCGCGTGGCGCTGATCGGGCTGCGCGGCGCCGGCAAGTCCACGCTGGGCCAGCGCCTGGCCGACGACCTCGGTTATCCCTTCATCGAGCTCTCGCGCGAAATCGAACAGTTCGCTGGCTGCAGCATCAGCGAGATCCACAACCTCTACGGCGCCAACGCCTACCGCCGGTACGAGCGACGGGCGCTTGAAGAGGCGATCCAGATCTATCCCGAGGTGGTGATCGCCACGCCCGGCGGCCTGGTCGCTGATTCGGCCAACTTCAACCTGCTGCTGCAGCACTGCACCACAGTCTGGCTGCAGGCCGACGCCAGCGACCACATGGGCCGGGTGGCGGCGCAGGGCGACATGCGCCCGATGGCCGCCAGCCGCGAGGCCATGGAAGACCTCAAGCGCATCCTGGAAGGACGCGCGGCCTTCTATTCCAAGGCCGATCTGAGCTTCAACACCAGTGCCCAGCCGCTGGAAGAAAGCTTCATCCGTCTGCGGCGCGAGGTGCGGCAGCTGCTCAAGTTGCCGGCCTGAGCACCGGGAACGGTGCATTCGGGGGTAAACCCCTAGAGCATGCATTAAATTGCATTTGACTTCGCCCGAATGCATGCACTATTATTCACATCACGCGATTTCCAGTGCATTCCGCCCCACCGGCCACCGACCGAACCCGAGGAGACATCCATGACTGCCACCGCCACCGCCCCCCGCGTCGACTACCAAACCGATCCTTCGCGCTACCAGCACGTCAAGCTCAGCTTCGACGGCGCCGTCGCCACCCTGTCGCTGGCCATCAACGAAGACGCCGGCATCCGCCCCGGCTACAAGCTCAAGCTCAACAGCTACGACCTGGGCGTGGACATTGAGCTGCACGACGCGCTGCAGCGCATCCGCTTCGAGCACCCCGAGGTCAAGTCGGTGGTGGTCACCAGCCTGCGTGAGCGCGTGTTCTGCTCGGGCGCCAACATCTTCATGCTGGGCCTCTCGACCCACGGCTGGAAGGTCAACTTCTGCAAGTTCACCAACGAGACCCGCAACGGCATCGAAGACTCCTCCCAATACAGCGGCCTGAAGTTCGTCGCCGCGCTCAACGGCGCCTGCGCCGGCGGCGGCTACGAGCTGGCCCTGGCCTGTGACGAAATCGTTCTGGTGGACGACCGCAGCAGCGCCGTGAGCCTGCCGGAAGTGCCGCTGCTGGGTGTGCTGCCCGGCACCGGTGGCCTGACCCGCGTGACCGACAAGCGCCATGTGCGCCACGACCTGGCCGACATCTTCTGCACCAGCGTCGAAGGCGTGCGCGGCCAGAAGGCCGTGGACTGGCGCCTGGTCGATGCGATCGCCAAGCCCGCCGTGTTCCAGCAGGCGGTACGCGAGCGCGCCGACAAGCTGGCCGCCGGCAGCCACCGCGGCGCCGCCAACGCCAAGGCCGTTGCGCTGACGCCGATCAACCGCACGATCGATGCCGATCGCCTGACCTACACCAACGTCACGGTCGAGATCGACCGCACCAAGCGCGTCGCCACCTTCACCGTCAAGGCTCCGCAAGGCGCCCAGCCGACCGACATCGCCAGCATCGAGGCCGCGGCCGCCAACTGGTATCCGCTGCAGATGGTGCGGGAGCTCGACGACGCCATCCTGCACATGCGCACCAACGAGCTGGAGATCGGCTCCTGGCTGCTCAAGACCGAAGGCGACGCCGCCGCCGTGCTGGCCAACGACGCGCTGATGCTGGCCCACAAGGACCACTGGTTCGTCAACGAAACCCTCGGCCACCTGCGCCGCACGCTGGCCCGCCTGGACGTGTCCTCGCGCTCGCTGTTCGCCTTGATCGAGCCAGGTTCTTGCTTCGCTGGCACGCTGGCCGAGCTGGCTTTCTGCGCCGACCGCAGCTACCAGCTGGTGCTGCCCGACGAGCCGGCCCGCCAGCCCACGCTGACGCTGAGCGAGATGAACTTCGGCTTCTTCCCGATGGTCAACAGCCAGACCCGCCTGCAGCGCCGCTTCTACGAAGAAGTGCCCGCAATGGAAGCCGCGCGCGGGGCCATCGGCCAGGCGCTGGATGGCGACGCCGCCGTGAAGCTGGGCCTGGTCACCGTTGCACCCGACGACATCGACTGGGCCGACGAGATCCGCCTGGTGCTGGAAGAGCGCGCCGCCATGTCGCCGGATGCGCTGACCGGCCTGGAAGCCAACCTGCGTTTCGCGCAGAAGGAAAACATGTTCACCCGCATCTTCGGTCGCCTGACCGCCTGGCAGAACTGGATCTTCCAGCGCCCCAACGCCGTCGGCGAAAAGGGTGCGCTCAAGGTTTACGGCAAAGGCGACAAGGCCCAGTTCGATTTCAACCGCGTCTAAGCCCACCGATCCAACCCACCCGCAGGAGACCCGTCATGTCGAGCATTGATTACAGCGAGAAGATCCCCAACAACGTCAACCTCAGCGAAGACCGCACGCTGCAGCGTGCGCTCGAACACTGGCAGCCCAACTACCTGCAATGGTGGCAGGACATGGGTCCGGACGGCTCGCAGAACTTCGACGTCTACCTGCGCACGGCGGTCAGCGTCGACCCGCAGGGCTGGGCCCAGTTCGGCCACGTCAAGATGCCCGACTACCGCTGGGGCATCTTCCTGAACCCGGCCGAGCAGGAACGCAAGATCCACTTCGGTGACCACATGGGCGAAGCCGCCTGGCAGGACGTGCCTGGCGAACACCGCGCCAACCTGCGCCGCATCATCGTCACGCAGGGCGACACCGAGCCGGCGTCCGTCGAGCAGCAGCGCCACCTCGGCCTGACCTGCCCGAGCCAGTACGACCTGCGCAACCTGTTCCAGGTCAACGTGGAAGAAGGCCGCCACCTGTGGGCCATGGTGTACCTGCTGCACAAGTACTTCGGCAAGGACGGCCGTGAAGAAGCCGAAGCCCTGCTGGAGCGCAACAGCGGCAACGCCGACAACCCGCGCATCCTGCAGGCCTTCAACGAGAAGACGCCCGACTGGCTGAGCTTCTTCATGTTCACCTACTTCACCGACCGCGACGGCAAGTTCCAGCTCTGCGCCCTGGCCGAGTCCAGCTTCGACCCGCTGGCCCGCACCACCAAGTTCATGCTGACCGAAGAAGCACACCACATGTTCGTGGGCGAATCCGGCGTGGGCCGCGTGATCCAGCGCACCGTCAACGCGATGAACGAGCTCAAGACCGACGACGTGGGCAAGCTGCGCGCCGCTGGCGTGATCGACCTGCCGACGATCCAGCGCTACATCAACTTCCACTTCTCGGTGACCATCGACCTGTTCGGTGCCGACCAGTCGTCCAACGCCGCCACCTTCTACAGCTCCGGCCTCAAGGGCCGCTACGAAGAAGGCAAGCGCAGCGACGACCACGTGCTCAAGGGCAATACCTACAAGATCCTGTCGGTGGAAGACGGCAAGCTGCTGGAAAAAGAAGTGCCGATGCTCAACGCGCTCAACGAAGTGCTGCGCGACGACTACATCAAGGACTCGGTCGGCGGCGTCGAACGCTGGAACCGCATCATCGAAAAGGCCGGTGTCGACTTCCGCCTGAAGGTGCCGCACAAGGCCTTCCACCGCAACATCGGCAGCCTGGCCGGCGTCAAGGTCAGTCCGGACGGCCGCGTGGTCAGCGACCACGAATGGAACCAGAAGGTCGAGGAATGGCTGCCGTCGGACACCGACCGCGCCTACGTCGGCTCGCTGATGGGCCGCGTCACCGAAGCCGGCAAGTTCGCCAACTGGATCGCGCCGCCGGTCATGGGCATCAACCGCCAGCCGGTCGATTTCGAGTACGTGAGATTCAACTGACCAGCTGCCAGGCCACCTCGGCTTTCACGCTCGCGAGCCCGCGAGCGTGAGCCCGGGTGGCTGGCGCAGTGAGGTCAAGGAGGAGCCGGCCGCAGGCCGGCGGGGGACACGAACGGAGCCAGTCACCCGGGTTCACGCGGTGCAACGCATTCACCACAAGCCACACAATAGAGCGCCACGAGAGAACAGCAACGGAGACCGAAGATGAACGCCCCCGCCGAAGCCATCATCAAGCAGCACGTGATCGACCCCGAGATCTGCATCCGCTGCAACACCTGCGAATCGATCTGCCCGGTGCAGGCCATCACCCACGACTCGCGCAACTACGTCGTCGACGTCAGCAAGTGCAATTGGTGCAACGACTGCATCTCGCCGTGTCCGACCGGTTCGATCGACAACTACCGCCGCGTGCCCAAGGCCCGCACCTACTCGATCGAAGAACAGCTGGGCTGGGACGAACTGCCGGCCGAACTTTCGGGTGCCGAACTCGCCGCACTGGCTGGCGACGCCAGTGATGCGCCGGCCGCACAAACGCAGGCGGTCGAGGCCGCCGCTCCCGCCGCCGACCCCAGCGGCCAGACCGCCTTCAACTCCGCCCAGTACGGCGCCAGCATCCCGCCCTGGAGCGCGGCCCACGCCTACACCAACCTCTACGGTCCCAAGGCCGCCGCGAAGACAGTCACCGCAACCGTGACCGGCAACCTGCGCGTCACGGCGGTCGGCAAGGACTACGACACGCACCACATCGTGCTGGACTTCGGCAACATGCCGTTCCCGGTGCTCGAAGGCCAGAGCATTGGCGTCGTTCCGCCGGGCCTCGACGCCAGCGGCAAGCCGCACCACGCGCGCCAGTACAGCATCGCCAGCCCGCGCAACGGCGAGCGCCCTGGCCACAACAACCTGTCGCTGACCATCAAGCGCGTGCTCGAAGACCACTCGGGCAAGCCGGTGCGCGGCGTCGCCAGCAACTACATGTGCGACCTGCAGGTCGGCGACACGGTGCAGGTGATCGGCCCCTTCGGCGCCAGCTTCCTGATGCCCAACCACCCGAAGTCCAGCATCGTCATGATCTGCACCGGCACCGGCTCGGCGCCCATGCGCGCCATGACCGAGTGGCGCCGCCGCCTGCGCGCCAGCGGCAAGTTCGAGGGCGGCAAGCTGATGCTGTTCTTCGGCGCGCGCACGCAGGAAGAGCTGCCGTACTTCGGCCCGCTGCAGAGCCTGCCCAAGGATTTCATCGACACCAACTTCGCCTTCAGCCGCACCGCCGGACAGCCCAAGAAGTACGTGCAGGACGCGATGCGCGAACGCGCCGCCGACCTGGCTGCGCTGCTGCAGGACCCGAACGCGTGCTTTTACGTCTGCGGTCTCAAGGCGATGGAAGAGGGCGTGGTGCTGGCGCTGAAGGACATCGCCACGGGTGCCGGTCTGAACTGGGACGACGTCGGCGCCGCGCTCAAGCGCGAAGGCCGACTGCACCTCGAAACCTACTGAGTCGCGCCGGCTGTCGCGGCCTCGGCCGCGGCCGTGACCTTGCGCAGCGCCTGCTCCACCACCGGCCGGGCGTCCACGGCGCGCAGCCAGCGCTTGGCCATCAGCTTTTCGCAACTGCGGCGCGTCATCGTGTGGGCGCGACCGCCGTGGCTGGTGAACATGAACAGGCTGGCCTTCTGGCTGCTCCACACCAGCTGGGCGCGCAGCCATTCGCCGCCCGAGTACAGGTCGACCCAGCTGCCCTTGGTCAGGCGGAACAGCATGCTGGATGCTTCGAGGGCGTCTGCCGCGGCTTCGCCGGCTTGCGTGGCGTCCAGCGGCGCGGGGGCCGAATCCGCCGCCTCCGTGGCCATCAACGGCATTGCCTCGCTGAAGCCGGCACTGGCGAGTTCGCGTGCGCCGATCCAGGGCTGGTCGGCCGGCGTCGGTTTCTGCTGCTCGGGCGAGGCGGGGGCCAGCAGGGTTTCCAGTGCCTGCTGGTCTTCCGCTGTCTGCTCCGGTTCGGGTACCGCAGGATGGCCGTCGACCCGGGCCCGTGCGCGCCGCAGCCGCAGCACCGGCTCGTGCAGCTTGAGCAGCGCGTCGAAGAATGCCCGGGTTTCCTCGGGTGACTTGCCCAGGCTCTCCAGCCCCTGCCGCAGGGCCATCAGCATGCCCGGCACGATCTGGAACAGCTGGTTGGGCTGGCGCAGCGTGACCTGGCTGCGGGTGCTCCAGAGCAGCTGGCCGATCACTTTGCGGTAGCCCAGCGGGTCGGGGCCGCCGTCCGGGTGCTGCAGGTCGGCCGCCGCGATCACCAGCGACCACGACCCGTACAGGAAGTCGAGCACGATGCCCGGCGCATTGAAGACGTCGGGGCGCAGGCTGATTTCCCAGGCGATCTGGTCGGCCAGTTCCTGCCGCCGCTCGGCGTGGTTCAGCGCCTGCAGCTGTCGCTGCTGGCGGTCTTCCTCTTCCTCGTCGTCACGGATCCACAGTGCCTTCAGTGTGCCCAGAGCCTCGGCGAACGGACCCGCCTCGGCCGAGCCGCTGGCGTTGAGCGCGCGGACCTGGCTGCGCACCGGGTCGAAAAACGCTTCAAACCCAGGCGAAAACTCGTCGTTGAAGCGGAAGCTGCGCTGTGCGACCGCTTCGATCCAGAGCCGGGCCGGGTGGTCGCTGCGCGCGAAATAGCGCGGTTCCGCCATCGCCAGGCGCAGCAGCGCGGGCTCCAGCGCCACGACCGCCTCGCGCACCGGTGCCAGCAGCAGCGGGTCGCCCGAAACCTGCGCGACCAGCTTGCGCACCACGTCCAGACCGACCGCCTGTGACACCTTGTCGGCCTGGTGCTTGAGCTCCAGAAGGACGCGTGAGCGCTCGTGCGGCGCGGCGTATTCGCCCCATTGTCCGGCGTCCAGCGGCGTCGCGACATCGATCGGGCGCGCAGGCCGGTCCACCGCAGGCAGGTTGCGGTATTGCAGGCGTTGCGCCTCCAGTTCCTGCGCGCCAGGCTGCGGCAGCTTGGCCAGCACGTCGACGTGGTTCAGCTCCTGGCGGACCTGTTCGTAGTACGCGTTGTCCAGCCGGTGGTCGAACACCCCCTGCTGGCCGGCCATGAAGGCCTGCAGCACGTCGTGCTGCAATGGCGTCTGGGGCTTCGCCAGGTCTTTCATGCGCAGCGACATCGGCTGCGGCGGGGCATCGCCGGCGGGCGCGATCGACATGGCAGCGGCGTCGCCACCACTGCCGTCCTCCAGCCAGTCGCGGGTGGACTGGTGGGTGCCGGGTGCGCTGTCCGCTACCAGGCGGATGCGGTAGCCCGCTTCCTGCACCCGCGCCTGCTGCAGCATGCGGGCGATGTCGGCATAGAGCTGGCTGAGTCCGATCGCCAGCGGCGCGGCGATCTTCTGCATCCACAGGCTGCGCAGCTGCGGGTCAGGCTCGCGCTCGTTCATCAGGTCTCGCAGCGCCCGCACGAACACCGAGGGCCGCAGAGGGTTCTTTTCGGCGTGCACCGTATCCAGCCCGATGAGCGAACTCATGCGGGCGTCGACCATCGACAGCGCCTGCTCGACCACCGGCATCAGGGCCTGCAGCAAGCGGGCCGATTCGAGCGATTCATTGACCGAGCTGTCGTCGACCAGTGCCAGCAGCGAGGAGTCGGACATGCGCGCCAGCGCCGAGGTCGGCCCTTCGTGGGCGGCGTGCTGGAAGGCCTGCTGCAGGCGCTGCGGAAACTGCGCCACCAGGTGGCTGCGCTGGCGCTCCAGGTTCCACCAGGCGCGCGCCAGCAGTGCGCGCTGCACCACCTCACGGCCCTGGGTCTCCGCGTCCTGCAGGATGATCACCGCCGCGTCCAGGCTGCGCCCCAGCAGAGCGGGTGCTTCCCGGAGCACCCGCTCGAAGCACTGGTCGAGCAACGACGGGTCGGCAGACATGGATGGGTGGGTGGGAGATCCGGGTGGCGCGCAATTAATCAGGATGAGGGTACACCGACGGCTCGACATTCTGGTGTTCCAGCCGGGTCACTCGATCCGCTGATGCCACCGTCCGTCGCCTTGGCGTACAGTGCGTTCTCCTTATGCAAACCGATGCAAACGTTTCTCCTACAGGCGCCGTCCGTCCGTCCCTGCCGGTGGACGTGGTGATGCGCAGAGAGCCGGTCACCGGCCCGATGGCGCGCTGGCAGTCCTGGCGCTGGGTGCTGGCCGATGTGCTGCCGGCGGGGGAGCCGCTGGAGGCCGACGTTCATCCGCCGCCGCCGGCCGCACCGCAGGAAGTCCAGCCGCTGCCGGGCGCGGTCGCCGTCGAAGGTGCGCGTTACTGGCTTTACGCAGGGCTTCTGGTGACGCTGTATCGCGACGATGCAGAAGGCTACTTCCTCAACCTCAACAGCCCGCAACCCTGCTTCTGGGTGTTCTGGCGGGCCGACGGCGAACAGATGCTCGACGGTGAAGCAGTGGCCGTGCCGCAGATCGTCACACTCAGCTACCACGACGCGGGCCGCTGGCTCGACGCGCAGGAAAAAGTGGACCAGGTGCCTGCTCCGCCCGAGGTGGTCGGCTGGCTGCGCGCCTTTGTCGATGGTCACTACCAGCCCGAAGCCAAGCGCCGTCGGCGGCCCGAAAGTTTCAAACCGCTGACCGACCGCTTCGGCCAGCCGGTGCGCATTTCGACCGAAAAAGTCCAGCGCGGTCCGGGTCCGCAAGGTGGTGGTCATGGCGGCTGACGAGGGCGACAGCTTCTTCTCACGCTGGTCGCGCCGCAAGGTGCAGGTGCGCAGCGGCGCGCCGGTGCCCGAATCTCCGCCTGCGGTGGCAGTGCCTGCCGCCGTCCCTGCGCAGCCTGCCGCCCTCACACCGCCGGTGGACGACGCGCCCGCACCGCCGCCGCCCACGCTGGAGGACACGCAGAGCCTCACGCCGGCGTCCGACTTCAGCCGCTTCGTTGCCCGCGACGTTTCGCCCGAGGTCCGCAATGCCGCGGTCAAGAAGCTGTTCGCCGATCCGCACTTCAACGTGATGGACGGGCTGGACATCTACATCGACGACTACTCCAAGCCCAGCCCGCTGTCGGCCGCCGACATGGCGAAGATGGTCAGCGCCCAGTTCCTGAAGCTGGTGGACGACCCCGAAGAACAGAAAAAATCCGAGGCTACCGCCGCTGCAGCGTTGGACCACGGCAGCGAAGCCGCCACCACAGAATCCGACACCCGCGCACCAGACGCGGCAGAACCCGAAGAGACCCACGATGACCACGCTGATCTGCAACTGCAACCAGACCATGCCCCTGGACGCCAAGGCCCTGGGCCAGGCGCTGGATGAAGACCTGACGCTGCACACCACGCTGTGTCGGCGTGAGGCGCCTGCCTTTCAGAAGGCCAGCCGCAGCCGCGACGAACTGGTTGTGGCCTGCACACAGGAACGCCGCCTCTTCAGCGAACTCGCCGACCAGACCGAAGGCGCCGTGTCCCTGCAGGAGCGCCCGATCCGCTTCGTCAACATCCGCGAGACCGGTGGCTGGGGCCGCGAGGCCGCGCAGGCCACGCCCAAGATGGCGGCCCTGCTCGCGGCGGCCCGCCTGCCCGAGGCCGAGCCGGTGCCGACCGTGACCTACACCAGCGAAGGCCGCCTGCTGATCATCGGCCCGCTGGAGCAGGCCGAAGCCATGGCCGCCCTGGTGAACGACGCGCTGGACGTGACCCTGCTCGCCACCGGCGGCAGCGGCATGCAGGCGCGCCAGTACCCGGTGCTCGCCGGCCAGGTCCAGAGTCTGCGCGGCTGGCTCGGCGCATTCGATGTGGTGGTGAGCAGCAGCAACCCGATCGACCTCGACCTGTGCACCCGCTGCAACGCCTGCGTGGCCGCCTGCCCCGAGGGTGCCATCGGGCTCGACTATCAGGTGGACCTGTCGCTGTGCAAATCCCATCGCGCCTGCGTCAAGGCCTGCGAGGCCGTGGGCGCGATCAACTTCCAGCGCGGTGCGCAGGAGCGCGAAGAGAAGTTCGACCTTGTGCTTGACCTGCGGGCCGCACCCGCTTTCACGCAGCAGGCATTGCCGCAGGGTTATGTGCATCTGCCGCCTTCGGCCGATGCGCTGGCCCGTGTGCGTGCGGTCACTCAGATGCGCGACCTGGTCGGCGAGTTCGAAAAGCCGAAGTTCTTCACCTACAAGCAGAGTCTCTGCGCCCACGGCCGCAACCAGAGCGTGGGTTGCAACGCCTGTGTGGATGTGTGCTCGGCCTCGGCCATCGGCAGCGATCTCAAGAGAAACCAGATCGTCGTCAACCCCAACCTCTGCGTCGGCTGCGGCACCTGCACCACCGTCTGCCCGACCGGCGCGCTCAGCTACGCCTACCCGCGCGCCAGCGAGCAGGGCGTGAAGCTGCGCACCCTGCTGGCCACCTTCAGCAAAGCCGGCGGCAGGGACGCCGCCCTGCTGCTGCACAGCCAGGAGGCGGGCGCAGCGCTGGTCAACGACCTCGGCCGCCTGGCGCAGCTCGACAGGAGCGTGCGCGGCGTGCCGGCCCGCGTGATTCCGCTGCCCCTGTGGCACACCGCCTCCACCGGCATCGACCTCTGGCTCACCGCCTTCGCCTATGGCGCCTCTCAGGTCTGGGTGCTGATGACCGGCGAAGAAGCGCCGCAGTACCACGAGGCCTTGAGCGCGCAGATGGCGGTGGCCGAGGCCGTGCTGCAGGGGCTGGGCTACGCCGGCCGGCACTTCAAGCTGATCGAGGTGCGCGACGCGCGCGATCTCGCCGTTCTCGATACCGAGCTGGCCGAGGCGCCTGCGCAGGGCGTGGTCAGACGGGCCAGCTTCGCTCTGCTGGGTGACAAGCGTGGCACGCTCGACCTCGCGCTGGGTCATCTGCTCGACGACAGTGCTGGTCGCGCCGCGCGCACGAAAGACGCCGCCATCGCGTTGCCCGCCGCTTCGCCCTTTGGCAGCCTGAACGTCAACCGCGACGCCTGCACGCTCTGCCTGAGCTGTGTCAGCGCCTGCCCGGCCGGCGCGCTGCAGGACAACACCGAACGCCCGCAGCTGCGGTTCATCGAAAAGAACTGCGTGCAGTGCGGACTGTGCGCCACCACCTGCCCCGAAAACGCCATCTCCCTTCAGCCGCGCCTGCTGCTCAGCGAAGAACGCCGCCAGCCACGCGTGCTCCACGAAGCGCAGCCGTACCAGTGCGTGCGCTGCAGCAAACCGTTCGGCACGCTCAAGGGCATTGAAGTGATGCTCGCCAAACTCAGCGGCCACGCCATGTTCCAGGGCGAGGCGCTGGAGCGCCTGAAAATGTGCGGCGACTGCCGCGTGGTGGACATCTACACCAACCCGGGCGAATCGAAGATCACCGACCTTTGATGCCTCCAGCGACCAATTGCCCGAACCCGCCATGAACGACCAGATTCCCGTCTCTTCCGCCCTCGACGAAGAAACCGCCCGCGCCGAGGTGTATGGCCTGCTGGCTGCGCTGTTTTACGCAGCACCCGGCGGCGAACTGCTGGCCCAGCTGCGCGTGGCCGTGACCGAGGCGCCTGCGGCCGGCGGCTTCCTCGAAGAGCCGTGGCGCCGGTTCGTGGGTACCGCGCGAGAGATGAGCGACGAACAGGTGGCCAACGAATACGACGCGCTGTTCGGCGGCGTCGGCAAGCCCGAGGTCTATCTGTTCGGTTCCTGGTATCTCAGCGGTTTCCTGAACGAAAAGCCTCTGGCTGCTCTGCGCGGCGATCTGGCTGCGCTAAGCCTGTCGCGCGACGAGACCATGCCCGAAACCGAGGACCACTTCGCCTGCGTCTGCGAAGTCATGCGCTACCTCATCGCGGGCGACGACGTGGAAGTCGCCAACCTCACCCAGCAGCAGAAGTTCTTCAGTACCCACGTGCAGCCCTGGGCGACGCAAATGTGTGACGCCATCGCTGCCCATCCCAAGGCAAAGTTCTACGCTGCGCTGGCGACGTTCACGGCGGCGTTCGTCAGTGTGGAGACGCAGGGGTTTGATCTGATGGCGTGAAAGATGCGGTGCGCACCGGGCACCGGCGCGTTCTTGAAGTCTGTCCGTTCAGCACCATGTGGCTCCGGGGGGTCTGCTTCATCGGATCCGGAAAGGCGCTCTTGGACATCACCTTGCTTTGGATCTTGTGTGCCGCCCTGATCGTGGCGGGCCTGGCGGGCACCGTGCTGCCCGTGGTGCCGGGCACGGTGCTCGTGTGGGGGGGTATCGTGCTGGGCGCCTGGATCGACGACTTCCAGCGCGTGGGCACAGCCACCCTGGTGGTGGTCACGGTAGTGGCCGTGCTGGCCTGGGTGCTGGACTACGTGGCGGGACTGCTCGGCGCGCGCAGGGCTGGTGCCAGCCGGCTGGCCCTGGTGGGTGCGGCGATCGGCACTGTGGCTGGGTTGTTCATGGGGCTGGTTGGCGTGCTGTTCATGCCTTTGGTCGGTGCCGCGCTGGGAGAGTACCTGGCCCGCAAGGACGAGACCCGTGCCGTCAAGGTGGGGTTGGCCACCTGGCTCGGCATCATGCTGGGGCTACTGGCCAAGGTGGTGCTGGCGTTTGTCATGGTGGGGCTGTTTGTCGCGGCGCTGCTGATCTGAAAGGCGCCCGCAGTCAGGCGCCGGAGGGGGAGCGATCCGGTTGCAAGGTGGTCGAGAGCGTGCGCACGAAGCCGTGTTCCTGCGCCAGAAAGTCCCAGCGTTCAACGCGACAGCAGCGCTCGCGGGCAGGCTCCCAACGCACGATGTTCACCGAATTCGGCACGCCGGGACGCTGGCGCGAAGACACGGCGGTGCCCGCCTGCACCGCCCACACGCGGCGATCCAGACCAGGCAGGGCCAGCGTGTAAGGCAGATGGATATGCCCCCCCAGCAGCAGATCGGCACCTGCGGCTGCCCAGGCCCGAACAGCCCCACGGTGTCCCTGCAGCAGGTGCGGACGGTCGCCGGGCTCGGTCACAGCCAGCGGCTGGTGCACCACCACCACCCGCAGCTGCTGCCCACCCGCCTGACGCAGCAGCCTTGTCACGCGTTCAATCTGCGCGTCGGACACGTCGCCGTTGCGATGGCGCCAGGCGCGCGTGGTGTTCACGCCGATGACCAGCCATTCGGGTGACTCCTGCACCGGTTCGAGATCACTGCCGAAGGCGGCGGCGTAGCGGGCATAGGGGCGGCTCAGCCGGGTCACCAGATTCAGCAGCGGGATGTCGTGGTTGCCCGGGATCGCCAGGACCCGCACTCCCAGCCGGTCGGAAAAAGCCCTGGCCTGCTGGAACTGCGCTGGCCGAGCGCGCTGGGTGATGTCCCCCGACAGCACCACGAGGTCGGGTCGCTGTTGGGCGGCCAGGTCCAGCAGGGCTTCGACAACCTGTGGCCGTTCGGTGCCGAAGTGGGTGTCCGAGATGTGCAGCAGCACGCTCACGGGACGATCCTCCATACTGCGCTCATGAAAGGGCCTGCAACAGGTAGAGCGGCCGGTCCAGCACGCGGAAGTCGATCGGGGCACGCATGCGCGACACCTCGCCGTCGAAGGCCACCATCACCTCCCTGCGGCCCGGCAGCAACCGTGGCCGAACCACCAGGTGCTGGAACTCGAAGCTCTCCACACCGGCGGCTTCACCCAGGCGGCCCATGGCCCCATGCAGCAGCAGACCGATCATCGACCGCGTGCCGATGGGTCGCAGCATCAGCGCGGCCATGCTGCCGTGTCCGGGCGTGCCGGCGACCGTGTCCCGCGGGTCGGCGCCGAGCTGCTCCAGCTGCAGCCGGTTGTTGCCCACGAAAAGGGTCAGGGTCTGCACATCGCGGACCCGTTCGCCCAGTTCGATGTGCAGTCGCAGACGGCGTTGCGCGCGCAGCAGGGTGGCACAGGCCGCCACAAAGGCGACCCAGCGGCTGCGGCCGAAGCGCGCCTTGTAGGCCTCGCGGTCCTGCAGCAGTTCCGGGTAGATCCCCAGACTGGCGTTGACCAGGAATACGCGGTCGTTGATGGCACCCACCTGCACCGGCTGCGGCTTAGCGTTCATCAGAAGCTGGGCTGCCGCGGCCGGGTCGGTGGGAATGCCATGGGTCCTGGCGAAGTAGTTGAAGGTGCCGTACGGAACCACACCCATGGCGCAGCCGGCCGTGTGCGCGGCCTGCGCCACTGCATTGAGGCTGCCGTCACCCCCCACGGCGACCACCGCCGACCGCCAGGCCATGGCCGCGTCGGCGGCCCGGGCCGCCACACGCGGCAACTCGGCGGGATGGCACACCAGCAGTTCGCCCAGTCGCCCGTGCGCGGCCAGTGCCGACTCGATTACGGCCCGCTTGGCGTTGACATCGTGTGCTCCCGCCGCTGCGTTGATGACGAAGAGCAGCGGTGATGCGGGATCGTAGGGCGGAACAGGCATGAAGGTAGGGACGCGGGTGGGCCGAGTGTGAGTCGGCGTGGCTCCTTGGTGTTCAGTTTTTTTCGATCTGCGCGTTCGGCCCAGGCTCCTTGCACGGTGTGCCGCCTGGAGGCACAGTGCGGGTGTTTTTTGCCCCAGCGAGACCGTCCCGGCATGCCAGTCCAGCCCCATCCACCCCCGACCAGATCCGAGCTCCGCAAGGACCGGCGACGCACCGCCGTGGCGCGGATCGCGGACAACCAGCTGTCGTCGATGCGCGGCACCCTGGCCGATACGATTGGTCATGACAGCCGGCAGCGGCTGGTCTGGCTGGCTCTGCTGGCGATGCCCCTGCTGTTCCCGGTGGCGCTGCCGGGCATGGGCTCGGCCGTGGGAGTCTTCTGTCTGGTGATCGCTTCCGGGCTTTGCGCTGGCCGGTCGGTGCCCCTGCCGGCCTGGCTCGGCGAGCGGACACTCAACGACCGTGTCCGGGAGCTGCTGACCCGCATGCTGGCCCGCGTCATTCACCTCATTGCGCGCCTGGGTCGGCCCCGGTGGCTGGGGCTGAGCCAGCACTCCGCCCGGTGGTTCAACGGCCTGATGCTGTCGGTGGCGGGCGTGTCCATGCTGGTGCCCGTGCCCGTCATCAGCTTCGACAACGTACTGCCCGCCCTCGCCATGGTGCTGACGGCTTGGGGGCTGCGCCTGCGCGACGGCCTGATGCTGATGGCCGGTCACGTCGCGACGCTGGTGGCTGCGGCGTCGGTGGTGCTGCTGTGGTGGGGTGGATCCCGGCTCGTGGCCGACCTGCTCACCCGCGTTGGTGTTCCCGTCCTCCAGTGACCTCGCCAGGCACGCGCGTTCGGTTCAACCCCCGGGCCGCCCATCTCGCGTGTTCACCGCCTCGGGCGCCTGCGGCTCGGTCAGCAGCCGCACGCTGAACACTGCGCCGCTGTGGCCATCCCCTCGGTTGCCTGCCGTGATGCCGCCGCCATAACGCTCCACCAGCCCCAGGCTGATCCACAGGCCCAGGCCATTGCCATCGTTCTTGGTGGTGAAGAAGGGACGGAACAGGCGTTCCTCCACCCCGGGCGCGAGGCCGGGCCCGGAGTCCACCACTTGCAGCAGCGCGCCGCGGGCGCCGTGTTCGCCGGTCAAGTCCGTTGTGACCAGCCGCAGCGTGCCGCCTTGCGGCATCGCCTGGATGGCGTTGATGAGCAGGTTGATGATCACCTGCTGCAGCTCCTGCCGGTTGAAGCCGACGCGCTGCGTGGCCTGCAGATCGCGCACCACCTCAATGCGGGTCTGCGCCAGCAGGTGGGCCACCAGCACCAGGCAGTCGTGCACGGTCTGGTTGAGGTCCAGCGTTTCCACATAGCCCGCGTATTCGGTGGGCCTTGCGTACTGCAGCAACTGGGTGACGATCAGGCGCATGCGCTCGACCTGTTCGTCCAGCAGCTTGAGTTCGGCCGTGACAGGCCGGGCGTGCTGGCCCAGGGTGTCGCGGATCAGGTCGAGGTTGCCCTGCATCACCGCGATGGGGTTGTTGATCTCGTGCGCGATGCTGGCGGTGAGCTGGCCGATGGCGGCGAGCTTTTCGCTCTTGACCAGCTGCTGCTGCGCCAGCTGCAGCGAGGCGTTGCTGGCCTCCAGTTCGCGGGTGCGTTCGGCCACCTTGTGGTCCAGCTCCTCACCCCAGCGGCGCAGCGCGGTGGTCTTGTCGTCGATCACGTCCAGCAGCTGGTCGAGATGGCCGGCCAGCGCCCCGAGTTCGTCACGCGCCGGCAGCTGGCCCACGCGGGCGGCAGCCTCGCCGTCTTCCACGCGCTGCATGGTGCGGTTCATCTGCTCGACCGGGCGGAAGATGCTGCGCGCCCAGCGCACCGAGAACCACGCCGAGACCGCCATCACCGCGAGAAAGATCAGCCCCATGAGCGCCAGCATGGCGTGGCGCACCCAGCGGAAGGGCGACTCGAGAAAACCGACGTAAAGCATGCCCACGCGCTGCCCCGCAGCGTCCTGCAGTGGCTCGTAGGCCGAGACGTACCAGTCGTTGACGACGAAGGCGCGGTCGAGCCAGGTCTGGCCCTGGGTCAGCACGTGGTCGCGCACGGTCTGCGAGACGCGCGTGCCGATCGCGCGCTGGTTCTGGAACAGCCGTACGTTGGTGGTGATGCGCACGTCGTCCAGGAACAGCGTCGCCGTGCCTTCGCTGCCGAAGGGCAGGGCGCCTTCGGGATAGACGATGCGGTTGATGTGGTCGATCAGATCCAGGTTCTGGTTGAGCAGCAGGCCGCCCACCAGCAGGCCCTGCGCCTGGCCGCCAGCGTCCAGCACCGGCTGCAGCGCCAGAACCACGAGGGCGCGATCTTCGGTGCCGCGCGCGTCGGGGGCGGCGTTGCGCGTGGCCACCAGGGGAATGTGCAGGCGCGGTAGCAGTTGCGGCGCGAGGGTGGCGAGTTCGTCGCGCGAGAGGCGCACCAGCTGCGCCGACCGGGTCTGCGCGAGCGTATTGGCAGGCGGGAGCAGGTTTGCGACGCTGGCCGGCAGCGTGTCGTTCGACCCGTTGGCGCGGTACAGCAGCAGGAAGTCCAGCCCCAGCTCCAGCCGATCGGCACTGAGCCGGTCCGCCAGGTCTGCGCTGTCCAGTGCCTGCAGCAGGCGCTGTGAACGGGCGACGCCCCGCGTGCCGCTGCCCACTTCGGTGAGCACCTGGTCGAAGTAGCCGCGCGCGACCGCGAGGTCGCTGCGCACCTTGGTGATCAGTAGGCGGTCGTAGGTGACGCTGCTCCACACCGTGATCGCCAGCACCAGCAAGGGGAACACCACCAGCAGCGGCAGCAGGGCCATGGCCAGCAGCTTGTTGCGCACCGAGGTGGCGAGCCAGCGGGGCGTGGGCAGCTTCATCAGCGGCCGAAGTCGTTCAGGGGCGCGGGACCCGCCAGGTTCCACTCGGCCACGCGCCGCTCCAGCGTGCGGCGCGAGACGCCTAGCAGCTCGGCCGCCCGGGTCTTGTCGCCCTGCACCGAGTCGAGCACCGAGAGGATGTGCAGCTTCTCCATGGTCGCCAGGTCCATGGTGCCGGCGTTGGCCGGCAGCGGCGGGCGTGGCGCTTCACCCGGGTAGAGCGCCGAGACATTGAGCGTGCCGAGGATGAGCGATCGCTCGATCAGGTTGCGCAATTCGCGCACGTTGCCAGGCCAGCCGTATTGCGCCAGGAAGTCCATCTCCTGGGCCGTGATCTGCAGTGGCGGCACCCCCAGGGCCGGCGCGAGCTGCTCCATGAAGTGCTGCACCAGGGACGGTATGTCGGCCTTGTGTTCGCGCAGTGGCGGCAGGGTGAGCTCCACCACCTGCAGGCGGAAGTAGAGATCCTTGCGGAAGCGGCCGGCCGCCACTTCGTCGGCCAGTCGGCGGTTGCTCGCCGCCATGATGCGCAGGTTCAGGGGGACCAGTTGCTCGCTGCCCACCGGCCGGATCTTCAGGTCTTCGATCGCGCGCAGCAGCGTGGCCTGGATCGGCAGTGGCAGCTCGGCTACTTCATCGAGGAACAGGGTGCCGCCCTGGGCGTAGTGAAACAGGCCCTCGCGGGCGCGGGTCGCACCGGTGAACGCGCCGCGTGCGTGGCCGAAGAGTTCGCTCTCGATCAGTTCAGGCGAGACGGCGGCGCAGTTGACCGGGACGAACGGACCGTCGCTGCGGGCGCTGAGCGAATGCAGTTCGCGCGCGACCAGCTCCTTGCCGGTGCCCGACTCGCCCTGCAGCAGCACCGTGCTGTCGACGGCAGCGATCCGCTCGACCGAGGCCCGCAGCGCGGCCATGGCCTGCGAGTCGCCCACCAGGGCACCGCGCTGTCGGCGGGTGCCCGCGACGGCACGGCGCAACACGTAGTTCTCGCGGCGCAGGCGGGCGCGCTCGTGGCACTGCTTGACGGCGTTGAGGATCTGCGGGACGCGAAAGGGTTTGAGGATGAAGTCCGACGCGCCGGCGCGCAGCGCCTCGATGGCGGTGTCCAGATCGGCAAAGGCCGTGATAAGGATGACCTCGCCGGTGTAGCCCTGTTCGCGCAGGTCCTTGAGCCAGGCCACGCCGTTCTGTCCGGGAAGCGAGATGTCGAGGATGACCAGGTCGACATGGTGGCCACGCAACCACTCTGCGCCTTCTTCGGCACTGCCCGCACTCATCACGAAGTGACAACGCGGGACCAGGGTCTTGACCAGGAAGTTGAGCATGCCCTGCTCGTCGTCCACGATCAGGATCGACCAGTCGGGCCATCCTTCAAGGCTTTTTTCGGGGGTAGCGATGAAATTCGGGGGTTCCACCCGGCGCGATTCTACGGATGAAGCCGAGTGATTCGCTTGGTTAATCGCGCGAAAGTGGTCCATGCAAACCCTGCACTCCGGGCCCGGGGTCGCGACAATTTGTCGCAGCGTTGGGCGACAAGCTGACGCATTGCGGCATGGGTGTGCGTGCGCCACCGGTCTGTCGGCCCGCAGCCGCCGCAAAAGCCCGGGTCGACGGAATTGATTGAGTTGGTGGCACGCTTCTGGCTACCGCGCATGCCCTGGCCGGCGCCGTGGTGAGCGATCTGGCCGCCTGCCGATGGCGAACAGCTGGCGCCGAGCGAGCGGGCAGGCAAACACGCTTGTCAGCCCTCCGGTGCACGGATAGATTCGGACTGATTCGACATATGCAAACAGTCCGCAAGTGATCCGATTCCGGGCCACTGCTGGCTGTGTTCAACCAGGAGACAGCCCATGAGCAAGCCACCCCGCCAGGATCAACCTGCCCTGCGCCGCCGCAGCCTGTTTGCGGGCGTTGGCGTTGCGGGTGCCGCGGCCGCGGCCACGGCGCTGATGCCTTCGGTGCAGCCCGACGCCGTGGCGGCAGCGGAGCCGAAACCTGCTCCTGCACGCGGTGGCGGCTACAGCCTGACCGATCACGTCCAGCACTACTACAAGACCACCCGGATCTGACCCCGAGGAGCCCCACGATGTTGCTCACCAAGAAATCCACGGGCGCAGCGCCCTCCGGTCGCGGGCATTCGGCCTTCGTTCAGAGCCTGCAGCGCGGCCTCTCGACCGCATTGCCCACATTGGACCGCCGTTCGTTCCTGCGCCGCTCCGGCCTGGGAGTTGGCGTCGGCATTGCCGCTTCGCAGTTGTCGCTGGTGAAGAAGGCCAAGGCCGCGTCGGGTGGCTCCACCGACGGCACCGGCAAGATCGAAGTCAAGCGCACGGTCTGCACCCACTGCTCGGTGGGCTGTGCGACCGATGCCATCGTCGAGAACGGTGTCTGGGTGCGGCAGGAAGCAGTGTTCGATTCGCCGATCAACCTCGGCTCACACTGCGCCAAGGGCGCGGCCTTGCGCGAACACGGCCATGGCGAATACCGCCTGCGTTACCCGATGAAGCTGGTCAACGGCAAGTACCAGAAGATCAGCTGGGACCAGGCGCTGGACGAGATCACCGCCAAGATGAAAGCGCTGAAAGAGGCCAGTGGCCCCGATTCGGTCTACTTTGTCGGTTCGTCCAAGCACAACAACGAACAGGCCTACCTGCTGCGCAAGTTCGTGAGTTTCTGGGGCACCAACAACTGCGACCACCAGGCGCGGATCTGCCACTCCACCACGGTGGCTGGTGTCGCGAACACCTGGGGTTACGGTGCGATGACCAATTCGTACAATGACATGCAGAACAGCAAGTGCGCGTTGTACATCGGCTCCAACGCCGCCGAAGCGCACCCGGTCTCGATGCTGCACATGCTGCACGCCAAGGAAAACGGCTGCAAGATGATCGTGGTCGACCCGCGCTTCACCCGCACCGCTGCCAAGGCCGACGAGTTCGTGCGCATCCGCTCGGGCACCGACATCCCCTTCCTGTTCGGCCTGCTGCACCACATCTTCAAGAACGGCTGGGAAGACAAGCAGTACATCAACGACCGCGTCTTCGGCATGGACAAGGTGCGCGACGAGGTGCTGGCCAAGTGGACGCCCGCGGCGGTGGAAGAAGCCTGCGGCGTCAAGGAAGAGCAGATGGCCAAAGTGGCCAAGATGCTGGCCGAGGCCAAGCCCGCCACCATCGTCTGGTGCATGGGCCAGACGCAGCACACGATCGGCAACGCGATGGTGCGTGCTTCGTGCATCCTGCAGCTGGCGCTGGGCAACATCGGCAAGAGCGGCGGCGGCACCAACATCTTCCGCGGCCACGACAACGTGCAGGGCGCGACGGACGTCGGCCCCAATCCCGACTCGCTGCCGGGTTACTACGGCCTGGCGGCCGGTTCCTGGAAACACTTCGCCGCTGCCTGGGGCGTGGACTACGAGTGGATCAAGAAACAGTACGCCGAAGGCACGATGGAAAAGCCCGGCATCACGGTGTCGCGCTGGATCGACGGTGTGCTGGAGAAGAACGAACTGATCGACCAGGGGCCGAACCTGCGCGGTGTCTTCTTCTGGGGCCACGCGCCCAACTCGCAGACCCGCGGTCTGGAGATGAAGCGCGCGATGGACAAGCTGGACCTGCTGGTGGTGGTGGACCCATACCCCTCGGCCACGGCGGCGATGGCGGCCATGCCCGGCAAGGCGGAAGACCTCAATCCCAACCGTGCGGTGTACCTGCTGCCGGCAGCCACGCAGTTCGAGACCAGTGGTTCGTGCACCGCGTCCAACCGCTCGCTCCAGTGGCGCGAAAAGGTCATCGAACCTCTGTGGGAGAGCCGCACCGACCACATGATCATGTACCAGTTCGCGCAGAAGCTCGGCTTTGACAAAGAGCTGGTCAAGAACTACAAGATGCAGAAGGTCAAGGGCTTGGACGAGCCCGTCCCCGAGGACATCCTGCGAGAGATCAACCGCAGCGTCTGGACCATCGGCTACACCGGCCACAGCCCAGAGCGCCTGCAGGCCCACATGCGCAACATGGGCGCGTTCGACGTGAAGACGCTCAAGTGCAAGGGCAAGGTGGTCGACAAGATCAACGGCTACGACATGTCGGGCGACTACTTCGGCCTGCCCTGGCCCTGCTACGGCACCCCCGAGATCAAGCACCCCGGATCGCCCAACCTCTACGACACCTCCAAACACGTGATGGAGGGCGGCGGCAACTTCCGTGCGAATTTCGGGGTCGAGAAGGACGGCTTGAGCCTGCTGGCCGAAGACGGCTCGCACTCGGTGGGTGCCGAGATCACCACCGGCTACCCCGAGTTCGACCACCTGCTGCTCAAGAAGCTGGGCTGGTGGGACGACCTGAGCGACGCCGAGAAGGCCAAGGCCGAGGGCAAGAACTGGAAGACCGATCCGACCGGTGCCATCATCCGCGTGGCAATGGCACACGGCTGCCACCCGTTCGGCAACGCCAAGGCGCGCGCCATTGTCTGGAACTTCCCCGACGCGATTCCGCAGCACCGCGAGCCGATCTACGGCATCCGCCCGGACATGGTGGCCAAGTACCCCAGCCACGACGACCAGAAGAACCGCTGGCGCCTGCCCATCCTCTACAAGTCGCTGCAGCAGAAGAACATCGACGACAAGGTCCACGAGAAATTCCCGCTGATCATGACCTCCGGCCGTCTGGTGGAATACGAGGGCGGAGGCGAGGAAACACGTTCCAACCCCTGGCTGGCCGAGCTGCAGCAGGAGATGTTCGTCGAGATCAACCCGAAGCTGGCTGCCGCGCGTGGCATCCAGAACGGCGGACGGGTCTGGGTCAGCACCCCGACCGGTGCGCGGCTGAACGTGCAGGCACTGGTGACCGAGCGCGTGGACGACCACACGGTTTTCATGCCGTTCCACTTCTCCGGCCGCTGGCAGGGACAGGACATGAAGGACTACTACCCCGAAGGAGCCATGCCGATCGTGCGTGGCGAAGCGATCAACACCGCGACCACCTACGGCTACGACATCGTGACCATGATGCAGGAAACCAAGACGACGGTCTGCAATGTCGAGAAGGCTTAAGGAGACACCATGGCACGAATGAAATTCATCTGTGACGCCGAGCGCTGCATCGAGTGCAACGGTTGTGTCACCGCCTGCAAGAACGAGCACGAGGTGCCCTGGGGCGTGAACCGCCGCCGCGTTGTCACGCTCAACGACGGGGTGCCGGGCGAGAAGTCGATCTCGGTCGCCTGCATGCATTGCAGCGATGCGCCCTGCATGGCGGTCTGCCCGGTCAACTGCTTCTACCGCACCGAAGAGGGCGTGGTGCTGCACGACAAGGACGTCTGCATCGGCTGCGGCTACTGCAGCTATGCCTGTCCCTTTGGCGCGCCGCAGTTCCCGTCGCAAGGCACCTTTGGCGTGCGCGGCAAGATGGACAAGTGCACCTTCTGCGCTGGAGGCCCGGAAGAGCACGGCAGCGAGGCCGAGTTCGAGAAGTATGGCCGCAACCGTCTGGCCGAAGGCAAGCTGCCGGCCTGCGCCGAGATGTGCTCGACCAAGGCGCTGCTGGCCGGCGACGGCGACGTGGTGGCCGACATCTTCCGCACCCGAGTGGTCAACCGCGGCAAGGGTGCCGAAGTCTGGGGCTGGGGCACCGCCTACGGCACCGCCAAGGGAGGCTCCAAGTCATGAAGCTTTTGACCACCACCTTGGGAGTGCTGGCGATGGCCGCCGCACTGACCGCCTGCGGCGAGAAGCCACAGGAAATGGGCGGCGCCTCTCGCCACGACGAAGCACCCTACGCCGGCGTCGGCAAGAGCCAGTACCAGCAGCCGGGATGGAAGACGGGTGACAAGGCCAGCTGGGAGCAGCAGCTCAAGGCCCGCAGCCAGTACGGCATGAACGAGTATTCCCGCGCCACCCAATGAGGAGCCGCGCATGACCTACACACCTTTGGCGGCCTGGCGGCGATGGGCGCTGGCGCTGGCGTTGACCGGAGGCCTGGGCGTCGCGCAGGCCCAGGCGACCAAGACCGAGCCCGTGGCAGCACCACCGGCGGCCGCGGCGCCGACCGCGTCTGCGGCGCCCGGTGTCAAGAGCGCCAACATCTTCGAGATCGCGCCGGATGCGTCCAGCGACGCGAACTACACCAAGCAGTCCAACGCCGAGCGCCACGATGTGCAGCCGGGCAACAACGCGCCAATGTGGCGCGATGTGGGCAAGGGCGTGACCGGCTACAGCAGCCTGCCGGTGACGGAGGCGCCCGAGGCGGGCAACCTGATCCAACCTTTCGTGCAATACCCGGGTTCGCGCCTGACCAATGCCGGCGAGGCATGGCGCCAGGTGCGCAACCAGTGGCTGATTCCCTACGGCGGCTCGCTGTTGTTCATCGTGCTGCTGGCCCTGGCCATCTTCTACAAGACCAAGGGTCCGCTGGGTGGTCACCTGCCCGACACCGGTCGCAAGGTGGAGCGCTTCACGCCGTTCGAGCGAGCGGCGCACTGGTCCAACGCGGGCGCCTTCACCATCCTGGCGGTGTCGGGACTGGTCATGGCCTTCGGCAAGTTCTTCCTGCTGCCAGTGATCGGCAGCACGCTGTTCGGCTGGCTGACCTTCCTGCTGAAGAACCTGCACAACTTCGTGGGGCCGCTGTTTGCGGTGTCCCTGCTGGTCGTCATCGTCACCTTCATCAAGGACAACATCGCCAGCGCCGCCGACTTCGTCTGGCTGTCCCGGCTGGGCGGCATGCTGGGTGACAAGGAAGTGCCTTCCCACCGGTTCAACGCGGGCGAGAAGGGCATGTTCTGGTGGGGCGTGACGATCCCGGGCTTGTTCGTGGTCGGCTCCGGCCTGTTCCTGGACAAGCTGGTGCCCGGTATGCTCTACCTGCGCGGCGATATGCAGATTGCCCACATGATCCACATCACCGGTGCGGTGTTCATGATGGCGTTGATCGCAGGCCACATCTACATGGGCACGGTGGGCGTCAAGGGCGCCTACGACGGCATGAAGACCGGCTATGTGGACGAAGCCTGGGCGCAGGAACACCATGAACTCTGGCACGACGACATCAAGGCCGGCAAGATTCCCGCGCAACGCAGCAAGACCGAACCGCCCGCCCCGTTGCAGGCGACCGCCGAAGCCTGACCGGACCCAAGGACAATGCCATGAAGAAACTGTTTCTGTTGATGGGCCTGGCCAGCGTGTCGGTCGCCGCCATGGCCAACCTGGCCGCACCCGTGCTGGACGACGCCGCCAAGGCCAAGGCCGACGAAGCGAAGGCCAAAACCGCCTACACCGCCAAGGTCGATGCCTACAAGCTCTGCCTGTCGATGGACAAGGTCGCCGCGCACTACCAGAAGACCGCTGCGGCGACCGGCAAGCCCGCGAAACCAGCAACGGCCACACCACCGTGCGCCGACCCCGGACCGTTCGTGTGGCCTTTGCCAGCTGCTCCGGCCGCAGCCGCATCGACGGCTCCCGCAGCTCCGGCCCCCGCTGCGCCGGCACCGGCGGCGGCTCCGCCCAAGAAATCCTGACCAGACTTCTCCCTGACGCATGAACCTGGCCGAGCTGCCCACGATCATGGCCTCAATGCTGGAGGCCAGCACCCTGCCGTCGCCGCCCCGCCTGACCCAGGCGCGCGCGGATCTGACGCGCGAGGTCTCGGTGGTGGACGAGTCGGGACAGGTGAGCCGCATCCGCATTCCCGCCGAGCGCGATCTCACGGTCTATGTCGACAAGCGCGAGCTGGTCACGCTGATGACCCTGGGCGCCCATCCCGAGTGGCTGGTGCTGGGTTACCTGCTCAACCAGCGGCTGGTGGGATCGGTACAGGAAATCGAATCGATCTCGGTCGACTGGGAGGTCGGCGCAGCCGCCGTCGTCACCCGCCAGGGCATCGATCGCATCGAGGAGCGCACGGCGCGGCGCGTCGTCACCACCGGTTGTGGGCAGGGCAGCGTGTTCGGTGGCCTGATGGACGACGTCGACCGCATCCAGTTGCCGCCGCAGGCGCGCCTGCGCCAGTCGCAGCTGTACGAGATCGTCAACACGATCCGTCTGCACGACAGCACCTACAAGACCGCCGGTTCGGTGCACGCCTGTGCGCTGTTCGCCGGCGAGCATCTGCAGCTGTTCGTGGAAGACGTGGGGCGCCACAACGCGGTCGACACCATCGCCGGCTGGATGGCGCTGCAGCCGGCGCTTCCCGCCGGCGAGCGGGTGTTCTACACCACGGGTCGGCTGACCAGCGAAATGGTCATCAAGTCGGCCCAGATGGGCGTGCCGGTGGTGATCTCGCGCAGCGGCACCACCGAGATGGGACTGAATGTGGCCGAGCGCGTCGGCCTGTGCGCCATTGGTCGCGCCAAGCACCGCCACTTCCTCTGCTACACGCATCCGGAGCGGATCGTGTTCGACGCGCCGCCGCCCACTGCCGCATAAACTCGTGGCACCGCCAGCCGCCGGGCTGGCATCCTATCCATTCGAGTTCCGTTCATGAGCCGCGACGTCCACATCATCGATCACCCCCTGGTCCAGCACAAACTCACGCTGATGCGCCGCAAGGACACCAGCACCAAGAGCTTTCGCGAGCTGGTGCACGAGCTGTCGGCCCTGCTGGCCTACGAGATCACGCGCGACATGCCGATGCACGAGATCGAGATCGAAACGCCGCTGGAGACCATGAAGTCCCGCGTGATCGACGGCAAGAAGATCGTGCTGGCCTCGATTCTGCGCGCTGGCAACGGTTTCCTGGACGGCATGCTGCAGGTGATTCCCGGCGCGCGCGTGGGCCACATCGGCCTGTACCGCGACCCGGACACGCTGCAGGCGGTCGAGTACTACTTCAAGATGCCCAGCGGCATGGAAGAGCGAGACGTGATCGTGCTGGACCCGATGCTGGCGACCGGCAATTCGGCCGTGGCCGCGGTCGAGCGGCTGAAGGCAACCAAGCCGCGCTCGATCCGCTTCGTCTGCCTGGTCACCTGCCCGCAGGGCATCAAGACCTTCCACGATGCGCACCCCGACGTGCCGATCTACACGCCGGCGGTCGATCGCGAGCTGAACGACCACGGTTACATCGTGCCGGGTCTGGGCGATGCGGGTGACCGGATCTTCGGCACGAAATAGGGCTCACCCCCATCGCCGGTTCACTGCGTGTAACCGGCTCCGCCCCTCAAGGGGGCAACGCGTGCGGACCGGCGGAGCCGGACCCGCCGCGTTCTCGCTGCAGACACTTTCGCCGGAGACGTTCTTGCTTCTCGCAATCCATACCGTTCTGCGCGGGTGATGGGCATGGGGTAAGGTCTGCCCATGCAAACGGTTCCTGTTTCTTTCTGGTCTCTTGGCTGGCGGTCGCTGTGGCGCGACTGGCGGGCGGGTGAGCTGCGGCTGTTGCTGCTGGCGGTGACGCTGGCGGTGGCGGCGCTGACAGCGGTGGCGTTTTTTGCCGACCGGCTGCAGGGCGGCTTGCAGCGCGATGCGCGGGCTCTGATCGGTGGCGACGCGGTGATCCAGAGCGACCAGCCGGCGCCGCCGGCGTTTGCCGAGCGGGCGAAAGCGCTGGGCCTGCAGTCGGTGCAGACGCTGAGTTTTCCGACCATGGGCCGGGCGCGCGACGAGGACGGCGGCGCGGCGCGGCTGGTGGCGCTCAAGGTGGTGGCGCCGGGCTATCCATTGCGCGGTGGCTTGCGGGTGGCCGACGGGCCGGACACGCCCGAGGCAGCAACGCGCGACATTCCCGCGCCAGGCACGGTGTGGGTCGATGCAGCCCTGCTGTCGGCACTGGACCTGAAGATCGGCCAGCCGCTGCTGCTGGGGGATGCGAGCCTGACGCTGGCCAAGGTGATCGTGGTCGAGAGTGACCGGGGTGCGGGCTTCATGAGCTTTGCGCCGCGGGTCATGATCAACGCCGCCGATCTGCCCGCGACCGCGCTGGTGCAGCCGGCCAGCCGCATCGGCTACCGGCTGGCGCTGGCGGGCACGGAGCCGGCGGTGAAGCAGTACGTGGCCTGGGCCGAGGCAGAGATCAAGAAGCCGGGCGTGCGCGGCCTGCGGCTGGAGTCGCTCGAAGGCGGCCGACCTGAGATGCAGCAGACACTGGCGCGCGCCGAAAAATTCCTCAACCTCGTGGCCCTTCTGGCGGCGCTGCTGTCGGCGGTCGCGGTTGCGATCGCCGCGCGCGGTTTTGCGCAACGCCACCTGGACGACTGCGCGATGCTGCGCGTGCTGGGCCTGTCGCAGGGAGCGATGGCGCGCGCCTATGCCTTCGAGTTCATTGTCGTGGGACTGGCGGCGAGCGTGCTGGGGGTGATGGCCGGCTTTGCGCTGCACTACGTGTTCGTGCTGCTGCTGGCCGGGCTGGTGGAGTCGGCGCTGCCGGCCGCGTCCGTCTGGCCCGTGCTGCTGGGCCTGGGCATGGGGCTGACGCTGATGGTGGCGTTCGGCCTGCCGCCGGTGCTGCAACTGGCGCAGGTGCCGCCGCTGCGTGTGATCCGCCGGGACGTCGGGCAGCTCAAGCCGGCGACGCTGGTGGTGCTGGGGCTGGGCGTGGCGGGATTCGCGGTGCTGCTGCTGGCGGCGAGTCGCGATCTCAAGCTCGGTGGCATCGCGGTGGGTGGCTTCGCGGCGGCCGTGGCGGTGTTCGCCCTGGTCAGCTGGGGCGCGGTGTGGGTGCTGCGGCGCAGCGTCAACGAAGCGACCGCGCCGCGCGCGCTGGTGCTGGCCACGCGCCAGCTCTCGGCCCGGCCGGCCTACGCGGTGGTGCAGATCAGCTCGCTGGCCGTCGGTCTGCTGGCCCTGGTGTTGCTGGTGTTGCTGCGCACCGACCTGATTTCCAGCTGGCGCAATGCGACGCCGCCCGATGCGCCCAACCGCTTCGTGATCAACATCCAGCCCGAGCAGGGCGATCCCTTCCGGCAGGCGCTGACGGCTGGCGGCATCGCGAAGTTCGACTGGTTCCCGATGATCCGCGGCAGGCTGGTGAGCGTGAACGACAAATCCGTGCGTCCCGAGGACTACGCCAGCGACCGCGCGCAGCGCCTGGTCGAGCGCGAGTTCAACCTGTCGAACACGGCTGAGAAGCCGCCGCACAACGAGGTGGTGCAGGGCCGCTGGACGCCCGAAGAAGCGGGCGGCCTGAGTGTCGAGGAAGGGCTGGCCAAGGAGCTGGGCCTGAAGCTGGGGGACCGGCTGGGCTTCGACATGGCGGGCATGCCGGTCGAAGGCAAGATCACCAGCCTGCGAAAGGTCGACTGGGGTTCGATGCGGGTCAATTTCTTCGTGATCTTTCCGGTCGCGCACCTGCCCGATGTGCCCACCACCTTCATCAGCGCCTTCCGCGTCCCCGAGACCGACAAGCGCTTCGACAACGGGCTGGTGAGGCAATTCCCGAATATCACCAATGTCGACATGAGCCAGACCATCGCGCAGGTGCAACGCGTGCTGGGCCAGGTGATCCGTGCGGTCGAGTTCCTGTTTGCCTTCGCACTGGCGGCCGGGCTGGTCGTGCTGCTGGCCACCATCACCGCCACGCGCGGCGAGCGTGAGCGCGAGTTCGCGGTGCTGCGCGCGGTCGGCGCGAGTTCGAAGCTGCTGCGCGACGTGCAGAGAATCGAGCTGCTGGGGGTCGGTGTGCTTGCGGGCGTGCTGGCTTCGGTGGTTGCCATCGGAGTGGGCTGGGCGCTGGCGAAATACGCCTTCGAGTTCACCTGGGCACCGTCGCCCTGGGTGCCGCTGGCGGGAGGACTGACCGGTGGCGTATTGGCGCTGGCGGCAGGCTGGTGGGGGCTGCGCAGCGTGCTGCGCACGCCCGTGGTCGAAACCCTGCGGCGCGCCGCAATCTGAAATCCGCAAACCATGGACGAACAAGCAACCCCGGTATCTCCTGCCACGCCGTTTGAATGGATCGGAGGGGAAACGCGCGTGCGTGCGCTGGTGGACCGCTTCTACGACCTGATGGACATCGAGCCTGGCTACCACGAGCTGCGGCTGGCCCACGGCACCACGCTGGACGACGCGCGGCAGAAGCTGTTCTGGTACCTCTGCGGCTGGCTGGGCGGTCCCTCGTACTACGAAGACCGGTTCGGCCACCCGCGCCTGAAGATGCGCCACATGCCGTTCAAGATCGGCATCCTGGAGCGCGACCAGTGGCTGGCCTGCATGGACCAGGCCATGGGCGAAATCGCCGTGCCCGAAGACCTGCGCGCGCGGCTGCGCGACGCTTTCTTCAAGACCGCCGACTGGATGCGCAACACGCCGCGTTAGCCGCCTGGCCCTGAAAAGGCTTACCGCACCGGGGTACAGGTCGACAAGGCACGCTTGAACAGCACCTTGCCGTCGTACAGCGCAAAGACGTCGTCGTTCTCGCAGCGCATGCCCATGACGGGGCTCCCGTTGGCGAGGATGCGGGTGTTCATCAGGTACTTGGCCGTCGCCTGGCTGCCGTCCGTGTTGACCTGGATTTGCAGCTGCGTCACGGTGCTCTGTGAACCCAGGCCGGCCGAGCGCATCGCATTCGCCGACTCGCGCTGCAGCTTGCAGAGCTCGTCGCGCCCGCCGGTGCTCTTGGTTTCCGGTGCCCTGCTGCGGTCGATGAGCGTGAAGCTCAGGTCGGGCGCTGCGAGGGCGCAGTCGCTGGCGTAATCGCCACGGTCACTGTTTTCCCGGCTGCGCTGGATCACGCCTTCCACCACCGCCGTGGTCAGCCTGTCCACGCGGGCCACGGGCGCCGCAGGGGCTGCCGGCGCAACGGCTTCCTTCTTTGGCTCGGGCGGGCGGATCGTCACCTTCGGCAGGTCGGTCCGGCAGTCGGTGTCGGAATAGACGATCTGACCACTGGCGTTCTTGCACTTGTACATGGTTGCAGCGAAGGCGCTGGATGACGAGAGGACAACGGTCCCGAGACCGGTCAGCAATGTCGTGGCAAGACGAAGGCGCATGGCAAAGGGCTCCCTGATGTTGGCGCCCGCACTATAGCCGGCCGTGCCGGCGCTGCCAGTGCTGTCAGCGTCCGACCGGCTTGAGCAGGACCACCAGCGCGCCGGCTCCCCCCTCGGCCGGCCGCGCCTGCACGAAGGCGAGCACTTCCTTCTTCTGCACCAGCCAGCGCAGCACGCGGCCCTTGAGCACCGGCGTGCGCCCGGGCGAACCCAGCCCCTTGCCGTGGACCACGCGCACGCAGCGCAGGCCCAGGTGGTGGGCTTCGCGGACGAACTTGCCCAGCGCCTCGCGTGCCTCGTCGGTGCGCAGCCCGTGCAGGTCGATGTGCTTCTGGATGCTCCAGTGGCCCTCGCGCAGCTTGCGGGTCACGTCCGGCCCCAGGCCGGGGCGGCGGTAGCTCAGTTGCTCGTCGGTGTGCAACAGGGTCTCGACGTCGAACTCGTCCGACAGCGCTTCGCGCATCACCGCGTTTTCGTCGAGCTGGCGCTGCCGGGGCTCGGGCGGCACCGGCGTCAGCGGGTGCACCACGCGCCGGTGGGTGGCCAGCGGCTTCACCGGCCCGACAGCCAGCTCGAACAGGCGCTTCTCGCGGTCCAGCCGGACGGCCCGCAGTCGTTCGGCTTCGCGCGCCGCCGTCTCGGCGGCCACCCGCTGGGCGATCACCTTTTGCACGGACTTGAGTTCTGCGAGCGAGCGGACCTTCATGGCCCGGATTCTCGCGCAGGCGCAAAGGCCTTCAGACCAGACCGAGCTCTGCCATCGATGCCGCGTTGTCGCGGGTCACGATGAAGTGGTCGAGCACGCGCACGTCCACCAGCGACAGCGCCGCCTTGAGCGACTGTGTCAGCGCTTCGTCGGCGCGCGAGGGCCGGGCTTCGCCACTGGGATGGTTGTGCGCGAGCACGACCGAGGCCGCGTGGTGATGCAGGGCGCGCAACACGACTTCCCGCGGATAGACCGAGGTCTGGCTGAGGGTCCCGCGGAACAGTTCTTCGAGCGCCAGCAGGCGGTTCTGGCTGTCCAGGAACAGCACGCAGAACACCTCGTGCGCGCGGGCGCCCAGTTGCAGCTGCAGGTAGTCGCGCACTGCGCGCGGGCTGTCGAACAGCGGGCGCTGCTGCAGCTCTTGCGCCAGCGCGCGCCGGGCGAGCTCCAGCACGGCGACCACCTCGGCCCGTTTGGCCGGTCCGAGACCCTTGACGACCTTGAGCGCATCGGCGCCGGTGTGCAACAGGCCGCCGACGCCGCCGAAACGGTCGAGAAGTTCCTGGGCGAGCTGGATCACGTGCTTGCCGCTGATGCCGGTGCGCAGCAGCAGGGCCAGCAGCTCGGCGTCGCCCAGTGCGCCGGGGCCGCGCGCGAGCAGCTTTTCACGGGGCCGCGCGTCGGCGGGCAGGCTCTTGAGTCCGGTGGCGGCAAGGCCATTCATGTGGTGTGCTCCCTGGGTCTGGGCGGTTTTTACAATACGGGTTGTTGTCGGGCGGTCACGGATCGGGCGTTTTCCGTGCGTAGGTGCCTTCCGAGCCCGTGTTTCATCCCCCTTTTGTCCATGCCGCACATCCAAGAAGGTTCGTTCCTGACCCTGCACTACCGCATGTCGGGTCCCAACGGCCAGGTCATCATCAACACCTTCGAGGGCCAGCCCGCCACGCTCAGCCTGGGCGCCGGCGAACTCTCGCCCGCCATCGAACAGCACCTGATCGGGCTGGAAGAGGGCGTGCACACGACCATCGAACTGGCACCCGGCGAAGCCTTTGGCGAGCGCCAGCCCGAAATGGTCCAGTGGGTCGCCCGCAAGCTGCTGAACCAGCTGGGCGACCCGCATGAGAAATACGCGGTGGGCGACGTGGTGCAGTTCCCGACGCCAGATGGTCTGGGCAGCTACGCCGGGTCTGCTGTCGAGGTGGCCGACGACGGCGCGGTGCGGTTCGACTTCAACCACCCGCTGGCCGGCCAGCCGGTGAGTTTTGAAGTCCAGGTCATCGGAGTTCTGTGATGGCACCGCTGCAGGACATCCTTCTGGCCGAGCCGCGCGGCTTCTGTGCCGGCGTCGACCGCGCGATCGAGATCGTCGAGCGCGCCCTGGCCAAGTTCGGACGGCCGATCTATGTGCGCCACGAGATCGTGCACAACACGTACGTTGTCAACGACCTGAAGGAAAAGGGCGCGATCTTCATCGAAGACCTGGATGAGGTGCCACCCGGCGCGACGCTGGTGTTCTCGGCCCACGGCGTGAGCCAGGCGGTGCAGAAGGAAGCCGAACAGCGCGGCTTCCGCATCTTCGACGCGACCTGCCCGCTGGTGACCAAGGTGCACGTCGAAGTCGCCAAGCTGTTCAAGGAAGGCTACGAGTTCCTCATGATCGGCCACAAGGGCCACCCTGAGGTCGAGGGCACCATGGGGCAGCTCAGCGAGGGCATTCACCTGGTCGAGGACATCGACGATGTGGCCAAGGTGACTCCGCGGCAGACCGAACTGCTGGCGGTCGTGACCCAGACCACGCTGAGCGTGGACGACACGGCCGGCATCCTGGCCGCCGTCAAGGCGCGCTTCCCCAAGGTGCGCGAACCCAAGCAGCAGGACATCTGCTACGCCACGCAGAACCGGCAGGACGCCGTCAAGCTGCTGAGCCCGCAGGTGGATATCGTGATCGTGGTCGGCAGCCCGACCAGCAGCAACAGCAACCGGCTGCGCGAGGTGGCGCACCGCCTGGGTACGACGGCCTACATGGTCGACAACGCGGGCGAGTTGAAGGCCGAGTGGTTCGAGGGCAAGCAGCGCGTGGGCCTGACGGCCGGCGCCTCGGCGCCCGACATCCTGGTGCAGCAGGTGATCGAGCGCCTGCGCGAACTCGGCGCGATCTCGGTGCGCAAGCTCGACGGCATCACCGAAACCGTGAAGTTCCCGCTGCCCAAGGGCCTGAAGATCGATGGCGACGGCGCCATCGACCATATTCACTGAACCCGCTACCTACAATCGTCGAATGCTAGACATCCTCCAACTCCGCAAAGACCTGGACGCCGTGGTGGCGCGCCTGGAAACCCGCAAGAACCCGCAGCCCTACCTCGACGTGTCTGCCTACCAGGCGCTGGAACACGAACGCAAGGCGCTGCAGACCCGCACCGAAGCCCTGCAGGCGCAGCGCAACAGCCTGTCCAAGCAGATCGGCATGCTCAAAGGCAAGGGACAGCACGCCGAGGCTGATGCCGCGATGGCACAGGTGGGCGAGATGAAGGCAGAACTCGAAGCCTCGGCCACGCGGCTGGAGGTGATCCAGGGCGAGCTGCAGGGCCTGCTTCTGGCTGTGCCCAACCTGCCGCATGAAAGCGTGCCGGTGGGCGGCGACGAACACGGCAATGTGGTGGTGCGCAGCTGGGGCACGCCCCGCACGTTCGACTTCGAGGTCCGCGACCACGTGGACATCGGCGAGAAGCTGGGTCTGGACTTCGACACCGGCGCCAAGCTGGCCGGCTCGCGCTTCACCTTCATGCGCGGCCCGATCGCCCGCCTGCACCGCGCGCTCGCCCAGTTCATGCTGGACACGCAGACGCAGGAACACGGCTACACCGAGTGCTACACGCCTTACATCGTCAACGGCGAGACGCTGCGCGGCACCGGCCAGCTGCCCAAGTTCGAAGGCGACCTGTTTGCCGTGAAAAAGGGCGGGCAGGAGGGCGAAGAAATGCCCGACACCCAGGCGCTGTACCTGATCCCCACCAGCGAAGTGACGCTGACCAACGTGGTGCGCGACACCGTGCTGGCCGAGTCCGACCTGCCGATCAAGATGACGGCGCACACGCCGTGTTTCCGCTCCGAAGCCGGCAGCGCCGGGCGCGACACCCGCGGCATGATCCGCCAGCACCAGTTCGACAAGGTCGAGATGGTGCAGATCGTTCACCCCGAGAAGAGCTACGAAGCGCTGGAGGAAATGACCGGCCACGCCGAAGCCATCCTGCAGAAGCTGGGTTTGCCGTACCGGGTGATGAGCCTGTGCACCGGCGACATGGGCTTCGGTGCCAGCAAGACCTACGACCTCGAAGTCTGGGTGCCGGCGCAGGGCACCTACCGCGAGATCAGCTCGGTCTCCAACTGCGAAGCCTTCCAGGCCCGCCGCCTGCAGGCCCGCTTCAAGAACGCCCAGGGCAAGAACGAACTGGTGCACACCCTCAACGGCTCCGGCCTGGCCGTGGGCCGCGCGCTGGTGGCGGTGCTGGAGAACAACCAGAACGCCGACGGCAGCGTGACCGTGCCCGACGTGCTGCGCCCCTACATGGGCGGCGCAGAGCGCATCGGCGCAGGCATTTGATCCAGAGATGCCGCGGAACCGGCTCCGCCGGGCCGCAGGCATCGCCCCCTTGAGGGGGTGACGCCGAAGGCGGCGCGGGGGTGGGTCACCTCAGCCGAAAGCCCTTCGCCTGCATGCAGTGCTTGAGCAGTTCCTCGGCCTGGTCGCCCTTGATCTTGGCCAGGCCCGTCTGGAACTTGCATTCCGAGATGAAGTTGGCGGTGTCGAAATCGCTGACGCCTTCCTTGGCCCAGCGCTGCTCGGTGGAGGCACAGGCCGTCAGCGCGGCCACGGCGGATAGGCAAAGCAGCGGACGGAACAACGGCAACTCCGGGCAGGAAAGAATGATCGGGGACTGACCAATCGATTTTGCCGTGGCGACCGCGCCCATCGCTCCACGGACCGGGTCGAAATCGGGCTCAGGCGTGAATAAACAACGCCGGATCGACCGAAACGCGATTCAAAACCACACCCCAATGCAGATGCGGGCCGGTGACGCGGCCGGTGGCGCCCACGGCCGCCAGCGACTGCCCCTGGGCGAGTCGGTCGCCGACGCGCACATCGATGCGGCTGAGGTGGCACATCATTGAGAAAACGCCGCCGCCGTGGTCGATCCATACCGTCTGGCCGTTGAAGAAGTAGTCGCCGGTGTCGACCACCTCGCCCGCCAGAGGCGAGCGCACCACCGTGCCGGTGCCGGCTGCGATGTCCATGCCGCTGTGTGGCTGCCGTGCTTCACCATTGAAAACACGACGCAGCCCGAACGAACTCGAGCGGGTGCCGCTCACCGGGGCTTGCATGCGCAGGTCGGTCGGCAAGGGGTCGGAAAAACGCGCCATCAGTGCCTGCTGGTGCGCGCGCTCGCGTTCATGCCTGGCCAGATCATCCGGTGAGAGTTCGACGGTGCGTGGCGCCACTTTCAGGCGCTGCTGCGCGTAGGTCTTGGGCGCAATCTGGTGGCTCACCACCCGCCGGACGCCATCGGCACCTTCCACCGCGATCCGCGCCGGGCCCGGGACGGCCGACAGCGGAATGCCGACCAGCGCGGTCCAGCCGGCGGGCGAACCCACGACCAGCAGCCTTGCATCGTCGGACCAGGCCATGGGGCGGTTGGCGGCGGGGCCCAGCGGGAGCAGTGCCACGCCGCCGGGGACGGCCGAAGCATCGGGCCACCGAGCGTCCCCCTCAGCGGCTGCACGGCCTGGGGTGTGCCAGAGCGTGCCTGCCCAGAGCGCGGCCATGCTCGCCAGGACGTTGCGGCGATCTGGTGTGGCTGCTTTCATGCGTCGGTCCACGCGCCACCCGCCTGCGCCGAACGGATCACCGCGTCGACAAAACGCATGCCCATCCAGCCGTCGTGCGCGTTGGGGAAGTGGAGGGCCAGCGGATCGGGCGTCTGCCCCGTGCGGCGCGCGGCAATCGCTTCGGCCGCGTCCGAGTAGAGGTTGGCAAAGGCCTCGGGAAATCCTTCGGGGTGACCGGCTGCGACACGGGTGCTGCGTTGTGCCAGCGGCAGCGTACCGGGGCCGCGCGGGGTTAGGCGCTGGGCGGGTGCGTCCAGTGGCTTGAAGTCCAGCACCTGCGGGTGTTCCTGCTGCCATTCGAGCGTGCCGCGCGAGCCGCTGACGCGGATGCGAAGACCGTTCTCGACACCAGCGGCGGCCTGTGTGACCCAGAAGTTGCCGCGTGCGGCGTCCTGCAGGCGCAGCAATACGCCGGCGAAGTCGTGCGCCGTGCGGTCGGGCACGACGCAGCCCAGTTCGGCCGCGAGCTGTTCGACCTCCAGCCCGGTGACGAAGCGCAGCAGGTGGTGGGCGTGGGTGCCGATGTCGCCCATCACCAGCGACGGACCGCCGCGCGCCGGGTCGGTCTTCCAGGCGGTGCGGCCCGGTCCGGGTTTGGCGCGGCCGCCCTGCACGTACTCGACCTGCACCAGCCGGACGTCGCCAAGCTGGCCGTCGGCCACCATCGCGCGCGCCTGCCGCGCCATCGGGTAGCCGCTGTAGTTGTGTGTCAGGCAGAACACGCGGCCGCTGGCCTGCGCCTTCTCGCGCAGCTGTGCGGCTTCGGCCAGGGTGTTGGTCATCGGCTTGTCGCAGATCACGTCGAAGCCGTGGTTCAGGGCGGCCATGGCATAGGGAAAGTGGCTGTCGTTGGGGGTCATGATCGCCACAACCTCGGCGCCGTCGGCACGTGCGGCCTCGGCGGCCATCAGGGTCAGGGCATCGGGATGGCAACGGTCGGGTGCCAGACCGAGCGCAACGCCTGCAGCGACCGAGCGCTGCGGGTCGGACGACAACGCACCGGCCACGATCTCATAGCGGTCGTCCAGGCGTGCGGCCTGGCGGTGCATCGGTCCGATGAACGAGCCGGCGCCGCCGCCGATCACGGCAAGGCGCAGGCGCCGGCCGAGCAGGGCCACCACAGGGTTGAGGCTGGGGGCTGGAGTGGCCGGGGCCGAAATAGAAGCAGAGGACATGGTGGGGCGTGTTCTACCATCGATCGCATGACAGTTCATTTCGAGACGCTTCACCCCGACCACCTGTACCCCGACGTGTTTGGCGTGCCCGCGCCGGACACACCCTTGGGGCGCGAGCTCTGGCCGCGCCAGCCGGGCGCGCTGATCCGTCGGGCACACGATGAGGCCGAGGCGGCCGGGCCGATGCTGGAGCGCGTGACCGGTCAGTTCGGCCTGGTGCCGCGCTGGGTGAAGTCGGCGTCGGATGCGAAGCTGCGCTCGCCCAAGCTGGTGAACGCGCGCAGTGAGACATTGACGACGTCCAACAACTTTCGCGAGGCCTGGCTGGCCGGGCAGCGCTGCATCGTGCCGATGCAGGCATTCTTCGAGGACGACTGGCGCAGTGGCAAGGCGGTGCCCACGCGCATCGCCCGGGTCGATGGCCGGCCCATGGGCGTGGCCGGTGTGTGGGAACGCTGGGTCGGCGGCGACGGGGCGGAGATTGTGAGCTTCACGCTGCTCAGCGTGAATGCCAACAGCCACGCCTTGATGCACCGCTACCAGCAGCCCGGCGCCGAGAAGCGCATGCCGGCGATCCTCAACGAAGGCGGCTACAGCGCCTGGCTCAACGCAGGCCACCCCGAGAAGGCGCGCGAGTTCCTGCGCGCTTACCCGGCCAACTGGATGACCGCCAATCCGGTGCAGAAAAAATGAAAACGCCGCCACCCCTCACCGGGGCGGCGGCGCGGGGGAAAGGCTGCGTCAGGCCGCGGGTTTGGTGAGCTTGCCGGCCACCTGTTCGGACAGCCAGCCGAACAGTGCGCCCACGACGATCGACAGGATGGTCGGCACGATGGCGGCGGTCGGGCTCATGTCCTTGCCCAGCAGGATCAGGCCGGCCACGGTGGCAAAGCCATAGACGCTCGACGGAATGGTGGACAGCACCGGAATGTGCGCGGCCAGCACGATGACCGCGGCGCCGATGCCCACGGCGACCGGTGCGGCCAGGCCACCCAGCGCACCGAGCTGACCGATCAGCATCACCGAAGCCATGCCCACGACGGCGCCAAAGGACATGCAGACCACGGTCTTGACCAGCCCATCACCCTTGCCGCCGTTGTGGAAGAAGCTCGCCCAGGCCACGAAGGCCTGCCAGACCTGCATGTGGAAGGCCGCGAGCGGACCCAGGAACAGCCAGGTGGCGACGACGGCGAGCAGGCCGATGGAGAGGGCCAATGCAAACAACAAACTCATGAATGTCTCCTCGTTGGTGGTTGGAAGTCACCCGCTTTTGTGGGAAGCAGGTGTCACCAACGAGTCAATTCCCGTGCCATGCCATGCGGGCATGGATCAATTTGAGAACGCTGCTGATTTGATTGGGGAAAGAGCGGAAAACCGCCGCGGTACATGACGCGCTGCACCATGTACCGCGGCCCGCTTTCTGCCACACCGTGTGTGCGCGAACGGAACAGGGCGTGACGAAAAAAGACCACAGCCGGCAGCGCTGTGGTCGGCACAAGGGACTACTTCACCGTGATGGTGATGCGCTCGCTCATGACCACCGGGTGGTGCGGGATGTGGTTCTGGTCGCCCAGCACGAGCTGCAGGGTGTGCTGTCCTGGTTTGAGGTCCAGCGATACCTCGGTCTGGCCGGCACCGAAGTGGCGGAAGTTTTCGTTGGCCGGCAGCGGCGCGTTGGCGTCCCACTCGTTGACGTTGACCAGCAGGTGGTGGTGACCGGTGCCGGCCTTCTCGATGCCCGCGGGTGCCACGCCCATGCCACTGAGGCCGAAGACCACCTTCACCGGGCTGCTCACCACCGATCCGTTGGACAGGTTCACGAAGTACAGCTTGGCTGCCGCCGGTGATTCAACTTTCTTGTAGCCGCTGGCCAGCACCGGCGTGCTCGCGGTGACCTTGGCGGGTGCGGTGGCCGCGGCATTGGGGTCCATGGCGCCGTGCATCGTGCCGTGCATGGCGGCGTGGTCGTGCTGCATGCCGTGGCTGCAGCCGGCGAGAGCGATGACGGCAACGGTGCTGGCGAGGGTGAGGCGGAAGGGTGACAAGGTTCTCTCCTGATGGGCTGTTGGAAGCGCCAGCATACGGAGGGTGACCGCGCTGCAAAGCAGGCTTTACCCATGGATACATCCGGACGGGGTCTTTGGGGGATATGGCCCAGACCCGTTGCCAGCACGCACCCGGTGGGTCGCCATGGCGACGCGCTACCGGGTTCTGGTCTCAGGGAAAACGCGGAGAGCTCTGGCACTTGTCACACGACCGGCGTACAACGGCGTGCGGAACTTCACACCAAAGACCTCCCCGCTCGGGTGGTCACCATCAGGAGACTTCAGATGACGCCTTTTCACGCCCGCCGTCTCACGGCGGTCCTGTCGTTCGCGCTGATCCCGGTGGCCGTCTGGGCCGACGGCGTGTCGGTGCGCAGCGACGACAGCGCCCGCCCGTTCCCGAGCAACCGCTACACGGTGCCCGACTTCGGCAACGCGACCTTCCGCCGCGTCAACCTGCCCAAGCCCGACTGCACAGTGCGCGTGAGTGACTGCCAGGACATCGACGTGATCAACACGCTCGACGGCTTCTCGACCCAGCCGCGCATCACCGTGCCCTTCACCGGCGACATCGACCTGTCGACGGTGAACAGCGACACCGTGTTCCTCGTCAACCTTGGCGACACGCAGACCCTGCGCGGTTTCGGTGAAAAGGTGGGCATCAACCAGGTCCTCTGGGATGCAGCGACCAAGACCCTGGTGTTCGAGCCGGACGCGCTGCTGGCCGAGCGCTCGCGCTATGTGCTGGTGGTGACCAACGGCGTGCGCGATGCCAGTGGCAAGCGGATCAAGAGCGGCGACGGCATGGAGATGCGCGGCCTGCATGGCTTCGACAAGCGCGGTGGCGACCACGACCGCGAGTCGCGGGATGCCGCCAACGGCGTGCGTCTGGGGCGCGGGTTGTCGGTGGCGGCGGCTTCGCTGTTCACCACGCAAAGTGCGACCGGCGACCTGGTGAAGATCATGCGGCAGATCAAGGCCAGCACGCCCGCGCCGGCCAGCTTCCTGATCGGTTCGAACAGCGGCGGCACGGTGCGCGCCGTGTTCCCGGTGTCGGGCATCTCAAGTGTGCTGTTCAACCGGCAGACCGGTGCGGGTGCCGGAGAGTTTTCGCTGCAGCCGGTGCCACTGCCTGCGCTGCAGGCCATTCCCGGCGCGGTAGGCCAGCTGGCCTACGGCCAGTACAGCTCGCCCAACTACCAGACCGCGGGCCAGTACATGCCTGCCACGCCGACGCTGCACGGGCGCCCGGTGCCGCAGGGCACGCAGAACCTGGTGTTCCAGCTGTTCCTGCCGGCCGGCGACAAGCCCGCGGGCGGCTGGCCGGTGGCGATCTTCGGCCACGGTTTCACCGACAGCATGTACGGTGCGCCGTGGACCGTGGCCTCGGTGTTCGCCTCGCGCGGCATTGCGACGCTGTCGATCAACGTGGTGGGACACGCCGGTGGCGCAGCGGGCGCCCTGGCGATCACCCAGGGCACCGGAGCGCCGGTGAGCGTGCCGGCAGGAGGCCGCGGCTTTGACCAGGACGGCAATGGCCTGATCGACAGCACCGAAGGCGTGAACGCCGCCGCGCCGCGCAGCATCATCAGCAGCCGCGACGGCCTGCGCCAGACCGTGGTCGACCTGATGCAGCTGGTGCGCCAGGTCGAGGTCGGCATGGACGTCGACGGTGACGGCAGCGCCGATCTCAACCCGCAACGCATCTACTACGCCGGCCAGTCCTTCGGCGGCATCTACGGCACCATGTTGCTGGGTGTCGAACCTAACATCAAGGCGGGTGTGCCGAACGTGCCGGGCGGCTCGATCACCGAGGTCGCTCGCCTGGGTGTGTTCCGTGGCCTGACCGGTCTGGCGCTCGCCACGCGCACGCCGCAGTTGTTGAACCTGCCGCCGTCGGCTGCGCTGCCGGTGCCGTTCAACTTCTTCGAGAACATGCCGCTGCGCGACCTGCCGCCGGTGGCCAACAACGTGCCGGGGGCGATGGAGATCGCCAAGGTGCTCGACCGCTTCGAGTGGGTGCAGCAGGCGGGCAACCCGGTGTCGTATGCGTCGCTGATCCGCCAGCAGCCGCTGCCGGGCAGCGTGGCCAAGCCGGTGATCCTGCAGATGGCCAAGGGCGACCAGACCGTGCCCAATCCGACCAGCAGCGCCATCGTGCGCGCCGGTGGCCTGCAAGCGCAGACGACCTACTACCGCAACGATCTGGCCTACGCGGCCAACCCGGCGGTCGGCAAGAATCCGCACACCTTTCTGACCGGGCTGGCGAATCCCGCCGGGCCGACGATTGCGGTGATGGCGCAGTCGCAGATCGCGGTGTTCTTCCAGAGCCACGGCACGGTGGTGATCGACCCGGATGGGGCTGCAGGGCCACTGTTTGAGGTGCCGGTGACGCTGCCGTTGCCTGAAGCGCTGAACTACATTCCCTGACCGCATGGCGCCCGAAACCCAGGCAGGGGCGGGCGCTCAGAGCGTGTTGCGGTAACGCTCGAGCATCTGCTCCTGCGTTTCCGCGACCACCTCGTCGCCGCGGAATTCGCGGATCTGGTCGCGCATCATCTCGCCCATGCTGGGCAGCGCGGAACGCTCTATCTGGCGGGAAGCGTCCCAGAGCTTCGAGCGCATCAGGGCCTTGGCGCAGTGCAGGTAGCACGAGCGCACGCCCACGTGGATCGCGAGCTTGGGCACGCGGCCCGCTTCGGCGCAGATTTCGCGGTCGGCCGCATCGTCGCTGAGCCAGGCCTGGCCGTTGATCCGCAGGGTTTCGTCCACGCCCGGAATCAGGAACAGCAGCCCGACCGGCGCGCCGGTCTCACCGCCCCGCACGATGTTCTCCAGCGTGTCCAGCCGGTTGTTGCCGGGCGCGTCGGGGATCAGCAGCGTGTGCGCATCGGCCACATGCACGAAGCCCGGTGCGCCACCGCGCGGCGAGGCATCCAGCCCGTGCGCGGCATCACCGCTGGCAATCACCAGCATCGGCGAGAGGCCGATGAAGCGGCGCGCATGGGCGTCCAGTTGCGGAATTTCTTTCTTGGCCGAGCGCTCGCGCACCGGGTCGTACAGGGCGCGCAAGGCGGCGAGGGAGGTGATGCTCATGCCGGGCAGCATACATTTGACGGATGTCGTTTCCCACTCCAGAGCAACAGCCCCAGCCCGACCGGGGTCACGCCGTCTCGCGCCTGCGCACCACGCGCATCGCCGCATCCAGCAAACCCTTCGTGGCGCGCGGCGCCAATCCGCTGCGCTGCACCGGCTGCCGGTTGCCGCCGCCACACTGCATCTGCGACTGGCGCCCGAGCCAGCCCTCGCGCGCGGGCTTCTGCCTGCTGATGGGCGACATCGAGGCGCTCAAGCCCAGCAACACCGGCTGGCTGATTGCCGACGTCGTGGCCGATACCTGGGCGTTTCAGTGGTCACGGACGGAGGTTGACCCGGCATTGCTGGCGCTGCTGCAGGATCCGCAGTGGCAGCCCTTCGTCGTGTTCCCGCCGGAGTACACCTCGGCGGGACGCGTGGTGTCCGGCCCTCCACCGCAAGAAGAGGCCGCTGGCCGCCGGCCGCTGTACATATTGCTCGACGGCACGTGGTCGGAGGCGCGCAAGATGTTCCGCAAGAGCCCGTACCTCGACGGGCTGCCGGTGCTGGGCCTGCACCCGGAGCAGGCCTCGCGCTACCGCCTGCGCCGCTCGGCGCAGGACCACCACTTCTGCACCGCCGAGATCGCCGCGCTGTGCCTGGACCTCGCGGGAGATGAACGGGCCGCGGAGGCGCTGGACGCCTGGTTCGGCCTGTTCAGCGAGCACTACCTGAGCGCCCGCGGTCAGGGGCCGCTGCCGGTCGACAGCCCGTCGCGGCAGAGGCTTCTGGCACTGGCTCAGCCCGGGATGTCTGGCTCGACCAGCTGAGCCAGTTGCTGCAGGGTTTCCTGCCAGCCGAGGTAACACATCTCGACAGGGATCATGGCCGGGATGCCTTCCTGCACAGCGGTGATTTCGGTGCCGCAGGACACAGCCTTGAGACTGACGGTGGTGATCATCTGGCCGGGCAGGTTGGGGTCGTCGAAAATGTCTGTGTTGACGATCTTCTCGTTGGGCACCAGCTCCAGGTATTTGCCGCCAAAGGCGTGCGTCTGGCCGTTGCCGAAGTTGGTGAACTGCATGCGGTAGATGCCGCCCACGCGGGCGTCCATTTCCAGCACGCGACCGGTGAAGCCATAGGGCGGCAGGAACTTGGCCATGGCGTCGGGGTCGAGGTAGGCGCGGTAGATGCGTTCGGGCGGTGCGCGCAGGACGCGGTGCAGGCGGACAGTGCCGGTGCTCATGGGTGGTTCCTTTCGGGTTGGATCTCGCAGTGTCGTCGAACAGGCAGGCCAATGCGCCTACCCCACCACGACGAAGCAGCCGTTGCGCTTTCGACAGCGCTGGCTCAGGTGCCGCAGAAAGTCCGGTAACCGCGGGTCTGCTCGGGCGTGCCGGGCAGGGCGGCCAATGCGTCGGCACTGCGTTCGGTGTACGGATCGCTCACGATGGACAGCAGGCGTTCGAAGGGCTTCAGGTCACCTGCGTCGGTGGCGGAGTCCAGCGCATTTTCGACCAGGTGGTTGCGCGGAATGTAGACCGGGTTGGTGGCGTCCATGCGGTCGGCGAGCTCGGTCGCGGCTTCGCCGGAGGCCGGGACGCGTGCCTGCCAGCGGCCGAGCCAGGCGCCCAGCGCGGCGGTGTCGTCTCCCCAGAGGGTGCGCAGGTCGTCCGGCTGCCCCCGCAGCACCGCCGACAGGCGCCGGAAACCGAGCGTGAAGTCGATCCGGTGCTCGTGCATCAGTTGCAGCAGGTCGTTGGCCAGCGTGCGGTCCGCTTCGTCATCGGCGCCGTCCGCCCGCAGGCCGAGTTTGGCGCGGTGCAGATTCAGCCAGTGCTGCGAGAAGCGGTCAGGGAACCGCTCGATCACCTGGGTGGCCTTGATCACCGCAAGGTCGCTGTCGTCGTCGATCAGGGGCAGCAGGGCTTCAGCCAGCCGCGTGAGATTCCACTGTGCAATGCCGGGCTGGTTGCCGAAGGCGTAGCGGCCGTGGCTGTCGATCGAGCTGAACACGGTCTCAGGGTCGTAGGCCTCCAGGAAGGCGCAGGGGCCGTAGTCGATGGTTTCGCCCGAGACCGTCATGTTGTCGGTGTTCATCACGCCGTGGATGAAGCCGACCGACATCCACAACGCGATCAGCTTCGCCTGCCGCGCCGCCACCGCGTCCAGGAAGGCGAGGTAGCGCTCGCCGGGTTCTGCCATCTTCAGAAGGTCGGGATCGTGGCGGCCGATCGCGTGGTCCGCCAGCACGCGCAGGCGTTCGGTGTCGCGTCGTGCGGCAAAGAACTGGAAGGTGCCAACGCGGATGTGGCTCGCGGCCACGCGGGTGAGGATCGCGCCAGGCAGTGCACGTTCGCGGGAGATCGTCTCGCCTGTGGCAATCGCCGCCAGGGTGCGCGTGGTCGGGATGCCCAGCGCGTGCATGGCCTCGCTGATCAGGTATTCGCGCAGCACCGGACCGACGGCCGCCTTGCCGTCGCCGCCGCGCGAGAAGGGTGTGCGGCCTGAGCCTTTGAAAGCGATGTCGCGGCGCTGTCCCTGCGGGTCAATGATTTCGCCGAGCAGCAGCGCGCGGCCGTCGCCCAGCTGCGGCGAGAAGCCACCGAACTGGTGGCCGGCGTAGGCCTGTGCGACGGGCTGCGCGCCGTCGGGCACCTGGTTGCCCGCCAGCACCACCAGGCCTTCGTCAGAGTCCAGCGCACTGGTGTTCAGCCCCAGGTCCTCGGCCAGCGCATGGTTGAACCTGAGCCAACGTGGCGCCGGTACCTTGGCCGGCTGCCACGGCACGGACAGGCCATCCAGCTGGGCGTAACGGTTGTCGAAGGGGAAGAGGGGATTGGGCACGGCGCAGGCTCGCAACAAGGGAGCCTGATTGTGGGTGGGCGTCAAAAACCTTGGGGGACGCGTGCCTGCGTCCAAAGCACCCGTGGAACCGGCTTCGCCGGGCCACAGGGTGCGTCCCCCCTCCCAGCGCCGCAGGCGCGCCAGAGAGGGGGGAAGCCGCGCAGCGGCGCAGGGGGGAGTCGCTTACAGAGCTTTCACGACCGCATCGCCCATCTGCGACGTGCCGACCTTGGTCGTGCCTTCGCTCCAGATGTCGCCGGTGCGCAGGCCCTGGGCCAGCACCTTCTGCACGGCGGCTTCGATGCGCTGGGCGGCTTCTTCCTGGTTGAGCGAGAAGCGCAGCATCATCGCGGCCGACAGGATGGTCGCCAGGGGATTGGCGACGCCCTTGCCTGCGATGTCGGGCGCGCTGCCATGGCTGGGCTCGTACAGGCCCTGGTTCTTGCTGTTGAGCGAGGCCGAGGGCAGCATGCCGATCGAGCCGGTCAGCATCGAGGCTTCGTCCGACAGGATGTCGCCGAACATGTTACCGGTGACGACCACGTCGAAGGCCTTGGGGTTCTTGACCAGCTGCATGGCCGCGTTGTCGACATACATGTGGTCCAGCGCAACGTCGGGGTACTGGGCATGCACCTCGATCACGGTGTCCTTCCAGAACTGGAAGGTCTCCAGCACGTTGGCCTTGTCGACCGAGGTCACCTTCTTGTTGCGCTTGCGCGCGGCCTGGAACGCGACGTGGGCGATGCGCTCGATTTCCGGTTTGGCGTAGCGCATGGTGTCGAAAGCTTCGGGCGCGCCCTTGAACTCGCCATCCGGGGCCTCGCGGCGGCCGCGCGGCTGGCCGAAGTAGATGTCGCCGGTCAGCTCGCGAATGATCAGGATGTCCAGGCCGGCCACGAGCTCGGGCTTGAGGCTGGAGGCACCGACCAGCTGCTCGTAGCAGATCGCGGGGCGGAAGTTGGCGAACAGGCCCAGGTTCTTGCGCAGGCCCAGGATGGCCTGCTCAGGGCGCAGCGGGCGGTCCAGTTTGTCGTACTTCCAGTCGCCGACGGCGCCGAACAGGATGGCGTCGGCTTCCTTGGCCAGCTTGAGCGTGGACTCGGGCAGCGGGTGGCCATGTGCATCGTAGGCGGCGCCACCGACCAGGGCCGATTCCATCTCGAACTTCAGGTCGAGCGCCTTGAGGACCTTGACCGCTTCGGCGACGATTTCGGTGCCGATGCCGTCACCGGGGAGAACTGCGATTTTCATTTGTGTTGTCGTTGGGAGTTTGGTTACATGGTGTGGGCCAACCAGGGCTTGGTCGCCAGCCGCTCTTTCTCGAACGCCTCGATCTTGTCCTTGTGGCGCAGCGTCAGGCCGATGTCGTCCAGCCCGTTGATCAGGCAGTACTTGCGGAAGGCGTTGACCTCGAAGGGGATCTCTTCGCCCTGCGCCTTGACGATCACCTGTCGTTCCAGATCGATGGTCAGGCTGTAGCCGGGGAAGGCGTGGACTTCGTTGAACAGCTGGTCCACCTGCGCCTCGCTCAGCACGATAGGCAGCAGGCCGTTCTTGAAGCAGTTGTTGAAGAAGATGTCGGCGTAGCTGGGCGCGATGATGGCGCGGAAACCGTACTGGTCGATGGCCCAGGGAGCGTGCTCGCGGCTGGAGCCGCAGCCGAAGTTGCGGCGCGTGATCAGGATCGAGGCGCCCTTGTAGCGCGGCTGGTTCAGCACGAAGTCGGGGTTGGGCTTGCGGTTGCTCTCGGGCACGCCGGGCTGGCCGACGTCGAGATACCGCCACTCGTCGAACAGGTTGGGGCCGAAGCCGGTCTTGCGGATCGACTTGAGGAACTGCTTGGGAATGATCGCGTCGGTGTCGACGTTCTCGCGGTCCATGGGGGCCACGAGGCCCTGGTGAATGGTGAATTTCTGCATGGTGTGGGTGTTCAGTTGGTGGCGCCCTTGACGGCTTCGCCGGCCTTCTCCAGTCCGGAGCCGACCGCCTGGCCAGCGGCCTTGCCGCCTTCGACGGCCTTGTCCTTGACCTCCAGCGACTTGTCGACGACCACGTCTTTGACTTCGATGGCCTTGTCGACCACCTTGTCCTTGACTTCGATGGCCTTCTCCTTGACCAGGTGCGCGTCCTGCTTGACGCCTTGCACGGTGTTGGTGCCGCAGGCGGCCAGCGCCGTCAGGGCGGTGGCTGCGACCAGGAGGTTCAGGGGCTTGAGAGAGGACATGGAGGACTCCTTGAAAAGGGCTCGGAACAGGGTCAGGCGATGGTGCGGATGTCGATGAAATGGCCGTGGATCGCGGCGGCGGCGGCCATCGCGGGCGAGACCAGGTGGGTGCGGCCACCGGCGCCCTGGCGACCTTCGAAGTTGCGGTTGCTGGTGGAGGCGCAACGCTCGCCCGGCTCCAGCCGGTCGGCGTTCATCGCCAGGCACATCGAGCAGCCGGGCTCGCGCCACTCGAAACCGGCGGCCTTGAAGATCTCGTGCAGGCCTTCGCGCTCGGCCTGTTCCTTCACCAGACCGGAGCCGGGCACGACCATCGCCAGCTTGATGTTCTTGGCGACCTTCTGGCCCAGCTTCTTCACGACAGCTGCAGCTTCACGCATGTCTTCGATGCGGCTGTTGGTGCAGGAGCCGATGAAGACCTTGTCGACAAAGATGTCGGCCAACGGCTTGCCGGGTTCCAGCGCCATGTACGTCAGCGCGCGTTCCATCGCGCCACGCTTGCTGGCGTCTTTTTCCTTTTCGGGGTCCGGCACGCGGGCGTCGACGCCCAGCACCATCTCGGGCGAGGTGCCCCAGGTGACCTGCGGCAGGATCTGTGTCGCGTCGAGCTCGACCACTGCGTCGAACACCGCATCGGCGTCGGAGTGCAGCGTCTTCCAGTAGGCGACCGCCTGGTCCCACTCCACGCCGGTGGGCGAGAGCGGGCGTCCCTTGACGTACTCGATGGTCTTGTCGTCCACGGCGACCAGGCCGGCGCGCGCGCCGCCTTCGATGGCCATGTTGCAGACCGTCATGCGGCCTTCCATCGACAGGGCGCGGATCGCGCTGCCGCCGAACTCGATGGTGAAGCCGGTACCGCCGGCGGTGCCGATGCGGCCGATGATCGCCAGCACGATGTCCTTGGCGGTCACGCCCTTGGCGACCTGGCCTTCGACCTTGACCAGCATGTTCTTGGCCTTCTTGGCCAGCAGGGTCTGCGAGGCCATCACGTGCTCGACTTCGCTGGTGCCGATGCCGTGTGCCAGCGCACCGAAGGCGCCGTGGGTCGAGGTGTGTGAGTCGCCGCAGACCACGGTCATGCCGGGCAGCGTGGCGCCGTTTTCCGGGCCGATGACGTGCACGATGCCCTGGCGCTTGGACATGAAGGGGAAGAAGGCGGCGGCGCCAAATTCCTGGATGTTGCTGTCCAGCGTGGTGATCTGTTCCTTGCTGATCGGGTCGGTGATGCCGTCGTAACCCTGTTCCCAGCCGGTGGTGGGCGTGTTGTGGTCGGCGGTGGCGACGATCGAGCTGACGCGCCAGACCTTGCGGCCGGCCTGGCGCAGGCCTTCGAAGGCCTGCGGGCTGGTGACTTCGTGCACCAGGTGGCGGTCGATGTAGAGCACGGCGGTGCCGTCTTCTTCGGTGTGGACGACGTGTTCGTCCCAGATCTTGTCGTAGAGGGTGCGGGCCATGGGTCGGGGTTCTCCTGTGGGTCTGAAATTCTAGGATGGTGTGGCGGTGCGGGCGGCCTGCGCGGACAGGTGGTCCACCAGCAGGCGGGCGCTGACGGGCAGGCTGGAAAAGTCGCGCGCGACCAGGTCGATGTGGCGAGTGGCCCATTCATCGGTGAGCGGGATGCAGGCCAGGCCACCGACGTCGTGCATCAGCTCGAAGGCGCGGCGCGGCATCAGGCCGACGCCCAGTCCGTTGTGGATCATGCGGCACATGGCGTCGAGCCCGCTGACACGGATGCGCAGCCGGATGCTGCGGCCTTCGCGCACGGCAGCGTCGTGCATCGCGCGGTAGATCGAGCTGTTGGCGTGCAGGCCGACGTGGTCCCAGTCGAGGCTGGCGGCGAACGGCAGCTCGGCGTGGGCGGCCAGCGGATGCCGTGCGGGCGCGATCAGAACCAGGGTGTCCTGTTGATAGGGCAAGGTCTGCAGTCCGTCCCCCTGCGGCGCCGCGCCGACGTGGCAGATGCCCAGGTCGGCCGCGCCTTCCTGCACCGCGCGCACCACCTCGGTCGAGAGGCGTTCTTCGAGGTCGATCTTGATCGCGTCGTGGTCGCGGATGAAGCTGCCGAGGTCTTCGGGCAGGAACTGCACGATGGCCGAGATGTTGGCGTGCACCCGCACATGGCCGCGCACGCCGTCGGCGTACTCCGAGAGCTCGCCCTGCATCTTGTCGAGGCTGAACAGCACCGAGCGCGCATGGTGCAGCAGGCTCTGGCCGGCAGGAGTGGGGGTGACGCCGCGCGCGTGGCGCATGAGAAGGGACGTGCCGACGGTGGATTCGAGGTCCGACAGGCGCTTGCTGACGGCCGAGGGAGCCATGAACTCCTGCTCGGCCGCCTTTCCGATGCTGCCGCGTTCACACACCGCCACGAACAGCTGCAGCGTGGTCAGGTCAAGTCGACGGGTGAAGGCGCGGTCTGGGGCGTTCATGGATAAGTCATCGTGCTTCAAGATGACTTTGGCGATTTTCCCTCTTTTGAATGGGTGGAGGTGTCGTGATCGGCGATGTCAGACCCCGCAAAAACAAAACCCGCTACACCTCAGGTGAGCGGGCTTGTTCAAGGCCTGCGTGGAACCGGCTTTGCCGGGCCACTGCAGGCGCCCCCTTGAGGGGGTGACGCCGCAGGCGGCGAAGGGGTGTGCTTGTTATCGTTTAAACCCGGTCGGCACGTCGCGGCGCGGCGAGCCCGTGAACAGCTGGCGCGGACGGCCGATCTTGTACTCGGGGTCGGCCAGCATTTCGTTGAGCTGGGCGATCCAGCCGACGGTGCGGGCCAGGGCGAAGATGCCGGTGAACAGGCTGACCGGGATGCCGATCGCGCGCTGCACGATGCCGGAGTAGAAGTCGACGTTCGGGTACAGCTTGCGGCTGACGAAGTACTCGTCTTCCAGGGCGATCTTTTCCAGTTCCTTGGCGAGCTTGAACAGCGGATCGTTTTCCAGGCCCAGCTCGGCCAGCACTTCGTTGCAGGTTTCCTGCATCAGCTTGGCGCGGGGGTCGTAGTTCTTGTAGACGCGGTGACCGAAGCCCATCAGCTTGACGCCGGAGTTCTTGTCCTTGACCTTCTCCATGAACTCGCCGACCTTGGAGACGCCGCCCTGGCGCTGGATGTCTTCCAGCATGTTCAGGCAGGCTTCGTTGGCGCCGCCGTGGGCGGGGCCCCACAGGCAGGCCACGCCGGCCGCGATGGCGGCGAACGGGTTGGTGCCCGACGAGCCGCACAGGCGGACCGTGGAGGTGGAGGCGTTCTGCTCGTGGTCGGCGTGCAGGATGAAGATGCGGTCCAGGGCCTTTTCCAGCACCGGGTTGACCTTGTACTCTTCGCAAGGCGTGCCGAACATCATGCGCAGGAAGTTGCCCGAGTAGCTCAGGTCGTTCTTCGGGTACATGAAGGGCTGGCCGACGCCGTACTTGTAGGCCATGGCGACCAGCGTGGGCATCTTGGCGATCAGGCGGATCGCGGCGATGCGGCGGTGCTCGGGATTGTTGATGTCGGTGCTGTCGTGATAGAAGGCCGACAGGGCGCCCACCAGGCCGGTCAGCACGGCCATCGGGTGTGCGTCACGGCGGAAGCCGCGCAGGAAGAACTGCATCTGCTCGTTGACCATGGTGTGGTTGATCACGAGCTTGTGGAAGTCGCCGCGTTCCTTCTCGTTGGGCAGTTCGCCGTTGAGCAGCAGGAAGCAGGTGTCGAGGTAGTCGGCCTGTGTGGCCAGCTGCTCGATCGGGTAGCCGCGGTACAGCAGCTCGCCCTTGTCGCCGTCGATGTAGGTGATGGCGGACTGGCAGGAGGCGGTAGACAGGAAGCCCGGGTCGTAGGTGAACATGCCGGTCTGCGCATACAGCTTGCGGATGTCGATCACGTCCGGCCCGATGCTGCCGGCATACACCGGCATCTCGACGCTGGGGCTGCCGTTGGAGAACGACAGGGTGGCTTTGTTGTCTACGAGTTTCATGCGGTTTCCTTGATGGGATGGGTCTTAAACGGTAGAGCGGGCATTGCGGAGCATCTCCAGCACCTGCAGAACTTCCGGTTCGGCCTGAGGCCCCTCGGGTGTCTTGCGGCCGAGCAACTGATCGAGCAGATCGTTGTCGGACAGATCCATTAGAACCCCCAGAGCTTCAGCCTGCCTGACGGTCAAGCCAGATTCGTGCCTGGCGAAGAACCGCTCGATGAACAGGTCGTTCTCCAGCAGGCCACGGCGGCAGCGCCACTTGAGCTTGCTCATTCCCCGCAGGTCCAGCAGGGCGTCGGCAGCGGCGTTGTCGGTCGTGGCCATGGGCGTCATCAGACGGCGCGACGCACCATCAGTTCCTTGATCTTGCCAATCGCCTTGGTCGGATTCAGGCTCTTGGGGCAGACGTCCACACAGTTCATGATGGTGTGGCAGCGGAACAGGCGGTACGGATCTTCCAGGTTGTCCAGGCGCTCGGCGGTGGCCTGGTCGCGGCTGTCGGCGATGAAGCGGTAGGCCTGCAGCAGACCGGCGGGGCCGACGAACTTGTCGGGGTTCCACCAGAAGCTGGGGCAGCTGGTCGAGCAGCTGGCGCACAGAATGCATTCGTACAGGCCGTTGAGCTCTTCGCGCTCTTCGGGACTCTGCAGGCGCTCGCGCTGGGGTGCCGGCGTCTCGTTGATCAGGTAGGGCTTGATCGAGTGGTACTGCTTGAAGAACAGCGTCATGTCCACGATCAGGTCGCGCACCACCGGCAGGCCGGGCAGCGGCTTGAGGACGATGTCGCCCTTGAGCGTGTTCAGGTTGGTCAGGCAGGCAAGGCCGTTCTTGCCGTTGATGTTCATGGCGTCCGAGCCGCACACGCCTTCACGGCAGGAGCGGCGGAACGACAGCGTGGGATCCACGGCCTTGAGCTTGACCAGCGCGTCCAGCAGCATGCGCTCGGTACCGTCCAGTTCGACCTGGATGGTCTGCATGTACGGCTTGGCGTCCTTGTCCGGGTCGTAGCGGTAGATCTTGAAAGTGCGTTGTGCCATTTTTCAGCTTCCTTGTGTTCGCTCGGTCCGGTCAGAAGGTACGGGGCTTCGGAGGCACCGTCTCGGCAGTCAGGGGCTTCATGCGCACCGGCTTGTAGTCCAGGCTGTTGCCTTCCTTGAACCACAGGGTGTGTTTCATCCACTCGGCGTCGTTGCGGCCCAGCGGGCAGGTCGCGTGGTTGACGTCGTGTTCGTAGTCGCGCACCAGGTGGGCGCCGCGGCATTCCTTGCGGGCGGCGGCGCTGGTCATGGTGGCCTGGGCGGCTTCCATCAGGTTTTCGACTTCCAGCGCTTCGATGCGCGCGGTGTTGAACACCTTGGAGTTGTCCTTCAGGCCAATGGCGGCGACGCGGTCGCGCAGGGCGTTGATCTTCTGCACACCAGCGTCCATCTTGTCTTGCGCGCGGAAGACACCAGCGTGCTCCTGCATGATGGCGCGCATGTCGTTGGCGACGTCCTGGGCGTATTCGCCGTCCTTGGCGTTGTCCAGGCGGGCCAGGCGGGCCAGGGTCTTGTCGGCAGCGTCCCTGGGCAGGTCCTTGTGTTCCTGCTTGGGATTGACGTTGGCGATGATGTGGTTGCCGGCGGCCTTGCCGAACACCAGCAGGTCCAGCAGCGAGTTGGTGCCCAGGCGGTTGGCGCCGTGCACCGACACGCAGGAGCATTCGCCCACGGCGTAGAGGCCGTTGACCGGCTTGTCTTCGCCATTGAAGCGCTCGACCACCTGCCCGTGGATATTGGTCGGGATGCCGCCCATCTGGTAGTGGATGGTGGGCACGACCGGGATCGGCTCGCGCGTCACGTCGACGTTGGCGAAGTTCACGCCGATCTCGTACACCGAAGGCAGGCGCTTGTGGATGGTGTCGGCACCCAGGTGGTCCAGCTTCATGTGGATGTAATCCTTGTTGGGACCACAGCCACGGCCTTCCAGGATTTCCTGGCCCATGCAGCGGGACACGAAGTCGCGCGGCGCCAGATCCTTCAGCGTGGGCGCATAGCGCTCCATGAAGCGCTCGCCGTTGCTGTTGAGCAGGATGGCGCCTTCACCGCGGCAGCCTTCGGTCAGCAGCACACCGGCGCCGGCCACGCCGGTGGGGTGAAACTGCCAGAACTCCATGTCCTGCAGCGCGATGCCCGAACGGGCGGCCATGCCCAGGCCGTCGCCGGTGTTGATGAAGGCGTTGGTCGAGGACTGGAAGATGCGGCCGGCGCCGCCGGTGGCCAGCAGCACGGTCTTGGCTTCGAGCACATAGGTGTCGCCGGTTTCCATTTCGAGGGCGGTCACGCCCACGCAGTCGCCGGAGGCGTCGCGGATCAGGTCCAGCGCCATCCACTCCACGAAGAACGTGGTGCGGGCGGACACGTTGGCCTGGTACAGCGTGTGCAGCATGGCGTGTCCGGTGCGGTCGGCCGCGGCGCAGGCGCGCTGCACCGGCTTTTCGCCGTAGTTGGCGGTGTGGCCGCCGAACGGACGCTGGTAGATGGTGCCGTCGGGGTTGCGGTCGAACGGCATGCCGAAGTGTTCGAGCTCGTACACGACCTTCGGTGCTTCGCGGCACATGAATTCGATCGCGTCCTGGTCACCGAGCCAGTCGGAGCCCTTGACGGTGTCGTAGAAGTGGTATTCCCAGCTGTCTTCGCTCATGTTGCCCAGCGAGGCGGACACGCCACCCTGTGCGGCCACGGTGTGCGAGCGGGTCGGGAAGACCTTGGAGAGCACGGCAACCTTGAGGCCGGCGCGGGCCAGCTGCAGCGAGGCACGCATGCCGGAGCCGCCGGCCCCGACGATGACCACGTCGAACTTGCGCTTGGGGAGAGATGCGGTGGTGGTCATGGATCAGAGTCTCCAGAGAACTTGAACAGCCCAGCCCAGGCAGGCGACGAGCCAGACGATGGTGAAAACGTGCAGAACGAGGCGGACGCCGACCGGTTTGACGTAGTCCATCCAGATGTCGCGCATGCCGATCCAGATGTGGTACGTGATGGCGACGAAGATGGCAAAGGTCAGGGCCTTCATCCATTGCGGGGCGAAGATGCCCGCCCAGCTTTCGTAGCCGATGGGGCCGCTGGTGAACAGCACCTTGGCCAGCACGATGAGGGTGAACAGCGCGAACAGGGCGCCGGTGACGCGTTGCGCGAGCCAGTCGCGCAGGCCATAGTGAGCACCGGAGACGACGCGCTTGGAACCGTAATTGACGGACATGTTGGGGATTCCTTCTTTCGCTGGATCAGTACAGGCCAAACAGCTTGGCGCCCAGGATCAGGGTCAGGCCGATCGACAGCGCCAGCGTGAAGATGGCGGAGGACTTGCCGAATTCCTTGGTCACGGCGTGACGGGCGTCCATGTACAGGTGGCGCAGGCCGGCGATCAGGTGGTGCAGGTAGGCCCAGATGATGGCCAGCACGACCAGCTTGAACAGCCAGCCTGGCACGAACCCAAAACCACCGGCAAAGACGGCCTGGAAGCGTTCAAACGAAATCTCGGAGGTCACTGAGTTGTCGAACAGCCAGACGATCAGGGGCAGCAGGAGGAACATCAGGCCGCCGCTGGCACGGTGCAGGATCGACACCCAGGCGGCGGGCGCCATGCGGTAGGTGGTCAGGTCCTTGAAGGCGTTGATGTTGCGGAACTCGGGCCGCGGCTTGGTCAACTCGGTCATGGTGGGGGCTTTCTTCCGGGGTGGAGACAGGGTTGGAAGGGTTCTTGTAACGCGTTGGTAACTCGGATCACAAACCTTCAAATTCTATTGCAACGCAGCATACCGGAGGCTGACATCTGACCATCACTGCATGGTCTGTGACCGGTCGGCGACTCAGCTCAGTTCGTTGTGGTAATGCCTGGTTTCCGTGCGGTAGAGGCCGCGGCGCAACTCCATCGGCACGTCGTTGTACGTGTATGCCAGCCGCTCCACGCTCAGCAGCGGGTGGCCGACTTCAACGCCGAGCAACACCGCTGCATCGGCATCGGCGGCCACGGCCTTGAGTTTTTCCACTGCGCGCACCATGCGCACACCGAACTGCGCCTCAAACAGGGCATACATCGGTCCCTTGTCGCTCGACAGGGTCTCCAGGCTCAGGCCCTTGAACGGCGTGCCGGGCAGCCAGATGTCTTCCAGAATGGCCGGCGTGCCGGAGAACGACAGCACACGCCGCACCTGCACCAGCGAGTCGCCGCCGCGCAGGTCCAGCTGCCGTGCCACTTCGGCAGGACCGCGCGAGCGGCGGCATTCGATGATGCGGCGTTCTGCGGGTCCCTGTGCCTCGGGCGCGGTGGCATCGGGTTGCACACGCAGGAATCGGTACTGGATGTGCTGTTCGGCGTGGGTGGCGACGAAGGTGCCCTTGCCCTGGCGCCGTACCAGCAGGTTGTCGGTCGCGAGTTCGTCGATGGCCTTGCGCACCGTGCCCTGGCTGACCCGGAAGCGGGCGGCCAGTTCGAACTCGCTGGGAATCATGTCGCCCGGCTTCCATTCGCCGGCCTGCAGGCTGCGCAGGATCAGCGACTTGATCTGCTGGTACAGCGGGCTGAAGGCGGGGGTGGGCGGCGTGAATGCCGGCTCGGCAGCGCCGCTGGTGTCGGCGGGCACACGGGTGTCCGGTGCGGACAGGTCGGGCTGCGAGGGGTGTGCGGAGGCCATGGGATGTTGGTTCAGCGGGAGCGCAATCATATCTTATATAAGACATAAGACAAATTGACGCCTACGGGTTTACGCGGGTACACTCGATGGCTGTCCAACGGGCCCTTTGCCCCGCCGATTTCTTTACTTTTCCAACGCCCTTTCTGGAGTTTTCACCATGAGCAAGAAGCCCGTTCGTGTTGCCGTCACCGGTGCCGCAGGTCAGATCGGTTACGCCCTGATGTTCCGCATCGCCTCCGGCGAAATGCTGGGCAAGGACCAGCCCGTGATCCTGCAACTGCTGGAAATTCCCGACGAGAAGGCCCAGAAGGCGCTCAAAGGCGTGATGATGGAACTCGACGATTGCGCCTTCCCGCTGCTGGCCGGCATGGAAGCCCACGCCGACCCGATGACCGCCTTCAAGGATGCCGACTACGCCCTGCTGGTGGGCTCGCGTCCCCGCGGCCCTGGCATGGAGCGCGCCGAGCTGCTGTCCATCAACGGCGCCATCTTCACCGCACAGGGCAAGGCCCTGAATGCCGTCGCTTCGCGCAACGTCAAGGTCCTGGTCGTCGGCAACCCCGCCAACACCAACGCCTACATCGCGATGAAGGCCGCCCCGGATCTGCCGGCCAAGAACTTCACCGCCATGCTCCGCCTGGACCACAACCGCGCTGCCAGCCAGCTGGCCGCCAAGACCGGCAAGGCCGTGTCCTCGATCAAGAAGCTCGCCGTGTGGGGCAACCACTCGCCGACGATGTATGCCGACTACCGTTTCGCCACCATCGACGGCGCCTCGGTCAAGGACATGATCAACGACCAGGAATGGAACGCCAACGTGTTCCTGCCCACCGTGGGCAAGCGCGGCGCCGCCATCATTGAAGCGCGTGGCCTGTCTTCCGCTGCCTCGGCTGCCAACGCCGCCATCGACCACATGCGCGACTGGGCCCTGGGCACCAACGGCGAGTGGGTCACGATGGGCGTGCCCAGCAATGGCGAATACGGCATCCCCAAGGATGTGATGTTCGGCTTCCCGGTCACCTGCGCCAACGGCGAATACAAGATTGTCGAAGGCCTGGCCATCGACGCCTTCTCGCAAGAGTGCATCAACAAGACCCTGGCCGAGCTGCAGGGCGAGCAGGACGGCGTCAAGCACCTGCTGTGATCCGGTAACCGCCTGGTAACCGATCAGTGAAACCGCACCCGCGCGACATCCTGGCAGGGGCACAGGCCGGCGCATTTGCGCTGCCGGTCTGTGACCACTACAGCGGTGTCGAGGCGCGGATGCGCAAGAGCCTGCAGCTGCAGGCCGAGCTGACGGCCGAGTTTGGCGCCTGCGTCTTTGACGTCACGCTGGACTGCGAAGACGGGGCGCCGGTCGGTGGCGAGGCCGAACATGCGGCCCTGGTCACCGAGCTGGCGCTAGGTGCATCCTCCGGTGCCCGCGTGGCCGCCCGGGTCCACCCGGTCGACCATCCCCATTTCGATGCCGACGTTGCCACGATCGCGGGCCGGGCCGGTGCGCGCCTGTGCCACCTGATGGTGCCCAAGGTCGAGTCGGTGTCCGACGTCGATCGCGCTGTCGCGGCGATGGACGCTGCCGGTGCCAGGGCGCTGCCGCTGCACGTGCTGATCGAGTCTCCCGCCGCAGTGCACCGCGCCTTCGACATCGCCGCGCACCCGCGCGTCGCGTCGCTGAGCTTCGGTCTGATGGACTTCGTCTCGGCGCATGGTGGGGCCATTCCGGCGTCTGCCATGACGCTGGCTGGCCAGTTCAGCCACCCGCATGTGTTGCGCGCCAAGATCGAGATGGCGGCCGCCTGTCATGCACACGGCAAGGTGCCTTCACACAACGTGGTAACAGAGTTCAAGGACTTGCCCGCGCTGCAGAACGCGGTGCGCAAGGCGGCGACCGAGCTGGGGTACACGCGCATGTGGAGCATCCACCCGGACCAGATCCGGCCCATCGTCACGGCCTTTTCACCGACCGAGGCGGAAATCGAGACGGCGTTGGCCATCATCGACCGCGCCGCTGCCGCCGACTGGGCGCCAGTGCAGCACGAAGGACGTCTGCACGACCGCGCCAGCTACCGCTACTACTGGCAAGTGATCGAACGCGCGCACCAGACTGGGCACCCGCTGCCCGAACCGGTGCGTGGCTGGTTTCTTGCATGACTTCGTTCCAACCCCCATTACCCACCCCACCGGAGAAAGCCATGTCGACCTTCCTGACCGACTACCGCGCCCACGCCGCCGAACGCGCGGCCCTGGGCATTCCCGCTCTGCCGCTCGATGCCAAGCAGGTCGCCGCCCTGATCGAACTGATCAAGAATCCGCCCGCCGGTGAAGATGCGTTCCTGATGGACCTGCTCACGCACCGCGTGCCCCCGGGCGTGGACGATGCGGCCAAGGTCAAGGCCAGCTTCCTGGCCGCCGTTGCCCATGGCGACGAAAAGGTGGCGCTGATCTCCAAGGCCAAGGCCACCGAGCTGCTGGGCACCATGGTGGGTGGCTACAACGTGCACCCCCTGATCGAACTGCTGGACGACGCCGAAGTCGCGGCCGTGGCCGGCGCGGCGCTCAAGAAGACGCTGCTGATGTTCGACTACTTCAACGACGTGGCCGAGAAGGCCAAGGCCGGCAACGCCGTGGCCAAGGAAGTGATGCAGTCGTGGGCCGATGCCGAGTGGTTCACCAGCCGCCCCGAAGTCGAGAAGAAGATCACCGTCACCGTGTTCAAGGTGCCCGGTGAAACCAACACCGACGACCTGTCGCCCGCCCCGGACGCTACCACGCGCCCGGACATCCCGATGCACTACCTCGCGATGCTGAAGAACACCCGCCCCGACGCGGCTTTCAAGCCCGAGGAAGACGGCAAGCGCGGCCCGATGCAGTTCATCGAAGACCTGAAGAAGAAGGGCAACCTGGTCGCCTACGTGGGCGACGTGGTCGGTACCGGTTCTTCGCGCAAGTCGGCCACCAACAGCGTGATCTGGGCAACCGGCCAGGACATCCCCTTCGTGCCGAACAAGCGTTTCGGCGGCGTGACCCTGGGCGGCAAGATCGCCCCCATCTTCTTCAACACGCAGGAAGACTCCGGCTCGCTGCCGATCGAAGTCGACGTGAGCAAGCTGGAAATGGGCGACGTGATCGACGTGCTGCCCTACGACGGCAAGCTGGTGAAGAACGGCGAGACGGTCGCCGAGTTCCAGCTCAAGAGCGACGTGCTCTTCGACGAAGTGCGCGCCGGCGGCCGCATCAACCTGATCATTGGTCGCTCGCTGACCGCCAAGGCCCGCGAGTTCCTGGGCCTGCCCGCTTCGACGCTGTTCCGTCTGCCTTCCGTGCCCGCCGCCACCAAGGCCGGCTTCACGCTGGCGCAGAAGATGGTCGGCCGTGCCGTTGGCCTGCCGGAAGGCCAGGGCGTGCGCCCCGGCACCTACTGCGAGCCGAAGATGACCACCGTGGGTTCGCAGGACACGACGGGCCCGATGACCCGCGACGAGCTGAAGGACCTGGCCTGCCTGGGCTTCTCGGCCGACCTGGTGATGCAGTCCTTCTGCCACACCGCGGCCTATCCGAAGCCGGTCGACGTCAAGACGCACCGCGAGCTGCCTGCTTTCATCAGCAACCGCGGTGGCGTGGCCCTGCGTCCGGGCGACGGCGTGATTCACAGCTGGCTCAACCGTCTGCTGCTGCCCGACACCGTCGGCACCGGCGGTGACTCGCACACCCGTTTCCCGATCGGCATCTCCTTCCCGGCAGGCTCCGGCCTGGTGGCCTTCGGCGCCGCCACCGGCGTGATGCCGCTGGACATGCCCGAGTCGGTGCTGGTGCGCTTCAAGGGCCAGATGCAGCCAGGCGTCACCCTGCGTGATCTGGTGCATGCCATTCCGCTGTACGCCATCAAGGCCGGTCTTCTGACCGTGGCCAAGGCTGGCAAGAAGAACGTGTTCTCCGGCCGCATCCTGGAAATCGAAGGCCTGCCGGACCTGAAGGTCGAGCAAGCGTTCGAACTGTCCGACGCCTCGGCCGAGCGCTCCGCCGCCGGTTGCACGATCAAGCTCAACAAGGAGCCGGTCGCCGAGTACTTGAAGTCGAACATCGTTCTGATGAAGAACATGATCGCCGACGGCTACAAGGACGCTAAGACGCTGGCACGCCGCATCGAGAAGGTCGAAGCCTGGCTGGCCAAGCCCGAACTGCTCGAAGCCGACAAGGACGCCGAGTACGCTGCGGTCATCGAAATCGATCTGGCCGATATCAAGGAACCGATCGTCTGCTGCCCGAACGATCCGGACGACGCCAAGGCCCTTTCTGACGTGGCTGGTACCAAGATCGACGAAGCCTTCATCGGTTCGTGCATGACCAACATCGGCCACTTCCGCGCCGCCGCCAAGCTGCTGGGCAACCAGCGCGACATCCCGGTCAAGCTGTGGGTCGCTCCGCCGACCAAGATGGACGAGAGCGAGCTGATCAAGGAAGGCCACTACGCTTCGTTTGCCTCCGCCGGTGCCCGCACCGAAATGCCCGGCTGCTCGCTGTGCATGGGCAACCAGGCGCAGGTGCGCGAAGGCGCGACCGTGGTCTCCACCTCGACCCGCAACTTCCCCAACCGCCTGGGCAAGAACACCAACGTGTATCTCGCCTCGGCCGAGCTGGCAGCCATCGCGTCCAAGCTGGGCAAGCTGCCGACGGTGGCCGAGTACCACGAAGCCATGGGCATCGTGAACAAGGACGGCGCCGCGATCTACAAGTACCTCAACTTCAACCAGATCGAGGAATACGTGGAGAACGCCAAGACGGTCGCCTGAGCGGTTGTTCTTGACTGAATGAAAACGGCCCTTCGGGGCCGTTTTCTATTGACGGCGTTCAGCGGCCGGCCAGCGTCTGCCAGCCGGGCCAGCCATCGCTGGCGATCGCGAACTTGCGGCTGGCGCCGCTCCACGATTCTCCTGCTGCCATGGCGGCGGCAAACGCCGCGCCGTCGACCACCTGCGTGCCGCCCAGCAGGGTGACGCCGCGCTCGAACAAGGCATCGGGCCAGAGACCGGCCGACGGGCCGATGACGGCGAAGCGCGTCGCTGCCGGTGCGGCCGACAGCATGTCGTCCAGCGTGTCGTTGAGCAGCATGGTCGAGGTTCCGACCACGGTGTTGCAGTGGGCGAGTTGTGTGCGGTCGAGGGTGATGTGGATCTTGGGGAAGCGTTCCTGCTGGCGCGCCACCATGTCGGCGTTCATCTCGATCACCGTCAGGCGCCCGCCGGCCTCGTCGACACGACGCACCAGCGGCGGGAAGAAACCGATCATGCCCAGGTGGTCCTGCGGTCCGAGCACCACATCGCCCAGAGAGTTGCCGGCCGGGGGTGGCTGGTAACCGACACGCCGCCAGACCGAGTCGGTCAATGCGTTGATCGCGGCCAGCGCGACGGCGCGTTCGACCTCGTCGCCGTCCGCCAGCCGCTGCGCCAGCACCATGGGGTCGGCGCCGGCCAGGGCGTTGCCGCGGCCGCTGCCGTGCGCGGCCAGCAGGAGGTCCAGCGTGTGGCCCAGCAGGATGTACGAGAGACCGAACGCACCATCGTCGAGTTCGATGGCGCAGAACTCGGCGTCGTGTTCGCCGGGTTCGCCCGAGCGTTGCGGGATGTGCAGCCGGAGGACCTTCGGGCTCGGCCAGCGACCGGAGATGGAGACAAGCTGCGCCATCAAGGCGGCTGCGATGGGCGTTTGGTTCGGGCTCATGGGCCGTGTTCGTGTGGCGACCGCCGTGCCACCTGCCTCAGTTGCCTGGCCTGCCGTAGTGGTATTGCCGATGCTTGTCGGACGCCTTTTCGGTGTCCTTGGCGTCCAGCACAAACGTGGCCGGATCGGCGCCGGGGATGGCCTCGGCGCCGTAGTACACCTGCTTGGCATCCCTGGCGTAGCCGAAGCCTTTGGACGAGGGGCCGATCACTTCAAACGTCCTTGCGTCGGCGCCCGCCAGGATGAGAGGGGCGTTGCTGCTCTCAAGGCGGAAATAGGCGTGCTTGCGGTCTTTCGCGTACGAGAAGTCGAGCAACTGAATCGTGGCGGCGTCCCAGCCTTCGACCGGCTCACCACGCCGATAGACACGGCGGGCATCCTTGGTGAACTCTCCGGATGTGTCACCCAGTCCCTGAAAAGTGGCAGCATCCGCGCCACTCAGGACAGAGTTGCCGTAGTAGACCTGCTTCGCGTCTTTCGCGTACACGGACTGGACCACCTGAAAGCCTTTGCTGTCGGCGATCGGATTGGCCTGTTTCTCCACGTAATAGTCGAACTTGTCCCGCGCCCAGATGCAGTGCTTCTTGTCGCGCGAACAGGCCGCGGCATCCTGCAAGATCTTGAAGCTCGCCATGTCGCGCACATGCAGGGGCTCGCCATCGTAGAAATAGTCGTTCTTGTCGCGCCCCACATACCCCAGGGTGGTGCGCTGGAACGACTCAGGGTCCGCGCCCTTGATCACGGTCCCCCAGTCGTACACATGCTTGGCGTCCCTGGCCATGCCGGCGTCGTCCATGAGCTTGAAGGTCTTGGCGTCGGCCCCTTCGAGCGTGTTGGGACCGTAAAACACGCTCTGCGTGTTCTTCGCGTATCCGTTCATGTTGCCGGTCTTCTGCTGCAGGATTTCAAAGCCGTTGGCGTCCTCGGTCACCACCCCTTCGGACCACGTGCCGTTCAGCCCATCCCCGCGCCAAGTGTTCCACATCACCTTGCCGGACCGGACCTCGTAGCCCTCCTGCTTGTTGCCGCAGCCGCCGAAGAGAAATGGCAGCAGGGTGCAGGTGAGGAAGGCGCGGACAGTTGGTTTCATGGCAGGGCGAGCAGGGTTCTGGTGGGCAGAGCCTCATTATTGACGAGGAGACCCTGTCGTTCGGCCCGGGCTCATGGAGCCATGCTGGCGGCGAGCGCGCGCAGCGCCTGCGCGGTGGGTTCGTCGCCGGGGAAGAAGGTTTCCAGTGCCAGTTCCTGCAGCGTGATGTCGGTGGGCGAACCGAAGACGGTCGTGGTGCTGATCAGGTGCAGCACGCCAGTCGGCGTATGGACCAGAAAGGGCATCAGCACGCCGGGGTGTTCGCCGGCCATCCGGGTGTCCGTGTCGGGCGCTTGACCGGGGTAGGCCTGCAGTTCGGCCAGCAGCCTGGCCAGCCCGTCGTCGCCGGTGGCACGGATCTGCCACTGCAGCCGCTCGAACAGGTGCTCGCGCCACTGGTTGAGGTTGATGATGCGCGGCGCCAGTCCGCCCGGGTGCAGGCTCACGCGCAGCAGGTTGACCGGTGCCCGCAGCAGCTCGGGGTCGACGCCCTGCAGCAGTGGCGCGACCATGCGGTTGGACAGCACCATGTCCCAATGCCGGTCGAAGGCGACTGCGGGCCAGGGCTCGTGGCGGTCGAGGATGTGTTGTACCGCGCGCCGCGCAGCGTCCATGGCCGGATCGTCCAGGTTCTGCTCGCGGTACATCGGCGCATAACCGGCGGCGACCAGCCAGGCGTTGCGCTCGCGCAGTGGCACCGACAGCCGCTCGCACAGCCGTAGCACCAGCTCGCGGCTGGGACTGGCTTTTCCGGTCTCGACGCAGCTCAGATGCCGGGTCGAGAGCTCGGCGTCGAGCGCGAGGTCCTGCTGGCTCAGGCGCCGCAGCTGGCGCCAGTGGCGCAGGTGGTCGCCGACGGACAGGCGGCGGCTGGCGTGGAGGTGGGCTGGACTGGACATGGGCGCATGGTAGGTCGAAGCGGACGGCGGTGCATGACCTGCGGGGTCATGGACCCCATGCCCTGGCGCGCCGAGCATCGGGCTCCCTTTGTTGCCATTTCAAGGAGTTCACCATGTTCCAAGTCTCTGCTTCCACCCTGCGCCGCGTACTCTGGCTCGACGCTGCCAGCGGCATCGCCATGGGCCTTTCGCATGTTGCATTGGCCGGTCCTCTGTCGGTCTGGACCGGCATTCCTTCGGTCTGGCTGGAGATCGCTGCGGTGATCGTGTTCGGCGCGGCGGCGCTGGCGGCCTGGCTCGCCACCCGTGCTTCGCCGCCGTCCGCCGGTGTGCGCCTGCTGGCCGCGGGCAACTTCGCCTGGGTCGCAGCCAGCGGCTGGCTGGCGTTCGGGGCAGGCCTGCCGCTGACGACGCTGGGCCTGGGCTGGGTGCTGGTGCAGGCGGTGACGGTGCTGCTGCTGGCCGAGCTGGAGTGGGCCGGGTCACGCCTGGACCAGCGGGTCGCGCTGGCCTGATCGCGGCGCCGGGGCGGGGCGGCGGGCGGGCAGAATGCCGGCTGAGGAAAACAGAACACCCGCTGTCACATGGAACCCACCGCAACCCCCGCCGAGTCCCCCGCCGACAACACGCCGCCACCCGCCTACCGCACGCTCGCCATTCGCTTCACCGGGGCGGGCAGCGAGTATTTCCGGATCTGGATCGTCAACCTGCTGCTGCTGATCGTGACCTTCGGCATCTACTGGCCCTGGGCCAAGGTGCGGCGCCTGCGTTACTTCATGCACAACACCCTGGTCGACGGCGATCCGCTGGACTTCCATGGCGACCCGAAGCAGATGCTCAAGGGCTGGGCGTTGGTGGGCGTGCTGTTCGCGATGTACAACGTGGCCAGCAGCGCCTCGGCGCTGGCCAATCTGGTGGCCTTTGCAGCGCTGGGAGCGCTCTGGCCGGCGCTGTGGCGCTCGTCGCTGCGCTTTCGACTGGGCAACACGAGCTGGCGCGGCCTGCGCTTCCGTTTTTCCGGATCGGTGGCGGACGCCTATCGGGGTCTCTTGCCCAGCTATCTCGCGGTGCTGCCGCTGGTGGTGCTGGGGCTGTGGGTGCCCGAGGAGGCGGACGCGGTGGCGCCCGACTGGGTGGGCGGTGCTTTCGCTGGGGCCATGCTGCTCGTTCTTGTGCTGGCGCCGTGGCTGTTCTGGCGCATGAAGGCCTACCAGCACCGCAACTACGCGCTGGCGCATCTCCAGACCGATTTCCGGGCGCCGGTGCGCGCGTTCTACGGCCTGGCGGCCAAGCAGTTCGGGCTCATGCTGTTGCTGCCAGTGGTGTTGGTGGGGCTGGCCTGGGGACTTTCGACAGCGCAGGGTGAGATGGCAGAGATGTGGGAAGACCTGTCGGTGACGCAATGGATCATCGGACTGGTGGCGCTGTTCTCTTTCATGGCCCTGTTCGTGGGCCTGGGACCCTGGTGGACGACCCGGCTGCAGAACCTGGTCTGGACCAAGACCGGCAATGAACAGGTGCGTTTCATCAGTCGGCTGCGGTTTCGCGACATGCTCTGGCTCAGCATCAAGAACGGCCTGCTGATGGTTCTGACGCTGGGGCTGTACTGGCCGTTCGCCGCGGTGGCGGTGGCAAGGCTTCGGCTGGAGGCGGTGCAGATCCGTTGTGTGGTCGATCCGGAAACGCTGACGGCGCAAGCGCACGACAACCCGGCCGAGGCCGCGGGCGATGCCGCCGGCGATTTTTTCGGCATCGACGTCGGCCTCTGAAGGAGGCACACGATGGACGATTCGTCAGCCTCCGGCACCGTGGTGCGGGTGAGTGCCCGCTATTTCGATGGCCGCTCGACCCGCCCGCACACGGTGCAGGTAAGGCTCGCGCAGGGCCAGCTGCAGATCGACGGCGAGACCGTGCGCACGCAGGTGCCTGCGGCGCAGGTGCAGTGGCCCGAGCGCACCCGGCACGGCCCGCGCGTCGCGCGCCTGCCCGACGGGGCGAGCCTGCAGTCGCTGGACGCGGATGCCTGGGACGCATGGCGCCGCGACACCGTTCATGCCGATGGCTGGGTGGTGGCGCTGCAGCAGAGCTGGCGGGCGGTGGCCGCCAGTGTGCTGGCGCTGGTGCTGCTGCTGGCCGCCGGCTACGTCTGGGGATTGCCCTGGCTGGCGCGCGAGGTGGCGCAGCGGGTGCCCGACGGGCTGGAAGACCAGGTCGGCGAGGTGGTGCTGGCGCAACTGGACGACATGGTCAAGCCCAGCCGCCTGCCGGCCGATCAGCAGCGGGCGATCGAGGCGGCGTGGGACGATGTGCTGCAGCGGCACCAGAAAGCCCAGGCGGTGCATGGGCGTGCGGTGCGGCCCACGCAGTTGCTGATCCGCGAGAGCGAGATTGGCCCCAACGCGCTGGCCTTGCCGGGTGGCACGATCCTGCTGACCGACGACATGGTCCGGCTGGTGCAGAACGACACCCGTGTGCTGTCGGGGGTGCTGGCCCATGAACTCGGTCATGTGCAGCACCGCCACGGCATGCAGACCCTGGTGCAGATCGGTGTGCTGGGTGCGGCGACCTCGCTGGTCTGGGGCGATTTCAGTGGCCTGCTGGCCACGGTGCCGCTCTGGCTGGGGCAGGCCCACTATTCCCGGCAGGCCGAGCGCGAAGCCGACGCGCACAGCGTTGGCGTGCTCCGCGACGCGGGCATCTCGCCCGCGGTGATGGTGACGCTGTTCGAGCGCTTCGAGCTGTTCCGGCGCTGCGGCGACGACCTGCTCAAGCCCGCAGCGCCCGATGCGAAGGGGCCAGCGGAAGGCACCCAGGCATGCCACAAGGCGGAGAAGCAGAAGACGGGCCAGGACGACCGGCAAGAGGCTGCGTGGGGCCTGGGCTTCGCCTCGCACCCGGCCGACGCCGAGCGCATCGCTTTCTTCAGGGCGGCCGCCCGCTGAAGCGGGCGGCCTGAGCGCAGGGCTTAGCTGCCCTGCTGCTCGATCACGCGGTTGATGCGCAAGGCGCCCAGGGTGCAGATCACGCCCGAGAGCAGGTAGAGCGACACCGCGCCCAGACCAAACCGGGATGAGAGGCCCAGCGCGACCAGCGGGGCGAACGCCGCACCGAACAGCCACGCCAGGTCGGTCGACAGCGCGGCGCCGGTGTAGCGGTACTGCGGCGAGAAGTTGGAGGTGACGGTGCCCGAGGCCTGGCCGTAGGACAGGCCCAGCAGCACGAAGCCGGACAGCAGGAACAGGTTGTTGCCACCCGTGCCGCCGCCCAGCATCCAGGGCGTGAGCAGGCTGAACACGCCGATCAGCACCGCCATCGTGCCCAGCAGGTTGCGCCGGCCGACCCGGTCGGCCAGCCAGCCCGAGAGCATCACCGCGCCGGCGGCCAGGAAGGCGCCGATCACCTGCACGCCCAGCACCTCGGTCACCGGCTGGCTGCCCTGCAGCGAGATCCAGGACAGGGGGAACACCGTGACCAGGTGGAACAGGGCGAAGCTGGCCAGGGCAGCGAAGGCGCCCAGCAACACATTGCCGCCTTCGTCGCGCATCACGCGGTGGACCGACACCGGCTGCAGTTCGCGGTCGCTCAGCAGCCGCGAGTACGACTGCCCCACCACCAGGCGCAGGCGGGCGAACAGCGCGACCACGTTGATGGCGAAGGCCACGAAGAAGGCGTAGCGCCAGCCCCAGGCCAGGAATTCCTGGTCGTCCAGACTGCCGCGCAGGTAGGCGAACAGGCCGGCGGCGAGCACGAAGCCCAGCGGCGCACCCAGCTGGCCGATCATGGCGTACCAGCCGCGGCGCTCCGGCGGGGCCGACATCGCCAACAGGGAAGGCAATCCGTCCCAGGTGCCGCCCAGTGCCAGCCCCTGGCCGACGCGCAGCACCAGCATCAGTCCGATGGCGGCGACGCCCTGGCTCTGGTAGCTGGGGATGTAGGCCATGCCCACGGTGCAGATGCCCAGCAGGAATAGTGCAATGGTCAGCTTGGTGCCGCGGCCCCAGTGGCGCTGCACCGCCATGGACAAGGCGGTGCCCAGCGGCCGGGCGACGAAGGCCACCGCCAGCAGGCCGAAGGCCGCCAGGGTGCCGTCCAGGGGCGACAGGAAGGGAAACAGGAAGGCCGGGAACACCAGCACGCAGGCGATCCCGAAGACAAAGAAATCGAAATACTCGGACGAGCGGCCGATGATGACGCCGACCGCGATTTCGCCGGAGGTGACGTCTTCGTGGGTGTCGGCCCTGGACAGGGCGGAGGGGCTCTCTTCAAAACCGGCCTGGGGGTGGGCGGCGAGGGCGGGGCTGCTCATGAAAAAGTCTCCTGTAGGTCGTGTGGCGTGTCGCCAACATCCTTCTACACCCCGGGGGACAGGCGGGCAATCTGGGGTTTTCCCAGCGTGCGTTACCGCAATACAGGGCAAGTCCGCCTTGACATTGGACAAAATGTCCAATCGACAAACGCGGTGGGGTCGGTAAATTCGTGGACGAATTGATTTTTGTCATCCGCTTTTACCCACCAAGAAAGCTTCTCGCCCCATGCCCCGTCTGTTTTCTTCGTTCCCGCTCCGGGGAGGCCTCTGGCTGGCGGTCGCCGCCGCGGTGGCCCTCCTGACGGGCTGCAGCAAAGCCGTCGTCCTGAACCCCGCCGGTGACATTGCCGCCCGGCAGGGCCAACTGGTGGTCCAGGCCACGCTGCTGATGCTGGTGATCATCGTGCCGGTGATCACCCTCACGCTCTGGTTCGCCTGGAAGTACCGCGCGTCGAACACCGCCAACACCGAGGCGGACTACGCCCCCGACTGGCACCACTCGACCGTGCTGGAGCTGGTGATCTGGAGCGGGCCGCTGCTGATCATCATCGCGCTGGGCGCGATCACCTGGATCGGCACCCACAAGCTGGACCCGTACCGTCCGCTGGACCGCATCTCGGCATCCAAGGCGCTGGCCAAGGACGTGAAGCCGCTGGAAGTTCAGGTGGTGGCGCTGGACTGGAAGTGGCTGTTTTTCTACCCGGAACAGGGCATCGCGACGGTCAACGAGGTGGCCGCGCCGGTGGACCGCCCGATCGTGTTCAAGCTGACGTCCAGCACGACCATGAACGCGTTCTACGTGCCGGACCTGGCCGGAATGATCTACACCATGCCCGGCATGCAGACCGAACTCAACGCCGTCATCAACAAGGCTGGCGTTTACCAGGGCAAGTCCGCGCACTACAGCGGCGCCGGTTTCTCCGGCATGACCTTCAAGTTCCTGGGCCTGAGCGACGGCGATTTCGCCCAGTGGGTCGACAAGGCCAAGGGCGAAGCGAAGACGCTGGACCGCAGCGCCTACGTCAAGCTGGTGAACCCCAGCGAACGCGACCCGGTGCAGCGCTTTGCCTCGGTCGAGGCGGGCCTGTACGACAAGGTGCTCAACCGCTGCGTCGAAGACGGAAAGATGTGCCTGCACCACATGATGGCCGTCGATGCCCAGGGCGGTGAGTCCTACCTGAAAGCACAGGGCCTGAACCTGCCGCAGGACATCTGCACCGCCGAAGAGTCGATCAAGGTGGTGGCCGAGCTGAACACCCGCGCCGCCCGCTACGCCACGTCCCGCCAATGAAACCCTGATCGGGCGCTGCCGTTGCGGCGGCGTCCGGTCCTTGCCTGACTGAACACCATGTCTACTGTTTCTCCCTCCGAGGCCCACTGGGCCCTGGGCCGGCTCACCTGGGACTCCATTCCCATGGTGCACGAGCCCATCGTGCTGTGGACCTTTGTCGCCGTCGTTCTGGGTGGCCTGGGCACGCTGGCGCTGATCACCAAGTTCAAGCTCTGGGGCACGCTCTGGCGCGACTGGTTCAGCAGCATCGACCACAAGAAGATCGGGATCATGTACATGATCCTGGGTCTGGTGATGCTGCTGCGCGGCTTCGCCGACGCGGTCATGATGCGCCTGCAGCAGGCCATGGCCTTCGGTGACAGCACCGGCTACCTGCCGCCGCACCACTACGACCAGGTCTTCACCGCCCACGGCGTGATCATGATCTTCTTCGTGGCGATGCCGCTGGTCACCGGGCTGATGAACTACCTGGTGCCGCTGCAGATCGGCGCGCGCGACGTGGCCTTCCCGTTCCTGAACAACTTCAGCTTCTGGATGACCACCGCCGGCGCCGTGCTGGTGATGATGTCGCTCTTCCTGGGCGAGTTCTCCACCTCGGGCTGGCTGGCGCTGTCCAACCTGGGGGCGCAGAACCCGGGGGTGGGTCTGGACTACTACATCTGGTCGCTGCAGATCGCGGGCGTGGGCACCACGCTCTCGGGCATCAACCTGATCGTGACCATCATCAAGATGCGCGCGCCCGGCATGAGCCTGATGAAGATGCCCGTCTTCACCTGGACCTCGCTGTGCACCAACGCGCTGATCGTGGCCTCGTTCCCGGTGCTGACCGCCGCCCTGGTGCTGATGAGCCTGGACCGCTACGCCGGCACCAACTTCTTCACCAACGACCTCGGCGGCAACGCCATGCTGTACGTGAACCTGATCTGGATCTGGGGCCATCCCGAGGTCTACATCCTGATCCTGCCCTGCTTCGGCATTTTCTCTGAGGTCGTCGCCACCTACTGCGGCAAGCGCCTGTTCGGCTACACCTCGATGGTCTATGCCACGGTGGTGATCACCATCCTGTCGTACATCGTCTGGCTGCACCACTTCTTCACCATGGGCTCGGGCGCGAGCGTGAACGCCTTCTTCGGCATCACGACCATGATCATCTCGATCCCCACCGGCGCGAAGATCTTCAACTGGCTGTTCACCATGTACAAGGGCCGCATCCGGTTCGAGCTGCCCATGATGTGGACCGTGGCCTTCATGGTGACCTTCGCCATCGGCGGCATGACCGGTGTGCTGCTGGCCGTGCCCCCGGCCGACTTCGTGTTGCACAACAGCCTGTTCCTGATCGCGCACTTCCACAACGTGATCATCGGCGGCGTGCTGTTCGGCCTGTTCGCCGGCATGAACTACTGGTTCCCCAAGGCCTTCGGCTTCAAGCTCGACCGCACCTGGGGCGTGCGCTCCTTCTGGCTGTGGGTGGTGGGCTTCTACGTCGCGTTCATGCCGCTGTACGTGCTGGGCCTGATGGGCGTGACCCGGCGCGCCAACCACTTCGAAGACACCTCGCTGCAGATCTGGTTCCAGGTCGCTGCCTTTGGCGCCTTCCTGATCGCGCTGGGCATCGGCTGCTTCCTGATCCAGATCGGCGTGAGCTACCTCAAGCGCGACCAGCTGCGCGACGTGACCGGCGATCCGTGGGATGGCCGCACGCTGGAGTGGGCCACCTCGTCGCCTCCTCCCGACTACAACTTCGCCTTCACCCCGGTGGTGCATGAGATTGACGCCTGGTGGGACATGAAGAAGCACGGCTACCAGCGCCCGCTGACCGGCTTCCAGCCGATCCACATGCCCGCCAATACCGGCGCTGGCGTGGTGATCTCGGCCTTCTCGCTGGTGATGGGCTTTGCGCTGATCTGGCACATGTGGCTGCTGGCCGGCGTGTCGTTCGCTGCCGTGGTGATCGCCGCCATCGTCCACACCTTCAACTACAAGCGCGACTTCCACATCCCGGCCGGTCAAGTGACGGCCACCGAAAACGCCCGCACCCAACTGCTTGCAAGCCATGTCTGACCACCGCATCCAAGCCGGCGCCGCGGGCGCCGCACTGACCGTGCGCGAGTACCACCTCGCGCACGAACCGCACCCGGAAAACGGCACCTCGCTGGGTTTCTGGCTCTACCTGATGAGCGACTGCCTCATCTTCGCGGCGCTGTTCGCGACATACGGCGTGCTCGGCCGCAACTACGCCGCCGGCCCCAATGGTGCGGAGCTGTTTGACCTGAAGCTGGTGGCGATCAACACCGCCTTCCTGCTGCTCTCGTCGATCACCTTCGGTTTCGCCATGCTGCGCAAGCAGATGGACGACGTCAAGGGCACGCTGCTGTGGCTGGCGGTCACCGGCCTGTTCGGCCTGTGTTTCCTGGGCCTGGAGCTCTACGAGTTCAACCACCTGATCCACGAAGGCGCCGGCCCGCAGCGCAGCGCCTTCCTGTCGGCCTTCTTCACCCTGGTCGGCACACACGGCCTGCACGTGACCTTCGGCCTGATCTGGATGGTGGTGCTGATGGTGCAGATCGGCCAGCACGGCCTGATCCACGAGAACAAGCGCCGCCTGATGTGCCTGTCGATGTTCTGGCACTTTCTGGACGTCGTCTGGATCGGCGTCTTCACCTTTGTGTACCTGATGGGGGTGCTGTGATGGCCTCGCACGACATGACTCACGACTCGCACCACGACGACGGTCACGGCCACCACGGCGACGTCGGTCCGCACAGCAGCTTCTCCGGCTACATGTGGGGCTTCGTGCTCTCCATCGTGTTGACCGCGATCCCGTTCTGGCTGGTGATGACGAAGGTGATCACCGACCGCAACACGGCGGTGCTGGTGCTCGGCGCCTTTGCGGTGGTGCAGATCCTGGTCCACATGGTGTTCTTCCTGCACATGAACGGCAAGGTCGAGGGCGGCTGGACGCTGCTGTCGACGATCTTCACCGTGGTCTTCGTGGCGATCGCCATCACCGGCACGCTGTGGGTGATGTACCAGATGAACGCCCACATGATGCCGGAGCATCCCAAGCTCACGCCGGCCGCGGTGACCGGCCCGGGTTCCTGATCGAGCGATGACCACCGCGCCCGTGGCCGCCCGCCGGACGGCGCTGCACCGCTGGGTGCTGGCCGTACTCGGGCTGCTGCTGTTCTGCGGTTTCCTGGCGCTGGGCACCTGGCAGGTCCAGCGCCGCGCCTGGAAGCTGGCCCTGATCGAGCGGGTCGAGCAGCGCGTGCACGCTGCCCCGGTGGCCCTGCCGCCGCCCGGCGAATGGGGTCGGGTGACGGCGGCCAGCCACGAGTACCTGCCGGTGTTTCTGGAAGGGCGCTGGCTCGGCCAGGCGACCGTGCTGTCGAAGGCCGTGACCGAACTGGGCAATGGCTTCTGGGTGATGACCCCGCTGCAGCGCGGCGACAGCTCCCTGGTCTGGGTCAACCGCGGCTTTGTGCCCGAGGCGCAGCGCCAGCGCTGGGTCAGTGGTGGTGCGGGCGCGAATGCCGATGCTGCCGCGCCGCAGCGCATCGAGGGCCTGCTGCGCCTGAACGAACCCGGCGGCGGGTTCCTGCGTACCAACGATCCCGCGCAACAGCGCTGGTACTCCCGCGACGTGGTCGCCATGGGCCAGGCGCGAGGACTTTCACAGGCGGCACCGTTCTTCGTCGACGCCGGCTTGCCCGGGGGCACAGATGCAACGAATGCGGTGCCGGCAGACCGTCCGCAACCTGGCCTGACGGTGATCCGGTTCGCCAACAGCCACCTCGTGTACGCGGTCACCTGGTACACCCTGGCCCTGATGGTGGTGGGGGCGGCCTGGACTGTGGCACGCTTGGAGCGTCGCCGGGGTGCCTGAGCGGCTCCTTCCCGCCGCCTGCCCATGACACCTCCCCGCGCCGAACCACTCCGCTTGCCCGCTGCCGACGCCGCGCTGTCGGCCGACGCCGCGGCCGGACTGAAGAACCTGCAGCAGCTGGTGCAGCTGCGCTGGATCGCGGTGATCGGGCAGATCGCCACGCTGGAGGCGGCGCACTACGCCCTCGGTCTCTCGCTGCCCTACGACGAGCTGCTGATCTCGGTCGCCTGCCTGGTGCTGTTCAACGTGGTGAGCCTGCTGCGGCTGCGGCTGCCGCCCGAGGTGCGCCATCCCGAGGTGTTCGTGGCCCTGCTGGTGGACGTGGGGGTCCTGACCGTGCAGCTGTATCTGAGCGGCGGCATCACCAACCCCTTCGTGTTTCTCTACCTGCTGCAGGTGACGCTGGGCGCGGTGCTGCTGCGCGGCGCCTACATCTGGTCGATGGTGATCATCACCGCCCTGTGTTTCGGCCTGCTGGCGCGGCACCACCTGCCGCTGCCGCTGGTGCACGAGCCGCAGGGCGGTTTCTCCAGCCTCTACGCCTTCGGCCTGCTGGTGTGTTTCCTGCTGAACGCCGCGCTGGTGAGCGTCTTCATCACGCGCATCCAGCGCAACCTGCGCGAGCGCGACGCCCGTCTCGCCGCGGCGCGCCGCCGCCGGGCGGAAGAGGAACACATCGTGCGCATGGGCCTGCTGGCCTCGGGCGCCGCGCACGAGCTGGGCACGCCGCTGTCGACGCTGGCGGTGATCCTGGGCGACTGGATCCACGACCAGCGCCTCTCCGCTGACCCGCTGCTGATGGAAGACATCCAGGAGATGCAGAACCAGGTACGGCGCTGCAAGAGCATCGTCAGCGGGATCCTGCTGTCGGCCGGCGAGGCGCGCAGCGAGGAGTCGGCCCAGACCACGGTGCGGGCCTTTGTCGATGCGCTGGCGCAGGACTGGCGCGCCACGCGTTCGATCGAGACCTTCATTTGCGACAACGACTTCGGCGCCGACGTGCCCATGGTGTCGGACACCACACTGCAGCAGATGGTGTTCAATGTGCTGGACAATGCACGCGAAGCGTCGCCGGACTGGGTCCGGATGGTGGTCACCCATGAGGGCGACGACCTGTGCCTGGTGGTTACCGACCGCGGCCCGGGTTTTGCACCCGACTTCCTGCGCCGCCTGGGCACTCCGTACCACTCCACCAAGAACCGCCCCGGCGCCGGGCTCGGGCTGTTCCTGGTGTTCAACGTGGCGCGAACCCTGGGTGGCAGCGTGGTGGCCGGCAACCGGCCCGAAGGCGGCGCCGAGGTGACCATCCGCTTGCCGCTGGCGACCATCGCCCTGCAGGGGGCCATGGCGAAAGAACATGGAAACTGAAGAACGACTGTTGCTGCTGGTGGAAGACGACGAGGCGTTCGCCAGGACGCTCAGCCGTTCGTTCGAGCGCCGCGGTTACCGCGTGTTGCTCGCCGCCAGCCTGCCCGAGGTGGAGGCGCTGCTGGCGTCGAACACGCCGGACTACGCGGTGGTCGACCTCAAGATCAAGGGCGAGGCTTCAGGCCTGGCCTGCGTGCAGTCGCTGCACGCGGCGAGCGGGGCGATGCGCATCGTCGTGCTGACCGGTTTCGCCAGCATTTCCACCGCGGTCGAGGCGGTGAAGCTGGGCGCCTGCCACTACCTGGCCAAGCCGTCGAACACCGACGACATCGAGGCCGCCTTCGGCCAGACCGAAGGCAACACCGACGTGCAGATCACCAACCGCACCAGCTCGATCAAGACGCTGGAGTGGGAACGCATCCACGAGGTGCTGGCCGAGACCGGCTTCAACATCTCGGAGGCCGCGCGGCGCCTGGGCATGCACCGCCGCACGCTGGCCCGCAAGATGGACAAGCGGCAGGTGAACTGACCCGGCGCCGGTTCAGCGTCGGCTCAGATCAGGCGCGCGATCAGCGCACCCTCGCTGGGTGCGGCCAGCGGTACCCAGACCTTGGTGGGGCTGCCCTGCGCCACGGTGATCGTCTCGCCATCCTGGTTGCGCATCGCGTCCAGCTCAATCACGCGGTTGCCGCTGGGGTGGATCACCTCCAGCCGGTCGCCGACCGAGAAGCGGTTCTTGGTCTCGACCTCGGCCCAGCCGTCTTCCCGCACCTGCAGCACCTCGCCCACGAACTGGCTGCGGTGGCTTTCGCTGTGGCCGGTGATGTAGTTCTGGTAGTCCTGCGCCGGGCGGCGTTCCATCAGTCCGCCTGTGTAACCGCGGTTGGACAGGCCTTCGAGTTCGAGCAGCAGCTCGGGGTTGAAGGGCTTGCCGGCGACGGCATCGTCGATGGCGCGGCGGTAGACCTGCGCGGTGCGCGCAACGTAGTAGTGGCTCTTGGTGCGGCCTTCGATCTTGAGCGAGTCGATGCCCATGGCGGCCAGCTTGCCCACGTGCTCGACGGCGCGCAGGTCCTTGCTATTCATGATGTAGGTGCCGTGCTCGTCTTCCATGATCGGCATCAGCTCGCCCGGGCGGCCGGCTTCTTCGATCAGCCAGACCTTGTTGGCCTCGGGGTGGCGCTGGCCGCTGCCGGTGGTCGAGAAAGCGCTGGCCGCTTCTTCGTCTTCCTGCGCGAAGTTGAAGCCGTCGAGAGTGGCGACCGGGGCGGCGTCGCCGGTGTCGGTGTCGGTGGTCGCGGCCTGGGTCTTGTATTCCCAGCGGCAGGCGTTGGTGCAGGTACCCTGGTTGGGGTCGCGGCGGTTGAAGTAGCCCGACAGCAGGCAGCGGCCCGAATAGGCGATGCACAGCGCGCCGTGCACGAACACTTCCAGCTCGATGTCCGGGCAGTCGTTGCGGATCGCCTGCACCTCGTCCAGGCTCAGCTCGCGGCTGAGGATGATGCGGGTCACGCCCTGTTTCTGCCAGAACTTCACCGCCGCGCTGTTGGTGGTGTTGGCCTGCACCGAGAGGTGGATCGGCACCTCGGGCCAGAGGCCTTTTTCCATCTGCTCGCGCACCAGCATGATCAGGCCGGCGTCGGCCATGATGATCGCGTCGGGCCTGAGTTCGACCACCGGCTGCAGGTCGCGGATGTAGGTGCGCAGCTTGTCGTTGTGGGCGATCAGGTTGCTGGTGACGAAGAACTTCTTGCCGCGCTGGTGCGCCTCGCCGATGCCTTCGGCGATCTGTTCGAGGCGGAATTCGTTGTTGCGCGCGCGCAGGCTGTAGCGCGGCTGGCCGGCGTAGACAGCGTCGGCGCCAAAGTTGTAGGCGGCGCGCATGCGGTGCAGCGAGCCGGCGGGCAGGAGCAATTCGGGAGCTTTCATCAGGGGGTGGATTGTCCCGCAAGGGGCGCCGCCGTTGTCGGCGCTTCGTCGGATGACCTTCAAGTTCGGGCGCGGGCGGCCGACATGGAGGCATCTGGAGGTGCCTCATGCGTCGATTTCTGCGATTTCTGGCGGTTGGCCTGGGCCTGGGCCTTGGGGCGGCCAGCCTGCCGGCCATGGCGGGCACGCACTGGATGTGCGGGCTGTCGCAGGAGGGCGTGCGCCTGGTCTGTGTGGCCGACCCCGACGACATGGCCGAGGCCGAACCGGCCAAACCCGCCCCGGGTCGGGGCGCGGTGGTGCGCGGCACCCGATTTCCGCTGGACGCCAGCGATGTCTACACGGTCGAGCTCTGGAGTGTGCCCGACGACGCGCAGTGGCTGGAGCAGCTGGCGCGCGCCACGATCTGCTACCGCAGCCCGGGCTGCACCGTGTCGGTGGCCCCGGTGCAGGGGCTGGACCGGTCGCGGCGGCCGGTGCTCGCTGCGCGCTGGTGAAGGGTCGGGCGCTGACCTTTCGTAACCACGAGCGCAGCGCGGTCATGGCTTGAACGCTCAGAATGGGCTTCGCTGGCCTTCGCCAGGGGAGCCCTTCATGGTCCGAGCCGACGCCTTCACCCATCCCTTCGCCGACACGGTCAAGACCTTCCGCACCGCTTCGGGCCGCTCCGGCCGCTTTTACTCGCTGCCCGCACTGGCGCGGCGCTATCCCTCGATCCACCGCCTGCCGGTCTCGCTGCGCATCGTGCTCGAAAGCGTGCTGCGCCACTGTGACGGCGAACGCGTGCTGCCCGAACACGTGGCACAGCTGGCGAACTGGCAACCCGGCGCCCCGCGCACCGACGAGATCCCGTTCATGGTGGCGCGCGTGGTGCTGCAGGACTTCACCGGTGTGCCGCTGCTGGCCGATCTGGCTGCAATGCGCAGCGCCGCCCAGCGGCTGGGTCACGACCCGAAGAAGATCGAGCCGCTGGTGCCTGTCGATCTGGTGGTCGACCACTCGGTGATGGTCGACCACTACGGCAGCAAGAACGCGCTGGACCTCAACATGAAGCTGGAGTTCCAGCGCAACAAGGAGCGCTACCAGTTCCTCAGGTGGGGCATGCAGGCCTTCGAGACCTTCGGCGTGGTGCCGCCGGGCTTTGGCATCGTGCACCAGGTCAACCTCGAATACCTCGCGCGCGGCGTGCACCTCAAGGGTGGTCTCTACTACCCCGACACCCTGGTTGGCACCGACAGCCACACCACCATGATCAACGGCATCGGCGTGGTCGGCTGGGGCGTCGGCGGCATCGAGGCCGAGGCCGCGATGCTGGGCCAGCCGGTCTCGTTCCTCACACCCGATGTGGTCGGCTTCGAACTGACCGGCCGGCTGCGCGAGGGCTGCACCGCGACCGACCTCGTGCTGACGGTGACCGAGATCCTGCGCAAACACAAGGTGGTGGGCAAGTTCGTCGAGTTCTTTGGCGAAGGCACGGCCTCGCTGCCGCTGCCCGACCGCGCGACCATCGCCAACATGGCGCCCGAATACGGTGCGACCATGGGTTTCTTCCCGGTGGATGAAAAGACCATCGACTACTTCCGCGGGACCGGCCGCAGCACGCTGGAGATCGAGGCCTTCGAGGCCTACTTCCGTGCGCAAGGTCTGTTCGGCGTGCCCGGCGCACCGGGCGCTTCGCAGGCGTCGGGCGACATCCAGTATTCCCAGGTTGTTGCGCTCGATCTGGGCACAGTGGCACCCAGTCTGGCCGGCCCCAAGCGGCCGCAGGACCGGATCGAGATCGGCAACGTGGCGACCCAGTTCGACACCCTGTTCTCGCTACCGCAGGCCGACAACGGCTTCCACCAGCCGGCGCAGCGCCTCGGGGGGTCGTTCAAGACCAGCCGCGGCACCGAGCTGCGCGACGGCGACGTGCTGATCGCGGCCATCACCAGTTGCACCAACACCAGCAACCCCGGCGTGCTGCTGGCGGCCGGGCTGCTGGCGAAGAAGGCGGTCGAGGCCGGGCTGACGGTCAAGCAGCACGTGAAGACTTCGCTCGCGCCCGGCTCGCGCATCGTGACCGAGTACCTCACGCGAACCGGCCTGTTGCCCTACCTCGAAAAGCTGGGTTTCTCGCTGGCCGGCTACGGCTGCACCACCTGCATCGGCAATTCGGGCGACCTGCGGCCCGACATCAACGAGGCCATCACGCAGAACCAGCTCGTCTGTGCGGCCGTGCTGTCGGGCAACCGCAACTTCGAGGCGCGCATCCACCCCAACCTGAAGGCCAACTTCCTGGCCAGCCCGCCGCTGGTGGTGGCCTACGCGATCGCGGGCACGGTGCGGCGCGACCTGATGAGCGAGCCGGTCGGCGTGGGTCATGGCGGCAAGGCGGTCTGGCTGGGCGACATCTGGCCCACCAGCGACGAGATCCATGCGCTGATGAAGTACGCGATGCACGGCAAGGCCTACCGCGAGAACTACGAACGCATCCAGAGCGAGCCGGGCGCGCTGTGGGAACGGATCAAGGGCGGCACGGGGCTGACGTACGCCTGGCCCACCAGCAGCTACATTGCCGAACCGCCTTTCTTCGAGGGGTTTGCCCTGCAGGCGCCGGCCGAGCAGGTACCCGGTGTGCACGCCGCGCGCATCATGGCCCTGTTCGGCGATTCGATCACCACCGACCACATCTCGCCCGCCGGCTCGATCGCCGAGTCGTCGCCGGCTGGCCAGTGGCTGATCGGGCGCGGCGTGCTCAAGGCCGACTTCAACAGCTACGGTGCCCGCCGCGGACACCACGAAGTCATGATGCGCGGCACCTTTGCCAACGTGCGCATCCGCAACCTGATGCTGGAGGCGGCGCCCGATGGTGGTCGCGAGGAGGGTGGCTGGACGCTCTACCAGCACGCCGGCACCGGCCAGGGCCAGAAGATGAGCATCTACGACGCTGCCATGCGCTACCGCGCCGCCGGCGTGCCCACCGTGGTCTTTGCGGGCGAGGAATACGGCACCGGGTCCAGCCGCGACTGGGCCGCGAAGGGCACGCAGCTGCTGGGCATCAAGGCGGTGGTCGCGCGCAGCTTCGAGCGCATCCACCGCAGCAACCTGGTCGGCATGGGCGTGTTGCCACTGCAGTTCGCACCGGGCGACTCCTGGGAATCCCTGGGCCTGCGGGGCGACGAGACGGTGGATGTGGTTCCTGACCCGGGCCTGCTGCCGCAGAGCCCGGCGCGCCTGATCGTCACCCGCGCCGATGGCACGCGGCTGGAGCGCAGCCTGACCCTGCGCATCGACACGCCGGTCGAGGTGCACCAGTTCCGTGCAGGGGGAATCCTGCCCTATGTGCTGAGGCAATTGCTGGGCGCTTGAGCCCGCGCCCGCAAACCGGCATCATGTGTGCAACGCGCCCGCACCGGGCGCCAGAGGAGTCGCGATGCGCCGTCCCGTCCTCTACAGCCGATCCCCGCGCGGTGGCCCTGCGGCCGGGGAAACGGCCGTGTCCGGCGAGACGGCAGCGGCCGAGGTGCAGGCGCTTGCTTCCGGGACCCGCTGGCGCCAGCGGCTGGCGCGCGCGGCGACCGATCCTCGTCTGACCTGGGGCTGCATGGCAGTTTTGCTGAGCATGCTGTTGTGGATGCTGTGGCAGCAGACGGCGCACCCGCCCCGGGTGCTGACCCAGAAGGACATCGACGCCGCCGTGCTGCGCAGCGTCACCACGCAGAATCTGCCTTCGCGCGCGGCGCGCGCCGCCGAAAAGATCCGGCCTTCGGTGGTGCGGGTGGTGTCCTACGTGAAGGACAAGAAGGGCGAAGACGTCGAACACGGCGTGGGCACCGGCGTCGTGATCCAGGACAAGGGTGTGATCCTGACCAACCTGCACGTGGTGCAGGCCGCGCAGTCGATCCGGGTGGTGTTCGCCGACGGCAGCGAGTCGGTGGCGAGCATCGCCGGCCTGCAGCCGCAGCACGATCTGGCGGTGCTGCAGGCGCAGACGATTCCCGATGACCTGCACGCGGCGACGCTGCGCACCACCGCCGACCTGGTGCCCGGCGACGAAGTGGTCGCAGTCGGTTTCCCCTTCGGCATCGGCCCCTCGACCTCGGCCGGCGTGATCTCTGGCCTGGGCCGTTCCTTCAAGTCGCACGAGGGTGTGCAGGAGATCCCCAACCTGATCCAGTTCGACGCCGCGGCCAATCCGGGCAACTCCGGCGGACCGCTGGTCACGATGGACGGCGAGGTGGTTGGCGTGGTCACCGGCATCCTCAACCCGACGCGCGCCCGGACTTTTCTGGGCATTGGCTTTGCCGTTCCGATCGAGAGTGCGGCCTCGGCCGCCGGCCTCCCCCCCTTCTGACACCCAGGAGTCTTCATGAGCGACAACACCCATCCCGACACCGCCCGCCTCATGGAGCAGATCCTGTACGAGGTCAAGCGCGTGGTGGTCGGGCAGGACCGTTTTCTGGAACGCGTGATGGTGGCGCTGCTGTCGGGTGGGCACCTGCTCGTGGAAGGTGTGCCAGGGCTGGCCAAGACGCTGACGGTGAAGACCCTCGCCAATGTCGTGCAGGGGCGCTTCAAGCGCATCCAGTTCACGCCCGACCTGGTGCCGGCCGACCTCGTGGGCACTCGCATCTACAACCAGAAGACCGGCGACTTCTCGACCGCGCTGGGCCCGGTGTTTGCCAACCTGTTGCTGGCCGACGAGATCAACCGCGCGCCGGCCAAGGTGCAGAGCGCGCTGCTGGAGGTGATGCAGGAGCGGCAGGTCACGATCGCGGGCGAGACACACCGCGTGCCAGAACCCTTCCTCGTGATGGCGACGCAGAACCCGATCGAGACCGAAGGTACCTACCCGCTGCCCGAAGCGCAGGTCGACCGCTTCATGATGAAGGTGCTGGTCGAGTACCCGACCGACGAGGAGGAATACGTCATCGTCGAACGCGTCACCGGTCCGGCGGTGCAGGTCAACGCCGTGGCCACGACCGAGCAGCTGGCCGCGCTGCAGGCGCTGTGCCGCGAGGTCTATGTCGACCCCTCGCTGGTGCAGTACGCGGTCAAGCTGGTGTCGGCCACCCGCACGCCCGACAAGCATGGCCTGAAGGACACGGCAAGGCTCATCACCTACGGAGCCAGCCCGCGCGCGACCATTGGCCTGGTCGAAGGCGCACGCGCCCTGGCCCTGCTGCGCGGTCGCAGCTACGCGCTGCCGGAGGACATGATGGATCTGGTGCCCGATGTGCTGCGCCACCGCGTGGTGCTGTCGTACGAGGCGCTGTCCGAAGGCCTCACCAGCGAGGCGCTGGTCCACCGCATCATGAAGGCGGTTCCACCCCCGGCACGGCCGCTGGACCACGAGAGAAAAGCAGCCTGAACGGAGCACCACCATGCTGCTGAGCCTGTTCAAACGCCGAACCGCCGATCCACCGGTCGCTCCCGTCGTGGGAGACCAGGGCCGCACAGAGGCATTGCTGCGCCGGCTGGAATGGACCGTGATCAAGCGGCTCGACGGTCTGCTGCAGGGCGATCACCGCACGCTGATGCGCGGCACCGGTCTGGACCTGGCCGACCTGCGGGAGTACCAGCACCACGACGACGTGCGCCACATCGACTGGAACGTCACCGCGCGGCTGCAGCAACCGCATGTGCGGGTGTTCACCGAAGACCGCGAGATGGCGGCCTGGTTCCTGCTTGACCTCAGCGCCTCGGTGGACTTCGGCTCGGGCGAGCGCCGCAAGCGGGAGGTGCTGCAGGCGTTCGCGGGTGTGCTCGCTCGGCTCATCAGCCGCCATGGCAACCGCGTCGGTGCGATGCTGTACGGCTCGCGCGGCGCGGCCGCGGTCGACGCGGTGCTGCCGGCGCGCGGTGGTCGGCTGCAGGTGCTGCGTCTGTTGAACATGTTGAACACCCCCGTCGCGCTGCGCGCGACCCCCTCAAGGGGGCGACACCAGCCGTCCGGCAAAGCCGGCCCGGCGGTGTCCTCGGCGAATGCAGGGCCCAAGGCATCCGCGCAAGCGGTCGGCGGTACTACGCGGCTGTCGGACCTGCTGCGCGCCGCAGCCCACACGGTGCGCCAGCGCAGCACGGTGTTTGTGGTGTCCGACTTCATCAGCGAACCGGGCTGGGAAAAGCCGCTCGGTGAACTCGCACGGCGACACGACGTGGTCGCGGTGCGTCTGGTCGATCCGCTCGAGCTGGAACTGCCCGATCTGGGTCTGCTGACGATCCGGGACGCCGAGTCCGGCGAACAGCTGTTGGTCGACACCCACGACAAGGGCTTCCGGCAACGCTTCGCCCGCATTGCGGCGCAACGCGAGGCGCAGTTGCTGGAGTCGCTGGGAAGGTCCGGTGTCGACACGCTGGAGCTGTCGACCGACGACGACCTGGCCGAGGCGATCCTGCGTTTCGTGGCGCTGCGACAGCGGCGGGTCCAGCGGCGTGTGGTGCCGGCCGGCCTGCGCCCCGCCCACATGTCCGGGGAGGCTGCATGAACGCGCTGCCGCTCAACTTCCTGTGGCCGCAGTTCCTCTGGCTGCTGGCGGCGCTGCCAGTGTTGCTGCTGCTGTACTGGTGGCTGCTGCACCGCCGCCGCAAGACGGCGCTGCGCTACGCCAGCCTGTCCATCGTGCGCGAGGCCATGGGCCGGGCGCCGAACTGGCGGCGCCACATCCCGCCGTTTCTGTTGCTGCTGGCCCTGGCGGCGATGTTGCTGGCCGCGGCACGCCCGGTGGCGACCATCACGCTGCCCTCGAGCCAGCAGACCATCATCCTGGCGATGGACGTTTCGGGAAGCATGCGCGCGACCGATGTGCAGCCCAACCGGCTGGTGGCTTCGCAGAACGCGGCCAAGGCCTTCCTCAAGGACCTGCCGCGCCATGTGCGCGTGGGCATCGTCGCGTTTGCCGGGTCGGCCCAGGTGGTGCAGCCGGTCACGCTCAGCCGTGAAGACCTCAACGCTGCCATCGACAAGTTCCAGATGCAGCGCGCCACCGCGATCGGCAGCGCCATCGTGGTCGCGCTGTCCGAGCTGTTCCCGGGCCAGGTCGATCTGGCCAGCGTGACCTACGGCCGAGGCAACAACGATCCGTTCGCGCCGCCGGGCAGGGCGATCGACCAGCCGAAGACCGAGAAGAAGCCGCTGGAGCCGGTGCCGCCCGGGTCGTACAACTCGGCTGCGATCATCCTGCTGACCGACGGACAGCGCACCACCGGCGTCGATACGGCGGAGGCAGCGAAGATGGCGGCCGACCGGGGCGTGCGGGTCTACACCGTCGGCATCGGCACGGTCGATGGCGAAGTGATCGGCTTCGAGGGCTGGTCGATGCGCGTCCGGCTGGACGAAGACACCCTCAAGAACGTCGCCCGCGAGACCAAGGGCGAGTACTTCTACGCCGGCACGGCCGACAACCTCAAGCAGGTCTACCAGTCGCTGAGCACGCGGCTGACGGTCGAGAAGAAGGAGACTGAAATCTCGGGCCTGCTGGCGCTGGCGGCGGCGGTGCTGGTGCTGCTGTCGGCGGGGCTTTCCCTGTTCTGGTTCCACCGGGTACTGTGACCCGCACCGGACCGTCGTCACCAGTCCCTGACCTTTGTCAACGCCGGGGCCATTCGGCCCGGCACAATCGGCGCCCATGAACAACAAGGTGGTCGTTGCCGGTGGTGGCATCGGTGGGCTGGCGACTGCGCTGGCTCTCTCGCGTGCCGGTGTGGAAGTGGACCTGCTGGAGCAGGCGTCCGCCTTCGGCGAGGTGGGGGCGGGCCTGCAGCTCGGTCCCAACGCTGTGCGGGTGCTCGACGCCTGGGGCCTGATCGACGAGCTGCACGCCTGTGCCGCCTTCCCCGAGTCGCTGCAGGTGCGCGATGCACACCACTCGAACACCCTGGGCCAGCTGCGCCTGGGGGCGCTCAGCAGGGCCCATTACGGGCAGCCCTACGCGACCATCTACCGCGTCGACCTGCATGCGCTGCTGCTGGAGGCCGTCCGGCATGAACCGCGCGTTCGCCTGCACCTGGACACGCGGCTGGCCGGCTACGAAGAGGCTGGCAATGGCGTGCGCGTGACCTGCGAGAACGACAAGGTGTTCGAGGTGGGCGCCCTGGTGGGGGCCGACGGCCTTTGGAGCCGGGTGCGGCAGGAGATGCTGGGCGCACAGCCGGCGCGGGTGAGCGGCCATCTGGCCTACCGCGGCATGGTGGCGGCCGGCGACCTGCCGGGCGTGTTGCGCGATCCGGTGGTCACCGCCTGGCTCGGTCCGAAGCTGCATGTGGTGCATTACCCGGTGCGCCGGGGCGAGTGGTTCAACGTGGTGGCGGTGGTCGAGGGCATGCTCGGCCACGGCCACGGCGGACCGCCCGGCAGCGACCCCCAGAGCTGGAGCCACGAAGCCCGGCAGGCCGACCTGCTGCGCGCGCTGGGGCCGGTCTGTGCCGAACTGAAGACGATGCTGGACCAGGTCGGAGAGTGGAAGCTGTGGGCGCTCAACGACCGCCATCCGGTGGCCAGTGCAGACGAACATGCCCGCGGCCGGGTGGCGCTGCTGGGCGATGCGGCGCATCCGTTGCGGCCCTATCTGGCGCAAGGCGCGGCGATGGCGATCGAAGACGCCTGGACACTGGGCCGGCTGGCCGGTGCGGCCAATGGCGCGCCCGACTGGCCTGCGCTGTTTGCCCGTTTTGCGCAGACCCGCTGGCAGCGCAATGCGCGCGTGCAGAGCCGGTCGCAGCGCAACGGCACGATCTTCCACGCCAGCGGTCCCTTGCGCATCGCGCGCAACGCAGCCATGGCGATGCTGGGTGAATCGCTGATGGACAATCCCTGGCTGTACAGCGGTCCGCCCGATCCCCTGGCGGACTGATTCACCGTCAAGGATTCGCCACATGTTCCAGACCCGCCGTCATGCCATCGCCGCCGCCCTGGCGCTTTGCTTCAGTGCCTCCGCCGTCTTCGCCCAGACCGCCTGGCCTAGCCACCCTGTCAAGCTGGTGGTGGGTTTTCCGGCCGGGTCTTCGCCCGACCTGATGGCGCGCACCATCGCCGAGCCGCTGTCGCAGGCGCTGGGCCAGCCGGTGGTGGTCGAGAACAAGGTGGGCGCTGGTGGCAACATCGGCGCCGACGCGGTGGCCAAGGCGACCGACGACCACACCCTGGGCCTGATGATCAACGGCAACCTGACCATCGCCAAGATCCTCAACCCGGCGACGACCTACGACCCGCTCAAGGACCTGCAGCCGGTGTCGTTGCTGGCGGTCTCGCCGCTGGTGCTGGCGGTGCCGGCGGGCACGGCGGCGAGCGGCAAGGCCTTCTTCGACGAGGCGCGCGCCAGTGGCGACAAATGGAACTACGGCACGCCGGGTGTCGGGACCGTGGCGCACCTGGGCATGGAGCTGCTCAAGGGCAAGGCTGGCATGGTGCCGGTGCACGTGCCCTATCCGGGCAATCCGCAGGTGATCACGGCCCTGATCGGCGGCCAGATCCAGATGGCGCTGCTGCCGCCTGGCCTGGCGCTGACCCAGGTCAAGGCCGGAAAGCTCAAGGCCATCGGCGTCACCTCCGCCGGCCGCAGCAGCGTGGCCCCCGAACTGCCCAGCCTGGGCGAGGCGGGCGTGCAGGGTCTGCAACTGGAGATCTGGAACGCGGTCGCCGCACCGGTGGGTTTGCCCAAGGCCCATGTGCAGAAGCTGGCCACCCTGTTGGCCGAGATCGTGCGCCGTCCCGACATTCGCCAGAAGATCCTCAACCAGGGCTGGCAGGTGGCAGGCACTTCGCCCGAAGGTCTGGCCAAGCGCATCGCGGTGGACACGGCGGCCATGTCCGATGTGATTCAGAAGAACAACATCAAGGCGAATTGATTCGTCACACCCCCGCCGCGCTGCGCGCGACCCCCTCAAGGGGTCGATGCGTGTGACCCGGCGGAGCCGGTTCCACCGCATCCTGGATGAGACACGCGCTCCGGGTCAGTTCTGTGCCAGCTCAAGAAAGCTGCTCATGTCTGCGAGTTCGGCGTCCAGCGCCTGCCGGTAGGCAGCTTCCTTCGGCGCCTGTCCGCTGACGTAGCCGATCTCTGCCTGCAGCCGGCCGTCGGTCACCGACAGGTTGCCCCAGCCGATGACCTGGTCGTGCCAGAGCAGGGGCATGGCGTAGTAGCCGCGCACGCGTTTGGCGGGAGGCGTGTAGGCCTCGAAGCGGTAGGCCCAGCCCCACAGGCGTTCGAAGCGGTCGCGGTCCCAGACCACCGGGTCGAACGGTGCCAGCAGGCGCACCCGCTCTTCTGGCTTCCATCGCCGCGAGCCCGGGTCTTCGCCTTCTGGCCAGAACCAGCACACACCGTCCACTTCCGAACTCGCCAGGCGTTGCATGGCACGTTGCAGCGCGGTGCGCAACTGCCCTTTCCATTGCGGCACGGCGTGCTGGAGCATGGCCACCAGCTGGCGCAGGCCTGGTTGGGGCAGGGGCGCGTATTTGTTGACCAGCACATCGACCAGTTGGTCCAGCACGGCCGCCATGTCCTCGGGCGCGGTCTGCGGCTGGTGCGCCGCGTAAAGGCGGATGCCGCCTTCGCGCCGCGCCACGCGCAGCAGGCCACGGTAGTGCATGGCATCCAGCAGTTGCGTGCTGGCTTTGGACTGCCCGCCAAAGCCGTTGGTGGTGTGGCCGTGGGCGAAGTGCGCGTCGACCTCACGCGGGTGGGCTTCGCCCAGCGTCTGCACGAAGTGCCAGACCGCTTCGGCCTGTGCCCAGCGCTCGGCCGGCCATTCGCGCAGCGCGCTGCGCGGGTGCATCAGCGCGTGCAGCGCGGGCGTGACGAAACCGTAGTTGACGAAGAAGTCCTCTTCCACGTCGAGCGCCGCGTAGCGCCGTTCCAGGTCACCGACCCGGTAGCCCTTGACCCGGTGGCGGAGGGTCAGGTCCTGCGCCCGCGCAGGCGCGCGGATCGGATCGGCCTGCACAAAGCCCAACCGTGCGATGGCTCTGGGCAAAGTGGTCGGGGTGAAGAGGCTGCGCGCCACGGCGTGGCGGCGCAGGTCGGCAAGGGTGAGAGCAGGCATGGACGAATCATGCCGCAGGCATGTGCCGTTCGGCGCTGACCCTGGCCGGTGGGCGTCTCAGGCAGCGACGGGATCGGGCGCCGGAAAGCCGTTGCGGCCCGGGAACTCCGGCGCCAGCGCACGCGCGTTGCCCATCTTGAGCCACAGGCGGATCATCTTGCGCCGCTGCGACAGGTCGGGGTCGTCCTCGAAGGCGGTGCGCGAGTGCAGCACCGCGTAGTTGTTGGCGAACTGGATATCGCCGGGCTCCATCATCATGTCCAGCCGGATGGCGGGGTCGTGCATGACCTCGTCGAACAGATCCAGCGCCGCGATTTCCACGCGCGAGAGCGGCTGTTGCATCACCTCGTGGCCCAGTTCGAGGTACTGGCGCAGATAGCGGCAGCTGAGCTTGCCCTGGTGGTAGCTGAAGATGGGCGAGAGGCTGGGGCGCGGTTCGCACAGGTGCTCGAAGTACATCGGCCGGTAGTACAGGCCGATGAATTCCGGGTGGCGGCGCAGGATTTCGTTGTGCACCGCGGCCACGCTGACCAGGCTGCTCAGGCCGCCCTGCATCGCCTTGCGCACGCACAGCAGGCCCACCACGTCGGACGGGTCGGAGTGGTAGGGCAGGTAGAGGTTGGTCTCGTAGACGCGCGTGGTCTTCTTGGTCACGTCGCCCACGTTCATCACCGCGCCCAGCAGTTCGCCGCGCGGGTTTTGGCGCACGGGCGTTCCCATGTGCAGGCCCAGGCCGTAGTAGAGCGCATTGAGCTCGTCTTCGCTGTAACGCTCGACCGGCAGGCCGCGCAGCAGCAGGAAGCCGCGGCCGTTCTCCAGTTCGTCGGCGAAACGGGCCAGTTCCGGCGCCAGAGCGTGAATCGGGAAGTCGTCGCGGCCGAAGTCCGGGAAGCGCAGGCCGCGCGCCTTCAGTTGTGCCAGCGCCGCGTCGAACAGCGCGATGTGCTCCGGCGTGAGGTGGTGGATCCAGCGCGTGTCACCGTCGAAGTCCGGACCGCGCCAGGCAGCGGGGCCGGTGATGGGCTGGGTGCGCACGATGTCCATGGGCGTCTCCTGTGTCTTGTGCGCTGGCGCATCCGCGTCACAGGGCCGTGCGCAGCGTCCAGATCTCCGGAAACAGTACCACGTCCAGCATCTTGCGCAGGTAGCTCACGCCACCCGTGCCGCCGGTGCCGCGTTTGAAGCCGATCACGCGCTCCACCGTGGTGACGTGACGGAAGCGCCAGAGGCGGAACGCGTCTTCCAGGTCGGTGAGTTCTTCGCCGAGCTGGTAGAGGTCCCAGTGCTCCTTGGGGTTGCGGTAGACCTGCAGCCAGGCCTGTTCCACGGCGTCGCTGGCCTCGTAGGGCTGGGTCCAGTCGCGCGCGGTGTGCGACGGCGGCACGGCGATGCCACGGCGCGCCAACAGGCGCAGGCACTCGTCGTACAGCGAGGGCGCTTCGTAGGCCGCCTGCACCATGGCCGCGCGCTCCACGTGGTGCGCGTGCGGCTTGAGCATGGCGGCGTTCTTGTTGCCCATCGCGAATTCGATGCAGCGGTACTGGAAGCTCTGGAAGCCGCTCGAATGGCCCAGGTAGGGCCGGATGGCGCTGTACTCGGGCGGCGTCATGGTGGCCAGCACATCCCAGGCATGCACCAGCTGCTCCATGATCTTGGAGACGCGCGCCATCTGCTTGAACGCGGCGTTGAGTTCGTCATTGGCGATGTTGCGCACGGCCGCCGTCAGCTCGTGCAGCATCAGCTTCATCCAGAGCTCGCTGGTCTGGTGCTGCACGATGAACAGCAGCTCGTCGTGCGCAGGCGAGAGCGGCTTCTGCGCGTTCAGGATGGCGTCGAGCTGCAGGTAGTCGCCGTAGCTCATGTCGCGGCTGAAATCCAGCTGCGCCTTTTCGTCGCGCACGATGGCCTCGGTGACCGAGGCCGGGGTGCTGTCGCCGGTGTCGTGGTAGGGGCAGGTCATGGTGCGTCTCCTTCAGGTCACCGCGTGCTTGCGGTTGAATTCGGGGCGCTGCCATTCGCCGCTGTCCAGCACCTGCTTCAGGTGTTCGACCGCGTTCCACACGTCGACAAAGCCGATGTACAGCGGCGTGAAACCGAAGCGCAGGATGTCCTTGTGGCGTCCGCCGTCGCCGGCGCGGTAGTCGCCGATCACGCCGCGCGCGATCAGGGCCTGCACGATGGCGTAGGCACCTTCGTCTCTGGTCAGGCAAACCTGCGAGCCGCGTTGCGCGTGTTCGCGCGGCGTCGCCAGGCCCAGTACGTGGCCTGCGCAGCGCTCTTCGACCAGCTGGATGAACAGGTCGGTCAGCGCCAGCGACTTGGCGCGCAGCGCGGCCATGCCGCCCAGCGGTTCAGCCCCCAGCAGCGTGTCGACGCCGCACTCCAGCGCGGCCAGGCTGATCATGGGTTGTGTGCCGCACTGGTAGCGCGTGATGCCCGGCGCGGGCTGGTAGTCGGGAGTGAAGGCGAACGGCGCGGCGTGGCCCCACCAGCCGGCCAGCGGCTGCCAGAACCGCTCGGCGTGTTGCGGGTTGACCCAGACGAAAGCGGGAGCGCCCGGGCCGCCGTTGAGGTACTTGTAGCCGCAGCCGACCGAGAAGTCGGCCTTGGCCTTCTTCAGGTCCACCGGCACCGCACCCGCGCTGTGCGCCAGGTCCCACACGGTGAGGATGCCCTCGGCATGCGCGGCGGCGGTCACGGCCGCCATGTCGTGCATCGCACCGGTGCGGTAGTTGACGTGCGTGAGCATCAGGATGGCGACATCGGCCGTCAGCGCCGAGGCGATCTCTTCGGGCTCGACCAGCACCAGCTCCATGCCGTGCTGCCTGCACAGTGCCTCTGCGATGTAGAGGTCGGTCGGGAAGTTGCTGCGCTCGCTCACGATGCGCTTGCGTTGCGGGGCATCGGCGGCGGCGATGTTCATGGCGGCGGTCAGCACCTTGAACAGGTTGACCGAGGTACTGTCGGTGGCCACCACTTCACCCGGCCCTGCGCCGATCAGGCGCGCGATCTTGTCGCCCACTTTCTGCGGCAGCTGGAACCAGCCGTGCTTGTTCCAGCTCTGGATCAGGTCGGTGCCCCATTCCTGGGTCACCACCTGGGCCACACGGCCGGGTGCACTGCGTGGCATGACGCCCAGCGAGTTGCCGTCGAGATAGATGGTGTCGACCGGCAGGTTGAACTCGTCGCGCAGGTCGCGCAACGGGTCCTGAACGTCGCGTTGCAGGCAGTCTTCTCTGGTGATCATGGCGTTGTCTCCGTCGGGTTCAAAGTTCTCGAAGCACCGCGCGCACCGGGCTGGCGTCGGCGGTGATCAATTTCAGGGGCAGGGCGATCAGCTCGTAGTCGCCTTCGGGCACGTCGTCGAGCAGCAGGTTCTCCAGCACACGGAGGCCGCGCTGGCGGATGGTCTGGTGGCTGTCCAGGGACTTGCTCTCGGCCGGGTCGATGCTCGCGCTGTCGATGCCGATCAGCAACACGCCGCGGTCGGCCAGCAGCGCGACGGTCTCGGGCGCGAAGGCGGGCAGGGCGGTGTCGAAGCGGTCCTGCGGCATGCGCTCGTAGACCCGGACCAGCACCCTGGGTGGCAGCCGGTCCATGGCATGGGCGAGGTGTTCCGGCCGTACCAGCGGTCCGCAGCCGATGGCGTGGATCACGCGGCAGGGGCCGAGGAAGGCCTGCAGGTCAACCGCGCCGATGGCCGCGCCATTGGGGTCGTAGTGCAGCGGCGCGTCGGCGTGCGCGCCGACGTGCGGGCTCAACGTGATGGCGCTGACATTGACCGGGCAGCCCGGGCCAATGCTCGCGACCCATTGCTGCATGTAGGCGGTGTCGCCCGGAAACACCGGCGACGCGGCGTGCACGGGCGGGGAGATGTCCCATAGCTTTTTCATGGCGGATGAAGGTAGCACCGCGTTTTGGGCCGTGGTGTCGGTAATTTCCAACGAGAAGCAAAAATACTTGAAGCCTAAACAAAATCATCAAGAGCCAGAAAACAGGCGAGACCTTGATAAAAGCTAAATGCGAAACATTACTATTACGGTATATTGATGCCATTCCAACGCCACCGCCACCATTGCCATGCCTGAAGCCACCATGCGTCTGAACATCCCGACCGACGGGGCGGCTGTGCCACCTTCCACGTCCTGGATCGGGCTGGATGCGTGGCCGCCGCAGCGACCTGCCGAGCTGGTGGCCTTGGCGCCGGCGCGCGACGACGAGCAGGCACGCACCCTGCACCGGCTGGCCGAGATCGGTTTCCTGCCGGGTGAGGTGTTGCGGGTGGTTTCGCGCGGCTGGCTGCGGGGCGGTCCGATCGCGGTTCGTGTGGGGCAGTCGACCTTTGCCTTGCGGTCCTATGAGGCGGCGTTGCTGCGCGTGCGTGCCGCTCATCCGGAAGCCTGAGCATGGACACCGTCGCCCCCAAACTCGCGCTGCTGGGCAACCCCAACTGCGGCAAGACCGCGCTGTTCAACCTGCTGACCGGCACCCGGCAGAAGGTCGCCAACTACGCTGGCGTCACGGTCGAGCGCAAGTCGGGCTGGGTCACGACTCCCGCCGGCCATCGCGCCCAATTGCTGGACTTGCCTGGCACCTACAGCCTGGCCCCGCTGAGCCACGACGAGGTGGTCACGCGCGATGTGGTGACCGGCCGCCTCGCGGGCGAGGCGCGGCCCGACCTGCTGGTCTGCGTGGCCGATGCGACCAACTTGCAGCTGAACCTGCGGCTGGTGCTGGAGGCGCAGGCGCTGGGTCTGCCGATGGTGCTGGTGCTCAATATGTTCGACGTGGCGCAGGCGCAGGGCATGCGCATCGACCATGCGAAGCTGGGCGAACGTCTGGGCATGCCGGTGGTGACGGCGGTCAGCGTGCACGGTGACGGGGCCAAGGATCTGCTGGCCCAGCTGGACGCCTCTCTGGCGCAGGGGCTGGCCGTTGCGTCGCCAGCCGTGGCCGGCGACGTGGGGGACATCGATCCGGTCTGGCTCAACATCCGGGTGCGCGAGCTGCTGGCCGATGTGCTGCAGGTGCCGCCGCGCCGCTGGGCGCTGAGCGACCGCATCGACCGCTGGGCCATGCACCCGTTCTTCGGTTACGTGCTGCTGGCCGCCTTGCTGATGCTGATGTTCCAGGCGGTGTTCGCCTGGGCTGCCTGGCCGATGGACGCGATCGAGGCCGGCATGGGCTGGCTGGGTGAGCAGGTGTCGACCCACATGGCCGACGGACCGCTGCGCAGCCTGCTGGTCGACGGTGTGATTGCCGGGGCGGGCGGCGTGCTGGTGTTCCTGCCGCAGATCCTGATCCTGTTCTTCTTCATCTTCCTGCTCGAAGACACCGGCTACCTGCCCCGCGCAGCCTTCCTGATGGACCGGGTGATGGGTACGGTCGGCCTGTCGGGCCGTTCCTTCATTCCGCTGCTGTCGAGCTTCGCCTGTGCGGTGCCCGGCATCATGGCCACGCGCACCATCAGCCACTGGCGCGACCGCTGGCTCACCATCCTGATTGCTCCGCTCATGACCTGTTCGGCCCGGCTGCCGGTGTACGCGCTGCTGATCGCGGCCTTCATCCCGCAACGCGAGGTGGCCGGCCTGTTCAATCTGCAGGGGCTGGTGCTGTTTGGTCTGTACGTGGCGGGCATCGTCAGCGCGATGCTGGTGGCCTTCATCGTTTCGCGCCGCACGGCGGGCGGGCAGCAGACGCCACTGCTGATGGAACTGCCAGCCTATCGCCTGCCCAGCGTGCGCAACATCGCGCGCGGCCTCTGGGAGCGCGGCAACATCTTCGTCAAGCGGGTCGGCGGCATCATCCTGGCGCTGATGGTGTTGCTGTGGTTCCTCTCCAGCTACCCCGCGCCGCCCGAAGGCTTCACCGGGCCGGCGGTCGAGTACAGCGCCGCCGGTCGCCTGGGACATTTCCTGGCACCGCTGTTTGCACCGCTGGGCTTCGACTGGCGCATCGTGGTGGCGCTGATTCCGGCGATGGCAGCGCGCGAGGTCGTGGTCGCGGCGCTGGGCACGGTGTACGCGCTGAGCGCCTCCGGTGACCAGGTCGCCGAGGCGCTGGGCGGCGTGATCGGTCAACAGTGGTCGCTGCCGACGGCGCTGTCGCTGATGGTCTGGTTCATCTATGCGCCGCAGTGTGTGGCCATGCTCGCGGCCGTCAAGCGCGAGGCTGGCGGTGCGCGCCATGTGGCGATCGTCACTGCCTACCTGTTTGCCCTGGCCTACCTGGCTTCGTGGCTGACCTACCGCATCGCCTTGCACTGGAGTGCCGCATGAATGCCCAGACCCTGATCGTCGTCTTTTGTGTGCTGGCGGCCTTCGTCTACCTCGTTCGTCCGCCGGTGCGGCGCTGGCTGGCGCAGCGGGCCGCAGGTCCGGTGGCGGTTTCGGTGCGCACGGACAAAGCCGCTGGCCCCGCCTGCGGTGGCTGCAAGGGCTGCGGCAGCGCGTCCGGCGGCTGCCACTGAGCCGCCCCGGTCAGCGCTTCACAGCGGTGGCAGCGACGCCACCATCACCTTCAGCGCCCGGTCGGGCGACACGTCCGCGAACACGGCCGGGTTGGCCAGCCGCTGCTCCATCACCATCGACGGTGCCTCGGCCGCCAACTGCTCGCGCAGGAACGATTCGGGAATCTCGGGCGCGTTCAGGCAGAGCAGGGCGCGACCGCCGGGCTTGAGCAGGTCCGGCAGGCGCCGCAGCATGCGCGGCCAGTCCTTGGTCGCGACGAAGCTGCCCTTCTGGTAGCTGGGCGGGTCGGCGATCACCAGGTCGTACGGCCCCATGCGCGTGACCTTGCCCCAGGAGCTGAACAGGTCGTGCGCGAGGAACTTGGCGCCACTGTTCAAACCGTTGAGCTGGTGGTTCTGCTGACCGGTGGTCAACGCGCCTTGCGCCATGTCGATGTTCACCACTTCCTTCGCGCCGGCTTCCAGCGCCACCACCGAAAAGGCGCAGGTGTAGGCGAACAGGTTCAGCACCTTGGCGCCTTTCGCATGCGCGCGCACCCAGCGCCTGCCTTCCGCCATGTCGAGAAACAGGCCGTGGTTCTGCCCGCGCTGCAGGTTCACGCGGTATCTCGTGTCGTCTTCCGTCACCAGGTGCGGCTCGGGCACGCTGCCGGCGAGCACATTGGTCTCGCTGCGCCCTTCGCGGCGGGTCTGCAGCACCACATTCAACGGCGCCTCGGGCGGAGCGACCTGTGAATGCCGCGCCTGCAGCGCAACCGTCAGCGCGGCTATCTCTTCCGGCGTTGCTTCTCCGAACTTGGTGAGCAGCCAGACGGGTGGAAAGGCGTCGAGGTTCCAGGCTTCGCAGCCCGGATACCGCCCGCCACGGCCGTGAAAGATGCGCTGCGCATCGGTCGGCATGACAGCGCTGGCGATGGCGTCGAACAGGGCCTGCATGGATGGGTCTCAGGAAGTCGGGCGTTCGCCGATGGGTGGCAGCCCGTGGCGGCGGCGGGCCTGGCCGCAGGCGTCGCTGCCTTCTTCAAACTCGCTGCACGGGTTGGGTCGCCACTCGTAGATGCCACAAACGGCTCTTTCGCCGACCTTGCCCGAGAGTGCGGCGCAGCGTGGGCTGCCGTGGTCGGTGCCGCGCATGCGGCTGATGCTGTCGGTCACCGGTACCCACAATCCGTCAGGCACGCTGCCGCCTTCGGACTGGGTCTCGAACACCGAGAAGTCCACGCGGAAGCTGGCGCAGCAGGCGCCGCAGGACGTGCAGGCGCTCATGCCGGGGTCAGGCCAGCTTGCCCAGCAGCAGATACTCCATCAGCGCCTTCTGCACGTGCATGCGGTTCTCCGCCTCGTCCCAGACCACGCTCTGCGGTCCGTCGATGACCTCGGCAGTCACTTCCTCGCCGCGGTGGGCGGGCAAGCAGTGCATGAACAGCGCGTCGGGCTGAGCGGCGGCCATCATGGCCTCGTCCACGCGCCACTGCTTGAAGGCGGCGCGGCGCACTTCGTTCTCGGCCTCGTAGCCCATGCTGGTCCAGACGTCGGTGGTCACCAGGTCGGCGCCTTTGCAGGCTTCATTCGGGTCGCTGTAGACCTTGTAGCAGGCCGGGTTGGCAATGCCGGCCAGCTTCGCGTCCACCTCATAGCCGCTGGGCGTGCTCACGTGCACCGTGAAGCCCAGCAACTCGGCCGCCTGCAGCCAGGTGTTGGCCATGTTGTTGCCGTCGCCGACCCAGGTCACGACCTTGCCCTTGATGGCGTCCAGCGGATCGCCGCTGGCGGCCGGGCGGTGTTCGACCAGGGTGAACAGGTCGGCCAGGATCTGGCAGGGATGGAACTCGTTGGTCAGGCCGTTGATGACTGGCACGCGAGAGAACTGCGCGAACTTCTCCAGCTTGTCCTGTCCGAAGGTGCGGATCATCACGATGTCCACCATGCGGCTGATGACACGTGCGCTGTCTTCAATGGGTTCGGCCCGGCCGAGCTGGCTGTCGCCGGTGGTCAGGTGCACCACCGAGCCGCCCATCTGGTACATGCCGGCTTCGAAGCTCACACGGGTGCGCGTGCTGGCCTTCTCGAAGATCATGGCCAGGGTGCGGTCCGGGTCGGCAAAGGGCTGGTATTTTTCGACCGCCTTGAACTTGGCCTTGATGAAGGCGGCGCGGCGCAGCAGGTAGCCGTACTCGTCGGCCGAAAAATCCTTGAACTGCAGGTAGTGGCGGATGCTCATGCGGTGCGCTCCGGGCAATCAGCCCTGTTCTTTGAGGAAGGTCTCGATGATGGGCAGCAGGCGGGCGACGATCTCGTCGGCCTCGGCGGCGCTGATGATCAGCGGCGGCACCAGCCGGATCACGCTGTCGGCCGTGACCGACAGCAGCAGGCCGGCGTCGGCCGCGCGTTGGGTGATCACGCCGCAGGGCATGTCCAGCTCGATGCCGATCATCAGGCCATGGCCGCGCACTTCCTTGACGCCCTTCTTGCCCATCAGGGCGGTCAGCAGCCGGGTCTGCAGGTGCAGGCCGACCTTCTCGGCATTGGCCAGCAGGCCCTCTTCTTCCATGATGCGGATGGTCTCGACCCCCGCGCGCATGGACAGCGGATTGCCGCCAAACGTGGTGCCGTGATTGCCCGGCTGGAAGATGTTTGCGGCCTTAGGGCCAGCGACCACCGCGCCGATCGGCACGCCCGAGCCCAGGCCCTTGGCCAGCGGCATCACGTCGGGCTGGATGCCCGCCCACTGGTGTGCGAACCACTTGCCGGTGCGGCCCATGCCGCACTGCACTTCGTCGATCATCATCAGCCAGTCGTTGGTGTCGCACAGGGCGCGCACCTGCTGGAGGTACTCGATGCGCATCGGGTTGATGCCGCCTTCGCCCTGGATGGTCTCGAAGAAAACGGCGACCACGTTGGGATTGCCGGCCGTGGTCTTCTTCAGCGCGTCGATGTCGTTCACCGGCACGCGGATGAAGCCTTCGACCAGCGGGCCGAAGCCGGCCTGTACTTTGGGATTGCCGGTGGCCGACAGGGTGGCGATCGAGCGGCCGTGGAAGGCCTTTTCATAGACCACGATCTCCGGACGCTCAATGCCCTTGTCGTGGCCGTACTTGCGCGCCAGCTTCAGCGCCGCTTCGTTGGCTTCCAGGCCGGTGGAGCAGAAAAAGACGTTGGTCAGGCCCGAGCGTTCCACCAGCAGCTTCGCCAGCTCTTCCTGGCCGGGCACGTGGTAGTAGTTGCAGCAGTGGATCATGTTGGCCACCTGCTCCTGCAGCGCTTTCACCAGTTTGGGGTGTCCATGCCCCAAGGTGTTCACCGCGATACCCGCCAGCGCGTCCAGGTATTCCTTGCCGTTGACGTCCCAGACGCGGCAGCCCTTGCCGTGCGACATGGCGATCGGCAGGCGCCCGTAGGTGTTCATCACGTGGGGCGACGACGGGACGACGGGGGCAGACACAGCGGCGTTCATGCGGACTCCAGAGGATCGGGAAGGGCCAAAAGAAAGCGGCTCAACGCAGGTTGAGCCGTTGAAAAGCGATTTTAGGCGCAGGATTGGGCATCATCTTTGCTTGTTCCGCATCAGAGCCATGCGGCACACTGCGGTCACCTTTGGGTGGCCCGCTGCGCGGCCGGGTTAACCCTAGGCTCAAGTCTTATATAAGATAGAATACCGCCATCCGCAACGGCATCTCATTCCATGGCTGAGACCCCCACCGCCAAACAAGTGTTCATCCAGGGTGTGACCCGGGGTGGACGCACGTTTCGGCCCAGCGACTGGGCCGAGCGGCTGGCGGGCGTGATGAGCCAGTTCCGCCCCGGCGGCGGCTCCGCCCGCATCGGCAGCCACATTGCGTATTCCCCCTGGTGCGTACCGACCGTGATGAACGGAGTGAAGGTCGTGATCGTGCACACCGACCTGCGCGAAGCCGAGCCCATGGCCTGGGACTTCTGCATGAACTTCGCCAAAGACAACGACCTGCAGGTCGTCGAGGGCTGCCTGCTGCCGGACGTGAAGTAGCGCGCACCCCTGCCGCGCTGCGCGCGACCACCTCAAGGGGGCAACGCGGTGCTGCCTGGGGGAGCCGGTTCCGCCGAGTTCTGGCATAGGGACACCCCGTTTCGTCTTCCGCTATCCTCCGCCGATTGCGGCGTGTGCCGTGTTTGCGGAGCGAATTTCATGGCAATGGACGTGGTGGACTACTACCTGCATGGCGACGACATGCAGTTCATCGAGATCGAGCTGGACCCCGGCGAGGCCGCGGTCGGCGAGGCCGGCAGCATGATGTACATGGAGGACGGGATCGCGATGACCACCGTCTTCGGCGACGGTTCGGCGGGTTCGTCGGGCGGCGGCCTGTTTGGCAAGCTGCTGGGCGCGGGCAAGCGCCTGATCACTGGCGAGTCGCTGTTCACCACGGTCTACACCAACCAGGGCAACGGCAAGCGCAAGGTCGCGTTCGCAGCGCCCTACACCGGCAAGATCATCCCGTTCGACCTGTCGCAGCTGGGCGGCACCCTGATCTGTCAGCGCGACGCCTTCCTGTGTGCGGCCAAGGGCGTGTCGCTGGGCATTGCCTTCCAGCGCAAGCTGGGCACCGGATTCTTCGGCGGCGAAGGCTTCATCATGCAGAAGCTCGAAGGCGACGGCCTGGCCTTCGTGCACTCGGGCGGCACGGTGCTCAAGCGCGATCTGGCGCCGGGCGAGGTACTGCGGGTGGATACCGGCTGTGTGGTGGCCTACACGACGGGGGTCGACTTCGACATCCAGTTCGTCGGTGGCGTCAAGACGGCACTGTTTGGTGGCGAGGGCCTGTTTTTCGCGACCCTGCGCGGCCCGGGCACGGTCTGGATCCAGTCGCTGCCGTTCGCCCGTCTGGCTTCTCGCATCTTTGCCGCCGCGCCCCGGACGCAGGGCGGCGGTGGCTCGGGTGGCGAGCAGGGCGGCCTGACGGCGGGCATTCTGGGCGGTGGTCTGCTGGGTGGTCTGATCGGCGGAGACGACGACTGAAACCGATTGCCCAAAGAAAAACCGCCCCGAGGGGCGGTTTTCTTTTTTGCTGGCAGCGCACCGTTTCAAACGGCAGACCAGGGAATCATGGATTCGATGGTCCGGGCTGATGGCCTGCCGGGGCAGGCCGTTGGCCGCTGCTGTTAAGCGGCGGTGGCCAGGGCCTTGACCTTGGCGGACAGGCGGCTCTTGTCGCGGGAAGCCTTGTTCTTGTGGAAGATGCCCTTGTCGGCCACGGTGTCGACCACGGCTTGCATCTTGGCGAACAGTTCGGCGGCCTTGGTCTTGTCGCCGGCCACAACGGCCTTCTCGACGTTCTTGACGGCGGTGCGGTACTTGGAACGCAGCGAGCTGTTGGCGGCGTTCAGTTTGACGTCCTGGCGGGCGCGTTTGCGGCCAGACGCCAGACGGGGGTTCTTTTTCTTCGGCTTGGTTGCCATGGTGTAAATCCTTTAAGTGTTTGGGGATGTTGCCAGCAAAGCCCGCGATTCTATCACGCACCCCCAAGCCAGGCCAGTCTGCCCGCCCGGCAGGGAGGGTGGGCAGTACACTGCCCCGGTGTCGCTCTTCAAGTCCGCCTCCCTCGTTTCCCTGCTGACCCTGGCCTCGCGCATCACCGGTCTGGTGCGCCAGCTGCTGATTGCCGCGCTGTTCGGCGCCAGCCCGCTGACCGACGCCTTCAATGTGGCGTTCCGGATTCCCAACATGTTCCGCCGGCTGTTTGCCGAAGGGGCCTTCAGCCAGGCTTTCGTGCCGGTGCTGGCGGGCGTGCGGGCCAAGGAAGGCGACGAGGCCACGCGCGACTTGGTCGACCAGATCGCCACCGTGCTGGTCTGGGCGCTGCTGCTGACCTGTGTGGCAGGGGTGGCACTGGCGCCGGTACTGGTCTGGGCCATGGCCAGCGGGCTGAAACAGAGCGTGGATGGATTCGAATCCGCGGTGTTCATGACCCGCTGGATGTTCCCGTACATCGGTTTCATGTCGCTGGTGGCCCTGTCGGCGGGCATTCTCAACACCTGGAAGCGGTTTGCCGTGCCCGCGGCGACGCCGGTGCTGCTCAACATCGCGATGATCGCGGCCGCGTCGCTGGGTGCCCCGTGGTTCCGGTCGATCGGCATTGCGCCCATTTATGCGCTGGCGGCGGGCGTGATGCTGGGCGGCATGCTGCAACTGGGCGTGCAGATTCCGGCGCTGCTGAAGATTGGCATGCTGCCGCGCATCGGCTGGCGCTGGTCGCAGATCAGGGCGGCCTGGTTCTATCCGGGCACGCGCCGCGTGACCAGCCTGATGCTGCCCGCGTTGCTGGGGGTGAGCGTGGCCCAGATTTCGCTGCTGATCAACACGCAGATCGCCTCGCATCTCGCACCCGGCAGCGTCAGCTGGCTTTCGTACGCCGACCTGCTGATGGAGTTTCCGACCGCCATGCTGGGCGTGGCGCTGGGCGTCGTGCTGCTGCCGCAGCTGGCCGCGGCGAAGGCGACCGACGACGGTGCCCGCTACAGCCAGCTGCTCGACTGGGGCCTGCGCCTGATGGTGCTGCTGGCGGTGCCCAGTGCGCTGGCGCTGCTGACCTTTGCCAAACCGCTGGTGGCGGTGCTCTACCACTACGGGGCGTTCACGGCCCGCGACGTGGAGCAGACTTCATACGCTCTCATGGGATATGGCGCCGGCCTGCTCGGGCTGGTGGCGATCAAGGTGCTGGCGCCCGGTTTCTACGCACGGCAGGACATCCGCACGCCGGTCAAGATTGCCATCCTGGTGCTGACACTGACGCAGGCCATGAATTTCCTGTTCGTGCCCCGGCTGGCGCACGCGGGACTGGCCCTGTCGATCGGGCTGGGCGCCATGGTGAATGCGACCCTGCTGCTGTTGGGGCTGATCCGCCGTGGCGCCTACCAGCCGTCCAGTGGCTGGGGCCGGTTCCTGATGCAGGTGCTGGCCGCGAGCGCGCTGATGGCGGTGTTCCTGCTCTGGAGCGCCGAGACGGTGAACTGGACCGCGTTCGAGGGCGGTCGCCTGCTGCGCGTGGGCCTGCTGGCGGCGATCGTGGCGGGCGCGGCCGCGCTGTATTTCGCTACGCTCACACTTTCGGGTTTAAAACTTCGGCAATTCGTCCGAAAATGAATCTGAGGGCGCGCTGACGGCGTCCGCCGAACGACCATGCCCACGCCCTTCGAACTTCCCTCGTCAACCCCGCTGGCCTACTTTGCCGCGCTGGTGAAAGACGACGACAGCCTGCCCCTGCTGGAGGCGGCGGCGTCCATCGCCCAGGACGAATACCCCACCCTGGATGTGCAGGAAGTGCTCGATGAAGTCGACGTGCTGATCTCGCGCCTGCGCCGCCGCTGCCCGTCCGATGCCGATCCGCTTCAGCGCCTGCGGGTGCTCAACCAGTTCTTCTTCCGCGACCTGGGTTTCGGCGGCAACGTCAACGATTACCTCGACCCGGACAACAGCCACCTCAACGTGCTGCTGCGCACCCGCCGTGGCATCCCGATTTCGCTGGCCGTGCTCTGGCTGGAGCTGGCGCAGGGGATGGGCCTGAAGGCCCGCGGTGTCAATTTTCCCGGCCACTTCCTGGTCAAGATCAACCTGCCGGAAGGGCAGGTGGTGATCGACCCGTTCAGCGGCCAGTCGCTCAGCCGCGAGGAACTGTCCGAGCGGCTGGAACCGTACAAGCGGCGCAACGGCCTGGTCGACGACTTCGATGTTCCGGTCGGGCTGTACCTGCAGGCCGCGCCGTCGCGCGACATCATCGCGCGCATGCTGCGCAACCTCAAGGAAATCCACAAGACGCAGGAAGACTGGCTGCGGCTGATTGCCGTGCTCGACCGACTGCTGGTGCTGCTGCCCGATGCCTGGGTCGAGTACCGCGATCGCGGCCTGGCGTGGGCCGAGATGGGTGATGCGCGGCTGGCGCTGACCGATCTGGAGCTGTACGTCGCGAACACCGACGACGCGCTGGACCGAGACGCGATCCAGGCGCGCATCCGCGAGCTTCGGCGCGAGACCAGCCGTGATTGATCAGAGCCCCCACGCTCCGCCGCTGCGCGGGTCGCTGCCCCCCGGGGGGGCTGGGCCTGCCTTGGGGCGGCCCGGCGGCTGGCCCTCCTGCTCCCGCGTTCTACCGCTGCGCGGGCTGCTGTCATGACGCGGCTGATGCTGCTGGGGGCGACCGGACTGGTGGGGCAGTCGGCGCTGCAGCGGGCATTGGCGGATGAACGTGTGACGCAGGTGGTTGCGCCCACACGGCGCGCCTTGCCCGCGCAGCCGAAACTGCTCAACCCGGTGCTCGACTTCGCAGAGCTGCCCGAAGACGCGCCGTGGTGGTCGGTCGACGCCGTGGTCTGTGCGCTGGGTACCACGATCAAGGTGGCCGGTTCGCAGGCGGCGTTCTACCGGGTGGACCACGACCTGCCCCTGCAGGTGGCTCGGCTGGCGCTGCGGCAAGGCGCACGCGCCTATGCACTCAATTCGGCGCTGGGCGCCAGCGCGGATTCGCGGGTGTTCTATTCGCGGACCAAGGGTGAGCTTGAACGCGACCTGCGTTCGCTGGGCTATGCGTCGTTGACGTTTGTCCGGCCCGGTCTGATCGGCGGTGATCGCCAGGAATCGCGGCCGGCCGAGCGCCTGGCGATTGCGGTGACGCGGGGGCTGGAACCGCTGCTGCCGCGCCGTTACCGCGTGGTGCCGGCCAGCCAGATCGCGGCCCACCTGCTGGCGGCGGCGGTGGCTGCGAAGCCCGGCGTTCATGTGCTGGAGTCCGAGCGCCTGCTCGACCCCGTGCCCGTCCGGTGATGATCAGTGAGGCCGGTCCCGGCCAGTGGCCTGGGCAGGAGCGCCTTCGTGGCCGTGCCGGTGCCAGGCGCGCCGCAGCTGTGCGTCGGAGCTGAACCCTGCGATCTCCGCGGCCTGTGTCACGTTGCGGCCACTGCGCAGCGCGGCCTGCGCCACCGCCAGCCGGATCTGCTGCAGGTAAACCAGCGGCGACACGCCCGCATGTTCCTCGAACAGCCGCCCCAGGTGCCGCGGCGAGGTGTGGCCGCATTCGGCCATGCGTGGCACGCTCCAGTCTTCCTGCGGCGCCTGACTCACGGCGTCCTGCACACGGTGCACCACCGGGTGCAGGTGGTTGCGATGGTTCAGAAAGGGAGACAGCTCAGGGTCCTGTGGTCCGCGCCTCAACGCTACCACCATGGTCTGTGCCACTTCGGCGGCCAGGGTTGGTCCGAGGTGGGCGGCAATGCGGTGCAGTGTCAGGTCGATGCCGGTGGTCACCCCCGCGCTGCTGAACACCGGAGCATCGAGAACGAACACCCGGTTGGCGAGTACTTCGCAATCGGGCGCGGCCTGCCGCAGCTCATCGAGATGGTGGTGGTGCGTGGTGGCCTTGTGGTGTGCCAGCAGGCCTGCGTGCGCCGCGATCACGGCACCGGCGCAGATGCACATCAGCTCGATGCGGCCCTCTGCCAGCCTCAATCCTCGCAGCCAGTGCAGCATGGCGCGCGCGGGTTCGCTCTCCAGTTCGATCTGGTCACCAGGCTGGCCAACCAGAACAATCCACTGAGGTCGCTCTGCATCCGAGAAGTCCGAGAGCGGTTCCAGTCCGGTGATGACCGCACCCACCGAGCTGCGGGTCTGTGCCTGTGGGCCGGCGAAATGCAGGGCAAAGGCGGGTGGCAATCCACGTGCCTGTAGACACCGGTTGGCGAAGCACAGCGCTTCGGCCGGGCCCGCCCAGTCCAGGATCAGGCTGTCGTCGAGCAGCACGAAGTGCACGTCGACAATGGGCTGGGCCTGGTGGTTCACAAGGGGTTTTTCAGCCATCGGTAGTCCATCTGTCGCGCCGTCCGTTCCGCCAGCGCTGAGCAGGTCAGTCGCGCCACCAGGTGCAGCGACATGTCGATGCCGGCACTGATGCCGGCCGAGCTGACGATGCGGCCGTCCTCGACCCATCGCACGCCGTCCTGCACGCGCAGCGCTGGCGATTGCGCGCGCAGGTCGTCCAGGTCTTCCCAGTGCGTGGTCATGCGCTCAGTGTGCACCACGCCCGCCGCCGCCAGCAGGAAGGCGCCGGTGCAGACCGAGGCGGTGAGGGCCGCGCCTTCGCTGTTCCGTCGCAGCCAGGCCAGCGTGTCGGCGCAACGGGCTGCGGCGTCGACCACACCGCCGGGGACGACCAGCAGGTCGATCGGTGCCGGATCGGCGAAGTCGCGGGTCGGCAGCACACGCAGGCCTGCACGCGCCCGAATCGGCGCCAGTGTGCGCGCCACGCAGTCGACCTGCCAGCCGGCCGCGAGATCGCGCCCCGGCCAGTCGGCGGCTTCGGGCCGGGCGGCCATGCGTGCGGCGGTGGTGAAGACCTCGTAGGGGCCGGCCAGATCCAGTGCCTCGACCTCGTCGAACGCCAGGATCGCGATGGCGTAGGGCCGGCTCACGCTGCCGCCTGCGCGCGCGACAGGGCCTCGTCGACGCTGCACAGCGTGCAGAAACGGTCCTGCAGCACGGTGGCGGTGCGTGCCTTGATCTCGGCAGCGGTCAGTGGCGACCCGTCGGGCTGCGTCATGTCGAAGGTCAGCGTCGCATCGGTCACGTAGTCGACCTGCCAGCCGAGATCGGAAGCGTGGCGCGTCGTGGTCTCGCAGCACTGCTCGGTGCGGATGCCGCTGACGATCAGGCGGCGGATGCCGTGTTCGGTCAGCCAGACGTCCAGGCCGGTGCCGACCAGGGCGCTGTGGCGGTGCTTGATGAAGGTGGATGCGGCATCGAAGCCGGTCAGGCCGGCGAGCGGCGAAACATGGCCGCTGGCCAGTGCAAACGCGTTGTTGGCCGTTTCCGGACCATCGCTGTGCAACACCCGGATCACCGGAATGCCGAGGCGGATGCTCCCTTCGATCAAGGCGTTCTGGGCCGCGAGGAAGTCCGGCAGGTCGCGGTCGGTGAAATAGGGCTCGTACCGGAAAGACGACTGCACGTCGATGACGATGAGGGCGGTGTGGCTGGTGGACATGGGCGAACTCCGTGGTGTGGGGATGTCTGCCATTCTGGCCATTGCCATCCACGCTGTCCGCCCGGTCAGCGACCGGTTTCGTTCGTTTTCGGACAGGTCAGCCCAGGGCGGGTGCGCTGGCTTCTGTCGCGGATTTCTGTGTCGCAGGGACGGGCTGCGGCGCTGTCCGGTCGGTGGCCTGGGCAGCTTGTGCGCTGGGCTGGCTGGCAGCTGCGAAGTGCTCTTCGGTGCTGCGATGCAGGGCCTGGGGAATGTCCAGTTCGGACAGTTGCCGTCCCGGGTGCATGACGCCCAAACGCTGGCCGTCCTTGCTCACGAGAAACTGCTCCGGTGGTCCCTTCTCCCCGTGGCGGGCGCAGTGCCCCACCGCTGCCGCGCAGACCTGCCCCACCTCCGCGGGAGACAGACCCGCATCGCGCAACCGGTCGCCGGTCTGCCGCCAGGCCATCACGAACTGGGCCTGCTGCTCGGGGCTGAGACTTTTCGCAGCGGTCCGGGTTCCAGACTCCTCCACGCGCAAGGCCACCGTTTCGGAATGGACGGGTTTGCCCTGTGCATCGAACTCCGTGACCCGGGCTGGCTGGTGGCGACGCTCGTTCATCTCAATCCGCATGCGCCGCCCATCCTTGCCGTAGTGATCGATGTCGATGCCGCCGTTGGAGCTGTCGACGCTGATGTGCTGCTGGCTGCCGTCCTCCCGCGTGACCACGAACCGGTCGCAGGGCGACGAAGGTCCGCGCGTTTCGGAGCAGATGGTTTTGACCACCGGCGACTCGGACAGGCGAGCGAACAGCTTGCGGGCCCCAGGCGGCAACTGCGCGAAGTCGGCATGACCTTCTGGGATGATGTAGCGGCCGTCTTTGCCTACAGAAAGGCCCTGCTGTCCGTCGACCAGTGCCTTGTTGGCGTGGTCGCTGGCCATCACGGAACCCGCGACGAGGGTGCCGCTGCCGCTGGCCATCAATACGGTCTTGAGCGGGGTCGGCAGCGACGAACCCGGCAACATCGTGGGACCCGGGGGCACATGCTGGCTGAGGTACTGGTCCTGCCTGACGCCACCATAGAAGTAGGTCGCGATGTCGTTGGGTGTGCGCACGTCGTGCACCTGGCGGCCGGAGGCCTGGTAGCGCGCCAGTGCCGCCGCGTAGCCACCCGCGTCCTTGAAGTAGTCACCCTCAATGGTGTCGCGGGCAACCGGCAGGCTGTTGTAGACGTAGGCGTCGAGGTTGTTCCTCAGCGCAAAACTCTGCGCCATGCCGCCGCCCAGGCTGTGGCCGGTGGTGGCGAAGCGGTAGTCCTTGTAGTCCGGGTTGTCCTTCAGGTACTCGTACGCTGCCTGCGCCTTGGCCTGGATCTTGGCAAATTCCGAGGCACCGGCGTTGCCCAGATCGGACTTCCAGTTGCTCCAGGCGTCGGAGCCCTTGAAGTCGAAGGTGATTTCGTGCGTTTCACGGTTGACCGAGACCTGGAACTGGTTCTCCAGTTTGCCCTCGGCGTTGTGTTGGGTGTTCCAGCCCTCTTGGGTCAGGACTGGTCTGCTGTTGGAATCGATCGCGTATCGGGCTTCTTTCCAATCGACAGGAAGATGGGTTCCTGGCTGGGCGTGTACCCAGTTCTGCGGGTACTTTGTCAGCTTCTCAGCCTGCTGGACATTTCCATGTGGATATGCCCAGTAGGCCAAAGACATTCCGACTTTTGAATCAAGCCTGTTAAATGCGCCACTCGGACTAGCTTTGAAGGGTGCTCCGGCATCCATGCTTCAGCCCTTGTGATTGGCTTCGCCCAGCCACTCGTCACTCGGTCGCCTGCAGTTGCGGTGAATTTCTTCCCATACTTTTTGCCGCTCTGAGTCTTTTGGAATCAGAGTTTCCCACTGTCCCTGTCTATTTTTGTATGAGCTGCCGTCACGAAAAGTCGGCCAGATCTCGTATGCAATGGAATACGACGTCATTTGAGGACGCCCCGTTTCCAGAACCAAGCGCCGCGCAAAACACTGCTCAGTCAACAGCGGTAGCAGTTTCCCAAGGCCAGCCTCCCAGGCTTGCAGGTTTTGCCGAGGTCCCTTCCCGTAATCCAGCTTCCCCGGAATCGGCTCACTCGTCGCCAACTGCAGCGCCAGCAAAATCTTCGCGTCCATCGACCCCTTGGCCGCGGCCTTCTCGAACAACCGGGTGATGGCCGCCGGGTCCTTGACGTCTTCGATCCATCCGTCGGAATTGCCCAGGGCGTAGAAGTAGTCGCCCAGCGGGTCGCCCTTGTCCTGCAGTGCCTTGATGTGTGCCCGCAGCACAGCGATGCCTTTGTCGAGGTCGCGTTGCGCAGAGGACCGCTCGATGGCGTTGACCGCCTGGACCGGTGCCATGCAGCCGGCATTGAGCGCGGCCAGAAGAATGGCGAGAGCGCCAGTGGCGATGTGTGAACGGATGTTGTGCATCTCGGTGTTCCTTCCCTTGGCGGCCGAATGTACCGCAAGCAACCCAAAAGACCACTGGTGCCGGCCCCCTCTTGGGGCATATGCTGGTTCAGGACGATCGAGCAGCCGGAGACATCGGCCGCAGCATCAGCACCAGCAGCGACAGGGCGGCCAGCCCCATGCCGGCGCCGAACGTGGCCCCGGCGCCCAGCTGGTCCCAGAGCAGGCCGGCCAGGCCGCTGGCGATCAGCATGGCCACGCCGGACACCAGGTTGAACAGGCCGAAGGCTGTTCCGCGCAGTTCCGGCGGCGAGGTGTCGGCCACCATGGCCGCCAGCAGGCCCTGGGTCATGGCCATGTGCACGCCCCAGAGCGCGATGCCTCCCCAGGCGACCAGGCCCTGGCCGCTCCATGCCAGCAGGGCGTCGGCGCCGATCAGCACCACCACGCCCATGGCCAGCAGGGAGCGCCGGTCCATGATGTCGGCCAGCCGCCCGAACGGGTAGGCGCCCAGCGCATAGATGGCATTCATCACGATCAGCACCATCGGTACCCACGCGATCGCCAGCCCACCCTGTTGTACCCGCAGCACCAGGAAGGCCTCGGAGAAACGCGCCAGCGTGAAGACGGCCCCGATGCCCACGACCCACCAGTAAGCGCCAGAGAGCTTGCGCAAGTTCTCGCGCGAGATCGGTTGCGTGCGCGGTGCGCCCGCGGGCCGCTCCGGCTCCTGCACGCCGAACATCAGCAGCAGGACGCAGAGCGCTGCCGGAATCACCGCAACCCAGAACACGGCCCGGAAATCGTTGTGCCAGAGCAGCATCAGGCCCATGGCCAGCAGCGGGCCGAGAAAGGCACCCACGGTGTCCAGCGACTGACGCAGTCCGAAAGCGGCGCCGCGCATGTCGGGCGGCGCGATGTCCGCGACCAGCGCATCGCGCGGGGCGCCGCGGATGCCCTTGCCGATGCGGTCGATCAGCCGCGCCGCAATGACCGGTTCGATTGTGGTGGCCAGGGCAAACAGGGGCTTGGTGGCGGCGCCGAGTCCGTAGCCCAGCAGCGCCAGCGGCTTGCGCTTGCCCCACCAGTCGCTCAGCGCGCCGGAGAACACCTTGACGATCAGGGCGGTCGCTTCGGCCGCACCTTCAAGCAGGCCCACAGTCACCATGCTGGCGCCCAGACCTGTGACCAGGAAAACGGGCAGCAGGCTGTGGATCAGCTCCGAAGAGATGTCCATCAGCAGGCTGACGAAACCCAGCGCCCAGATGGCGCCCGGGAGCCGGCGCCGGGATGTCGGGGCGCCGGTCATGCAGGCATCGTCAGGCGACGATCACCGATGCGCCGTCGCCCTTGGGCGCGATGGCGCCGATCTCGTAGACCGTCTCGCCCAGTTCGCGCAGCGTGGCGGCGCAGGCGGCAGCCTCTTCGGCGGCGATCACCACCACCATGCCGATGCCGTTGTTGAAGGTGCGGTTCATCTCGATGTCGTCGATGCCGGCCACCTTCTGCAGCCAGGCGAACAGCTCGGTCTGCGGCCAGCTGCCCTTCTTGAGGTGGGCGGCCGTGCCTTCGGGCAGCACGCGCGGAATGTTCTCCAGCAGGCCGCCCCCGGTGATGTGGGCCAGGGCCTTCACCGGGTGCTTGGCCAGGGTGGCGAGCACGTTCTTCACGTACAGGCGGGTCGGCGCCATGATGGCCTGCTTGAACGGCTGACCATCCAGCGTGGCGGGCAGGTCGCTGCCCGCACGCTCGATGCACTTGCGCACCAGCGAGAAGCCGTTGGAATGCACGCCGTGCGAGGCCAGGCCCAGCACCACGTCGCCGGGCTTGACGTTCTGGCCGGTCAGGATCTTGCTCTTCTCGACAGCGCCGACGCAGAAGCCCGCCAGGTCGTACTCGCCAGCCGGGTACATGCCCGGCATTTCGGCGGTTTCGCCGCCGATCAGGGCGCAACCCGACAGTTCACAACCCTTGGCGATCCCGCCGACCACGGCCGCGGCCGTTTCCACGTCCAGCTTGCCGCAGGCGAAGTAGTCCAGGAAGAACAGCGGCTCGGCGCCCTGCACCAGCACGTCGTTGACGCTCATGCCGACCAGGTCGATGCCCACGGTGTCGTGCAGGTTCCATTCGAAAGCCAGCTTGAGCTTGGTGCCCACGCCGTCGGTGCCGGAGACCAGCACCGGTTCCTGGTAACGCTTGGGCACTTCGAACAGGGCGCCAAAGCCGCCGATGCCGGCCAGCACGCCTTCGCGCATCGTCTTTTTGGCCAGCGGCTTGATGCGCTCGACCAGCGCGTCGCCCGCGTCGATGTCAACGCCGGCGTCTTTGTAGGAGAGGGGGGTGGTGCTGGAGGTCATGGGAAAGGGAGGCGGGGAGAGTGGCGGCGCAAGCCGGAGACTAGAATTTGCCCCTGATTTTAAGGGTTTGCCTCTGCAGGCCCGCCCACCGACGAGGCTCCCCCGTACATGACCTTCACCCCCGCACAGCTGCGCTCCCTGACCTGGGCCGCGATTGCCGTGGCGATCTGGGCCGCGCTGGCGGTGCTGTCGCCGGTGTTGATGCCATTTGTGATGGCGGCAGTGCTGGCCTATGCACTGCATCCGCTGGTCGAGAAACTCAACGACCGGCACATTCCGCGCTGGCTGGGTGCCGGCGTGGCGATCGCGATGCTGATGCTGGTGATGTTGGCCGTGGTGCTGTTGATCGTGCCGGTGATCACCAGGCAGCTGCCGTTGCTCAACGAGCAGGTGCCGGCGCTGCTGGACCAGATCAACCTGCAGCTGGTGCCACTGGCGGCCCGGCTGGGCATCGACCTGCAGATCGACACGGCGCAGGTGCGCGACTGGCTCAAGGAACTGGTGACCGGCCACGAGCAGGAGCTGCTCAAAGGTCTGCTGTCCTCGCTGCGCATTGGCGGCAGCGCGCTGGGCGCCGTGTTCGGCAACCTGGTGCTCACGCCCATCGTGGCGTATTACCTGCTGCTGGACTGGACGGGCATGGTCGAGCGCATGAAGCGCCTGATTCCGCCACGCTGGCTGCCGTCGGTGCAGAGCTTCCTGGACGAAACCGACGATGTGCTGGGCCAGTACCTGCGGGGTCAGTTGCTGGTGATGGGTGTGCTGGCGGTGTTCTACACCGTGGGGCTGGCGATGGTCGGGCTCAAACTGGCACTGCCGATCGGTGTGTTCACCGGGCTGGCCGTGTTCGTGCCGTATCTGGGGTTCGGTCTTGGCCTGGTGATGGGGCTTCTGGCGGCGGTGCTGCAGTTCCAGAGCCTGACCGGGGTGTTGCTGGTGGCGGCGGTGTACACGGTCGGCCAGATCGCCGAGAGTATGTATGTGACGCCGCGCCTCCTGGGCGAGCGCATCGGCTTGCACCCGATCTCGGTCATTTTTGCGTTGATGGCCTTTGGCCAGCTGTTCGGCTTTGTCGGCGTGCTGATCGCGCTGCCGGCCAGCGCGATCCTGCTGGTGGGCATCCGGCGCGCCAAGAAACACTATCTTGCCAGCGACCTCTACCAGCCCCAGGCGCCTCTGCCTGCCCAATCGATCGCGCCGCCCACGCAGGACGCTGCGGAATGAACCAGGGTCAACCGCCCATGAAGCAGATGGCGCTGGACATTGGCCTGGCGCCGGTGCCGACGCTGGGCAACTTCGTGCCCGTGGGCAACGAGGCGGTACTGGAGCATGTGCGGCTGTGGACCGGCAACCCGATGCGCTCACCCGTGCCCACCTTCCTCTGGGGCGAGGGTGGCAGCGGCAAGAGCCACCTTCTGCGCGCGGTGCGCGAGGCGTTGCGGGAACACGGCGCCCGTGTCGGCTGGATCGACGCGGCGAACCTGAACCCCGGCGAATTCGACGACGACTGGGAAGTGGTCATCCTCGACGACTGCCAGCTCTACACCGCCGAGCAGCAGGCCGCGGCCTTCAACTGGTTCGTCAATGCCCAGACGCCGGCCCATGGCCCGGCGCGCTGGGTGCTGGCGGCAGCCGACCGTCCGCCGGCCGACCTGCAGTTGCGCGAAGACCTGCGCACCCGCCTGGGCTGGGGGCATGTGTTCCAGCTCAAGGCGCTGGGCGAGACCGAACGCCGCGCGGTGTTGCGCCGGGCCGCCGACGAGCGCGGTGTGTTCCTTGGCGACGAGGTGATGGACTTCATGCTCAACCGCTTCTCGCGCGACCTGTCCAGCCTGATGATGCTGCTGGACCAGCTCGACGCCTACGCCCTGCGCACCCAGCGCGCCATCACGATTCCACTGATCAAGTCCATGCTGGACAACGAATAGACCCGAATGCGCCTCGCCCTCTTTGACCTCGACCACACCCTGCTGCCACTCGACTCGGATTACTCCTGGGGCCAGTTCACCGTCACCATCGGCTGGCGGGACGCCGAGAGCCACACCCGCGCCAACGACGCTTTCTACGAGCAGTACAAGGCCGGCACGCTGGATATCCACGAGTACACCCGCTTCTCGGTCGCGCCGCTGGCCGAACACGGCGTCGCGCAGTCCGATGCCGCCCACCGGCGGTTCATGGACGAAGTCATCCTGCCGGCCATGCGACCCGCTGCCGTTCAGCTGGTGTTCCAGCATCAAGTTGCCGGTGACGAGGTGCTGATCGTCACCGCCACCAACGAATTCGTCACCCGACCGATCGCCCAGGCCTTTGGCGTGCCGGAGCTGATCGCCATCGAGCTCGAGCGCGACGCGCAGGGCAACCCGACCGGTGAAATCCGGGGCACACCGTCGTTCCGGGAGGGCAAGGTCGCCCGTGTGGAACAATGGCTGGCATCGCGTGGCCTGTCCTGGGCAGATGTCACGCACAGCAGCTTCTACAGCGACTCCATCAACGATCTCCCGCTGCTGGAGAAAGTCACAGAGCCGGTGGCGACCAATCCGGACCCCCGCCTCAGCGCCATCGCCACCGAACGTGGCTGGCGCATCCTGAACCTATTCGAATGATCAAGAAATTCATCGACAAGCTGCTGGGCAAAGCCACCGGCAAGAGCGCCAAAGGGGCCAAGTTCGGCAAGCGCGAAGACGTGCCGGCTTCCGTCCATGGCATCGACCCCAAGCTGGTCGACCAGCGCGCGCTTGACGTGGTCCACACGCTCAAGCAGGCGGGCTTTGAGGCCTACATCGTCGGCGGCGCGGTGCGCGACCTGTTGCTGGGCCTGCGTCCCAAGGATTTCGACGTGGCGACGAGCGCCACGCCCGAGCAGGTCAAGAACCTGTTCCGCCGCGCCTTCATCATCGGCCGGCGCTTCCGCATCGTGCACGTGGTCTACGGCCGCGGCCGCGAACACGAGGTGATCGAGGTCTCGACCTTCCGCGCCTACCTCGACAGCGCCGATGCCGAACAGGTCTCGGGCAACGAACGCACCTCCAAGGGCGAACTCTCCAGCATGAAGCACGCGGTGGACGCCAGCGGGCGTGTGCTGCGCGACAACGTCTGGGGCCCGATCGAGCAGGACGCCGCTCGGCGCGACTTCTCGATCAACGCCATGTATTACGACCCGGTGTCGCAGGTGGTGGTCGACTTCCACCACGGCATCCGCGATGCCAAGAAGCTCACTCTGCGGATGATTGGCGATGCACCCACGCGCTACCGCGAAGACCCGGTGCGCATCATCCGCGCCGTGCGTTTCGCCGCCAAGCTCAACGCACTCGGGTTCAAGTTCGACGCCAAGACGCGCGAGCCGCTGGTGTCCTCGCTCACCCTGCTGCAGGATGTGCCGCAGAGTCGCCTGTTCGACGAGATGCTCAAGCTGCTGCAGACCGGGCATGCGCTGGCCAGCGTCGAGGCGCTCAAGGCCAACGGCCTGGCCAAGGGCATCTATCCGCTGCTCGACCTGGTGGTGCAGCGCGCCGACGACGACTTCGTCAAGCTCGCGCTGCAGGACACCGACCGCCGCGTCGGCGAGGGCAAGCCGGTGGCACCGAGCTTCCTGCTGGCCTGCGTGCTCTGGGCCGACGTGCGCCAGGGCTGGAGCCGCCGCCTGCAGCCGCGCGGCAACCAGCGTCCGCCGACGCCGTTCGCGGCCTTGCAGGACGCGGTCGACGAGGTGTTCGACGCCCGCATCGGCGACGTGTCGGGCCGCGGCAAGCTGGGCACCGACATGCGCGAGATCTGGCTGATGCAGCCGCGTTTCGACAAACGCGTGGGCAGCGGCCCGTTCAGCCTGGCCGAGCAGCCGCGCTTCCGCGCTGGCTTCGATTTCCTGCGCCTGCGTGCACAGACCGGCGAGGTCGACGAAGAGCTGGCGCACTGGTGGGAAACCTTCAGCACCGCCGACGACGACCACCGCCAGGACATGATCGATGCACAGCGCCGGGCCGGTCAGCCCAAGGGCAGTGGTGGCGGCAAGGTGCGACGCGTCAGAAAGGGAGATCCCGACCATCCGGCGGCATCGACATCGGCCGCCGACTCGCCCGAAGAAGATCCGCGTTTCCGCCCGGTCGCCGATGCGGACGACCGTGGCGATGACGATCAGGACCACGACGACGATCACGAACAGTCCGACCAGCCGGCACAGGGCATCCCGCCTGACGGCATCGCGCCGGCCAGGAAGCGCCGCCGCCGCCGCCGCAAGCCCGGTGGCGGTGCGGGTCGCGCCGAGGGCGAAGCGCCGTCTTCGGGCGAGTGATCGCCAGCCGGCAGACCGTGGACAGGGCCGAAGTCACTGCATGGGTGGCCCTCGGCGCCAACCTTGGCGATGCCGTGCAGACCCTGCGCGAGGCGATCACCGTGCTGGCCGACCTGCCCGGGGTGCGGGTGGTCAAGGCGTCCAGCCTTTACCGCACCGCGCCTATCGAGTCCAGCGGCCCGGACTACATCAATGCGGTGGCTGAAGTCGCCACCACGCTGACAGCGCCCGACCTGCTGTCGGCCCTGCAGGACATCGAGCAGGACTTTGGCCGCGAACGCCCGTACCACAACGCCCCGCGCACGCTGGACCTGGACCTGCTGCTCTACGGCGGCGCCAGCATCGACTCCCGGGCGCTGACCGTGCCGCATCCCCGGATGTGGTCAAGGGCCTTTGTGCTCGTGCCGCTCGCCGAGATCGCGCCGGCGCTGGTGTCCGAGGCCGACCTGGCGGCAGTGCAGGAACAGGGCATTGCGCGCTCGGATGACTCGTCGCCCGCTCAGACCTGAGGCATCAGGCCGGCCAGCTTTTCGCGCAGTGCCTGCATGCGCACCGGTTTGGGAAGAAAGTCGTCCATGCCCGCGGCCATGCAGCGCACCCGGTCGCTTTCGAACGCATTGGCAGTGAGTGCGACGATGGTGGGCTGCTGTGGCAGCTCCAGGCCGCGGATGAACTCGGTGGCCTGGGCGCCGTCCATACCGGGCATCTGCATGTCCATCAGCACGATGTCCACGCCGCCTTCGGTGACGCGGCTGACCGCATCCTCGCCGTTGGACACGGCCTCGGCGACCATGCCCAGCTTGCCCAGCATGGCAAGCGCCAGCGTGCGATTGACCAGATCGTCGTCGACCACCAGCACCTTGGGCATCCTGCGATCCACGGCCCTGGACGGAATGGGCGACAGCGCAGCGGGGACCGTCTCCTGGCTGCGTTCGGCGGAGGTCAGATGGACCGAGAAGCGGAAGGTGGAGCCAGCGCCGGGCTGGCTGGTCACGCGGATGCTCCCGCCCATGGCCTGACACAGGCGCGCGCAGATCACCAGGCCCAGACCGGTGCCGCCGTATTCGCGCGTGGTGGAGGTATCCACCTGCGAGAACGCCTGGAACAGCCGGTCCTGGCGGTTGGCAGGGATGCCGATGCCGCTGTCGTGCACCGCGACGTCGAGCATCAGCCCATGGTTCAGCCATTCGCCGACCCGGACGTTCACCCGCACATGTCCCTGCTGGGTGAACTTGATGGCGTTGCCGATGAGATTGGAGAGGATCTGCCGCAGCCGTGTGCGGTCGCCACGCACATGGACAGGAAGGTCCGAGGAAAGCTGCAGCTTGAGGGTCAGCCCCTTGCGGTCGGCCAGCGGCCGGTACAGGTCCATCGTGCTGACCAGCGCCCGTTCGAGGGCAAAGTCCTGAGCCTCCAGCACCAGCTTGCCCGCCTCGATCTTGGAGAAGTCCAGGATGTCGTCGATCAGCACCAGCAGCGCATCCCCGCTGCCGCGGATGGTGTTGACGTAGCTGCGCTGCTCGTCACTCATCACCGTGAGTTCCAGCAGCTGAGCCATGCCCAGGATGCCGTTCATGGGCGTGCGGATTTCGTGGCTCATCATGGCCAGGAATTCGCTCTTGGCCCGGGTCGATGCTTCTGCACGTTGCAGGGCCAGCTGCAGTTGCGCGGTGCGCTCGGCAACCTGCCGCTCCAGATCGTCGGCGAGGGACTGCAGCGACTGGTTGGCGTGGAACAGCTCCAGGCTCTTTTCTTCCAGCAGGCGCTCGGCCTCTTTGCGGGCCGCGCGCTCACGTTCCAGCCGTCGGGCGTGCCGGGCTTCGTCGTCTTGCATGGTGGTTCAGGCCTGGCGGGTGAGCGTGAAGCGTTGTCCGGTCGCGCCCGCGGTGGTGGATGCCTCGCGCTCGATGCGAATCACCTCACCAAAGTGCGCCACGCAGCCGTGCATCAGTCCTTCGGCCAGATCCTCGAAGTGGCGCGGCGACTGGTAGAGCAGCACCAGCGTCCGGGCATCCTGGTGTTCCACGATGAAGCGCGGCAGCTCGGCATCGGGGTAGAGCTTGAGCACTTCGGCGTGGATGATGTCTTCGATGCCCGAGAGAAACTGGAAGGCATCGGTCACGCCAGTGAAGAAGCTCGGGTAGGCCTGCACGAAGCGGCCGAACAGGTGCTGTCCGAAGGTGCGGACCAGGTCCGGCACCGCCACCCCCGAACGCTGCGACAGCGCCACCACCATGGCGACGATTTCGCTGTGGGGATAGGTGCCGACCGAGGTGTAGACACCGCCATGGGGCAGTTGGGCATCGTCAATGATGTCGTCGACCATGTCGGCCGAAAACCGGCCCTCGACCATCTCGAGGAACTCTGTGAAAACGACGCCTTTCATGGCGGACTCCTGCAGGTGAAGCGGTGGGTGCCCGCCCCGGCATCCGGGGAGAGTCATCTCCGCCTATTTCGGCAGAGCCCGGTTCAACTGAAGCGCGATCCCGCTGTCGGCGGGCAATCCCTGTCGCCGCCCGGACAGGTCAGGGCGCCAGCCGTTCCCGCAGCCAGTCGCCGCCAGGCTGCAGCGTATAGCGCAGCCGGTCGTGCAGCCGGCTCTTGCGGCCTTGCCAGAACTGCCAGTTGTCGGGCTTGAGGCGGTAGCCGCCCCAGTGCGGCGGGCGGGGCGGGCGCAGCAGGAACTGCGCACCGTATTTCGCGGCGTTGGTCACCAGCACCGTGCGGCTGTCGATCACTTCGCTCTGCGGGCTGGCCCAGGCTCCAATGCGGCTGTCCAGCGGGCGGCTGTGGAAATACGCGTCGCTCTCTGCGTCGCTGACCTTTTCGACCAGACCCTCGATGCGCACCACGCGTTCGAGCTCGACCCAGTGGAACTGCAGCGCGGCGTACGGATTGCCCGCCAGCTGGCGCCCCTTCTGGCTGTGGTAATTCGTGTACCAGACGATGCCGCGCTCGTCGTAACCCTTGATCAGCACCACGCGGGTGCTGGGCCGCAGGTCGGCGCCGACGGTGGCGAGGGTCATGGCGTTGGGTTCGGGTACTTCGCCCTGGATGGCTTCGTTGAGCCACTGGTCGAACTGTTTCAGCGGGTCGGCGTGCGAGGCGGACTCGCTCAGCTCGGCCTTCTCGTAGCTCTTGCGCAGGTCGGCGATGTTCATGGGGTCAGTATAGGAGCCGGGTCAGAGGTCGTCGGCCAGTTTCAGGATGCGGGCCAGTGCACGGTCTTCGATGCCATGCGCGCGCAGCCCTTCAAGGGTCTGGCGGGCGTAGTCCAGGGTGGTTCCGTAGCGGCCGCGGGCGTGCTGGAAGATCTCGCGGTAGCGCTCGTCGCTCAGGGGGCCGGTGTGGTTGGGGCTTCGAGGCGACAGTGTGAAGGCTAGGGCCCGCACCGGCCCTTTTGCGGTCTGGCACAGCAACCATTTCGGGTCGTAGACCGGGTTGGGCATCTCACGGGCCCAGAGCGCGGGCATGCTGGCCTCGACCTTTTCGTGCGGCAGGCGCAGGGCCATGCCAGTGCAGCTGCCGCCCGGCATGAGCGCGAACACCAGGCCCGGACGCTCGGGCGTGCCGCGGTTGACGCGGCTGTACATGTGCAGGCAGCGGTGGAAGCCGTGCACGCGGGCGATGCGCTGCTCGGCGGCTTCGAACTCGGGGCGCCAGACCAGCGAGGCGTAACCGAAGACCCAGAGGTCGGCGCGTGGCCCCAGCGAGCGCCACTGTGCCAGCGTGTCGGCCATCATTTGCGCCCCATTGCGCCGGGACGGCTCCCAGGTGGTGGGGGCGGGGCAGCGGGGCGCCGGGGGCAACTGGGGAGCGCGCGATGCGGCCATTTACAATGCTGGGTTGTTTGTGTTCGGCCGGTCTTCTGAGGCAGGGTCCGGGCGCCGGCGGTTTCCCCATCCCCCATTATTCTTCACGGAGTGTTACCCATGTCTTCTCAGGACGAAGAACAAGAAGGCCGCATCGTCGCGGCTGTGCTGATTGCGGCGCTGGTGCTGGCCGTTGGTCTGGTCGTCGGTGTGGCGATCCAGAAGGCCCGTTCGTTTGGTGCGAAGAAGGCTGCCCCGGCAGCGGCTGCGGTGGTCGCTCCGGCTGCCGATGCGCATGCTGCGGCCCCTGCTGCTCCCGCCGCCGACGCCGCTGCTGCCACTCCGGCCGCCGCTGCCGCAGGCAAGGACGACGCCAGCGTGGTGGTCGAAAACGGCGTGGTGAAGTTCTACTTCGCTTCCGGCAAGTCCGACCTGGCCCCGGGTGCCGTGGAAGCGCTGGGCGACGCCATCGCCGCCGGCAAGGCCGGCAAAAAGCTGGTGATCTCCGGTTTCCACGATTCGACCGGTGACCCGGCCAAGAACGCCGAACTCGCCAAGTTGCGCGCCTTCGCCGTGCGCGACGCGCTCAAGGGTGCTGGCGTGGCCGAGTCGGGCATCGAGCTGAAGAAGCCCGAAACCGCGACCGGTACCGGCAACAACGCCGAAGCCCGCCGCGTGGAAGTGGTGATTGCGCCCTAATCTGGCGCGGTTCCCGACAAAAAAGCCCGCTGGTTCAGCGGGCTTTTTTTGTGTCCTGCCGGGTCAGCGCAGACCCTGACCGGTCTGGGCGTCGGCGCGCTGGATCAGTTCGATCTTGTAGCCGTCGGGGTCGGTGACGAAGGCGATCACCGTGCTGCCGCCCTTGACCGGGCCGGCTTCCCGGGTGACGTTGCCGCCGGCCGCCTTGATCTTGTCGCAGGCCGCGTAGGCGTCTGGCACCCCGATGGCGATGTGGCCGTAGGCCGTGCCCATCTCGTACTGCTCGACACCCCAGTTCCACGTCAGCTCGATCTCGGCCTGGCCGGGGTTGCCGCCCTCGAAGCCGAGAAAGGCCAGCGAGTACTTGTACTCCGGGTTCTCGGAGGTTCGCAGCAGCTGCATGCCCAAGACCTGGGTGTAGAAATCGATCGAGCGCTGCAGGTTGCCCACGCGCAGCATGGTGTGAAGAAGTCTCATGGATCAGAAGGAGTTGGACGGTGATGTGATCGGCAAGGTGCCCATCATCGGGCCTTCGAGGGCTTCATGCCGGTGAGCGCTGCATAGGCCCGCTGGGTTGCCGGAGACACCGTGTCCAGCGCCTGCGCGAGCGTGGTCTTGTGCCGCGCCATCAGGCGGGCCGTGGCCAGGCTGCGCGAACGGCAGAACCAGTGGCAGCTGTGCTGCATCAGGTACACCTCGGCCAGCAGGGCGCGGGCCCGGTCGCTGGGTGAGAGCCGGTCTTCGTTGGCCACTGTCCGTTCGATGCCGCTCGCATGCATCCGCATCAGTTCCCGGGCGTCGCAACCGGGCACCAGGAATCCGGGCAGCCAGCGGTGGGCGTAGGGAAGGGGGATGAAGTTGATCCTCGCGTGGACGGCCTCGGTCTTGCCGAAGGATTCGGCAAAGCGCCGGAACTGCCCCGCCAGTTCGCGCTCGGTGGACTCCTGCAGCGGCCAGATCTGGGCCCGACGGGCGGGATCGCCTTCGGCCAGGGCGCGCTGGTAGCCCTCGTGCAGCCGTTCCATCAGCTTTTCAATCTGGAACGGTCCGAGCTGGCCGGACAGCAGGGCGATGCGCTGGCGCTGCTCGCCGGTCCGCAGCATGAAGCCCACGGCGGCGAACACAAGGGTGGTGGTGAGAAGGTCCATGGGATCGGGGCAAGAGGGGCCGCCAGTGTAGTGATTCCGTAAGCGCGGAACTGCGCGGCAGCGCTGGCGCTGTTTGCCGATTCAAGTCTCAGTCTGAGACGGACGATAAGGGAATGGCCAGAAAGGCGCGGGCAAGGTTCTGCTCGCCCGCTTGCCGGTGAATTTCAGAGAGGTCCGTCATGTTCAAGTCGTTGCGATTGTCCATCCTGATCCTGGGCGCCATTGGCGTCCTGGCTGCGCTCGGCGTGGCACTGCAGGGTTACTGGTCGCAGGGTCGCATGAGCCAGAGCGCCACCGAGGTGTTCATTTCCAAGGATGTGGTGGCCGACATCCTGCCGCCGCCGATGTACCTGATCGAGACCCGGCTGGTGCTGTCGCAGGCCGCCGAGGGCACGATGCAGGCCGAAGAGGCCCAGCGCCAGTTCCAGCGCCTCAAAGGTGAGTACGAAGCCCGCGCAAAGCATTGGCAGGCGAATCCGCCCTACGGGCTGGAGCAGCACCTGCTGGGGCCGCAGCATGCCGCCGCGCAGCGCTTCCTCACGGCGGCCGAAGACAAGATCATCAAGCCGCTGCTCGCCGGCGACCGCGAGCTGGCGCGGCGCAATCTGCCCGATGTGCAGCTGATCTACCAGGAACATCGCACCGGGGTCGACCGGACCGTGGCCGAGGGGAACAAGTTCGCCGAGGCGTCGATGGTGTCGTTCGAGGCCGTTCATTCGCTGTCGATGAAGGTCGCGGCCGCGATGGCGCTGTCGGCCGTGGCGCTGGTGGTGCTCGTGTATGTGCTGGTGCTGCGCAGCATCGACGGGCCGGTGCGCCGCTGCACCCTGATGGCGCAGCGCATCGCTGGTGGCGATCTGTCAACAGGGACGGGCGTCGAGAACGACCGTGTCGATGTGATCGGCCGGCTCGAACGTGCTCTGGAAGAAATGCGCAACCATCTTTCGGGTGTGGTGCGCGGCGTGCGCGAATCGGCCGACGCCGTGGCCACCGCCAGCTCGCAGATTGCTTCGGGCAACCTGGACCTGAGCCGCCGCACGGAGCAGCAGGCCGCTGCTTTGGAGGAGACGGCCGCGTCGATGGAAGAGCTGGGTTCCAACGTGCAGCTCAACGCCAACAACGCCCGGCAGGCCAGCCAGCTGGCCGATGGCGCCTCGCAGGTGGCGGCCCGCGGTGGTAACGTGGTGGAGCAGGTGGTCACGACCATGCAGGGCATCCAGCATTCGGCCCAGAAGATCGCCGACATCAGCAGCATGATCGACAGCATTGCCTTCCAGACCAACATCCTGGCGCTCAACGCGGCGGTCGAGGCCGCGCGCGCAGGCGAGCAGGGACGGGGCTTTGCGGTGGTGGCGGGCGAGGTGCGCAGCCTGGCACAGCGCAGCGCCGAGGCTTCCCGCGAAATCAAGGGACTGATCGGCACCAGCGTGGACGCGGCGACGCAGGGCGCGACGCTGGCCGACCATGCCGGTCACACCATGCAGGAAATCGTGGCGTCGATCCGGCGTGTGACCGAGGTGGTCGGGGAGATTTCCCTGGCCTCTGGTGAACAGAGCACCGGGGTAGCGCAGGTCGGGCAGGCCGTGGTCCAGATCGACCAGGCCACCCAGCAGAACGCCGCACTGGTGGAAGAGAGCGCCGCCGCGGCCGACAGCCTCAAGCAGCAGGCCGACCGGCTGGTGCAGGCGGTCTCGGTCTTTCGCCTGACGGCCTGAGCGCTCAGTTCGCCGGCAGGCCGGCGAAGGCGGCCAGCGCCGCCGTTTCCATCGCGCCAGCGCGCGCGACGACCTGTCCGGTGGTCGCATTTTTGGTCACGACATAAGGCACGGAATCGGCGCCCAGCCGGTCCAGCAGTCGCGTGTTGGCCTTGATTGCGGCCTCGATCTCGGCTGGGATGCTGGCGGAGGCGGACATACCGCCCGCGCCGGCCAGAAGGGCCTTTTCGTGCGCCGTCATCGCTTCGACCGGTTGGGCCGATTGCAACAGGGCCGCGCCTTGCGGCAGGCTCTTGGGCCCGATGATCGCCACCGGCGCCCAGACGAACTTGACCTTGGTCAGCAGCGGCTGTGCGGCTTCCCACAGATGGCTGCAATGCGGGCATTGCGGATCGAACAGCACGTAGACCGTGTGCGCGCTCATCATCGCGCCGGCCGTGAATCCCTTGGCTTCGGCGGCCAGTACGTCAAAGGCCTTGGCGGTGTCGATGTGCTCGTCGGCGGCTGCGGGAGCGGTCTTGGTGCCGGAAGTTTCCTGGGAGCAGGCGGCCAGCCAGACGGCGGGGGTGGCGAGCAGGGCGAGCGCGAAGCGTCGGTTGAGCATGGGTTTTCCTTGAGTACGTGTGTGAGTTCGCCGCGGTGGCAAAAAGTTCAGGTGCCGGGCCTCAGACGCGAGCACGCCAGCCTTGCAGCAGGGCACCGGCGAGAATGCCAGCCAGCGCCCAAAGCAGGTCCCAGTTGCCGGTGCCCAGTCCCGCGATGGCAGGCCCTGGGCAGACGCCGCACAGGCCCCAGCCCGCGCCGAACAGGGCGGCACCGAGGAAGGTGTCGCGGTTCCAGACGCTGACATGCTGGTGGAAATACCCGCCCAGCAGCGGCTGGCGCAGCAGCTTCGGGCCGAAGCGGTAGGCCAGCAGGGTGACCACCACCGCGCCGCCCATGACCAGCATCAGGCCCATGTCCTGGAAGCGCAGGAAGCTCAGCACCACCTCCGGCCGGATCATCGTCGCCAGCGACAAGCCGAAGCCGAACAGTGCGCCGCTGGCGAGCACGGCCAGCGCCTTGGACGGAGTCATCGTGAAGGCGCTCATGCGAACCGCCCGAACAGGTTGGCGACCAGGAAGGCGGTGGCCATGAAGGTCAGCACCGCACCCAGCGAAGGCAATTGCAGCGAGCCCAGGCCGCAGATGCCGTGTCCGGACGTGCAGCCGTTGCCCAGCCGGGCGCCGTAGCCCACCAGCAGCCCGCCAACGAGCAACTGCCAGGCCGGTATACGCGTCGAACCCTGGCTGTGGTCGGAAAAGAAGTACCACCAGAGCAGAGCGCCCAGGATCAGCCCCGCCGCATAGACCAGACGCCAGGCGCGCGACCCGGTGAACCGATCCTGCTGGAAGAAGGGGCGCTGCACGACAAACGACCAGGTGGAAGAAAACACCGTGCTCATGCCGCCCACCAGCCCGGTGCAGACAAACAGCAGGGCCACACCCGCGCCGATCAGCAGTCCGCCGGCCAGGTAGTGGCCCCAGCCCAGGGGGAAGAGTGAAGAGAGGACATCCATGGGACAGAAGCAAGAAAAAAGCCCTGGCTCTTGCGAACCAGGGCTTTTGATTTGGTGCCGGAGAGAGGAGTCGAACCCCCGACCTTCTCATTACGAATGAGCTGCTCTACCAACTGAGCTACACCGGCGAAGCCCGACATTCTAGCAAAAACTCACTGCGCGGTTTCGGCCTCGCGGTGATAGGCGGTGATGCGCTCGACTTCGTTCTTCGAGCCCAGGATCACACTGACCCGCTCGTGCAGCTTGGTCGGGGTGATCTCCAGGATACGGCTGTGACCATTGGTGGCGGCGCCGCCGGCCTGTTCGACCAGCCAGCTCATCGGATTGGCCTCGTACATCAGGCGCAGCTTGCCCGGCTTGTCCGGATCGCGCTTGTCCCAGGGGTACATGAACACGCCGCCACGGGTCAGGATGCGGTGCACGTCGGCCACCATCGAGGCCACCCAGCGCATGTTGAAGTCCTTGCCGCGCGGGCCTTCCTTGCCGGCCAGGCATTCGTCGACATAGCGCGTGACCGGGGGAGCCCAGTGACGCATGTTGCTCATGTTGATTGCGAATTCCTTGGTGTCGGCGGGGATCGTGACGTTTTCCTTGGTCAGCACGAAGGAACCCTGTTCGCGGTCCAGCGTGAACATCGCCACGCCATCGCCCACGGTCAGCACCATCGTGGTCTGCGGACCGTAGACGCAGTAGCCGGCCGCGACCTGCTGGCTGCCGGGCTGCATGAAATCCTGCTCGCTGACGCCGGGGCTGCCTTCGGCCTTCTTGAGCACGCTGAAGATGGTGCCGATCGAGACGTTGACGTCGATGTTGGAGGAGCCATCGAGCGGGTCGAACATCAGCAGGTATTCGCCTTGCGGATAGCGGTTGGGCACCACGTAGATGCTGTCCATTTCCTCGGACGCCATCGCTGCCAGGTGGCCACCCCATTCGTTGGCTTCGATCAGCACCTCGTTGGCGATGATGTCCAGCTTCTTCTGCACTTCGCCCTGCACGTTCTCGGTCTCGGCCGTGCCCATCACCTCGCCCAGGTCGCCCTTGTTGACGGCCTGGCTGATGCGCTTGCAGGCGCGCGCGACCACTTCCAGCAGCAGACGCAGGTCGCCGGGGATGTGGCCGTCGACGCGTTGCTGCTCGACAAGGTAGCGGGTGAGGGAGATGCGTTTCATGGTTCCTCCAGGAAATACTCTAGAAAGTGGGTCAAAGGCCGCAGCGCAGGGCCGCCCCAAGCAGGGCCAGCCCCTCGGGGGCAGCGACCCGCGAAGCGGCGGAGCGTGGGGCTGTCATTCCGCCAGCGCGCGGGTGACGACCTCGCGCGTGTCGGGGCTGAGATCGGACTTGGCGGCGACGCGGGCAATGGCTTCGCGGGCGGCGCTGCGGAAGGGTTCGGCCAGCTTCTTCCAGCGGTCCAGTGCGCGCGCCAGGCGGGCGGCGACCTGCGGATTGATGGCGTCGAGCTCGAGCACGCGCTCGCTCCAGAACACATAGCCGGCGGCGTCGTTGCGGTGAAAGCCTGCAGGGTTGGCGGAGCAGAAGCTGAAGATCACGCTGCGGGCGCGGTTGGGGTTCTTCAGGTTGAAGTCCGGGTGGTTCATCAGCTGGCGCACGGCGGGCAACACGTTGCCGCCGCGGTCGGGCGCGCCGGCTTGCAGTGCGAACCACTTGTCGATCACCAGGGCCTCGTTCTTGAACAGGGCATGGAACCGCGCCAGCGCCTCTTGCGCCAGCGGCTGACCGCTGACCACCAGGGCCGACAGCGCGTTGAAGCGGTCGGTCATGTTGCCGGCGTCCTTGAAGCGCTGGTAGGCCTTGCCTGGCCAGACGGTGTCGCCGCTTTCGCGGGCAGCCAGGCACAGCATGGTCAGCGACAGGCCGGCCAGCGCACGGCGGCCGCTGCTCAGCGGATCGGGGCGGTAGGCGCCGTTGTCCTTGTGCTGCTCGAAGGCCCAGACCCAGTCGGGCTGCAGCGCTTCGGCCAGCTGCTCGCGCATCGTCTCGCGCACCGCGTGGATTCGCTGCGGGTCAACTTCGTCGAGCTGCTCGGCGATGTAGGTTTCGGACGGCAGCGTGAGCACCAGTTCCTTGAGCGCAGCGTCCAGCGTCGGGTGGCGCAGCACCGCGCGCATGGCTTCAACGAAGGCCGTATCCAGTGGTGCCGGGCTCACCGGCCCATCGGCACGAACTGCCTGCACCGCCAGGCGCAGGGCCAGCTGCTGGCTGGCTTCCCAGCGGTTGAAGGCGTCGCCGTCGTGGGCCAGCAGATGGAGCAGCTGGGTGTCGGTCAGGCCGCTGTCGAGCACGACCGGGGCCGAGAAGCCCCGCAGCACCGACGGCACCGGCTCGGCGTCGATGTCATCGAACACGAAGGTCTGGCTGGCTTCGGAGAGCACCAGCAGGCGTGTCGTGCCGGCAGCGGCAGCCTCGCCCTGCAGGCGCAGCGGCAGGTCCTGGCCGCTGGCATCGACCAGGCCGACCGCCACCGGAATCACATAGGGCTGCTTCTCGCTCTGGCCCGGCGTGGCAGGGCAGGACTGGCTCAGGGTGAGCGCAAAGCGGCGTTCGGCCGCGTTGTACTGGCCGCTGACGCGGACGCGCGGCGTGCCAGACTGGCTGTACCAGCGCTTGAACGGGGTCAGCTGGCGGGCGAGTTCGCTGTCGGGGTTGGCGTCGGCGATGGCCTGGGCGAAGTCGTCGCAGGTGACGGCGTGGCCGTCGTGGCGCTGGAAATACAGGTCCATGCCCTGGCGGAAGCCGTGGCGCCCCGAGGGATCGGACTGGTCGTTGCCGACCAGGGTCTGCATCATGCGCACGACCTCGGCGCCTTTTTCGTAGACCGTGACGGTGTAGAAGTTGTTGATCTCGACGTACTGGTCTGGCCGCACCGGGTGCGCCATCGGTCCGGCGTCTTCGGGGAACTGCATGGTGCGCAGCACGCGCACGTCCTCGATGCGCTTGACCGCGCGCGCCGAGGCGTCGGCGCACAGGTCCATGCTGAACTCCTGGTCGCGGAAGACGGTCAGGCCTTCCTTGAGCGAGAGCTGGAACCAGTCGCGGCAGGTGATGCGGTTGCCGGTCCAGTTGTGGAAGTACTCGTGCGCCACCACCGATTCGATGTTGGCGAAGTCGGTGTCGGTCGCGGTCGCGCTGCTGCCCAGGACGTACTTCGTGTTGAAGATGTTCAGGCCCTTGTTCTCCATCGCGCCCATGTTGAAGTCGCTGGTGGCGACGATCATGTAGCGCTCCAGATCCAGCGCCAGGCCGAAGCGGGCCTCGTCCCAGATCACGCTGGAGATCAGCGAGTTCATCGCGTGTTCGGTCTTGTCCATGTCGCCGGGGCGCACGTAGACCTGCAGCAAATGCTCCTTGCCGGCGCGGGTGACGATGCGCTGCTCGCGCGCGACCAGTCGGCCCGCCACGAGGGCGAACAGGTAGGACGGCTTGCGGTGCGGGTCGACCCATTTGGCGAAGTGGCGGTTGTCGGCCAGTGCGCCTTGCTCGACGAGGTTGCCGTTGGACAGCAGCACCGGGTACTTGTCCTTGTCGGCCCGCAGCAGCACCGTGTAGCTGGCCATCACGTCCGGACGGTCCAGGAAGTAGGTGATACGCCGGAATCCCTCGGCCTCGCACTGCGTGAAGAAGTCGCCCTGGCTCAGGTACAGGCCCGAAAGCTGGGTGTTCTTCTCGGGCGAACAGGTGGTGAAGATTTCCAGCTCGAAAGGCTCCGGGCCTTCGGGCAGGTTTTCCATCACCAGGATCTGCCCGTCCATCTTGAACGAGCAGCCGCCGCCATTGAACATGACGCGCGCCAGGTTCAGGTCTTCACCGTGCAGGCGCAGCGGCTGGGCCGGCACCTCGGTGTTGCGGCGCAGGCTCATCTTGTTGAGCACGCGGGTCTTGGCCGGGTCCAGATCGAACGTGAGTTCGATGCGGTCGATCCAGAACGGCGGCGGTGTGTAGTCTTCGCGACGGATCACCATCGCGGGGGCATCGCCCTCACGCAGTTGTGGCATGAACGGTCTCCAGGAAACGGGATGTGATCAGGGCGTGGTAGTCGGGAACGCGGGCCAGCACATGCGGTCCGCCCAGTTCGTCGGACGTGTGTGAACTGCAGATCGCGACCGCGCGCATGCCGGCGCGGCGCGCGGCTTCGATGCCCAGCGGCGCATCTTCGAAGACGATGCAGTGTTCGGGCGCGACGTCCAGCCGGCGCGCCACCTCCAGGAAGATGGCCGGCTCGGGCTTGCCTGGCAAACCTTCGTCGCCGCCGACGGTGTGCAGCGTCTGCCCCAGCGAGAGACGCTGGTAGGCGAAGGCCTGGTTGTGCCGGTCGCCGGCGGTGCCGACACCGACCGACAGGCCGCGCGACTGCGCATGGCCCAGGAAGGCCTTGAAGCCGGCGATCTCGCTGAACACAGGTGCGAACAGCTCGCGGTAGATGGCTTCCTTCTCGTCGACATGGGCCTGGGCCTGTTCGCGCGAAATGTCGCCGAACAGCTCGACCATGCACTCGATGCCGGTTCGGCCGGTGGTGCGCCGCATGAGATCGGGCACGTCGATGTCCAGGCCCTGGCGCTCGCAAAACGCGACCCAGCTCTTCTGGTGCCAGGGCATCGAATCGATCATGGTGCCATCCATGTCGAAGATCAGGGCCTTGACCATCAGACGCCCTGCTTGAGCGAGGCTTCGATGAACGGATCGAGATCGCCGTCGAGCACCTTCTGCGTCGCTGAAATTTCCACGTTGGTGCGCAGGTCCTTGATGCGGCTGTTGTCCAGCACGTAGCTGCGGATCTGATGACCCCAGCCCACGTCAGTCTTGGTGTCTTCCAGCTTCTGCTGCTCTTCCTGGCGCTTGCGCAGTTCATGGTCGTACAGGCGCGAGCGCAGGCGCTTCCACGCGACATCGCGGTTGCTGTGCTGCGAGCGACCGTCCTGGCACTGCACCACGATGCCGGTCGGGATGTGCGTCAGGCGCACGGCCGAGTCGGTCTTGTTGATGTGCTGGCCGCCGGCGCCCGAGGCACGGAAGGTGTCGGTGCGCACATCGGCCGGGTTGATGTCGATCTCGATCGAGTCGTCGATCTCGGGGTAGACGAACAGTGAGGCGAACGAGGTGTGGCGACCGCCCGAGCTGTCGAACGGGCTCTTGCGCACCAGTCGGTGCACGCCGGTCTCGGTGCGCAGCAGACCGAACGCGTACTCGCCTTCGACCTTGATGGTGGCGCTCTTGATGCCGGCGGTATCGCCAGGGGTTTCGTCTTCGACCGTGGTCTTGAAGCCCTTGCGCTCGGCGTACTTGAGGTACTGGCGCAGCAGCATGCTGGCCCAGTCGCAGGCCTCGGTGCCGCCTGCGCCGGCCTGGATGTCGACAAAGCAGTTCAGCGGGTCGGCCGGGTTGTTGAACATCCGGCGGAACTCGAGCTTCTCGACTTCGGCGGCGACCTTGGCGGCTTCGCCCTCGATGGTGATCAGGCCGGCGTCATCGCCCTCGGCCTCCGACATCTCGAACAGCTCGCTGTTGTCGGCCAGTTCGCTGGAGAGGCGGTCGAGCACCAGCACGACGTCTTCGAGCGATTTCTTTTCCTTGCCCAGTTCCTGGGCGCGCTTGGGGTTGTCCCAGACGGTGGGGTCTTCCAGCGCGCTGGAGACCTCGGAGAGCTTCAATGCCTTGGCATCGTAGTCAAAGATACCTCCGGAGCTCGACCACGCGTGCGCTCAGGTCGGCCAGTTGATTGCGGATGGCGTTGGTGCGTTCGGCTTCCATGGTGTTTTCTCGTTCGGTGAGTCGGTGCGGAGATCCGCGAAATCGGGAATCTTGCGGATCTCCGCGAAACCCCTGATTTTCTCACGCGGGGCGGGTCAGTAGTGCCACGCCGCGCCGAACATCACTGCCGCCGTGCCCAGGACATGGGCCTCGACCGACAGCTGGGGTGTGATCTGGTAGCCCAGGGTCGGCACGATGGCCGGGGAAAAGCCCTTGACGTTCAACGGCACCTTGTGCTGGTAGGGCGAGACATAACCGTAGAGCAGGCCGGCGCTGACGGAGCCATAGAGCCGGGGCAGGCCAGGCACCAGTTCTGGCCAGCGTTTGCCCACGAAGATGTAGGTCGAGGGCTGTCCGAAGGAGTTGGTGAACAGGCTGAATCCGCAGAACCGGTCGTTGGCCAGGCGCTGGTGCACGCTCAGGGCACGCACCCGTTGGTGCTCGTCCGACGGCGTCCAGTGGTGGGTGTAGTTCGAGAGGAACAGGTCCCGCTCGCCGGTGCCGGCTGGCTGGGCCAGCGCGTGCTGCAGCCCCGGGCAAAGTTCGAGGTCGACATCGAAGTCGAGGGCGTGCGCAGGCTGGACCGACAACGCAAGCGTCAGCAGGAGGCCGGCGGACAGCGGCGATGAAATACGATGCTCAGCCATGGACATGGTGGAAAGGTTCCCGGGCCGAGCCGGGGTGTGGTGCCTGATGTTGACGGCCCTGCTGTTGCAGGGCTGTTCGTCGCTGGACGCTTGGTCCAGGGGCAAAGTGTATCGGCCCACGCCGGTGGCCGAGTCGACCGCCTGGCAGGCCATGCTGGCGCAGCGTCCGGAGGTCTCTTCGTTCGAGGTGCCGGTCGGCGAGGGCGAGCAGGTCACCGTGCTGAAGGTACCGGCCGTGGCGGGGGCCTCCAGCCGCATTCGTGTCTTCTATCTGCACGGTACCTTCCGTCACGCGTTCCAGAACCTGCCCAAGGCCGTGCCGATGCAGGCCGCAGGACTGGATGTGTACCTGCCGGACTATCGGGGCTGGGGTGTTTCCAGCCCGCGTGTGCCGGATGAGGTTTCGATCCACGAGGACGCCTGGGCGGCCTGGCAGGCGGTGCAGCAGCGGGCGAATGCAGAGGGTGGTCCGCCGGTGCGCTGGGTGATCTACGGCCACTCGATGGGGTCTGCGGTCGCAGCCCGGCTGGCACGCCGCGTGGCGGGCCAGCAGGCCTATTGCGCGCTGGTGCTGGAAAGTGCGCTGACCAGCTTCACCGATGTCGCGACCGAGGCGGTCGGCTGGCTGGGCCACGGGCTCGTGGCACTGGGGTCGCAGCGCATGGCGCTATCAGAAGACATCGGCAAGGTCGATCCGCCGGTCTGGTTCATCCACGGCACGCTGGACAAGACGGTGCCCTGGTCGCTGGGTCGCCGCGCCTACGAACTGGCGCCCGAACCCAAGCACTGGGTCGCGCTGCCGCTGGGACACAGCAACCTGCAGCAGGACGACACCGGGACCTACGCCAGCGCCTGGCGCGAGGTGGCCGCGCACTGCGCGCAGCCCTGAGCACTTCGCCTGTTCAGTCCCGCAGGAAGTCTTCGAGCAGCCGGGCCAGCGCCTCGGGCTGGTCGTGCTGCAGCATGTGGCCTGCGTCGCCGATCTGTGCCTCGGTCAGTTGTGGCACGTGGCGCAGGCGCTCGCGGTACTGTTCGATCGTGAAGCGGCCCTTCCACCATTGCGTCAGGCTGTCGTCGCTGGCGGTGACCGAGAGCACCGGCGCCGTGATGCGGGCGTACAGGGCAAGGGCTTCGGGCAACTGGTAGAGGTTGGCGTTGACGACCTTGTGGGCGGCGTCGCCGAGGATGGTCCAGCGTCCTTCGGCATCCGGCGCCGCCCATTGCCGGGCCAGCCAGTCGGCCTTGTCTGGCGAGAGCCGCGGGTTGGTCTTCATCAGCCGCCGCGCCACGCCGTCGGCGCTGTCGTACGGCTTGAGGTCCATGTCGCCCCGGTGCAGGGCCTTGAGTTCGTCGATCCACTGCGCGTAGCGGGTAGGAGCCTGGGCGGGGCGCGTTTCGGGCATGCCGAAGCCTTCGAGGTTGACCAGCCGGCGGATGCGTTCAGGGCGCACTCCCGCGTACATCATGGCCACGTTGCCGCCCATGCTGTGCCCGACCAGATCGACCGACTCGCCGGGCGCCAGCGCGTCGAGCAGGAAGTCCAGGTCGGCCAGGTAGTCGGGGAACCAGAAATTGTCGGCAGGCGGCTGGCCCGACTTCGTCAGGCCGTAGCCGCGCCAGTCGGGCGCGACGATCCAGCGCTGTTCGCGCAGCGCGTCGACCATGAACTGCCACGAGGCCGACACGTCCATCCAGCCGTGCACCAGCACCAGGGGCGCGCGTCCGGGCTGGCGTTCGCCCCACTGGCGGACGTGGTATGAGAGCTGGCGCACTGGCACGAAGGTGCTGCGGGATTCGTTCAGGGCTTGATACATTCGATCCATCATAAGGAACGAGACGGAGACCGGTGATGCGCCAGCGTCAACACAGCGACACCCCGAACAGCAAGGCCACGGGCACCACCGCCGACGGTTACGTCGATCTGCACCGGCGATTCGGCTGGAAGGTGCCGCCGCGTTTCAACATGGCCGAGGTCTGTTCGCGCCGCTGGGCGGCCAACCCTGTCATGGCGGCGCATACCGCGGTGATCGCCTGTTCACCCGGACGGGAGGACCAGCGCCACAGCTTCGCCGAGCTGCAGGACCAGGCCAACCGCCTGTCCAACGCGCTGGCCGCGCTCGGGGTGCAGCGCGGCGACCGGGTGGCCATCGTGATGCCGCAACGCTTCGAGACCGCGGTGGCCTACATGGCGGTGCTGCAGATGGGGGCGGTCGGCATGCCGCTGTCGCAGCTGTTCGGTCCCGAGGCGCTGGAGTTCCGGCTGCGCGACAGCGAGGCGGTGGTGGCGGTGTGCGACGCCGGCACCCTGGAGGCGTTGCAGTCGGTGAGCGGGCAATGCCCGATGCTGCGCAGCGTGATTGCGGTCGGCGCCGGCGCCCAGGGCGTGCTTGACTGGACGGCGGTGTTGTCGCAGGAACCGGCGCACTTCGATGCGGTGCACACCCTGGCCGACGAGGCCGCAGTGCTGATCTACACCAGCGGCACAACCGGCAACCCCAAGGGCGCGCTGATCCCGCACCGCGCGCTGATCGGCAACCTGACCGGTTTTGTCTGCAGCCAGAACTGGTTCGGCTTCGACCCGTTCGACACCTCGGTGCAATCGCAGGCGGTGTTCTGGTCGCCGGCCGACTGGGCCTGGACCGGGGGGCTGATGGACGCGCTGCTGCCTTCGCTGTATTTCGGTCGGCCCATCGTGGGCTTCAACGGCCGCTTCACGCCGCAGACCGCCTTCGAGCTGATGCAGCGCCACGGCGTGACGCACACCTTCCTGTTTCCGACCGCGCTCAAGGCCATGATGAAGGCCTACCCCTCGCCGCGCCGGCAGTTCGACCTGAAGGTCGAAGCCATCATGAGCGCCGGCGAAGCAGTCGGCGATGCGGTATTCGCCTACTGCCGCGACGAACTGGGTGTGACGGTCAACGAAATGTTCGGGCAGACCGAGATCAACTACATCGTCGGCAACTGCGCGCGCCTGTACCCCGCGAAGCCTGGCAGCATGGGCAAGGGCTATCCGGGCCACCGCGTGGCGGTGATCGACGATGACGGCAAGGAGTGCCCGGTCGGCGTGCCGGGCGATGTGGCGGTGCACCGGCTCGACATCCACGGCGATCCCGACCCGATCTTCTTCCTGGGCTACTGGAAGAACGACGGTGCGACGCGCGCCAAGTTCACCGGCGACATGGCGGACTCGTGGTGCCGCACCGGCGACCTCGCGGTGCGCGACGCCGACGGCTACCTCTGGTACCAGGGTCGCAGCGACGACGTGTTCAAGGCCGCGGGCTACCGCATCGGCCCCAGCGAGATCGAGAACTGCCTGGTCAAGCACCCGGCGGTGGCCAATGCGGCCGTGGTGCCCAAGCCGGACGCCGAGCGTGGCGCGGTGGTCAAGGCCTATGTGGTGCTGACGCCGGGTGCGCAGGGTGACAACGTGCTGGTCGCCAGCCTGCAGGCGCACGTGAAAGGCAAGCTCGCGCCCTACGAATACCCCAAGGAGATCGAATTCGTCGATGCGTTGCCCATGACCACCACCGGCAAGGTGCAGCGGCGCGTGCTGCGGCTGCAGGAAGAGGAACGCGCGCGTCAGCGCGGGCTTTGAATCGCTTCTAAACTCGCCAACAGTCTTCCGTTTTCATCCCTTTCCAACCCACCCATGAACCACGTCACCCTGGGCCAGAGCGGCCTGCAAGTCACCCCCATCTGCCTGGGCACCATGACCTTCGGCGAGCAGGTCAACGAGGCCGACGCGCACACCATCCTTGACCGCTCGCTGGCGCGCGGCGTGAACTTCATTGACGCCGCCGAGATGTACTCCGTGCCGGCCAAGGCCGAAACCTGCGGATCGACCGAGACCATCATTGGCAACTGGTTCGCGAAGAATCCCGGCGCCCGGCAGAAGGTGGTGCTGGCGACCAAGGTGGCCGGCCCGGCGCGCGGCATGCCCTGGATTCGCGGCGAAGTCAGCAAGGCCGGCATCATCGAAGCCTGCGAGGGCAGCCTCAAGCGCCTGCAGACGGACGTGATCGACCTCTACCAGATCCACTGGCCGGCCCGCAACACGCCGGTGTTCGGCGCGATCTATTTCGACGGGTCCAAGGACCGTCCCATGCCCTCGATCGAGGTGCAGCTCGAAGCGCTGGCCGAACTGGTCAAGGCCGGCAAGGTGCGGGCCATCGGTCTGTCCAACGAATCGCCGTATGGCGTGCACGAGTTCGTGCGCATCGCCGATCAGATGGGCCTGCCGCGCGCTGCGACCGTGCAGAACCCGTACTGCCTGATCAACCGTGCCTATGAAAACGGCCTGGACGAAACCTGCCACCGCCTGGGCGTGTCGCTGCTGGCCTACTCGCCGCTGGGCTTCGGTCTTCTGACCGGCAAGTACGACGACACCGGCCTGGTCGGCGACCACGGGCGCATGGCGCTGTACGACAGCATGAAGGCGCAACGCTGGGGCCGGCCCGAGGCGCTCGCCGCCGCGAAGCGCTACAACGCGCTGGCCCGCGAGCACGGCATGACGCCGGCGCAGCTGGCGCTGGCCTTCTGCTACCACCACCCCAAGGTCGCCAGCACCATCATCGGCGTGACCTCGCTGGCGCAGCTGGACCAGTGCCTGGACGCGTGGGAGACGGCGCTGTCGCCGGAGCTGCTGAAAGAGATCGACAAGATCCGCTGGGAGCTGCGCGACCCGGCTCAGTGATGGCGAAGAAGAGTCACGTCAGCGAAACGCCCGCCACCGCCTGGCTCAAGGCCAATGGCGTGGCGTTCACCGAACATCCCTACGAGTACCTGGAGCACGGCGGTGCACAGCACAGTGCCTCTGTCCTCGGCTTTGATCCCTTTGCGGTGGTCAAGACCCTGATCATGCAGGATGAGTCGGCCAAGCCGCTGGCGATCCTGATGCACGGCAACCGGACGGTGTCGACCAAGAACCTGGCGCGGCAGATCGGCGCGAAGTCGGTGGAGCCCTGCAAGCCCGAAGTGGCGAACCGGCACAGCGGCTACCTGGTTGGCGGCACCTCGCCGTTCGGCCTGAAACGCGACATGCCGGTGTATGTCGAGTCGACGGTGTTGGCCTTGCCGAAGATCTGGATCAACGGCGGCCGCCGCGGTTTTCTGGTTGGCATCGACCCGGCGGTGCTGGCCGGGCCGCTGGGTGCGAAGCCGGTGCAGTGCGCGCTGGCAGAATAGTCAGCCCATTGCGCGGTCGCCGAACCTCCGGCGGCCCGACACCGAGGAATTGATCTTGGACGCCCTGTACCCCGCCATCGCCACGCTCGTGGCCTATCTCATCGGCTCGCTGTCGTTCGCCGTGGTCGTCAGCCGCCTGATGGGGCTGGAAGACCCGCGCACCTACGGCAGCAAGAACCCGGGCGCTACCAACGTGCTGCGTTCGGGCAGCAAGAAGGCAGCCATCCTCACGCTGGTGCTCGACGCCCTCAAGGGCTGGCTGCCGGTGGTGGTGGTCAAGTGGTGGGGCGAGCGCTGGGGCCTGGGCGATGGCACGGTGGCGCTGGTGGGGCTGGCTGCGTTCCTCGGCCACCTCTGGCCAGTGTTTTTCCGCTTCGTGGGTGGAAAGGGCGTGGCCACTGCGGCGGGCGTGATCATCGGTTTCAACCCCTGGCTCGGGCTGGCCTCGCTGCTGACCTGGGTCATCGTGGCCTATGCGTTCCGCTACTCGTCGCTGTCGTCCATCGTCGCCGCAATCTTCGCGCCGACCTTCTTCCTGTTCGGTGACGACGTGGTCTGGCGCGCCCCGGGCAAACAGGTGCTGGCGCTGGCGCTGATGGCACTGCTGCTGGTCTGGCGCCACGCAGAGAACATCAACCGTCTCGTGGCGGGCAAGGAAAGCAAACTGGGAGCGAAGAAATCATGAGCGCTGACATCACCCGCATCGGCATGGCCACGCGCTACAGCGAGGCCGCTGTCTTCAACGGCGTGGTCTATCTCGCCGGCATGGTGCCCGAGTGCGAAGCGTCCGACATCCGCAGCCAGACCAGCGACGTGCTGGCCCAGATTGAGCAGCGGCTGAAGGAGGCGGGCAGCGACAAGTCGCGCATCCTGCGCACGCAGATCTACTTGACCGACATCCGCGAGATCGGTGCGATGAACGAAGTCTGGGACGCCTGGGTGGTGCCGGGCACCGCGCCACCGCGTGCGACGGTGCAGGCTGCCCTGGCCGACCCGGCCTGGAAGATCGAGGTGGTCGTCACTGCGGCTCAATTTGCGCCTGATCAAGCCTGAGCTCTTTTGCTCAGGATCGGACCGAAGACATGACTTTCGTCACTTCCCGATCCGCCTGAAGGCTTCCTATCCTCCTGTTTCAGGAGGAAGGAAGCCATGTTCAGCACGACATCTCTCTGGAGCCGACTGCCGCGCGCACGCTGGCTGCTCGCCTTCGCACTGATCGCAGGGTTGGTTGCCTGCGGTGGCAGTGGTTCGTCCTCCGGGGTGGACAACAGTGGCCCAACCACTGGGCGGGAGGCGGCCCTTGCCGCAGGCCCGGTGCTGAATGCGGCCGAACTCGCTGCGGCAGAGAAGTCGGCTCGGTTGGCCGACGCAGCAGGAGACGCCCTTCCGCTGGAAAAGCTTCCGCCTGGACAGATTGCTGCCAAGACTGCCTACCTCTCCGGGTCCGTGGCTCGCAAGGCAGCGGCCGTGCGCATCCCTGTCTACCGCTTCTACAACAGTGCGACGGGCGCGCACTTCTTCACCACCAGCACTGCCGAGCGCGACAACGTCATCAACACGCTGTCGCCACCGTTCAGCCACGAAGGCGAAGCCTTCTCGGTGGCCAGCGATTTCTCTCCGGGCCTGAGCCCGGTGCACCGGTTCTACAACACGCAAAGTGGGGTGCATTTCTACACCATCAGCGAGACCGAGCGGGCCAACGTGGTGGCCAACCTGCCGCAGTTCCAGTACGAGGGCGTGGCGTACCACGCCAGCCAGGTTTCGGGGCAGGGGCTGCTGCCGTTCTACCGCTTCTATGTGCCCAGTCGGGGCTTTCATTTCTACACGGCCAGCGAAGAAGAGAAGAACAGCATCATCGCCAACCTGGCTGCGGTCTACAGCTTCGAGGGGGTGGGCTACTACGTGCTGGACACGAACTGGACGAGCGAAAAGCTGCCGCACACGGGATTGACGGACCAGCAGTGCTACCAGTCGGGCAGCAACACGCTGGTGGCCTGCAGCGGCAGCGGCGCACTGGCACTCTACCCGCAGCAGGACGGACACCGGACGGCCGTGAATCCGATGAGCTATTCAGCCCTGCGCGCCTCTCTGGTTCTCAACCATCCCCTGACCAGCTGTGTCAGGGACAACGTGACGGGCCTGGTCTGGGAAGGCAAGACCGACGACGGGGGCTTGCGCGACAAGGACAACGCGTTCACCAATCTCGGCAATGGCCTGAGTGACGACACCAGCGGCTATGTCGTCCTGGTCAACGACATGAACCTGTGTGGCTACAGCGACTGGCGTCTGCCGACGCGTCAGGAGTTGTTGGGCATTGCGGACCACGGGGTGGTGACGCCCAGTATCGAGAGCGCCTGGTTCCCCAATACGTTCGCAGGCCGATTCTGGAGCGCCAATGTGGACGGAGCCGACAGCCTTCAAGCCTGGTTTGTCGACTTCAACGATGGCTCGTCGTCGTACACCTATCGATCACTCGGCTACGGAGTACGTCTGGTGCACGGAAGCACCAGCTCCAGTCCTCGGTTCAGTTTCGGTTCTGTGCCTTACGGCAGTGATGCGGCCAACAACCTCGTCAACGATGCATGGACAGGTCTGCAATGGCGGCGCTGCGAGGAAGGGAGAACCTGGAACGGATCGACTTGCACCGGCACCGTTAGCACTTACACGCACGAGCAGGCGCTGACACACGCCAAGGGTCAGACCGGCTGGAGGCTTCCCAACGTGAAAGAGCTGTCGAGTCTGGTGGATACCGGGCGATCCAGCGGTGCCCGCATCGATCCAGCGTCATTTCCGGGTGCCAGCGGCACCTGGGTTTGGTCATCTTCACCCTTTGTGGGGAACACGACCGCTGCATGGGATGTGGTCTTCGGCAATGGGAACGTCGAGTTTGATGTCCGCACCCGCCTTGATGCCGTTCGGTTGGTGCGGGTTCCGCAGTGACGAACAGACAGGTGGTCGGAAGTACCCGCAATGCGAGGCTCGACCCGCAGACAGTTCAGAAGCGCTTTTCCAGCGTCAGCTGGTCGTTGGTCTTCTGCAACTGAAAGCGGTTGAGAAAGCTGTTGCCCAGCAGCACGAAGGGCATGGGCTGGGGCGACACCACGGCGTCCACTTCGTAGGCGACCACGTCCCCGACACGCACGGAATCCAGCCGGATCAGGTAGCCGACCGACACCCCGTTGGCGGTGCTCATCTGGATGCGCTTGCCGTGCTCGAACTTGAGATCGATGCGCTTGGCTTCTGCGGCACCGAGGGCCACGGTGGTGGCGCCAGTGTCCACCATGAACTTCACTGTCTTGCCGTTGATCTGGCCGTCGGGCAGGAAGTGGCCGCTCGGGTCCGCCGTCAGCACGATGCGCTGGCTGCCTCCGCCTGCCTTGGCCTTGCCCACGCTGACGGGGGCACCGCCGACCTGCAGCGACTGTTTCTGGCCGTTGACCTCGACCGTGGCTGCATCGCCGTCCAGCGAAAGCAGCTTGACGCCTTGCTGGGTCTGGCCGATCGCGACGAACCGGGGCGGCGCGCCATCGATCACCAGCAGGGCTTTCTGCCCCGACACACCCGACAGAGCAACCTGCGGCGCGGTCGTCTGCGCGCTGACCCAAACGGTGGTCCCGGCCAGCAGCAGGACCGATGCAGTGCGCAGGAGAGGGTGAGTCAAAGGCAGCTTCCGGTTTGGGCGGGATCAGCGCGGCTTGCCGACCGCCGAGTAGGCGTCGGTGTGGCGATTGGCCAGGAACGACTTGAGCTTGGCAGGGGCGTTCTTGCAGTTTTCGACGTTGCGGGCGGCATCGTTGCCGGCGCGCAGGTTCAGGCTCTGGTCGATCATGCCGCCGACCTCGGTGAACGCGTCGCTGCGTTCCTTCATCGAGGTGTATTTCTCGATCAGCTGGTCGCTGGCGGTGATGGCCAGGGCATGGTCCTTGCGCCACTCGCTGTAGACCTGCTCAATGTCGGCGACCTGTGCCGCGGCACGGACCTTGCAGAAATCAATGCTCTTGCGCATGGCCAGCTCCATGCCGGCGATCTTCATGGCCGCCATCACCCGGTCTTTTTCTTCGGGGCTCTTGAAGCGTTTCTCGAACGGCTGTGTCAGGTCGACCGCAAGGCCTGTTTCCGCTTTGGGCGCGGCCAGCGCCTGCGATCCGGGGCCGCACTCGCTGTCCTGGAACACGGTGGCGCCCGTCGGGCTCTTGCACTTGTAGACACCGGCCTGGGCTGAGCCACAGACCAGAACGGCCAGGGCCAGTGCTGTCAGCGGACGAAGAGCGCGGTATGCCATCTCGGTGCTCGGGCGAAACATGGTTCAGTCGCGGAAGTTGTTGAAGCCCAGCGGCAGGTCCTTGAGCTCGCTGCGGATCAGGGCCATGGCCGCCTGCAGGTCGTCGCGTTTGCCGCCGGTCACGCGCACGGCGTCACCCTGGATGGCGGCCTGCACTTTCATCTTGCTGTTCTTGATGGTCTGCTGGATCTTCTTGGCGTCTTCGCTGGCGATGCCGTTCTTGACCTTGACCACCTGCTTGACCTTGTCGCCGCCGATCTTCTCGACCTTGCCGATGTCCAGAAAACGCACGTCGACATTGCGCTTGGTCATCTTGTTGCGCAGGATGTCCTCGACCTGCTGCAGCTGGAAGTCGGCGTCGCCGAACAGCGTGATCTCCTTGTCCTTCTCCTTGAACTCGATCGCGGCGCTGGAACCCTTGAAATCGAAGCGGGTGCCGATTTCCTTGGCCACCTGGTCGACCGCATTTTTCACTTCGACGAAATCGGCTTCAAGAACGGTATCGAAAGAGGGCATGAAAGGAACTCCGGGAGGCGTGAATGAGACAATTCATGGATGTTAGTCGAGAACAATGTTGCCCTCCAGCCGCTGAACACCTTCGGCATTGCCGCCCGTGCACAAGGTCTCGCCCGGCTGCGCTCTGAAGACGATCTGCGGGCGCTGATGGCGGGTTCCGCATGGCGGACACCTTCTGCCACGTTTCCCGTGTTCGTGCTCGGCGGCGGCAGCAATCTGGTGCTCACCGGCGACGTCAAGGCACTGGTGCTCAAGGTTGACATTGCCGGGAGGCGCCTGGTCGAGGAAACCGACAAGGGCTGGCTGATCGAGGCGGGTGCGGGCGAGAACTGGCACGGCTTCGTGGGCTGGACGCTGGAGCAAGGCTGTCCCGGGCTGGAGAACATGGCGCTGATCCCCGGCACGGTAGGGGCATCGCCGGTGCAGAACATCGGCGCCTATGGGGTCGAACTGCAGGACCGCTTCCATTCGCTGGACGCCATCGACCTGCACACGGGCCAGTCGTTCAGCCTCGACGCGGCGCAATGCGGCTTCGGTTACCGCGACTCGGTGTTCAAGCACGCGCCGTCTGACGAACGCAGCTTCGGACTGGCGGGTCGCGCCGTGATCACCCGCGTGCGCTTCTGGCTGCCCAAGCCCTGGAAACCGGTGCTGGGCTATCTGGACCTGGAACGCAAGATGGACGAGACCGGCATCCGTTCACCCGATGCGCGCCAGATCTACGACTGGGTGGTGGCAATCCGCCGCGCCAAGCTGCCCGACCCTGCCGTCATCGGCAACGCCGGCAGCTTCTTCAAGAACCCGACCGTCACGCCCGAGCAGTGCGCCGACATCATCGCGCGCGACCCGAAAGTGGTGCACTACCCGATGGCCGACGGCAGCATCAAGCTGGCGGCCGGCTGGCTGATCGACGCCTGCGGCTGGAAGGGCAAGACCATGGGCCACGCCGGCGTGTATGAGAAGCAGGCGCTGGTGCTGGTGAACAAGGGCGACGCCGAACATCCCTGCACGGGCGGCGAGGTGATGACCCTGGCTAAGGCGATCCAGACCAGCGTGTACGAGCGCTTTGGCATCCGGCTGGAGCCGGAGCCAGTCGTTCTCTGAAGTTTTCGGACTTTCGCATACCCAGGGCGGTGCCGGGGCGGGGTACTGCAAAGCGAAGTAAAGGACGAGGCGGACGCAGCCGCCGGGGGACATGAGCGGCGCAGTGCCGCGCCCCGGCACCGCCCGCTCCACGCAGTCAGATCACTTCCCGCCTTCGAGCTTGAAGATCTCCGCCGTGCCGTCGCCCATCGACAGCAGACCGGTGTGGGCGTAGATGCCCAGCTTGGCGCGCGTGTCGGTGATGTCCAGGTTGCGCATGGTCAGCTGGCCGATGCGGTCCAGCGGGCTGAACGGCGCGTCTTCCACCTTCTCCATCGACAGACGCTCGGGCGCGTAGGTCAGGTTGGGCGACTCGGTGTTGAGGATCGAATAGTCGTTGCCGCGGCGCAGTTCCAGCGTCACCTCGCCGGTGACAGCGCGGGCCACCCAGCGCTGGGCGGTTTCTCGCAGCATGATGGACTGTGGGTCGAACCAGCGGCCCTGGTAGAGCAGGCGGCCGAGCTTGAGACCGTTGATGCGGTACTGCTCGATCGTGTCTTCGTTGTGGATGCCGGTGACCAGGCGCTCGTAGGCGATGTGCAGCAGCGCCATGCCGGGGGCTTCGTAGATGCCGCGGCTCTTGGCTTCGATGATGCGGTTCTCGATCTGGTCGCTCATGCCCAGACCGTGGCGACCACCAATTTCATTGGCCTTGAGGAACAGGTCCACGGGGGAGTCGAAGGTCTGGCCGTTCAGGGCGACCGGCTGCCCTTCTTCGAAGCGGATGGTGATTTCTTCGGCCTTCACATCGACTTCGGGCCTCCAGAACGCCACGCCCATGATCGGGTTGACGATACGGATGCCGCTGCTCAGGTGTTCCAGGTCTTTGGCTTCGTGCGTGGCGCCGAGCATGTTGCTGTCGGTGCTGTAGGCCTTCTCGACCGACATCTTGTAGTCGAAGCCGCTGGCGATCAGGAACTCGCTCATTTCCTTGCGGCCGCCGAGTTCGTCGATGAAGCTCTGGTCCAGCCAGGGCTTGTAGATCTTCAGGCTGGGATTGGTCAGCAGGCCGTAGCGGTAGAAGCGCTCGATGTCGTTGCCCTTGAAGGTCGAGCCATCGCCCCAGATGTGGACGTCGTCTTCCTTCATTGCGGCCACCAGCATGGTGCCCGTGACGGCACGGCCCAGCGGCGTGGTGTTGAAGTAAGTGATGCCGCCGGTGCTGATGTGGAAGGCGCCGCACTGGATGGCAGCGATGCCTTCGTGCGCCAGCTGCAGGCGGCAGTCCACCAGGCGGGCTTTTTCAGCGCCATAGGCCATGGCCTTGCGCGGAATCTCTTCGTAGTCCGACTCGTCGGGCTGGCCGAGGTTGGCGGTGTAGGCGTAGGGCAGGGCGCCCTTTTGTTTCATCCACAGCAGGGCTGCGGAGGTGTCCAGACCGCCGGAAAAGGCGATGCCGACTTTCTGCTTCGTGGGCAGGTTCTGAAGAATGGTGGCCATGTGTGTGCTCGTCTCTGGGTCAGCCGCGGATCAGCCGAAATGGCAGATGTAGTGGTAGGCCTCGGTCACACGGATCTCGAAGCTGCTGTTGCCGGGCACGTTGAACTTCTCGCCAGGGCTGGACTTGAGCCAGGCGTCGGTGCCGGCCAGCTTGTACTCGCAGCCGCCGGCCACGCATTCCATGATCTCGGGCGCGCCGGTGTTGAAGGTCAGGGTGGCGGGCAGCACCACGCCGACCGACTTCTTGGTGCCGTCGGGGAAGGTGATGCTGTGGCTGACGCACTTGCCGTCGAAGTAGACATTGGCCTGGGTGGTGACGGCAACGCCGTCGATGCGCGAGGTGGTCATGTGAAGAGGGTCCGGAAAAAGAAAACGGGCGCCGAACGGCGCCCGGGTAACCCAGCATTTTAGAGGGCAGAGCACAGCAGCCCTCAGGGAGAGTCAGGGAAGGTTGGTCCAGAGGACGGCGTGATTGGCAGCAATGTAGAGGCGACCGCCGCACACAGCCAGACCACCGATTTCATCGAGAGCGGCGGGGAGCGAGCCGAAATAGATACCCGTGCTGTAGGCGGTGCCGGCAACGGTGGTCACCGTTCCGTTGGGGGTGATCTTCCGAACTGTATAGCCGCCCCAGTCTCCCACATAGAGATTGCTTGTAGCTTTGTCAATTGCTATGGCGAAAGGGTTGTCAAACTTGGCTGCCGTGCCTTGCCCATCCTGAACTCCGGATGAGGCTTGTCCTGCCAATGTTGTTACCAGGCCCGTGGGCGATATCTTGCGGATTCGGTGGTTGTACTCATCGGCAACATACAGATTGTCGCTGGTGTCAATCGCCAGCTGGCCTGGAAAAAAGAATCTCGCTGCTGTTCCCTGACCGTCGGCGTACCCCGCTGATCTTGCCGCTGGATCCGCACCCGCAAAGGTCGTTACAACTCCAGAGGGCGTGATTTTACGAATTGCGTGATTGTTGGTGTCGCTGACAAAAATATTGCCGCCAGAGTCACGAACCACGCCACTAATGGTGTAGAACCTTGCTGCTTGGGCCTGTCCGTTGACGTATCCGGTTGTTGCAGTTAACGACCCTGCAATGGTGATAGCGCTACCCGCCGGGCTGATGGTTCGAACCGTTTTGTTGTCCCCAACATAGCCCGTTCCCGACGAGTCGAAGGTGATGGCTCGAAGGCCTTGAAACGTAACTCCACTGCCAATGCCATCGGTGTAGTCGTAAGGACTGTTTTGGTTTCCAACAAAACTTGTCGCAACTCCGGCCGGAGTGATCTTTCGTACTTCGACGTCTGTGCCTGAGCTGGATTCCATATCGGTGACGAAGAGATCTCCACCAGAGTTGCATGCCATGCCGCGCAACTCCTTAAATCTTGCTGATTCGCCGAGCCCATTGACGTAACCTGATGTATTTACTTTCCCTGCAAAAGAGGCCAACGCCTTGTCATAACTCCCCACCGCAGCATTGACGTAATACCCCACGCCCTCATAGTTGTAAGTCGCAGAAAGGTTGGCGACGATTGAATCGCGTTCAGCCGCGCTGGTGGTGTAGAAATGAAACCCCTTCTGGCGGTGATAGAACCGGTAGAGACCGGTGGTGCCGGCCAACGCGGTCTTGGCGGCGTAATAGGCCACACCATCCAGGTTCATTTCCGGGCGGCTGGCCTGGATCTGAGCCTTTTCCGTTTCGCTGATGGTGAAGAAATGGGCGCCCGTGCGGGTGTTGTAGAAGCGGTAGACCGGTGACAGTCCGGCGTCGGCGCTGGCCCAGGCCGAGAACACCGCGCCTTCGTACCGGAACTGGGGCAGGGTGTTGAGGGTGCGGTCACGCTCGGTCAGGTCGCGGGTGAACAGGTGCGCCCCTGTATTGATGTTGTAGAAGCGGTAGAGCGGGGCGCTGGGCGCCACGAAGGCCTTGGTGTTGGCGCCGAACGACTTTTGTGTCGACTCGTCCGGGCTTGCCGTTCTTGGCTGCTGGACTTCCGCTCGATTCAGGGCTGCGGATTCCGACCAGTACTGAGCATCACTTGAAGAAGCGGTGTACTCGCTGGTCTTGGCTGTGGTCGCGTCGTTGGCGGTGGTCGAAGCGGTCACCAGCGGGTCGCTGGCATCCGTTCTAGGGTCGTGGCTGCCGCCGCAGGCGGCCAGAAAAGCGCTCAGGCATAGCGCCAGCGCCCGTGTCGGATGACGGGTCATGTGATTCCTCCCTGGGTTCGTGAAACTGACGCCGAAAATTGTAGTGCTTCCGGCCTAATGATTTCGCGTGTGGAAGCTGGCCTGAGGGGTACATCCTCCCGATGGGGTATGCCCCGGCAAGAAAAAAGGGCTGGTGCGTTTCCGCACCAGCCCTTGATTCAGGCTTGTCTGATTCTGATCAGTTCAACGGCCAGGCTTTGTAGGCGATACCTTCGTAGTTGTAGTACTGCCCCAGGGTGGCGATGATGTTGTCGCGCTCGGCTGCGCTGGCGGTGTACAGGTGGGTTCCCACGCCAAGGCGGTAGAAGCGGTAGACGTCTACCGTGCCCGCAGTCGCGGAGCCCGCAGGAGGGGCATACCAGGCGATGCCTTCGTAGGTGTAGACGTTGGAGAGGTTGGCAATGACGTTGGCTTTCTCCGTCTCGCTGTTGGTGTAGAAGTGCACGCCCAGTCGGTTGTTGTAGAACCGGTACACGGGACCAAGCCCACTTCCCGCGGCTGGCGAAACCATATAGACCGGCGATTCGTAGGTCAGTGCCGGGTTGTTGGCCCGGGCAGCATCTCGCTCATCGGCATTGGCGCTGAAGAAGTGGGCGCCATTGCCCGTGTTGTAGAACCGGAAGACCATCCGGTAGCCTGGGTTGAGCCAGTTGATCAGGCCGTTTTCATAGGCCAGATCGAAGCGACCGTAGTAGTCCTTGCCGGCGGTGTTGGTGCAGGAAGAAGTCCCTCCCCACAGTTGGCCGATCACCTTGGGGTTGGCGGTGGTGCCGTCGTGAAGCAGGGCAGAGCCACTGCTGCCACCTTCCGTGATGCCGGAGGTCCAGCTCACTTCGTACATCGGGTACTTGTCGTCGGTCCAGGTGTCTCCCAGGTCATTGCCGATGTACAGGAAGTAGTTCGTCAACACGCCGTCGCTGCGACGCAGCCAGCCACCAGTCGGGTGGTGCAGTGAGACGTAGTTGGTGCCCGTATTGATGCCGTGGCGCTGGAAGGCCCAGCCGGCGTACATCGCGCCTGCAGGAGGTGCTCCCACGAGGTCGATAAGTGATGTGTCGGTGCCATCCGAAGTCACGGCGATCTGACCATTGCGATCGGCGTAGGTGGAGACTTCCGACTTGTTGTAGCGCAGCGTTGCGCCACCGGCCACCGACGTCCAGCCAGGATTGATGGCGTTGCTGTTGCAGGCACTGCTGCGGTAGAACCAGTACGACACCACCGAGGTGGCGACCGTCTGTGTGCTGATGCAGTGGTTGGCCGTCAGGACATAGCCCAACTGGGTGGTGCCGCGGTTGGCCACCAGCGTCCCGGTGCAAACATAGCTTCCGACGCCGTCGGTGAAGTCCATCGTCGTGATGGCGTTGACGGCTGGCGGCAGGGTGCAGGTCGCATCCGGGGTCGCGGCAGGGCAGTCCGTCTTGGCCTGCAGCTGGCCCAGCTCCGCCTCCATGGCGTTCTGGACCTGGTGGATGAGCTTGGGGATCGCCAGCGAAACACCTGAGGTATCGCGGCCGGCAGGCAGGTCGACTTCAAGCACCGTGGCTTCGCCCATCGTCGCGGGCATCCAGTAGGTGTGGGCGACGGCCGAGTCGCCGTCGGCGGCCACGTTGGTGCGGATGGCGGCCTTGACGTGCGCGCCGGTCGTCTGTTGCGCCTGGCTGCTGCCGTCGGTGTAGACCCGCAGCACAGCGTCGTCGGGCAGGTTCTGTACTTCCAGGCCCACGCGCAGGGCCTTGGCACCGGTGGAGCTCAGGCGGATGCTGGCGCGCTGCACCCCGTTGCTGGTGGTGGTCCAGGTCAGAAGCTGTTGAAGGCTCTTGGTCAGACTGGTGGCCGCGACAGGGCGCGCAAAGCCGGTCTGGTAAGCGCGCGGCTTGAGCAGGCCAATGTTCTTCTTGTTGTTCTTCTCGCGCTGTTCGAGATCGGCCGCAGACGGGGCGCCCAGGTCGATGCTGGCGCCCGGCTTGCGCATGGCCTTGGTGTCGACGCTCACGGACGTGAAGGCCTCGGCGGTCGAGCCACGCTTGGCTTCCGCCCCGCTCGGGGTCACGGCGTCGGCCTTGTTGAGGCTGACTTCCTGGGTGCTCATGGCCACCAGGTCGCTCGCCGGCAGAACGGATGTGCTCTTGGTCGATGCGGTTTGCGTCGACTCGTTGGCACCACCGCAAGCGGCGAGGGCGGCTGCAGCCACCAAAGCCAGCCAGCGCAAGTTCTTCATCGTCATGGATGTGTCCTCCTTCATGGATTGCCCATTTTATGGGCGCCGTCTGGCGGGACGGTCACCGCTTCGACGCACGTTCGCTCCACTCATCGGCCGAAAAGCCGACCGAAATGCCCTGCTCCGCCCATTCGACGACCGGTCGCTTGATCAGGCTGGTGTGGCGTTGCATCAGGTCCCGCGCCGCTGAAGCATCAGTCACCGCCGCCCGGGAGGCGTCGTCCAACCCTCGCCAGGTGGTGCCTTTGCGGTTGAGCAAGGGTTCCCAGCCAACCGCCGTGATCCATCGATCCAGCGTTACGTCGGATACACCTTGTTTCTTGAAATCATGGAATTGGTGCGCGATGCCGCGTTCGTTCAGCCAGCCGCGCGCCTTCTTGACCGTATCGCAATTCGGAATGCCGTAGAGGGTGATCATGGCGGTGATTGTCGGGGCTGTGCCCGCCGATGGGACAATCCAGCCCATGCAATCCGCCGATTTGTCCGCACCTCCCACTTCCCTGGCCGAATGGCTCGCGCACTGCGAGCGTCAGCACCCTCAAGGCATCAGCGGCATCGAGCTGGGGCTGGACCGGGTGCAACTGGTCGCACGGCGCATGGGGCTGTCCATGCCATGTCCGGTGATCACGGTGGCGGGCACCAATGGCAAGGGATCCACCTGTGCCATGCTCGAAGCGATCTACAGCGAGGCGGGCTACCGGACCGGTGTGTACACCTCGCCGCACCTGGTGCATTTCGAGGAGCGCTGCCGGGTCGGCCGCGAGGCTGTGGCCGCCGAAGCCTTGTTGCCGGCGTTCTCCGAGGTCGAGCAGGCGCGCCGTGGCAACGGCGGTCAGGGCGCCGATGGCGAGGTGGTCCTCACCTATTTCGAATTCACCACGCTGGTCATCCTGCGCACGCTGGCCAATAGCGACATCGAGGTGGCGATCCTCGAGATCGGTCTGGGCGGGCGTCTGGACGCCGTGAACATCATCGACCCGGACTGCGCAGTCATCACCTGCATTGCGCTGGACCACATGGCGCTGCTGGGCAACGACCGCGAGGCCATCGGTTGCGAGAAGGCCGGCATCATGCGCACCGGCCGGCCGGTGGTTGTGAGTGATCCGGTGCCACCGCAAAGCGTGCTCGACCGGGCACTGGAGGTCGGCGCCGACCTTTGGCGCATCGGCAAGGATTTCCATTTCGCAGGCGACCAGCAACAGTGGGGCTGGGCCATGCACCCCTCCCATGGCGGGCGCCGTTTCAGCGGCATGGCCTACCCGGCGCTGCGGGGCGCCAATCAACTGGTCAATGCCTCGGGCGTGCTGGCGGCGATCGAGGCCCTGCGGCCCCAGTTGCCGGTGACGGCGCAGGCGGTGCGCAACGGACTGGCGATGGTCGAGCTGCCGGGGCGGTTCCAGATCGTGCCCGGGCAGCCCACGCTGGTGCTGGACGTGGCCCACAACCCGCACTCGGTCGCGGCCCTGGCCGAAAACCTCGACGCCATGGGCTACTACCCGGTGACACATGCGGTGTTCGGTGCGATGGCGGACAAGGATCTGGGCGCCATGCTCGAACGGATCGGCCCGTTGATCGATCACTGGTACTTGACCGACCTGCCGCTGCCGCGCGCCAGCCATGCCCAGGATCTTGCCCGGGCGCTGGACGCCAGTCCGGTCACGGCGCCTGGCGGCAAAAGCCGTGTGGCAGGATGCCACGCGACGCCTCTGGATGCCCTGCGTGCAGCGGTCTCTGTAGCAGACCCCGCTGATAGAATCGTGGTCTTTGGCTCCTTCCACACGGTGGGTGGTGTTCTGAGGGATGGTGTGCCGCGTCTGTCGGCCAGGCACCTCGCGGACTGACCCCTTTTGTTCACTTCGCCGGGCTCCAAGTCGCATGCTCCTTTCCCGTTCCGGTTCAGCAGGCCATTCGGCCCCACCGCCACCGCAAAGCATCGAGGCCGTGCGCCGCAAGGCTCGCCACCGTCTGATCGGTGCCGCCGTGCTGGTGCTGGCTGGGGTGCTGGGCTTCCCGCTGCTGTTCGACACGCAGCCGCGACAGATCGCGGTCGACATCCCGATCGAAATTCCTTCGCGCAATCCGGTGCCAGGGGCGAAAGCCGAGACGGTTGCGCCAGCGCCTGCGGCCTCCAGATCCACTGCGGTGGCCACCGCCGACAGCCTGGCGGCGCGCGAGGAAGTGATCGAGTCCAAACCCGAAGCGGCGGCGCCTGCGCAGAAGCCAGCCGAAAAGACCGCCGACAAGCCCGCTGAAAAGGCGGCCGACAAGGCCCCCGCCAAAGCTCCTGAGAAACCGCCGGCGAAGGCCGTGGTCGAGAAGCCCGCGGCAGAAAACGCCGCCGAGAAGCCCGCAGACAAACCGGCTGACAAGGCGACCGACAAGCCTGCAGCCGGCAACGAGCGCATCGTGGTGCAGGTGGGTGCGTTCGCCGAAGTCGATCGGGCCCGCGAGGCGCGCCTGAAGCTCGAACGCGCAGGGCTCAAGACGTATACCCACGTCGCTGAAACTCCGCAAGGGCGCCGCATCCGTGTTCGCATGGGGCCGTTTGCCACGAAGGCCGAGGCCGAGAAGGCCGCCGCTAAGGCGAAGACGCTGGGCTTGCCCGCGGCATTGCTCTGGTTGTGATCAGGTTGTCACGCGTCCGGGGCTTGGTGTGATCAATTCCGTGGATGGCGTGTTGCTGTTCATCCTGGTGCTGTCGGCGATTGTGGGCATGTGGCGCGGGCTGGTGTACGAAGTGCTTTCCGTGATGGCCTGGGTGGCAGCGTTTGTGCTGGCGCAGCACTATGCGGGCCGTATGGCCGAGCTGCTGCCGATGGGCAATGCATCGCCGGGATTGCGGACAGCGGCCGGTTTTGCCGTGGTGTTCGTGGCCGGTGCGTTCGCCGGGGGATTCCTGGCGTGGGTGGTGAAAAAAATGGTGGCGGCGGTCGGATTGCGTCCGATCGATCGCGTGTTGGGTGGTGCGTTCGGCCTGCTGCGGGGTGCAGTGGTGTTGCTGGCGGTGGCCGTGGTCGTGGACATGACCCCGCTGCAGTCGCAGTCCGGATGGCAGTCTTCGGTGGTGGCGCGTGTGCTGGAGCAGAGCCTGCACACGCTCAAGCCCTTGCTGCCGGAGACGGTGAGCCGTCACCTGACCTGAGTCGACAGTCTTAGTTTCGTTGAGGATCCGAACATGTGTGGAATCGTGGGTGTGGTCAGCCAGACGCCAGTCAATCAGCTGATCTATGACGCCTTGCTGCTGTTGCAGCACCGTGGCCAGGATGCGGCCGGCATTGCCACGCAGCTGGGCAACAAGTTCTTCATGCACAAAGCCAAGGGCATGGTGCGCGACGTGTTCCGCACGCGCAACATGCGCGCCTTGCCGGGCAATGTGGGCCTGGGCCAGGTGCGTTACCCGACGGCAGGCAACGCCTTCAGCGAAGAAGAGGCGCAGCCCTTCTACGTCAACGCGCCGTTCGGCATCGTGATGGTTCACAACGGCAACCTGACCAACGCCAAGCTGCTCAAGCAGGAGCTGTTTCAGACCGATCACCGCCACATCAACACCGAGAGCGACTCGGAAGTGCTGCTCAACGTGCTGGCGCACGAGCTGGAGAAATCCACGCGCGGCGTGACCCTCAAGCCAGCCGACGTGTTCGCGGCGGTGCGCGGGGTGCACCAGCGCATTAAGGGCTCATACGCCGTCATCGCGCTCATCGCAGGCCACGGCCTGCTGGCGTTTCGCGATCCGTTCGGGATCCGCCCGCTGTGCGTGGGCCGCAACGCCGAAGGCTCGGTCATGGTGGCCAGCGAGTCGGTCACGCTCGAAGGCAACGGTTTTGAACTGGACCGCGACGTGCAGCCCGGCGAGGCCCTGTTTGTGGACCTGAGCGGCAACGTCAGCTTCCAGCAGTGTGCCGACCATATCAGCCACAACCCCTGCATCTTCGAATACGTGTATCTGGCCCGCCCGGACTCGGTGCTCGACGGCATTTCGGTCTACCAGGCGCGCCTGAACCTGGGCAAGACTCTGGCCAAGCGCCTGGTGTCCACTGTGCCGCCCAGCGAGATCGACGTCGTCATCCCCATCCCTGAGTCGTCGCGCCCCAGCGCCATGGAACTGGCACAGTTGCTGGGCCTGCCGTACCGTGAAGGTTTCGTGAAGAACCGCTATGTCGGTCGCACCTTCATCATGCCCGGACAGGGCGTGCGCAAAAAATCGGTGCGCCAGAAGCTCAATGTGATCGGCAGCGAGTTCAAGGGCCGCAACGTGCTGCTGGTCGACGACTCCATCGTGCGAGGCACGACGTCCAAAGAGATTGTGCAGATGGCGCGCGACGCCGGTGCACGCAAGGTCTACATGGCCAGCGCCGCGCCGCCGGTGCGCTTCCCCAATGTGTATGGCATCGACATGCCCACGCCGCAGGAACTGGTGGCGCACGATCGCACGGTCGAGCAGATCCGCGAAATCATCGGCTGCGATGCGCTGATCTACCAGGATGTGGATGCGATGAAGCAAGCCATCGGTTCGCTCAATCCCGGTCTGGCGGGTTTCGACGCGTCGTGCTTCGACGGTGTGTACGTCACCGGCGACATCACGCAGGAAACCATCGCCCGCATGAACCAGGGCCGCGACCAGAGCGAAGAGGGTCAGGAAGACGCCTCGCGCCTGGCCCTGCCGAACGCTCAGACCGCCTGAGAGAGGGCCGGATGAGCAAGGACAACCCTTCTTCTGACGCCAAACTGCACCGCGAAACGCTGGCGGTGCGCGCTGCCGTCGAGCGCAGCCAGTACGGTGAAAACTCCGAAGCCCTGTTTCTGACCAGCGGCTATGTGCAGCCGTCGGCCGCTGCAGCTGCCGCCCGCTTTGCTGGCGACGAGGATGGTTTTACCTACGGCCGTTACGGCAACCCGACGGTCACCAGCTTCGAGCAACGACTGGCCGCGCTCGAAGGTGCGCCGGCGTGCATTTCCACCGCCTCGGGCATGTCGGCCATCCTCATGATGTGCCTGGGCCTGCTCAAGGCGGGTGACCATGTGCTCTGCTCGCAGTCGATGTTTGGTTCGACCATCAAGCTGATCGGATCGGACCTCGCCAAGTTTGGCGTCGAGTCCAGCTTCGTCTCGCAGACCGACATCGGTGAATGGAAGGCGGCCATCAAGCCCAACACGCGCCTGCTGTTCGCCGAGACGCCGACCAATCCGCTGACCGAGGTCTGTGACATTCGCGCGCTGGCCGATCTGGCGCACAACGCGGGCGCACTGCTCGCGGTCGACAACTGCTTTGCCACGCCGGCACTGCAACGGCCGATGTCGCTCGGCGCCGACATCGTCATGCACTCGGGCACCAAGTTCCTCGACGGCCAGGGGCGCGTGATGGCGGGTGCCCTGTGTGCCAGCGAAGATCTGGTGAACAAGTCTTTTCTGCCGGTGCTCAAGAGCGGAGGCATGACGCTCGCGCCCTTCAATGCTTGGGTGGTGCTCAAGGGGCTTGAGACGCTCGATCTTCGCCTGCGCGCGCAGTCGGCCCAGGCGCTAGCTCTGGCGCAGTGGCTGCAGGCACATTCGGCTGTGTCGCGTGTCTTCTATCCCGGCCTCGAGAGCCATCCGCAACATGCACTGGCGCTGGCCCAGCAGTCGGGGCTCGGTGGCGCTGTTCTGTCGTTTGAGGTCAAGGCAGCCGATGCCGATCAGGCCCGTGCTCGGGCCTTCCATGTGCTGGATTCGATGCAGGTCCTGTCGCTGTCGACCAATCTGGGCGACACCAAAACCCTGTGCGCCCACCCGGCCAGCACTTCTCATGGCCGTCTCACTGAAGTGCAACGGCAGGCCGCAGGCGTGAGCCAGGGCCTGATCCGGGTGGCCGTCGGCCTTGAACACCTGGACGATATCCGCACCGATCTGGATCGCGGCCTCTCCAGCATCTGATGCACAGCCTCTGAATTCTTTGAAACGTCCCATGACCGTCCGCACCCGCTTCGCTCCTTCGCCCACCGGTTTCATTCATCTGGGCAACATCCGTTCTGCGCTGTATCCGTGGGCCTTTGCCCGTGCCAACCAGGGCACCTTCATCCTGCGCATTGAAGACACCGACCTGGAGCGTTCGACCCAGGCCGCCGTGGACGTGATCATCGAAGGCATGAAGTGGCTGGGCCTGGACCACGACGAAGGTCCGTTCTACCAAATGCAGCGCATGGACCGCTACAAGGTCGTGCTGGCGGAAATGCTGGCCAAGGGCCTGGTCTATCCCTGCTACATGAGCGTGGAAGAACTCGATACGCTGCGTGAGCGCCAGATGGCCAACAAGGAAAAACCGCGCTACGACGGCACCTGGCGACCGGAAGAAGGCAAGATGCTGCCGCCGGTGCCCGAGGCCGTGAAGCCCGTGTTGCGTTTCAAGAACCCGCAGGGTGGTTCGGTGGTGTGGGAAGACAAGGTCAAGGGCCGTGTCGAGTTCAGCAACGACGAACTGGACGATCTGGTGATCGCGCGCCCCGACGGCACGCCCACGTACAACTTCTGCGTGGTGGTGGACGACATCGACATGGACATCACGCACGTGATCCGTGGCGACGACCACGTCAACAACACGCCGCGCCAGATCAACATCTTCCGTGCCCTGGGGAAGGAACCGCCGGTGTATGCCCATCTGCCCACCGTGCTCAACGAGCAGGGCGAGAAGATGAGCAAGCGCAACGGTGCCAAGCCGGTCACGCAGTACCGCGACGAAGGCTACCTGCCCGATGCGATGGTGAACTACCTCGCGCGTTTGGGCTGGAGCCACGGCGACGACGAGATCTTCAGCCGCGAACAGTTCCTGCAGTGGTTCAACCTGGACCACCTGGGCAGCAGCGCGGGCCGCTTCGACGACGCCAAGCTGCGCTGGGTCAATGCCCAGCACCTCAAGGCCATGGATGACGCGGAGCTGGCCGCGTTGGTGGCAGAGATTCTGGGCAAGCGCGGCATCACTTCCGATGAGCGACTGGCTCGCATCTGCGGCCTGTTCAAGGACCGTTGTGACACGCTGTTGGTGCTGGCCGACTGGGCTGCAGCCTTCTACGACGACGTCACTCCGTCGGACGCTGAGCGCTCGCAGCACATCACCGATGCGATCCGCCCTGTGCTCCAAACGCTGGCCCAAAAGCTGGCCTACTGCGCCTGGGACAAGGCCTCGATCTCCGCAGCCATCAAGGAAACCATCGGTGCCCACAGCGTCAAGATGCCGCAGCTGGCAATGCCGGTGCGCGTGCTGGTGATGGGCACTGCCCAGACACCATCGCTGGACGCGGTGCTCGAACTGCAAAATCGTCAAAACGTTTTGGCGAGGTTGCAGAAAGCCTGAAAAATGGTCTATAATTTGAGTCTTGCTGATTCGCACTGAGTTGTTCGCAACAAGGCACGAAACAGTATCCCTGTGGGGGTATAGCTCAGCTGGGAGAGCGCTTGCATGGCATGCAAGAGGTCAGCGGTTCGATCCCGCTTACCTCCACCACAATTGAAGAACTGTGCCCTTGTGGCCTGCTACAATGCACAGTTCGGTTCTTAGGTTTTGACCCTATCGTCTAGAGGCCTAGGACATCACCCTTTCACGGTGAGTACCGGGGTTCGAATCCCCGTAGGGTCGCCAAGTTTGTGGCACTTGGCCTGATGCGAGAGCAGAGGGCAAAAAGCTGCACCACGCGGAGTGGTAGTTCAGTTGGTTAGAATACCGGCCTGTCACGCCGGGGGTCGCGGGTTCGAGCCCCGTCCACTCCGCCAGTCACGAGAAAGCCGTTCAGATGCAAGTCTGAACGGCTTTTTTCTTGCCTGCACGGCTCCGAATGCGTTGCGTCATGCCACCCCGGTGGCCGGACGCTTGATGAGCCCGGTCGACAGCGATGTTCCGACCATGATGACCAGGCCGCAGCCAATCATCCACGGCGTGATGTGTTCGTTCAGGAACAGGCGGCCGTAGAACAGGGCAAACACGGGGACAAGGAAGGTCACGGTCAATGCCTTGCTGGGTCCGGCCTTCGCGATGATGCGGAAAAACAGGATGTAGGCTAGCGAGGTGCACAACAGCGCGACCGCCACCATCGCGCCCCAGGCGCCCGTGCTCACCGGTTGGGATGGCCAGAGCCACCACGTCGGCAGCGCCAGGCCGAGTGCCGCGCCGATCTGGCTGCCGGAGGCGGTCGCCAGCGGATGCACACCGGTCAGGTAGCGCTTGGTGAAACTCGCGGCCAGCCCGTAGCAGACCGTGGCGAGCAGGCAGGCCAGCATCGCCAGCAACGCTTCACCCGAAGAAGCAGCGCCCGGTGCCAGACTGAAGCCCGATTTGCCGATGACCAGCAGGCACACTCCCACGAACCCGATCGCCAGCCCGGTGGCCCGCACAGCGTCTGGCCTGTCTTTCAGCCATACCCAGGCCACGGCGGCGCCGGTGAGCGGCACGGTAGCGTTGAGGATCGAGGTCAGGCCGGTGCTGATGTGCATCACGGCAAACGCAAACAGCGCGAACGGAATGCCCGAGTTGAGAAGGCCGACAAACAGGATCTTTCCCATGCGTTGCCGAAAGTCCGACCAGACGCCGGACACGAGAAACACTGGCAGAAGGAAGAGGGCGGCCAGTGCCACGCGCACGCCGGCCGTAGGCAGGGCACCGAACTCGGCGGCACCCAGACGCATGAACAGGAACGAGGAACCCCAGAGGGCGGCCAGGAGAAGGAATTCTCCGATCAGGGACAGTGGCATGGGAATAGGTTCAAGGAAGGCCACTTTCCAGCAGCAGAAGCGCACGTTTGCGCTCCAGTCCGCCAGCATAGCCCGTCAGCGCCCCGGCAGCACCGACCACCCGATGGCATGGCACCACGATGCTCAGGGGATTGCGACCCACGGCGGCGCCCAGTGCCCGAACCGCTTTCGGTCGACCAATGCGCTGTGACAACACGCCGTAGCTGGTGGTCTCCCCGGCCGGGATGCCGAGCAATGCTTGCCAGACCTGTTGCTGGAATGGGGTGCCTTGAGCAAGGTCGAGCGGCAGCTCGAAGCGCCGGAGCTTGCCCTGAAAGTAAGCATCGATCTGCCTCGAGGCATCGTCCAGCACGGGGTGATCTCCGACCAGCGGCCAGCTGTCAACGCGTTCGCCAGACGGCGCGTGTTGCTGGTTCTGCATGAACCAGACGCCAGCCAGACCTTGCGGACCGGCCACCAGCCGCAGATCGCCCAGGGGGCTCGGAATCACTTTCTGCACGAGTGGCTTGGGCTGCTTCATGGAGTGGTGTGCTCGGGTTGTGGAGGGGCTGATGGGGTGCGCCAAGCGCGAACCAGCGCGTAGCTGCGCCAGGGCCGCCAGCGCTGCGAAATCTGTTCGGCTTCTTTTCGGGCACCGGGCGTTCCGGGCGATGAGAGGCCGAGTGCGTGGTGCATGGCGATGTCGCCCGCCGGCCAGGCGTCGGGCCAGCGCAGGGCTCGCATGGCGATGTAGTGGGCGGTCCAAGGGCCGATGCCAGGCAGGGACTGCAGGGTGCGGATTTCTCGCTCGGGGTCGGCGCCGTCGTCCAGCAACAGTGTGCCGTCCAGCACGGAGCGGGCCAGGGACTGCAGGGCGGTTTGCCGCTGCAGGACGATACCGATTTCTCCGAGTCGGGCAGGATCGACGCTGGCCAGGGATTCGGCGGAAGGGAACAGCCGGTCCAGGCCTGGTGACCCTGTGTCCAACGGCTCGCCCAGCTGGGTCACCAGCCGGCGGGCGAGGGTGGTTGCGGCCGCGACCGTGATTTGCTGTCCGAGAGTGGCGCGTACCGCGAGCTCGAAGCCATCGAACGCGCCAGGCACACGCAGGCCGTCGCCCGCCGGAAAATCGGTGTGCAGCACAGCATCGATGGCACGCGGGTCGGCGTCCAGGTCGAACGCGGCACGAACCCGGGCGATCACCCAGGGCAGTGCGGGAACAAGACCATCGCTGACCCGCAGGACCAGTTGCCCGGCAACCGGATCGAGTTGCGCCTGCAGCCATCCCCGGTGCTCCAACCCCCGTGCCTTCAGTTGAAGTGTGCGCCGCAGGCTGAGCGTGCCGGTGTCGATGACCTCGATGCCGGGCAGCGTGCGCGCTGCCATGAACTCCATCAATGCCTGCGCTTGATAGGGCGGTCTCCAGGCCAGGCGGATGCCGTTGCTGGCACCCGGGGCGCCGCTGCTCCCGCCGCCACCCCGCCGCATCTGCGTCGGGTTCATGCCGTAGCGCTCTGAAAATGCCGCGTTGAAACGGCGCACGCTGGCGAACCCTGACATCAAGGCCACCTCGGCCACGGGCAGCGTGGTGTCGGCCAGCAGCTGTTTGGCTGACAGCAGGCGGCGGGTGAGCAGGTACTGCAAGGGCGAGACGCCCAGCCGATCCTCGAACAGGCGCCGCAGGTGGCGGTCGCTCACGCCCAGGCGCGAGGCCAGCTGGGTCACCGCCGATGCGGTGCCGTCGCCGCGGTCCGGCTGATCCAGCCAGGTGGTGGCCTGACGGACGAGGATGTCGCCGGCGTCTTCGGTCGACCAGTGCCGGTCGCGGGGCGCCAGTTCCGGGCGGCAGCGCAGGCAAGGGCGAAAGCCGGCCAGTTCGGCTTGGGCGGCATGCTCAAAAAAGCGGCAATTTCCCCGGTGCGGCGTGCGGACGCGGCAGACCGGGCGGCAATAGATGCCGGTCGAGGTCACGCCGGTGAAGAAACGGCCGTCGAAGTGCGCGTCCCGGGTGCTCAAGGCACGGTAAAGGGCGTCTTCGTCCATGGCAGGCTGGTCGGGCATGGACGACATGTTAGGTCTTGAAGGCGTATGTGGCTGGCCGTTTCCGGACATGTGCCTGCCTGGGAACACATGGCCGGACACCTACAATTCAAGGTTTGCCACTTCGGGTTACTTCATGCAGCTGACCGCGTCCATCTTCAAGGCCTATGACATCCGCGGCATCGTTCCGGATGCGCTCAACGAGGCGGTGGCCGAGGCGCTCGGTCTGGCGTTCGGCACGGTGGCACTGCAACAGGGCGAGCGTACCGTGGCAGTCGGGCGCGACGGGCGCCTGAGCGGTCCGGCGCTGTCGGCAGCGCTGATCCGTGGTCTGGTGGCGGCTGGTGTCGATGTGATCGACATCGGCGTGGCGACCACGCCGATGCTGTATTTCGCGGCTGCCACCCTCTGCAGCAGTGGTATCCAGGTCACTGGTAGCCACAACCCCAAGGACTACAACGGTTTCAAGATGGTCATGGGTGGCCGCGCGATCTACGGCGACGACATCCAGGCGCTGCGCCGAATGATGGAGGCCGAGACCCACGTGCGCCAGGATGGCGGCAAAGTGCGCCACATCAATGTGCTGGCCCCGTACACCGACCGCATCGTTGGCGACGTGAAGCTCGCGCGCCCGATGAAGGTGGTGGTCGATTGCGGGAACGGCGTGGCCGGTGCCTCTGCTCCTTCCCTTTTCCGCGCGCTGGGCTGCGAAGTCATCGAGCTGTTCAGCGAAGTGGACGGCAACTTTCCGAATCACCACCCCGACCCCAGCAAGCCGGAGAACCTGCAGGACCTGATCCGCACGCTGCGCGAGACCGACGCCGAGCTGGGCATGGCCTTCGACGGCGACGGCGACCGCCTGGGCATCGTGACCAAGGACGGCCAGACCATCTTCCCCGACCGCCAGATGATCCTGTTTTCGCAGGATGTGCTCTCTCGCGTGCCGGGCGGAAAGATCATCTTCGACGTCAAGTGCTCGCAGCGCCTGGCACCGGCGATCGAGGCGGCCGGCGGCGTTGCACACATTTACAAGACGGGTCATTCGCTGATCAAGGCGCGGATGAAGGAACTCGACAGCCCGCTGGGTGGCGAAATGAGCGGCCACATCTTCTTCAAGGAGCGCTGGTTCGGGTTCGACGACGGCAGCTATGCCGGCGCGCGCCTGCTGGAGATTCTCAGCCGCAGCCCGGACGCCAATGCCGTGCTCAACGGACTGCCCACCAGCCACAGCACGCCGGAGCTGAACGTGGCCTGTGCCGAAGGCGAGCCCCATGCGGTGGTGGACAAGCTGGTGGCGCTGGCCCGCTTCAGTGCGCCCGCCAGCGTTTCGACCATCGATGGGCTGCGGGTGGACTGGCCGGACGGCTTTGGCCTGATCCGCGCATCGAACACCACGCCGGTGCTGGTGCTGCGCTTCGAAGGCCACACAGCCGACGCGCTGCTACGCATCGAACGCACCATGCTCGACCTGCTGCGTCAGGCCAAGCCCGACGCTGTCGTGGGCGCCAGCGCGCACTGAGGTTCCGCCTTGCGGACAGAGACACCAACGACACTGGATCCGGCGAGCCTGGCCGCGGGTGCGCTCGCGTCCGTCACGGTGATCGTGGTCACGCGCGAGAGCGCGCATTGCCTGGACGGGCTGCATGCCCTGCTGTCGCAATGCCCCAACGTGATCGTGTCGGACAACGGCAGCGCTGATGGCACGGCCGCCAGTGCGCGCCGGCGATGGCCGCAGGCAATCGTGCTCGAACATGGGCGCAACCTCGGATTCGGCGCGGCCAACAACCGGGCGCTGGCCCGGGTGCAGACGCCGTTTGCCTTTCTGCTCAATCCGGATTGCGTGATGGAGCGTGCCGGGCTGGAACGCCTGCTGGCGTTGGCGGCCGAGATGCCGCAGGCCGCCCTGATCGCGCCGCAGCTGATCGGCCCCTCGGGCAAGCCCGAGATCAACTACCGCTGGCCGCAGACCTACTGGGCGTCTCGCGGACCTGCAGCCTCGGGGCCCATCTGCGTGGGATTCGTCTGCGGCGCGGCCATGCTGTTTCGCATGGCTTCCTTCCGCGAGGTGGGCTTCTTCGACGAGCAGTTCTTTCTGTACTACGAAGACGACGACCTCTGCCTGCGCCTGTTCGATGCGCGGCAGAACATCGTGCTGGAGCCCTCGGTGCAGGCGGTGCACCATTCCCGCGGATCCGTGCGAGGGGCCTCCCCCTGGCGGCACGAGTTCGCCCGGGGGTATCACCACGCCCAATCCAAGCTGCTGTTTGCGCAGAAGTACCGTTCGAGGGACGAGGCGCACCGCCTGCGTGGTCGCCTGCTGCTGCTGACGACGCTGGGCCTCCCGCTGCGCGCCATTGTCTTTTCTCCCAAACTGCTGGCCCGCATGGCGGGGCGCTGGCAGGGATTGCTGAGCTGGAGGGCACGTGGCTGATCTGCGCAAACCGGGGCCGACCCTGTGCATCGGCATCCTGACCTTGAACGAAGCCGACCGGATCGCGCGCTGCCTGCGCAGCGCAGCCTTCGCCGATCAGGTGGTGGTGATTGACAGTGGCAGCCAAGACCGCACCTGTGAGATCGCCCGCGACCTGGGGGCGCAGGTGCATGTCTTCAACAACTGGCAGGGATTTGCCGAGCAGCGCAATCGCTTGCTGTCGACGGTCAACGCCGACTACGTGTTCTTCCTGGATGCCGACGAAGTGATTCCCGAGGCGCTCGCGGCGGAGATTCGCGCAGCGGTGGCGTCCACTGAGGACGTGGTCTGGAAGATTTACTGGGACCAGGTGGCGTTTGGCCGCACACTGGATCGCATGGCCAAGACCGAGGGTGGTGTGTGGCGCCTGTTCCGCACCGACCAGCTGCTGCGTTATGAAGGTGTGGTGCACGAGCATGCGGTGCTGCGGAATCCGTCGACGCCGGTGCGCAGCTTCCGCCACCGCATGCTGCACCACTCGCGCGAGACGGTCTACGGCGGTCTGCTGAAGATGGCGCAGTACGCCCAGCTGGGTGCGGTGCGCCGCGCCCAGGCCGGTGAACACGGCGGCGTGTTGCGCGGATTGGCCTCGGCGACCAGCAACTTCGTGCGCCTGTACCTGTTGCGGCGGGGATTCCTGTGCGGCGCGGAAGGTTTCCTGTTCTGCCTGCTGGTGGCGCTGGAGTGCTTCTTCCGCTACGCCATCCTCCGTTACGACCAGCCGTTGGCTGGCGACACCCTGGTCAAGCGATGAGTCATACGGGATGGATGAACATGAACCGGGACCTGAACCGGTCGTCGATACACAAGACAAGGCAGCAATGAGTTTCCGTTCATTTGCCCGAAGGGCCGCCGTCTGCAGCGTGGTGCTGCTGTTCGGCGCATTTCCGATTTCGGTCGCGCTGGCCAACAGCCTGATGCTGCTGGCCGTGGTGTTCGGGGCGCTCAGCCTCGATGGTTCCGGCTGGCGCGATTTCTTCAGCCGCTCATGGTCCAACCCGGTGGTGCGGCCCGCGCTGGCGCTGGTGCTGCTCATCGTGCTTGCATCGTTCTGGTCGCCCGCCAGCTGGGAAGAGATTGGTGGCTACTACAAGAAGGACGTGAAGTTCCTGATCCTGCCGGTCTTCATCTACCTCCTGTCGCACCGCGAAGACCGGGGCTATTGCTGGACCGCCTTCGGCCTGGCGATGTTCTTCACGCTGGCCTCCACCTGGGCGAATGTCTGGCTTCAGCTTCCCTGGTCGCGCACCTTCAACCAGGGTTTTGGCGCGGACCACACGGTGTTCAAGGACCACATCTCGCAGGGCATCATGATGTCGCTGTTCGTGTCCCTGTGCATGCACTGGGCGATCAAGGCGAAGTCGCGCTGGATGGCCGTGCTGTTCTGGCTGGTGGCGGGCTTTGGTGCCGCCAGTGTCCTGTTGCTGACAGAGAGCCGGACTGGCTATCTGGGCCTGTTGCTGTCGATGAGCGTGTTTTCCCTCACGCTGTGGTGGCGTCGTCCAAAGACGCTGGTGGGTGTCATTTCTCTGGGGGCCGTGGCTTTGCTCACTGCGTACCAGCTTTCCCCCCAGTTCCAGCAGCGCACCAACCTGGCGCTTGAGCAGGCGCAGAACCACAGCGCCAGCTCGGTCACTTCCGTCGGAGCGCGCATTGAAGTCTGGCGCTTCATGGCCAAGCACACCCACAACGCCAAGCTGATGGGTGCGGGCACCGCCTCTTACCCGGTGATCGCCCGTTCCTACTTCAAGGACCCGGAGTTCTGCGCCGCCATCTGTCCGCACCCGCACAACCAGTTCCTGCTGTTCTACTTTGAACAGGGTGTGCCGGGCCTGATCCTGATCCTGTGGTTCATGCTGGCCATCGTGCGGCAGGGCCTGCGTTTCCAGTCCGGCCACCGTGCGCTGATGCTGGCTTTCGTGGCCATCATGTTCACCTCGAACATGACACACAGTTCGCTGTGGCTCTCGACCGAGAGCCAGTTCTTCATCCTGATGACCGCGCTGCTGATGGCATCTTCGTGCCGGGGCAAACCCGTGCCGCCGCCAGCCACCGCAGCAACGGTTCAGGCGCCGGCGTAACCCTGCTGCAGATCGGTCCAGCGTTCCTCTTCCCAGTGGAAGGGTGAGCGGCGGCCCTGTTCCTTGCGCAGCGAACGCAGCAGCCGTTCCAGGTTCTGCGCCTTCCAGGCTTCGCCGCCACGCACGCCGCACTTGTCGAAGTCGACGATCCAGGCGCTGCCGTCGCGGTCCAGCAGCAGGTTGTGGCAGTTCAGGTCGGAATGGAACACCTGGTGGTCGTGCAGCCGGCGGATGGCCGCTCCCAGGGCGCGCCAGGCCTCTGGTGCCAGAGGTGCGTCCGACAGGCATTGCGCCACATTGCGGGTGTCCGGGATCATCGCCACCACGATGTCGGCGGTATAGCTCAGCCCGCGGCAGACCTGCCGTGCGGCCACCGGGGCGGGCACCGGCAGGTCCCAGGTCTGCAGGCGGCGCAGCAGGGCGTATTCCGCCATGGCACGGCTCCTGGCCGGTGCGACGTTGAGGTAGTGGTCGGGACTGAGCCGGGCCATCAGGCCGCCACGGCGGTAGTGCCGCAGCACGCCTTCACCGTTGTTCAAGGCGATGCGGTGCGCCTGGCCGCGTCCGCTGCCGGTGGCCAGCGTCAGGCCATCACCCGCAGGCGGAGCAAACACCGTGTCGCTCACCGCAGTCAGACGCTGCGGATCGAACCACACGGTGATCGAACCATCGCTCCGTGCACGCACCGGAGCCAGCCGCTCTGGTTGCATCGGCGCCCAGATCGCCTGCAGCGCCTGCACGGTGCGCTCGCTGCTGCCCTGCTGGCGCAGCACGAAGTCGCGGGCCTGCTGCCCCATGCGTTGCAGCAGGGCCTTGTCACGGATCCATTGCGAGGCCTTGCGCAGCAGCAGGCGGGCGGAATCGATGCGTTCGCCGGCGCCGCAGGCCTCGACGTCCTGGTACAGCTCCTGGAAGTGGTGGGTGTGCGGCCCGAACAGCACCGGCTTGCCGCAGGCCATCGCTTCGAGGGCGTTGTGGCCACCGATGTGGACCAGGCTGCCGCCGATGAAGCACACGCTGGCGTGCTGGTACCAGAGCGTCAGCTCGCCCATGGTGTCGGCCAGCAGCACCTGCGTGTCGGCTGCTGGCGTTTCGCCGCGGCTGCGCCGCACGAAATGCAGTCCGCTGGCGGTGATCTGTTCGGCCACGTGGTCGAACCGTTCCGGATGGCGCGGCACCAGGATCAGCAGGGCACCCGGATGCTGGCGAGCAAACTCCGGCCACGACGCCAGCAGGGCAGCTTCTTCGCCTTCGTGGGTGCTGCCGGCGACCACGATCGGCCGGCCCTCCAGCCAGGGCAGGCGGTCGCGCAGTGCGGCATCGCCCTGGTCGAACTTGAGGTTGCCGGTCAGCACCAGCCGGTCGGCAGGCACGCCGAGCGCGGCGTAGTGTTCGATGCTCGGCGCATCGGCCGCCGCAACCACGGACAGCTGCTGCCACACCGGCGCCATCAGCGCCTTCCAGCGCTGGTAGAACTGGGCCGAATCGGCCGACAGGCGTGCATTCACCAGCGCCACCGGAACGCCCCGGTGGCGGCATTGCCACAGCATTTCCGGCCAGATCTCGCGTTCGATCAGCACCAGCATCGACGGCTGAAGGTGATCGAGGAAGCGGCGGGTCGCTCCCGGTGTGTCGATCGGCGCGTAGACGTGTCGGATCTGGTCGCCCCAGAGCGCACGCAGCGTGCGTGCGCCGGTCGGTGACTGTGTGCTCACGGTGATCGCGTGGGCGGGCCACTGCGCCAGCAGGGCAGAGATCAGCGGCCGCGCGGCCTGCACCTCACCGACCGAGGCGGCATGGATCCAGAGGCCTCCCAGACTGGCCGGCTCGGTGGCGATGAAACCCAGGCGTTCGCGCTTGCGCTCGCGGTATCCCGCATCCTTGGAGCCCCGCAGCCACAGCCAGCCCAGCAAGGGCAGCGTCATCCCGCGCAACAGCAGCCGGTAGCCCCGTTGTGCGAGGCTGGTGTCCTTCAGGGCCAAGGCCGGTCCCCGCTCAGCGCCAGTGGTCGGCGACCCACTGGGTCGGCAGCACGCGGCGGTACCACTTGCCGCTCACGCCGGCGATGGCGTCGGGCGGGTTGGGTTTGCCGTGGAAGGCGATGAGGCGCGCGCCCTGTGGGATGGTGGGGGGCTTGAACCAGCCCATGATGCCGGGCTGCAGGCAATGGCGCTTGAAGCTGCGGCACCACTCTTCGGGCCAGTAACCGAGCTTGCCCTGGCGCGCCAGGTAGAGGGTGATGAACTCCTGCTCGTTGCGCACCGGCGCGATCGAGGCGGGGTAATCGTTCTTGAGGTGTTCCAGGGCATCGGCGTGGGCACCCATGGTGTAGAGGTAGCAGGAGGTGTTGCCCGTGCCGTCCTTCTTGTCCCACTCCTTGATCACGATGAACTCGCCCTTCTGGTCGAAGAACGGATCGAGGCTGTCGAGGATGACGATGTCCAGGTCCAGGAACAGCGTGCGGCCCTGCAGGTCGTACAGCGGGTTCGCGAACGAGGTCAGCTTGAGCCAGCCGTGGCCGAAGGTCCAGGGCTTGCGCTGGTCGAACTCGTCAAAGCCGACCATGGGAATGGGTTTGACCTCGATGGCCGGATCGATGCCTGCGCCGTCGTCGGTCAGGCAGACAAAACGGAACGGCCGGTGCAGGTGCCGGCGGACCATGCTGTGCAGCTTGTTGACGTACTCGGGGCCGTATTTTTTGCCCCATTTGATGCACAGCACATTGACCGCTTGCATGAATCACCTTTGGCTCACCCCTGCGGGCGGACGACATGCCCGCGGCAGGAAACCGGCAGTTTATCCCAGCAGGGGGATCACTTGAGCAGCGCGTTGATGGGCTGCAGGTCGTCGGCCTTGAGCACGCCACCGGCCTGTTTCAGCCGCAGCTGGCCAACCAGCACGTTGTAGCGCGCCACGGCGAGATCGCGCTTGGTCTGGTAGAGCTGGCTCTGCGCGTTGAGCACATCGATGTTGATGCGCACGCCGACCTGGTAGCCCAGCTTGTTGGCGTCCAGCGCGCTTTGGCTTGAAGTTTCGGCCGCCTCCAGCGCCTTGACCTGGCCAGCGCCGGAAACCACGCCGTAGTAGGCGCTGCGCACCGCCTGCGCAATGCTGCGCAGAGCCGTTTCACGGTCGGCGCGGGCCTTTTCGGACAGCGCAACCGCTTCCTTGACCCGGTTCGTGATCGCGCTGCCTGCGTACAGCGGCAGGTTGAACTGCACACCGATCGACGCCACATTGGTGCGTACGTTGGGCACCGTGGGAAAGTTCGAGTTGGGTCCGCGGGCGATCTGGTACTGGCCGACCAGATCCAGCGTGGGCTTGTGCCCGGCCTGGGCCTTGCGGGCTTCGAGTTCTGCGATGTCGAGCGCGGTCTGGGCCTGGCGCACCAGCGGGTGCTGCTTCTGTGCCTCGGACACCCAGGTGTCCACCTCGGTCGGCTGCACATTGGGCAACACGACCGGCGCGGCCAGCGGCTTCGGGCTGGCGCCGGTACGACCGACCAGCTGGTCCAGCGCCAGCTTCTTGACCCGCAGGTCGTTGCTGGCGGCGATTTCCTGCGCGATCACCAGGTCGTACCTGGCCTGGGCTTCGCGCGAGTCGGTGACGGTCGAGGTGCCGACCTCGAAGTTGCGTTTGGCCGAGGCCAGCTGTTCGGACACGGCGGTCTTTTGCGCCTGCACGACGGTCAGGGTGTCCTGGGCAGCCAGCACGTCGAAGTACGCCTGCGCGGTGCGCACCATCAGGTCCTGTTCGGCCGCCTCCAGCTGCGCACGGGCAATCTCGATCGAAAGCTGGCCCTGTTCGTCGGCGATCTTGTTGGCCGGGCGGTACAGCGGCTGGCTGGCCGACAGCGTGATGTTCTGCGTGTGGTTCACGCGGCTGGAGTCGGTCACGTCGTTGCGGCTGTTGGCCGCGTTGGCCCCGGCGGCCAGACCGGCTTGCGGACGCAACCCGGCGCGGGCCTGCTCGGCCTTGGCGAAGTTGGCGTCGTATTGCGCGCGCGCTGCCTGCAGTGTGGTGTCGTAGCCCCTGGCCGCGTCGTACAGCTCCACCAGACTCTGCGCCTGCGCGCCCGAGGCGCCGACCACGAGGGCCACCGCCAGCGACAGGCGGCTCAGGGCGGGGAAGCGGGAAACAGAGGGCAGGGCGTTCATGGACTTTCCTTGGGAATCGGTGGCGCGGCGACGTAGGGCGCGGATCTGTTTTCAGTAGACCGGGACGCTCGGGTCGCGTTGCTGGGACCAGGCGTGAATGCCGCCGTGGACGTTGACGACGGCGGTGAAGCCGTTCTGCATCAGGAAGTGCGCCACCTGGGCACTGCGCGCGCCGTGGTGGCACAGGCAGGCGATCGGACGGTCGCGCTCCAGCTCCAGGTAGCGCGCCGGCACGCTGCGCATCGGCATGGCCACCAGCTCGAAGCCCTCGGCCTTGACCGAGGCGGTCTGCATCTCCCAGGGCTCACGCACGTCCAGCACCACCGGCACGACGCCGGGGGCTTCGGTGGCGGCCTGCTGGAGCCAGGTGTCGAGTTGGGCGGGCTGGATGACTTGCATGAGCTGCTCTCAGAAGGCGAAGCGCGAGGGTTCACCGAAGTTGCGCAGGCGCGGGACGATGGTGTCCCAGGGTTGGGTCGTGGCGAATTGCGCATCGCCGGTGCGGGTGACCAATGTGGCGCGCATCATGGGTTCCTGTCCGACCACGGTGATCAGGCGGCCACCGGGTGCCAGCAGGGCGAGCAGGCCGGCGGGTACTTCGGCGATCGAGCCCGAGAACAGGATGGCGTCCCAGGGGCCGTCGGCGGCACAGGCGGCGAAGTTGTTGGCCGCCGCATCGGCCAGGCGCACTTCGGCGTTGGCGATGCCGGCCTGTTGCAGGTTCTGGCGCGCGGCGCGGGCGATCGATTCGTCGATTTCCAGCGAAACCACGCGCTGGGACAGGCTGGCCAGGAGGGCCGTGGTGTAGCCGCTGCCGGTGCCGATTTCCAGCACCTTGTCGGTCGGCTTGAGGGTCAGGTCCTGCACCATGCGGGCCTGCACGCGGGGAGCCAGCATCACCTGGTCGGCGCTGCTGCCCAGGGGCAGTTCCATGTCCACATAGGCCAGTGCCTGGTGGGCGGCGGGCACGAACTGGTCGCGCTTGACACGGTCGAGCAGCTCCAGCACGGCGGAATCGAGCACGTCCCAGGGGCGGATCTGCTGTTCGATCATGTTGAAGCGGGCGCGGTCGAAGCTCATGGGGGTGGTAGAAGTCATTTCTGGATACTCCGGTGGGTATGTTAGCCGATCTGGTTCGATTTTACCGAGCAGGGGTCACTGGCCCGCTGACGGGCCAGGCACCGGCATCGCCGGGGCCAGCCCCAGGCGCCGCCGTACCCAATTGGCCAGGTCGTCCATGTAGCAGTAGACGACCGGCACCACGACCAGGGTCAGGATGGACGATGTGATGACGCCGCCGATCACGGCCTGGCCCATGGGCGCGCGCTGCTCCGAGCCTTCGGTCAGTGCGAACGCCAGCGGCACCATGCCGAACACCATGGCCAGCGTGGTCATCAGGATCGGGCGCAGCCGCACCTTGGCGGCCAACAGCAGGGCGTCTTCGCGGCCGAGCGGCGCCGCGCCGTCCATGCCGTGCCGTGCGCGGATCGCAAAATCGACCAGCAGGATGGCGTTCTTGGTCACCAGGCCCATCAGCAGCACGATGCCGATGACCGAGAACATGCTCATGGTCGAACCGAACATCAGCAGCGCCAGCACCACGCCGATCAGTGTCAGCGGCAGCGAGGTCATCAGCGCCAGCGGCTGCAGGAAGCTCTGGAACTGGCTGGCCAGGATCATGTAGATGAAGATGATCGCCAGCGCCAGCGCCGAGACCGCGTAGGCGAACGACTCCTGCATGTTCTTGGTCGAGCCGCCGAACTCGTAGCGGTAGCCCGGCGGGAAGCTCATGGTGTCGAGCACCTTGCGGATTTCGGCCGACACCTCGCCGGCCGAACGGCCATAGGCATTGGCATTGATGGCGACTTCGCGGTTGAGGTTGCGGCGGTTGATCTGGTTCGGGCCGGTCGAGTCGACCACCTGCGCGATCTGGCCCAGCCGCACCACGCGTGCCGTGCCGTCGGCGGCGGTGCCGACCACGAAAGGCATTTGCTCCAGATCGCTGGTGCGGGCTCGCTGTTCGGGCGCCAGCCGCACGTTCACGTCGTAGCTTTCACCGTCGGCCGCGCGCCAGTTGCCCACGGTCTGTCCGGCCACGAAGGTGCGCAGGCTGCTGGCGACCGCCGCGCTGCCCAGCCCCGCGTCGGAGGCGATCTCGCGCCGCATCACGATGTCCACGGTCGGCTTGTTGGGCTTGACGCTGGCGTCCAAGTCGACCAGGCCGACGATGGGGCGGATGCGCTCCATGACCTGTTGGGTCAGTCGCTCCAGCTCGGCCAGGTCGTCGCCCTGTAGCGAGAACTCGATCTGCTTGTTGCCGCCCACCGGGTCGAGCAGACCGGCGTGCGTGACGGTGACGCCGGGCACGGTGCGCAGCCGCTCGCGCAGCTTCGCCGCCATGGCTTCGGCGTTGAGCGTGCGATCCTTGCGGTCGACCAGGCGCACGTAGACGCTGGCGTACATAGTGCCCTGCGCGTTGCCGGTGTTGATGGTGGACAGCGTGTACTTGACCTCGGGGAACTCGCGCAGGATGGCCTCGACCTGCTTGGTCTTCGCCTCGGTCGCCTGCAGCGACGAACCGACCGGGGTGTAGAAGGACAGCGAGGTTTCGGAGAAGTCGGCCTTGGGCACGAACTCGGTGCCCAGCAACGGCATCATCATGATGCTGCCCACGAACACCACCACCGCCAGACCCATGGTCGCGAGCTTGTGCGTGAGCGACCAGCGCAATGCGCTCTGGTAGGTGTCGGCCGCCATGTCCTGCAGGTGATCAAACCAGCCGGTGACGCGGCCAATGGTCTTGTCGTACAGGCTGACCGGCGCCAGGTGCTGGCCGTGTTTGGTGATCTCCGGGTCGTGCCAGACCGACGACAGCATGGGGTCGAGCGTGAAGCTCACGAACATCGAGATCAGCACCGACGCGACCATCGTGATGCCGAACTCGTGGAAGAACTTGCCGATGATGCCGCCCATGAAGCCGATCGGCAGGAACACCGCGACGATGGACAGCGTGGTCGCCAGCACCGCCAGACCGATTTCGGCCGTGCCGTCCATCGCGGCGTCGAACGGCTTCTTGCCCATCTGCACGTGGCGCACGATGTTCTCGCGCACCACGATGGCGTCGTCGATCAGCAGGCCCACCGACAGCGTCAGCGCCATCAGCGTGATCATGTTGATCGTGAACCCGAGCAGGTTCATGAAGAAGAAAGTGCCGATCACCGAGATCGGCAGCGTCAGGCCGGTGATGACCGTCGAGCGCCAGGAATTCAGGAACAGGAACACGATCAGCACGGTCAGCAGCGCCCCCTCGATCAGCGTACGGCGCACGTTCTCCACCGAGACGCGGATCGGCCGCGAGCCGTCGGCGATCGGTTCGAGCTTCACGCCCGGAGGCAGTTCGGCCTTGAGTGCCTCCACGGTGGCTTTGAGGCCGTCGGTCACCGCAATCGTGTTCTCGTCCTGCGCCTTCTGCACCTGCAACAGCAGCGTGCGCTGGCCGTTGTAGAGCGCCAGGCTCTCGACTTCCTGCGTGCTGTCGCTGACCCTGGCGACCTGGGACAGCCGCACCAGACTGCCGCCGCGGCGCGCGACGATGATGTTTTCGAAGTCTTTCGGATTTTTCAGGCGCGAGAGCACCTGCACGACGCGGTCGCGCTCGCTGGTCTTGAGCGTGCCGACCGGCAGGTCCTGGTTCTCGTTGCGCACCGCGGTGACGACCTGGTCGGCGGTGATGCCCAGTGCTTCCATTGCCGACGGGTCGAGGTGGACGTTGACCGCGCGTTTGGAGCCGCCGACCAGCGTGACCGAGCCCACGCCACGCACGTTCTCCAGCCGCTTCTTGAGCGTCTGCTCGGCCCAGGTGGTCAGCTCGACGGCGGAGGGCTGTTTCTTGGCCGCCGCGTCCGGCAGCACCGCCACCGACCAGATCGCGCGGCTGGAAGGGTCAAAGCGCAGCACCCGCGGCTCTTTCACGTCGGTGCGGAAGCTGGGCTTGAGGATGGCGATCTTCTCGCGCACATCGTCCGCCGCCTTGCGGCCGTCGATGTGCAGCTGGAATTCGATGATGACCACCGACTGGCCTTCGTAGCTGCGCGAGGTCAGGGCGTTGACGCCGGCGATGGCGTTGACCGCCTCTTCAACTTTCTTGGTGACCTCGGACTCGACGATCTCGGGCGAGGCGCCCGGGTACTCGGTCGTGATCACGACCACCGGGAAGTCGATGTTGGGAAACTGGTCGACCTTCAGGCGCTGGAAGGCAAACAGCCCCAGCACCAGCAGTGCCAGCATGATCATGGTCGCGAAGACCGGGTTGCGCAGCGAAACGCGGGTGAACCACATGGTGCGGCGCTCAGTTCGACCCGACCTTGGCCGGGGCAGCGGCCGCAGCGGCGGCGTTGGCGGCCGGAGGTGCCGCCAGCTTCACTTCGGTGCCTTCGCGGATCAGGCCCGCCTGCACACGCAGCAACTGCGTGCCGACCGGCGCGGCGGCCACGCCTTCGAGCACCAGCATCGGCTCTTCTCCCAGCAGGCCCTGGCGTCCGAGGGTCACCGGCACGTGCGCGATCTTGCCGCCCTGGATCACCTGGATGTAAGGCAGTGGCTTGTCGTTGCGCACCGCCGAGAGCGGCACGGCCGGCGCGTTGAGCTTGCCGGTCACGATTTCGCCCTGCGCGAACAGGCCCTGGCGCATGCCGGTGGCGGCGGGCAGGCGCAGATAGACCAGCACGCTGCGGCTGCCCGCCTGCACGCTGGGGTTGATGCGCGCCACGGTCGCTTCGACCGGCTTGTCCAGACCTTCGACCGACAGGCGGGCTTTCTGGCCGACCCTCACGCTGGCGGCATCGGCCGGGGCCAGTGCCGCTTCCAGCTCGAAGCTGCTGAGTTCCACGACTTCCAGAATGCGGGCGTCGACGCCGACGCGTTCACCGTTCTGCACCAGGCGGGCAGAAACCTGGCCCGCGAGCGGTGAGCGCAGCGTGGTGTCGCCGAGTGCCTTGCGCGCAATGTCGAGCGCAGCCATCGCGGCCTGGTGATTGGCTTCGGCGGCAGCCAGGTTGTTCGACGAGGTTTCCAGCGCGGTGGCGGAGATGAATCCCTGCTGCACCAGCGACTGGTTGTTGTCCTGTGCGCGTTTGGCGATGGCCACTTGCGCCTGCGCCGACCTGGCCTGCTGTTCGGCCTGGCGCACGCGGGCCTGCGCTTCGGTGCTGTCGATGCGCGCGACGACTTCGCCTTCCTTGACGCTGTCGCCTTCGCGCTTGGTGATGCCCTGCACCTCGCCGGCCACCCTGGCCTTGATCGCCGCGGTCTGCAGCGCCTTGAGCGAGCCCGAGACACCGACCGATTGCGCCAGGTCCAGCGCCTGCACGGTCGCCACATCCTGCGGCGGCAGCTGGTAGACCGGGGACTTCTGCGCCTCGGCGGCGGCGGCGGTGGCCGCTTCGCTGGCCGCCTTGCGCTTGCCCAGCGCGCGGGCCACGCCCAGCGCAATCGCGATCACCAGCAAGGCCAGCAGCAGCCACTTGATCCAGCCGGAACGGGAAGAGGGAGCGTTCATGGGAAAGTCTTGTCGGGGTTGTTCTGGGGCCGCACCAGCATGCCGCCAAGCAGCAGGTCGACCTGTGTCTCGAGAAAGGCCACTGGATCGAGGCGGTCGCTGGGCGGGCAGCAGGGCGCCATCGAGTGTTTCCACATCAGCAGGAAGATCATTGGCGCGATCAGGCTGTAGACCGCCGTGTCCAGGTCCATGGCGCGGAACTCGCCGCGGTCGATGCCGCGCTGCAGGACGCGCTTGAGCAGTTCCTTGCCCGGGTCGATCACTTCGTGCTGATAGAAGCTGGCGATTTCGGGGAAGGTGCCGGCCTCGCTCATCACCAGCTTGGTGATGCCCGAGGCGGCCGTCATGCCGATGCGTTCCCACCATGAGCGCATCGTGTATTGCAGCAGTTCGGTGCTGTTGCCCGGGAACACGGCCAGCTCCTGGTTCCATTCGCCAAAGCGACCGCTCAGCGTCTCGCGCACCACCGCTTTGAACAGCTCTTCCTTGCTCGGGAAATACAGGAACAGCGTTCCCTTGGACACGCCAGCGCGCGCGGCAACTTCTTCGACGCGGGTGGCGGCGAAGCCTTTTTCAACGAACAGGGCGAGTGCGGCTTCCAGCAGTTCGCCCGGTCGGGCTTCCTTGCGGCGTTCGCGTTTGGTGGGCGGGAGTACGGAATGCATCTTCTAATGACTGACTGGTCAGTATCTTAGTTCCCGGCCGGTGCAGCGTCAATCCGCGCGGTCAGCGACAGCAGGTGTTCCGAGACATCGGCGGGCCAGGCTCCCACCAGAGCCCGCAGCCGTGCCAGCTCGCCCGCAAACAGCGCGCGGCTGATTTCTTCGTAGTGCGGCAAGTCGCCACCAACGATGGACATGAAGCGGTAGGCCGCGTCGGTGGCGCGTCGCTTCGCGTCGGCCGTGCTGCCTTCGCGCATGGCCGACTGCACCAGCTTGCGCAGCGCGACCGAGGCGCCGCCCGGCTGGCGTGCGAGCCATTCCCAGTGGCGCGGGAGCAGGGTGACCTCGCGTGCCGTCACGCCCAGTTTGGGGCGACCCGGGCCGCGAGGTGCTTCGTCTGCCACCTCATTGTCGGAGGCCTCCGGCGCAGGTCGGGGAAGCAGGGACAGCAAGGTTCCTAGCGGCGCCCGCCAGTCGAGTTCGATCCGTTCGCTGGAAACAGCGTCGAGGACGACCGGCATCGCGTTCGGCTCGGAAGCCAGTCGCTGCTGGACGGCAGTGATCACCGTGGCCGGCTGGCCCGCAGCGGTTCTTCGGTGGTGTTCAAAGGCGACCCAGGCGGGGCCGCTGGAAGAGGATGTCATGCTGATCTCGGTTTCTTTATTACCCGGGTAAAAATTCTACCTCATTTTTACCCGGGTAATAAATGACCGGTCACGGCACGGGGGCAGGCGACGGGTTGGGCGGGGGCAGCGGGACCTGCAGGACGATGTCTGTCCCGTGTTTCGATGACGAAGGCGTTGCCGGGGTTGTACTGTGGGAGTCGATCTGCACTGTGGCGCCCATGGTGCGGGCCCGCTTCTCGATGCCGCTCAGCCCTTTGCCACGCCGCACCGTGTGCACATCGAACCCGATGCCGTTGTCACGGATCGCCAAGCGCAACCCATCGCTCAGGCACACCACCTCGATCTGCACCTCGGTCGCGTCGGCGTGCTTGAGCACATTGGTCATGGATTCCTGCAGGACCCGCAGCAGCGGCAGCGTCATTGCGGATGGAATGCCGGCGTCGTCGATCGCGTCGTCGACCTGCCACGACAGGCGGATGCCCGCGGACTTCATGCGCGGCGCCATCCGAAAGCGCAGGTTGCCCAGCGCCACGCCGAACGGGTTGTCGTTCTCGTTGTAGCTGTCGATCGCCAGCCGCAGGTCGTCGATGCAGTCGCGCAGCAGATGGTTGATCTGATGGGGTGAGAGTTGCCCGCGCTCGCTCATCGCCAGCGAACTGATCAGGTGCGAGCCCAGCCCGTCGTGCATGTCCTGCATGATCCGCTGCCGCTCATGCAGCGTGGTCTTCTCGCGGTCGCTGGCGAGGTTGGCGGCGTAGAGGGCATTGAGTTCCTGCTCCTGCCGTTCCAGTTCCTGCTTCATGCGCGCGCGCTGGGTGTCTTCCATGATCAGCGAGTCGGCGAAATCCATCACCAGCACCACCGTCAACGCGGTGAACCACATCGGCGAGACCATCTGCAGGCTGTAGCCGACGCTGCTGAACACGCCCTTGGCCGTGCCCTGCAGCAGGATGTCGGAGACGCCCATGGCAATCGCGCAGAGCGTGGCCAGCACGAAGATGAAGTTGCGCCAGGTCCATTGCTTCCACAGCTTGCCGATCAGCAGCGCCACCGGGTAGAGGCCGATGATTCCGGAGATGCCACCCCAGGCGGTCTCGAACGTCTTGAAGAACGACAGGTCGGTCAGCGCAAAGTGCACGAGGTAGGTCAGAGGGCCGAGCGCGCCCCACAGCAGGCAGAAGCGCCGGAATCGGTGGCTGTCGGGACTGGCCTCGCGGATCAGGAAAAGCCAGGCACCGGTGGTGAACAGGGCGATGCCGCCGATGTGCGTGGCGCGCCAGTACGGGTACAGCCAGCCAGGCATCGGCGGCAGCATGTAGGTCAGCACGATGATGGAGAAGCCGATGGCGCCGACGCCCAGGCTGAGGTAGTGCGTCAGGTGCCGGCGGAAGCTGTAGATGCCCAGCAGGATGGCGGCGATCACCAGCGCGTGGACGAACGCCACCTGGGCCATGGTGTTCTGCCAGAACAGACGGTTGCGATACGGCGGGTCCAGCAACATCGCTGGCCCGACGTACATGCGCGTGAGCAGCGTCAGCGACTCGCGCGCTCCCCAGGCCACCTCGAAGGTATTGGTGCCCGGGTGCAGCAACTGGGCCGGAAAGGTGAACAGGTAGGGCCGCGTGTGCCAGACCGTGGTGGTCTCGCTCGAGGTCGGCACCTCGCCCACCTCGAAGCCGTTCACGTGCACCACGCCGCCGTGGCTGAACGACTCGATGTACAGGCCCCACAGCGGATCGGCGCCGGTTTCCTTCACCTCGAAGCTGCCGCGCAGCTCGAAGCGCTTGAAGGTGCGCGGGCTGCGCACGTGTTGCGAGGGCAGGGTGGCGGCGCGCTCGGGCAGCGAACCGTCCAGCGTGCGCACCGTGACATCGCGGATCACGATCACGGCCGGCGCTGCACCACCCGGCTGGATGCCTGCTGGCTGTTCGCCGCTGGCCATCAAGGGGGCGAGGGCGAGCAACAACGCGGCCGAGGCGGCGAACAGTCGCTGCATCAGCCGACCCATTGCCACGCTCAGAGAATGCCCATCAGCCGGGCTTCGAACACCGCCTGCGAGCGCGAGTTGACTTCCAGCTTGCGGTAGACGCGGCGCAGGTAACCGGTGACGGTGTGCCAGGTCACGTCCAGGTTCTGCGCGATCTCGTCGTAGGTGAGGCCCTTTTCGACCAGCCGCAGCACCTCCAGTTCGCGAGGGCTCAGCAGGTTGGAGTCGCTTTGCGTCACGCGGTGTACCTGCGAGAACCGGCGGATGACCGAGCGCGCCACCGCCGGACTGATCGGCGAGCCCCCGGCGTGCAGGTCGATGATGTGCTGGCTCAGTTCTTCGATCGGCAGGTCTTTGAGCAGGTAGCCGACCGCACCGGCCTCGAAGCTCGTGATGACATGCTGTTCGTCGCCGAACACCGTGATGACCATGGCGATGGTGTCCGGCTGGTGCCGGGCGAACCAGCCGATCACCTCGCGTCCGTCGCGGTCGGGCAGTCCAAGATCGACCAGCAGCACGTTGACCGGTCGAGAGGCACCCGCCTCGGTCGCCTGCCGGTAGGTTGCGACGGAAAACACCAAGGCCAGCCGCGGGTCCAGGCGGACCGCCGTCTCAAAGCGTGCGCGCACCTCGAAATCGTCTTCGACGATGCCCACGAGGATCGGCAAGGCGGTCGGTTCCGACCCCTCTTGCGACGCCTGCGAATTCCCGGCTTTCATGCAGTTGCCCTTCCATTGGAACCAGCCGTGCAGCTTGCTCCAAAGGTTACCGGCAAAGTTGAGCAGATGTCGAGCCGCCCCCTGTGCGGGGGACGGTTGACCCCATTTTTGGGGTCAGGATGGCGGCACTGGCAACTTTTTGGTCTGTTGACGCGAGGCATTCGCCGGGAAAATTCCTGCGGGCTTTGATGTTGCTGCTCAGGAGGGTGACCCGTGAACATTCATCTGTCGTCGTGGAACGCCGCGCTGTGCTCGGGTTGCCTGGTCCTGCTGGTTGCCTGCGGGGGCGGCAAGGAGGCAGATGCACCGGTCGAGAAGAGTGCTTCCGGCGTCGGCGCCGCTGCGGCTCCGAAGGTCACGGCGACCATCGGCGTCGACAACGGCCGCACGCCGGTCTACCGCTTCTACAACACACGGACCGGCGCGCACTTCTACACCGTCAGCGCCACCGAGCGCGACACCGTGCTGAGCACCTTGCCTCACATGACCTTCGAGGGCGCGGCGTTCTACGCGTCGGACCGCTACTCCCCGGGCATGAGCCCGGTCTACCGCTTCTACAACAGCGTGACGGGCGTGCACTTCTACACCATCAGCGAGGCCGAAAAGAACAGCATCGTCGCCAGCCTGCCGCAGTTTGCGCTGGAAGGCACGGCCTACTACGCCAGCCTGTTTGCGGGAGACGGAAAGACCGCGCTGTACCGCTTCTACGTCGCCAGCCGCGGCTTTCACTTCTACACCGCCAGCGCCGCCGAGAGCCAGAGCATCCAGGCCAACCTGGGCAACGTCTACACCTACGAGGGCATTGGTTACCACGTGCTTGCGGCGGACTGGCAGCCCTGGATCGCGCAGCTGCCACACACCGGTGTGACCGATCAGCACTGTTATGCCGGCGTGGCCGATGAGCTGGTGAGCTGTGGGGGCTCCGGTGCCATCGGCCTGAACCCGCTGCAGGACGGGCATCTGACGGCGCAATACCCGATGGTCTACGCCAATGTGCCGATCACGCCGTTGATCAACTACCCCGTCAGCGCGTGCGTGAAGGACGAAGTCACCGGCCTGATGTGGGAAGGAAAAACCAACGACGGCGGCGCGCGCGACCAGGACAATCTCTACACCAACCTGGGCAACAACGCCGCCAGCGACATCAGCGGCTATGTGGCGGCTGTCAATGCCGGTGCGCTCTGTGGCTACCGCGACTGGCGCCTGCCCAGCGCCGACGAGTTGCTGACGATCGTGAACTACGGGCGGTCGGACTCGCCCAAGATCCACTCCTCCTGGTTCCCCAACGCCCTGGCCGACCTGACCTGGACGGGCACCCTCCAGCCGTCGGACGGTACGCAGGCCTGGGCCGTCGACTTCGGGATTGGCTACTCCCGCCGCGAAACCCGCAGCAATGCCCATGCCGTGCGCCTGGTGCGTGGCGCGCGGTTCAGCGGCCAGCGCTTCACGGTGCGCAGCGAAACCTACCCGGGCGATGCCACCAACAACGTGGTGGCCGACGAAAAGACCGGCCTGCAATGGCGCCGTTGCCTGGAAGGCACGGCGTGGACCGGCTCCGCCTGCACCGGCAGCCCGCTGAGCTACGGTCACCCCTTTGCGCTGAGCTATGCGAAGAACCAAACCGGGTGGCGCCTGCCCAATGTCCGGGAGCTCGCCACCCTGATGGACCGCAGCCAGCCGCTGGGTTCGTTGCTGGAACCGGTCGCTTTCCCGGGCGGCAACGGAACCACGGTCTGGTCGTCGACACCGCTGGTGGGGGATCCCCAGAATGCACGCAGTGTCGGATTCGGCAACGGCTACACCAGCGCCACCCTGCGCACCCAGTTGCTCCAGATGCGGCTGGTGCGCGACAGCCGGTTCCAGTGAAGGAGACAGCCGATGCATCCGCGTTTCCACCTTCTCGCCAGCCTGACACTGGTCGCCTTGCTCACCGCCTGCGGCGGCAGCCAGCCGGGCGATGCCGGGCCGGCGCCCGTTCAACGGTCCGAAGGCGCCTCAACCATGCTCGCCGCGGGCGCCGTGCTCAACACGACCGAGCTGGCCGTGGCCCAAGAAAAGGCCGATGCCGCCGACCCTGACCAGCCACTGGACACGTTGCCGGCGGGGCAGATCGCCGCCAGGAGCGCATACACCTCGGGAGCAGTGGCGCGCAAGGCGCTGGCCGTGAGCATTCCGGTCTACCGCTTCTACAACAGCAGCACGGGCGCCCACTTCTTCACCACCAACACGACCGAACGTGACCACGTGATCGCGACCCTGTCGCCGCCCTATGCCTACGAAGGCCCGGCGTTTTCGGTCGCCAACATCGCCTCGCCGGGCCTGTCACCGGTGCACCGCTTTTTCAACAGCCAGAGCGGGGTGCACTTCTACACCATCAGCGAAGCCGAGCGCGCCAATGTGGTGGCGACTCTGCCTCACTTCATCTACGAAGGCATTGCCTACTACGCCAGCCAGGTCGCGGGCCAGAGCCTGGTTCCGTTCTACCGCTTCTACGTTCCGAGCCGGGGTTTCCACTTCTACACCGCCAGCGAAACCGAGAAGGCCAGCATCCTGGCCAACCTGAGCGCAACCTACAGCTACGAAGGCATCGGTTACCACGTGCTGGCCAGCGACTGGACGGCGCCGCGCAAGAACTTGCCGCACACCGGCCTGACGAACCAGGAGTGCTACCAGGCCGGGTCGTTTGCGCAGGTGGCCTGCAGTTCCGCCGGCGCCCTCAGCCTGAACCCGCAACAGGACGGGCACCGCACCGCCATCAACCCGATGAGCTACAGCGCCGTGGGGGCGAACCCGGTGACCAGTTGCGTGAAAGACAACGTGACCGGCCTGGTCTGGGAGGGCAAGTTGGTGACTGGCACTCGCGCAGGCAGCAACACATACACCAACCATGGCGACGGTCGCGCGGGGGATGCCAGCGCCTATGTGACCGCTGTCAACGCGATGAACCTGTGCGGTTTCAGCGACTGGCGCCTGCCGACGGTGGAGGAGCTGCAGACCATCATGGACTTTCACGCGGCCACGCTGACTGCGCTGCTCAATCCCGCCGCGTTTCCGAATACCTCCGCCTTGCGGCACTGGACAGGCAGTCCGTACACAGGGCCCTCCGCAGACAACACCTTCAGCTGGGTGGTGTCGTTCCAGACCGGGGGCATGTTTGCGATTGCCCGAACGGACCTGTACCCGGTCCGCCTGGTCCGGGGCGCGCAGTGGGCGTCATCGACCTACACCATCACCAGCGTTTCTTACCCGGGCGACAGCAGCAACAACGCCGTGACCGACGACCAGACCGGGTTGACATGGCGCCGCTGCAACGAAGGCCGGGCCTGGAACGGCAGCACCTGTACCGGAACCGCTCTGATCCTGAGCCAGGAGCAGGCGTTGACGCAGGCCACCAGCCGCAGCGGGTGGCGCTTGCCCAACGCCAGGGAACTGGGCAGTCTGAGCGACCGCAGCCGAAGCGGCCAGGCCCTGGACACCAACCTGTTTCCCCAGGAGGCCATCATTCGCTATGGATGGTCGACCACCCGGGGGCCGAGCTCCGCCAGCTCCGCCTATGCCATGTCGCCAGACGGTGGGTACCTCTCCACCTTCACTCGCGATGCGGTGTTCGCCAACGCGCGCCTGGTGAAGATCACACCCTGACCGCACCACGGGCTGCTGCAAGTTTCCCGCAAGGCGCCAATTCCGGCGGCGTGGAACAATGGGCTTCAACCACCCCTTGGAACCACCATGAAGAAACGTTCGCATTCCAGCGCCTCGCGCGTCGCCTCCCGGCTGGCGCAGCTGTCGAACGACGTGCCGCAGGTGGTTGCCCACCGGGTATCGCGCATGGCCACCTCCGGCCCCATGCCGTCGGCGCGCGACCGACAGGAGTTCACCGACATGGTGGTCGAGAAGCCCCGGGCCTTCGCGCACTCCTACCTGAACATGTGGATGGCCGGGCTGCAGGTGCAGCAGACCTTCTGGAATTCGCTCTCGCGCGCGATGCTCCAGCCGCCCTGGCTGAGCATCCGCACACACGCCGACGCGTTCCACCGCGCCGGGCAGGGCGGCTGGTTCGTGCTGGACCAGGGCATCGGCCCGATCCAGCGCCAGGCCTCGTCCAATGCACGCCGGCTGAACCGCCATGGGAGCCGCTGAGGCGGAACCAGACGAAGGCGCTCAGCGTTCGTCCTGTTCGATCCTCACATCGCTGGCATGGCCTGCCTGACCAAGCTCTGGCGCGGTCATCAGATTGTCCAGAAGGCGGATCGCTTCAATGGCTTTCTGCTGGTGGTGATGCTGCGCGATCAGGTTGAAGATACCTACGCGCAGGGCCTGGATCTGCATCAGGCTGGTCGCGGCGCGGACGCGCACGCGAAGCAGGGTGGACGCATCGCCCTCGCACTGATTGAGGCATTCGGTCAGGTGGCATTTCGCCAGTTCCAGCCGTTCTTTCCGCGTGATCCCGTCCCTGAGCCATTGCTGAATCAGCTGGGACACATGAGTGCGAAAGCCGCTCCTTGATGAATCCATGGACGTTGTGGTGATTGGCGGCCCGGCACAGCCGCAAGGTGTTGCCACAAGTGTGCTGGCCGAGTCTTTGCCGCACTAGGCTCCACCGCACGGTTCGGCATGGCGGCCTGGCTTTGCACAAGGTGTGCCATGTCCGACCGCAGAGAGCGGCATGTCTGATCGACCAAGGCCCTTTCCGGCCGGATACCCGGTGCTAGCATGCGGCGGCCCCTGTCCGGACATCCAAATGCCCCACCTCCCACAGCCTGCTTTCCAGCCTGCTGGTCCCATCGAGTTGTTGCTCGCACAGGGCTTGTGCCCGCCCGCCAGCGTGCATGCGCTCACGCTGACCCATTTGGGGTGGCAAACGCACGCGGACGACCTCGGCACCGGCCTGCGCCTGTTCTGGGCAGAGCGCGGCAACTGCCACTTCCGGATCGAGGGACAGCCTTTCCTGGCGCTGGACGCCGGTTGTGCGGTGCTGTTGCCGCGCGATGCCCGGCTGCGCGTCGAACCGGCAAGCATCAAGCCCATGCCGTGGCTGATGGTGGTGGACATCCAGACCACCTTCTGGTTGCAGTCTCAACTGCTGATGGCGGGAAGCCGCCCTGTCGAGGTTCTGCGCGGTGCAGCGTTGCCGGAAGCCCTGCAGATGATGCGGCTGGTGGTGCAGGATCAGGTGTTTGCAGAAGAGTCACCGGAGCAACAGCGCTGGCTCAGGCCCGCTGCGCTCGCGCTGGTGGCACGCATGCTGGCGGTACTCTCCGGGCAGCCCGGTGCCAGCCCCCTGGCCGCTGTTGCCACCGATCGCCGGTTGGGCAAAGCGGTCACCGATGCGATGTTGCATGAAGGGGTGCTGCCTGGCATTGACGACCTGGCGATGCAATGCCACTGCGCCCGCGCGACCTTCACCAACAGGTTTCACGACCTCACTGGAGACAGCTACCTGAGCTACCTCACCGCCTGGCGCATGAACCTTTCGGTGCTGCGCTTTCAGCAGCAGCGCGCGACGGTGGCGCAGGAGGCTGCTCGGTATGGCTATGGCAGCGAAGCCGGGTTTCGCAAAGCCTTCGCCCGCGTGGTCGGCACACCGCCGGGTAGTGTGCGCCGCGCGGCTGCACCCGGTCAGGCAGGCACTTTCAGGCAAGTACCTGCTGAGCCCATGCCTGCTCCGGTCATCCAGATCTCGCAGCACACCGCGGCTCCCGACCTCCCCGCATTGATCGCGTCGGTCATTGCGCGCCTGTGAACCGCCAAACGTCCTGCGAGGGGCTCAGGTTTGGCTGCGTGTGACCGCGAGGAAGACCGGTTGCCCGTTCACCAACTGGTGGCTCAGCGTGATTTCCACCTTCACGAGGTCCCCGCTCTTGCAGGCCAGATCGGCGCTGTAGACCACCGTGTCGCCCAGCTTCATCGCATGGGTCAGCGCTCGCCAGGTGGCCGCATCCGGCACGGCCTTGTTGAGGTCAGTGACGTCCATGCGCTGCACTTCGGACAGGTCAAAACCGAGCTGGTCGATGGCCTCGCCGTTGGCGTCCAGAAAGCGCGATGTGGTGGGGTCGATGACCCAGGCCGGTTCCTGCAGTTCCTGGTAGAGCCGGCGGTAGTCGGTGGAGCTGTTGTGCTTTCCGTTGGACGGAATCTTGTTCATGCTGTCTCCGCAGTCGTTGCCTGATTTGCCGGCTCCCATCCAAGCTTAGGCAAGCAGGTTCTTGTCTCCTCAACGCGCTGCCAGTGTAAGCACTCCCGACAGGATTCCTCGGCGCCGCGCGCAGGTTGATCCGAAACGACATGGAGGCTGCGGCATATGGCCATCTGGCGACGTGGATTGCTCTAGGATGTCCGGGAAACCGTCACACCTCTTCTCACCCACGCTCCCCATGATCCCGTCTTCCCGATATCTCACCACCGCCGCAATCACCGCCCTGCTGACCCTGGCTCTCGCACCCGCCGCCCACGCCGGCCCGCTGCAGGCTTTCCTCGACCGCTTCATCGAAAAAGAAGACCTGCCCGGCGCCGTGCTGCTGGTGTCGGGGCCGGACGGGCGCGAGATCGCCGCCTCCGGTGTCGCGCGCCGCAAGCCGCGCGAAGACATGACGCCCGACACGCGCTTCTACATCGCGTCCTCCGGCAAGCTCACCACCGCGACCGCCACCCTGCAGCTTGTCAAGGAAGGCAAGCTGCAGCTCGACGACCCCGTCTGGCCAAAGCTCCAGGGCGTGCCCGGCCTGGCCAAGCTGCGCAACATCCAGAGCGTCACGCTCGACCAACTGCTCAAGCACCGCACCGGCCTGGCCGAGTACTACACGGACGAATTCGAGGCCAAGGCCAGCCGCCAGCCCGACAAGCGCTTCAGCGCTGCCGAGTCGCTGGCCTTCGCCTACGGCGAGCGCGCGCAGGGCAAACCCGGCCGCCAACACGAATACACCAACACCAACTACGTGCTGCTGGGTGAACTCGTCGAGCGCACCGACCGCCAGCCCTTCGAGCGCGCGCTGCAGCAGCGCATCTTCGGCCCGGTCGGCATGACCCACTCCAGCGTCGGCGCGCGCAAGACCGAGCCGCGGCTGGCCCACGGCTACTCGTACGACGACGAAGGCCGCCTGCGAGACATCAGTGCGTCCGGCTGGAGCGCCATCACCGGCGACGGACCCATCGTCACCACCGCCGCCGACTACGAGGCCTTCCTCTTTGCGCTGTTCCGCGACGGCAAGCTGCTGCCCAAGGCGCTGGTCGCGCGCATGTGCACTCCGCAGGCCGAAGAGCCCGACAGCGAATACGGCCTGGGTTGCCAGGTGATGGACACCCCCTGGGGCCAGGCCTGGGGCCACAATGGCTCGGTGCCCGGCTTCAACGCCGACACCTGGTACATCCCCAAGCTGGGCATCGCCGTGGTCTTCATGACCAACGGCGACCCGGACAGCGATGACCCCGACATCGTGGTGCGGGCGGTGAAGGCGTATCTGAAGAAGTGAGGGGCCGACGCGATGCGCAGTGACTGGATCGCTCTGCTGCTCGCGGCTGCTCCCGTGTTCGCCAATGCCGCGAGCTGGACGGTCTGTGACCTCACGATCCAGACCAGGGCCAGGGAAGAGAACGGCATTCGCGCAGTCATCGTCGGTGTGCGCAAGACCAATCCCTCGACCTGTCCGAAGGCCGGTGCCGAGCTCGGTTTCGCCCCCGAGACCCCCGACTACCAGCAGGTCTTGCCACGCCAACGATGGCCGAAACCCGGACAGCGCTCGCGCCTGCGGTACCGCGAACTGGACGGCTGGTGCAAGAACGACGGCGCGCAGGGGGCCTGCACCATCCGGCACTACTCCATCCTCTGAATGCCGCCATGACGCTGCCCTTTGAATACCAGAACCCCACGCTTCTGTTCGAGCGCTTCATGGTCGACGCCCGTGATTGCGCAGGACTGCCCACCACCAACATGGCGTGGAACATGGTGGTGGGCGTCCTGCACGCGTTTCGGCGTCGCCTGACCGTGCCGCAGGCACTGGCTTTCGCGGGGGTGCTTCCACCTGTGGTCCGCGCGCTTTTCATCGAAGACTGGCCCATCGATCAGGCACCGGTGGCGTTTGGGGAACCGGATGACTGGTTGAGGGACGTGCGCGCGGTGCGCACAGAGCACAACTTCTCGCCAGCGGATGCCGTCGAGTCGGTCGCGACGGCGTTGCGCCGGCATGTGGACGCCGTGGCCTTCGCGAAGGTATTGACGCAACTGCCTCCAGAGGCTGGGCGCTACTGGCAGACTCGACCCCGGTAGGTAGAACAGAGGAAGGGAGAACGAGCTTGGATCACAACCAGCTGAATCGACTGGCCAGCGGCCGAAGCATCGTCCATTTCTGCCTGTTTGGCTGGCTGGGCATGTTTGCCTTTCAACTGTTCGGCACACCAGTGTTTGCGCCTCTGCTGCTGATTCTGACCGTGGCGGCCATCGGCGGCAGCTTGAAGGTGGCGCGAGCTCTCGATTTGCCCCCGTTTGTGCGGTTTGCTTCTGTACTTGGGGCCGCTCTGCCTATTGCGGGGCTGCTGGTCATGGGCTGGCTCTCGTCCAAGGCTCGGCGCGAGTTGCTGACGGCCGGATGGCGTTTGGGAGCGTTTCGTTCCTATCAATGAGATGTCAAGCCCTCCAGCGATGATTTCGCGCATCCTGCCCGAGCCAGACCGCTACGCCGTTTCTCCAGAAGGCGGGCCGGTTCTACCGTTCTATCAAGGTGTTTTCGAATCGGTGTATGTCCTTCTGCATCCTTTCATTCGACCGACCCGAATGTCGGTTGACAGCTTTCGGCAGAGTCAAACGCTGGATCGAGCGACCATTTGCTCCACCTGCGAGCCCGTGAACTGGCGACTCGGTTGCAGGCCTGTATCGACAAGGAGGGGATTTTTCAACCCACGGAAGGCGTGTTCTCAGACCTGACCCACAACAAGGTCCTGGCCTCGCTGCAGGATCAGGGGCATTCCTGGGTTTGGGTGGGTGATGAGTTTGGCACCGAAGGCAAGCTGCACTGGATCGATGACCTCAAGAAGCCGTCTTCTGACGCCACGGAAGGGCGTCGAAGTGTCTTCACTGCTGACAAAAGCGTTCTATGGACCACGCATTGGGACAGCCACTTCGCGTTCGTCTGTGGAGCACGACACCTGATGGATCGCTTGGCCAACGACGATCAGCTTGAAGGATTTCCATGCGATGCAGGGACTGCGGTCTACTGGAGTGTGCAGTCGCGGTGATTCGATGCCGGATCAGTCCGGGAACGTCAACGCTGCGTCGTGACCGCGCGACCCAAAATCAGCGCATGCACTTCGTGCAGAACATCGCGCAGCCGAAGTCGCACATCGCCTCCTGAAGCGTCGACTCCGTCACCGCAAGTTCCAGGCGTGTCACAGCACGTGCGGTGCCAGCACGGCGCGGGGCAGACGGAAGCGGAAGGCGGCGCCCTTGCCCACTTCACCTTCTCCCGCGATGTGGCCGCCATGGCGCAGCACGATGCGTTGCACGATCGCCAGGCCGATGCCTGTGCCCTCGAACTCGTCGGGTTGGTGCAGGCGTTTGAAGGGCTGGAACAGCTGTTCGGCATATTTCATGTCGAATCCGGCCCCGTTGTCCCTCACCACCACGTCGGACGAGATGTCCGGGCCGTCGGCCCGCATAACCTCGATCACGGCCTGCTCGCACCGCCCGGTGTACTTCCAGGCGTTGCCCAGCAGGTTCTCCATCAGGATCAGCATCAGTGCCGGGTCGGCGTGCACCCAGATGTCATCCTGGATGCGCCAGTCGGCCTGTCGTGAACTGTCTGTGCGTTGCAGATCGCTGGCCACCGACCGGGCCAGTTCGCTCACGTTGACCGGCCGGATGTTCAGCTCGACGCGGCTTTGCTGCGCCATCGCCAGCAGGTCGTTGATCAGGCCTCCCATCTTCCCGGCATTGTTGCGGATGCGTTCCAGGGATTCGCGCCCCTGGCCGGTCAGCCGGTCTGCTTCGGTTTCACCCAGAATGGACGCAAAACCCTGAATGCTGCGCAGCGGCGTGCGCAGGTCGTGCGAGACCGAATAGGTGAAGGACTCCAGGTCCCGGTTGAGGTTTTGCAGCTCGCGGGTGCGCTCGGTCACGCGCTGGTCCAGCTCGGCGTTCAGCCGCTCCAGCGCATTCTGGGTTTCTCGCAGCTGGGTGATGTCGGTGTAGGTGGTCACGAAGCCGCTGATTCGGCCGTCCACCGAGAGTGCGCTGCCCTGGATTTCCAGCGTTGTGCCGTCCGGGCGCTGCCGGATCAGCCGGTGCGGCAGGAAACGCCGGGCCAGCTCGGCCGACTCGCGCACCTTGGTCTCGATGTCGACCTCGCCATACTCGCCGCGCTCGGCGTTGTTGCGGGTGACTTCCTCGAATGTCACGCCGGGCTTCATCAGACCCGGTGGAAGCCCCAGCAGCTGTTCGAAGCTGCGGTTCCAGAGCCGGATGACGAGGTTTTCATCGATCACGGTCACGCCCTGGGGCAGCGCATTGATCACCGCGTCGAGGTAGACCGCCAGTCGACGGGCCTCCTGCTCGGCGCGCTTCCGGTCGGTGATGTCGGTGTAGATCGAAACGAATTCACCGGTGGGCAGCGGGGTGCCGCGCACCTCGATCACGGTGCCATCTGGCCGCTGCCGCTCGAAGACATGCGGCTGCCGGGTGCCCGCACGCTCGCACAGCTCGCGGGCCTGCTGCTGCGGCTCGCCAGGCCCGTACTCGCCGCGTCGGGCGTTGAACAAGGCCAGGTCGTACAGGGTCGGAAGGGTGGGCTCGAACAGCTCGTCGGGAAAATCCAGCAGCTGACGCAGCTGCCGGTTGCAGGCGACCATGCGCTGTTCGGCATCGAACATCGTCACCGCGCTGGGCAGGTGATCGATGATGCTTTGCAGCAGGGCGAGGTTCGGCAGGGAATGCATGGGGCATCAGGCACAGTGACCGCAGGGCGGTTGCACCAGGAGCGCCTGCCGCCCGTACCTGGAGGCCACTGTGCCGTTCAGTGCGGGCAGGCTATCACGGCTCTGCCGGTCGGAAAAGGTGGTTTAACTCCAGCTTCTTGGGTCAATTCAACCGGTGTGCAGGTGCCTTGCGTCTTGAGCAAGTCATGAAACTCAATGCAGAAGGGCTGCCATTGGCAGCCCTTCTTGTTGGTGAGCGAAAACCCGTTCAGTTCGCAAACGCCGCAATCCCCGTGATCGCGCGCCCCAGGATCAGCGCATGCACGTCGTGCGTGCCTTCGTAGGTGTTGACCACTTCCAGGTTCACCAGGTGGCGTGCCACGCCGTATTCGTCGCTGATGCCGTTGCCGCCCATCATGTCGCGGCTCATGCGGGCGATGTCCAGCGCCTTGCCGCAGCTGTTGCGCTTGAGGATGCTGGTGATTTCGACGGCGGCGGTGCCTTCGTCCTTCATGCGGCCCAGGCGCAGGCAGCCCTGCAGGCCCAGGCTGATCTCGGTCAGCATGTCGGCCAGCTTCTTCTGGATCAGCTGGTTGGCGGCCAGCGGGCGGCCGAACTGCTGGCGGTCCAGCACGTACTGGCGGGCGCGGAAGTAGCAGTCTTCGGCCGCGCCGAGTGCGCCCCAGGCGATGCCGTAGCGCGCGCTGTTCAGGCAGGTGAACGGGCCCTTGAGGCCGCGCACGTCGGGGAAGGCGTTCTCTTCCGGCACGAACACCTCGTCCATGACGATTTCACCGGTGATGGAAGCGCGCAGGCCCACCTTGCCGTGCACGGCCGGGGCGCTCAGGCCCTTCCAGCCCTTTTCCAGGATGAAGCCGCGGATCTGTCCGCCGTCGTCCTTGGCCCAGACCACGAACACGTCGGCGATCGGGCTGTTGGTGATCCACATCTTGGCGCCGCTCAGCTTGTAGCCGCCGTCGACTTTCTTGGCACGCGTGATCATGCTGCCGGGGTCGCTGCCGTGGTTGGGTTCGGTCAGGCCAAAGCAGCCGATCCATTCACCCGTGGCCAGCTTGGGCAGGTACTTCTGCTTCTGCGCTTCGCTGCCGAACTCGTTGATCGGCACCATGACCAGCGAGCTCTGCACGCTCATCATGCTGCGGTAGCCGGAGTCCACACGCTCCACCTCGCGCGCCACCAGGCCGTAGCAGACGTAGTTGAGGCCGGCGCCGCCGTATTGCTCGGGGATGGTCGGGCCCAGCAGGCCCAGCTCGCCCATCTCGCGGAAGATGGATGCGTCGGTCGTCTCGTTGCGGAAGGCCAGCTGCACGCGCGGCAGCAGCTTTTCCTGGCAGTAGGCGCGGGCGGCGTCCTGCACCTGGCGCTCGTCGTCGGTCAGCTGGGCGGACAGGTGGAAGGGGTCTTCCCAGCTGAAAGTTGCTTTGTTCGATGCCATGGCGCGTGTCTCCGTGTGGATGGATGGGTGCTGAAGTGGGAGGGATTGTCGCGTCGCCATGAATAGCTGTCCAATATTGATCATCGATTGATCAATACATAATGTGTATCCATGGAATTCCGTCATTTGCGCTGTTTCACCGTGCTCGCCGAGGAGCTGCATTTCGGCCGGGCGGCCCAGCGGTTGGCCATGACCCAGCCGCCGCTGTCGCTCAACATCCAGCAGCTCGAAGCCGATGTCGGCGCGCGTCTGTTCGAGCGCAACAGCCGTGGTGTGGCGCTGACCGCCGCCGGCCTGGCCTTCCTGCCGCGGGCGCAGGCGCTGCTGGAGCAGGCCGCACTGGCCGCACGCGAGGCGCGCGACGTGGGGCAGGGGCTGGCGGGGCAACTGCAGATCGGTTTTGCCGGAACGGTGCTCTACCGCGGGCTGCCGCAGGTGCTGCGCGACTTCGCCGCCGCGCACCCGAAACTGCGGCTGGCGCTGCGCGAACTCTCCAGCAGCGAACAGCTGGTGGAGCTGGTGCACGACCGGCTGGACCTCGGCTTCGTGCACACCACGCGCGTGCCGGCAGGGTTCTCGCAGATCCTGGTGTCCAGCCAGCCGTTCATGGCCTGCCTGCCGTCGTCGCACACGCTGGCGCGCAAGAAGCGCTTGTCGCTGGAACAGCTCAAGGGTGATTCCTTCGCCATCGTGATGCGCGCCGTCTCACCCGACTACCACGACCGCATCCTCGCGGCCTGCGCCGACGCGGGCTTCGAGCCGTCGCTCGCCTTCGAGCTGCGGCATTGGCTCAGTGTGGTCTCGGTGATCGCGCAGGGGCTGGGCGTCGGTCTGGTGCCGGCAGCGCTGCAGCAGGCCGGGCTGCCCGGCGTGGCCTTCGTGCCGCTGGCGCAACCGCTGGCGCCCTACGACACCCATTGCCTCTGGCGCACGGAACGCACGGGCCTTGACGGCGGGGCACAGGGCGCTCTGGGCGCCTTCATCGCCACGGTCCAGGAAGTCGCCGCGCCGCTCACCCAGTGAAGGGTGGTGGGGCGCCGCCACCAGACAGGGCTCGGCAGGTCGCTTGCCGCTCCCTTGCGGGTGCTACGCGCCCGACGCCAGCAACTGCCCGCCCCCGTAGCTGCTCACTTCGGGCGGCGTACCACCCGGCGTCACCTTGACGGCGCAGTACTTGAACTCCGGAATCTTGGCAAACGGGTCCAGCGCCGCGTGGGTCAGCTTGTTGATCGCGGCCTCGTAGTAGGCAAAGGCGACGAACACGGCGCCATGCGGCGTGCCTTCGTCTGCGCGCGCCCACAGTGTCACGCGGCCGCGCCGGGACTCGATTGTGATGACGTCGCCCGGCTGGATGCCCAATCCGGCCATGTCCAGCGGGTGGATCAGCGCCGTCGGGTCCGGCTCGATGGCATCGAGAACGCTCGCGCGCCGCGTCATGCTTCCCGTGTGCCAGTGTTCCAGCTGGCGTCCGGTGATGAGCACCATCGGGTACTCGGCGTCCGGTCGCTCTGCAGCGGGGATGATGTCGACCGGCACGATGCGCGCCTTGCCTCCTTCGCGCGGAAAGCTGTCGGTGAAGACCACCGGCTCGCCGGGATCGCCTTCGTTTCTGCAAGGGTAGGTCACGGCATGCTCGCGATCCAGCCGGTCCCAGGTGATGCCGGCAATGCTGGGCATGGTCAACCGCATTTCGTCGAACACCTGGCTGACGTGGTCGTTGTTCCACGGCAGGCCCAGGCGCTTGCCGATCTCCTGGATGATCCACAGGTCCTGGCGCGCATCGCCCGGCGGCGGAACGGCCTGTCGTCCCATCTGCACGATGCGGTCGGTGTTGGTGAAGGTGCCGGTCTTCTCCGGGAAGGCGCTGGCCGGCAGGATCACGTCGGCCAGGTAGGCCGTCTCGGTCAGGAAAATGTCCTGCACGACCAGGTGCTCGAGCGCCGCCAGCGATTCGCGGGCATGGTTCGCGTCGGGGTCCGACATCGCCGGGTTCTCTCCTTCGATGTACATGCCCTTGATGTCGCCGCGCTTGATGGCGTGCATCACCTCCACCACCGTCAGTCCGACCTTGTCGTCGAGCGTGCCGGGCGCCAGCTGCCAGGCCTTCTCGAAGCGCTCGCGCACCTCGGGCCGGCTGACGTGCTGGTAATCGGGCAGCATCATCGGGATCAGACCCGCGTCGGACGCCCCCTGCACGTTGTTCTGGCCACGCAGCGGGTGCAGGCCGGTGCCTGGGCGCCCGATCTGGCCGGTCACCAGCGCCAGGGCAATCAGGCAGCGCGCGTTGTCGGTGCCGTGCACGTGCTGGCTGATGCCCATGCCCCACAGGATCATGGAACCCTTGGAGCGCGCGTACAGGCGTGCGACCTCGCGCAACGTCTGTGCGTCGATGCCGCAGATCGGTGCCATCGCCTCGGGGGTGTACGGAGCGACGTTGGCGCGCAGTTCTTCGTAGCCGATCGTGCGGCTGGCGATGAAGGCCTCATCGACCAGTCCCTCGTTGACGATGACGTTGAGCAATGCGTTGAGCATCGCCACGTCGGTGTCGGGCTTGAAGGGCAGGAAGCGATGCGCGATGCGCGCCAGGTCGGAGCGCCGCGGATCCATCACGATCAACTTGGTGCCCTGCTTGACCGCGTTCTTGATGAAGGTCGCCGCCACGGGGTGGTTCACCGTCGGGTTGGAACCGATGACGATGACCACCTCGGCCTGCAGCACGTCCATCACCGGATTGCTGACAGCACCCGAACCGATGCCTTCCAGCAGCGCCACCACCGACGAGGCGTGGCACAGGCGGGTGCAATGATCGACGTTGTTGGTCCCGAAACCGGTGCGCACGAGCTTCTGGAAAAGATAGGCTTCCTCGTTGCTGCCCTTGGCCGATCCGAACCCGGCCAGTGCCTGGGGGCCGTTCCGGTCGCGAATCGTCTTGAGGCCACCGCCGGCGAAGTCCAGTGCCTCTTCCCAGGTGGCCTCTCGGAAGACGTCCATCACCCGAGCCGGGTCCATCACGAAGTCGGCCGACTTGGGCGGCGCGTCGGCGCGCCGGATCAGAGGCCGTGTCAAACGGTGCGGGTGATTCACATAGTCGAATCCGTAGCGCCCCTTGACGCACAGCCGGCCGTGGTTTGCCGGCCCGTCGCGCCCTTCGACGTAGCGGATGCGGTCGTCCTTGACATGGAAGGTCAGCTGGCAACCGACACCGCAGAACGGGCAGGCTGAGGCGACCTGGCGGTCGGGCACGTCGAGCGCCGCGCCGCGTGCCGGCGTCAACGCGCCCGTCGGGCAGGCCTGGACGCACTCGCCGCAGGCCACACAGGTGGATCCGCCCATCGGGTCGCCCATGTCGAAGACGATCTTCGCCTGTTCGCCCCGGAAGGCCAGGCCGATGACATCGTTGACCTGTTCCTCACGACAAGCGCGCAGGCAGCGTGTGCACTGAATGCAGGCATCCAGGTTGACCGCGATGGCCGGGTGCGAGGCATCGGCCTGCGGCTGCGCGCGCGCGGGGAAGCGCGGTTTGCCCACGCCAAGTCTGGCCGACCAGTGGTCGACTTCGTTGTTGCGCGTGTATTCGGCCTCTGGCATGTCCGACTGCAGCAGCTCGAGGACGAGCTTCTGTGACTTCAATGCACGCTCGCTGTCGGTGACCACCGTCATGCCTGCGGTGGGCTGGCGGCAGCACGACGGTGCCAGCGTGCGCTCGCCGCCGATCTCGACGACACAGGCGCGGCAGTTGCCCACGGCCTCCAGGCCGGGCTGGTAGCAAAGGTGCGGGATCTCGATGCCCACGCGCTTCGCGACCTCGATGATGGGCTCTCCCGGCAAGGCCGCGACGTCGCGGCCATTGAGGCTGAAGCTGATGGTCGTACGGGCATTCATGTTTTCAGCTCCTGCGGGAAATACTTGATCACGCAGTCGACCGGGTTGGGTGCGGCCTGGCCCAGGCCGCATATCGATGCGTCACGCATGACCTGCGAGAGGTTGGCGAGCAGTTCCAGATCCCAGTGGTCGTGCTCGATCAGCGCGGAGACCTTGGCCGTGCCGTTGCGGCACGGTGTGCACTGTCCACAGGATTCATGGCGGAAGAAGCGCATGGTGTTGCGTGCCGCCGCCGTGGCCGTGTCGTGGTCCGACAGCACCACGACCGCGGCCGAGCCGATGAAGCAGCCGTGTGGCTGCAGCGTGTCGAAGTCCAGCGGGATGTCGCCCATCGATGCTGGCAGGATGCCGCCCGATGCGCCGCCCGGCAGGTAGCCGTAGAAGCGATGGCCCTCCGCCATGCCACCGCAATGTTCATCGATCAGCTCGCGGATGGTGATGCCCGCCGGCGCCAGCTTGACGCCAGGCTCCTTGACACGACCCGAGACCGAAAACGAGCGCAGCCCCTTGCGGCCGTGACGGCCGTGTGCCGCAAACCAGGCGCCACCCTTGTCGAGGATTTCGGGCACCCAGTACAGCGTCTCGAAGTTGTGCTCCAGCGTCGGTCGCCCGAACAGGCCCACCTGTGCGACATAGGGCGGCCGCAGGCGCGGCATGCCGCGCTTGCCTTCGATGGACTCGATCATTGCGGACTCTTCTCCGCAGATATAGGCACCAGCGCCGCGGCGCAACTCGATCTCCGGCATGCCGGGCCAAGGCGGGCAGTTGCGCAGTCGCCGGATCTCCTGCTCGAGCAGCGCGCGGCATCCGTGGTATTCGTCGCGCAGGTAGATGTAGCACTTGTGAATGCCCACCGCCCAGGCGGCAATCAGCATGCCCTCCAGGAAGCGGTGCGGGTCGCGCTCGAGGTAGTGGCGGTCCTTGAAGGTGCCGGGCTCGCCTTCGTCGATGTTCACAGCCATCAGGCGCGGCGCGGGCTCGTTGCGCACGATGCGCCACTTGCGCCCGGCGGGAAAGCCGGCGCCACCCAGGCCGCGCAGGCCGGAGTCTTCCAGGGCCTTGATGACGTCCTCGACGTCGCGTTCGCCGTTGATGCAGCTTTGCAGCAGCGTGTAGCCGCCCTGCGCCTTGTAGGCATCCAGGTCGGCATGGCCCGAGGGCACGTCGCGCGTGCGGCCTTCGGACAGCGCGCGTGCGACGGTGTCGACCGTGGCGGCGGCCACCGGGTGCTGGCCGACCACCACCGCGGGCGCCTGCTCGCAGCGGCCCACACAGGGCGCCGGGATCACGCGGACGTCCTTGCCGAGAATGGCCGGCAAGCGCTCCAGCAGGTCGCGCGCACCAGCCATCTCGCAACTCAGGCCGTCGCACACGCGAATGGTCAACGCGGCGGGGGGTGTCTGTGCTTCCTTGACGACATCGAAGTGGTGATAGAAGGTCGCCACCTCGTAGACCTCGGTCTGCGCCAGCCCCATGGCCTTGGCCAGCGCCGCGAGGTGGGCGGCACTCAGATGCCCGTAGTGGTCCTGGATCTTGTGCAGGTGCTCGATCAGCAGGTCGCGCCGGGTAGCCGCCTCGCCGATCAGCGCCGCCACCTCGAGGGCGGCCTGCGCGTCGACCTGGCGGCCCTTGGGCGCCTCACGCCGGCGCTGGCGCGTGACTGCAACCGGCTGGATGGGGATGGTTCGTGCGTTCATCGATGCGGGCTCAAGGGCGAATCGGACGGCCCCGGCGGGACTCGTGGTTGGTGGGGGCTGTCGTTCGGGAGAGAATGACTTTGTTCGTGATGGCTCGCATGATCGCGGCCTTGTGTGAATTGCTCAATATGAAGCCCGCAGACCAATGCATCGGCAGTCGGCTTCCTAAGTGATAACCCGATGAAGCAGGTTTCCATCCGCCCGGTCTGGACCATCCAGTCCCCCGACCAGCCTCCCTTGCCGACCCGCCTCATCGAGTTGCTGGTGCAGGTGTCCGAATCCGGGAGCCTGTTGCTGGCTGCGCGCCGGCTGGAGCTGTCGTATCGGCGGGCCTGGGACCTGGTGCGCCAGGGTGAGGCCCAGTTCGGCGCGCCGCTTCTGTTGGCGGAACGTGGCAAGGGGTCGACCCTGACCGAACTGGGCGAGCGCATCGTCTGGGCAGACCGCCGCATCCACGCCCGCCTGGGCCCGGTGCTGGAGTCGCTGTCTTCGGAGCTGGCCGAAGAACTGGGTGATGCGCTGCGCGAGTCGCCCCCGGCCTTGCGCGTGCACGCGAGCCACGGCTTCGCCGTGGAGCGACTGATCGAGCGGCTGTCGTCCGACGGATTGACGCTGGCGCTGTCCTACGCGAGCTGTTCGGCCGCCGTTGCCGCCTTGCGCGACGGGGAATGCGATGTGGCCGGACTGCACATTCCCCATGGGGCGATGGAAGCGATGACGCTGGCACATTACCGGCCCTGGCTGCAGGGGCTGGGACTGACGCTGGTCGACATCGCCACGCGGCGCCAGGGCCTGATGGTGCGGCCCGGCAATCCGAAGGAGCTGTTTGCGCTGGCCGATCTGGCGCGTCCCGGTGTCCGCTTCATCAACCGGCAGTCCGGCTCGGGCACGCGCTTGTTGCTCGAAGGTCTGCTGCAGGTACAAGGCATCGACCCGATGCAGATCGCCGGTTTCGAGCACGGTGAGTACACCCACGCCGCGGTCGCGGCCTATGTGGCCAGCGGGATGGCCGACGTCGGCTTCGGGCTGGAGCCGCCGGCCCGGCAGTTCCGGCTGGACTTCGTGCCTGTGGCCAGCGAGCGCTATTTCCTGCTCTGCCGCAACGACGTGATGGACTCGCCCGCGCTGCGCAAAGTCCTCGCGCTGCTGCGGGATCCCAGCTTCCGTGCCACGTTGCAGGACCTCCCGGGCTACGATGCTTCCATGTCGGGTGCCTCGGCGCTGCTTGGAGAGGCCTACCCGGCGCTCGTTGCCGACGAGTGAATGGCCAGTCGGCCAATTTCAAGGAGATGGTTGTGGACAAGCAGATCCTGGTGCTCGGTGGTGGCTGTTTCTGGTGCACCGAAAGCGTCTACAAGGAAGTGCGCGGTGTGACCGATGTCGAGTCCGGCTACAGCAACGGGCAGGCACCCCAGCCCAGCTACGAAGACGTGTGCACCGGCCGCACCGGCTGCAACGAGGTGGTGAAGCTGGTCTACGACCCTGCGCAGATCAGCACGCGAGAGATCCTGGAAATCTTCTTCGTGGTCCACGACCCGACCACGCTCAACCGCCAGGGCAACGACACCGGCACGCAGTACCGCAGCGGCATCTACTTCACGACCGACGAACAACGCGCGACCGCGCAGGCGCTGATCGACGAACTGACGGCGGAAAACGCCTTCGGCCGCCCGATCGTGACGGAAGTGCTGCCGCTCGAACACTACTGGCCCGCCGAGGACTACCACCAGGACTTCTTCGAGCGCAACCCGCACCAGGGCTACTGCATGGCGGTCGCCGCGCCGAAGGTGGCGAAGTTCAGGAAAACATTCGCCCGTCTCGCGAAATAGAGCCCCCACGCTCCACCGCTGCGCGGGTCGCTGCCCCCCATGGGGGCTGATCCGCCTTGGGGTGGCCCAGCGGCGGATCGTTGTACTCAGGGCCTGCCCAGCCTAACCTGCAACCTCGGCCAGAGCACGATCACGGCCAGGCCGCTGAGCACCAACGCTCCCGCTCCGAGCTTCCAGCCCGGCAGCGCTTCGCCTAGCGACAGGGCGGAAGCACCCATGCCGAACACCGGCACCAGCAGGGCCAGCGGCGTGACCGTGGCGGCGGGGTGGCGGGCCAGCAGCCAGTTCCAGACGCCGTAGCCGAACAGGGTGTTGCCCAGCGCCTGCCAGAGCACGCTGCCCCAGACCAGCGGGCCGGCGTGCTGCAGCGCGGCAGTGATCGCGGGCGGGCCCTCGGTCAGCAGTGAGATCACCAGCAGCGGCGGCACGGCGAACGCGCTGCTCCAGACCATGAAGTGCAGCATGTTGACGGGGCCGAGCGACTTCACGACCACGTTGGCGCAGGCCCAGAAGAATGCCGCGCCCATCACCAGGCCCAGACCCAGCAGAGTCACGGTCGCGTCCAGATGCGTGGCGATCACGCCCAGGCCGGCAATGGCCAGCAGTAAGCCGGCGATCTGGAAGCCTCGGACCCGTTCGCGCATCAGCAGCAGCGACAGGCCAATGGTGAAAAACACCTGGATCTGCACCACCAGCGAGGCCAGTCCGGGCGAGATGTGGCCCTGGATCGCGAGGAACAGCAGACCGAACTGACCGACCCCCAGCAAGACGCCAAACGCGGCCATCTTGCTCCATGGGGCCGTGGGCCGTGGAATGAACAGCAGCCAGGGCAGGGCGGAAAACGCGAAGCGCAGCGTGGCGAACAGGAACGGCGGCAAACCGTCCAGTCCCCAGCGAATGACCACGAAATTCGTACCCCAGACGAAGACCACCGCGAGGGCGAGGAGGAGGTGGGACAGGGGCAAAGCAGGCTCCGGGGCGGGTGGGGGAGGCAGTGTATCGGGCGGTGTTTGAAACAGCCTGTAACAGAGGTGCGTGAACTAGTTGCACCGGGTCGTCAGGCAAGAGGTTTCAGTCCGCCCAACGGCGCTTGAACCAAAGCATTCAATCGCCGAAATAGGTTGATTTTCCTCAACTTTTTTGAGCTTCTGACTTCAGTCTGACAGGGCGTTTGCCGATGAGGTGGGTGTACCGGCATTCCGTTTGGAGACCTGCAGACAGCAGGTCGGTGCCCGGTCTGGAGGCCACTGTCATGAACAAGACTTACCGATCGATCTGGAACGCCAGCCTGGGCTGCTACGTGGCGGCGCCCGAATCTGCGGTGTCGCACAGCACAGGCACCTCCAGCACGCGAGCAGTTCGCGCCGAACTGCCCCGGCAGTCGGGCGTGGCGATGGTGATGGAGACGCGCATCGTGTTCGACGGGGCGATGCTGGTGACCGCGATCGACCAGAGCACGGCCCCGACAGAAGCCCCTTCGACGGTTGCTCCGGCCGCTGAAGCGCCGGTCGCCGACCATCCGGCCGACGCCGTGGTGACCGTGGCCCCGGTTGAAGCGCCGGCCCCAGCGCCGGTCAACGCAGTCACCACCGAAACGAGCACACCGGTCACGGCACCCGTGACCACCGAACCGGTTTCCTCGGTCACCGCGACCACCGACACCCGCACAGACACCTCCACCACCTCAACCTCCACGGCTGCCGAGCCGGTCACCGAGACCGCCACTCCGGTCGCGGTCGACATCGCACCCGCCACGCTGGCCGTCATTGAACCCGCTTCTGCCAGCAGCCACGAGATCGTGTTCGTGGACAGCCGCGTGCCCGACATCAGCGCCTTCCAGGGCCAGGGCCGCGAAGTGGTGGTGCTGACGCTGGAGCAGGACGGCCTGTCGCAGATCGCCGATGCGCTCTCCGGCCGCACCGACGTGGATGCGATCCACATCGTCAGCCACGGCAGCGAAGGTGTGCTGACCCTGGGCAGCACCGAGGTCACGACCGAAAGCATCCAGAGCACGCAGCTGACGTATCTGCAGAACATCGGCCAGGCGCTCAGCGCCGACGGCGACATCCTGATCTATGCCTGCGACTACGCCGCGGGCACCACGGGCCTGGCGGCGATGAACCTGCTGGCCAACATCACGGGCGCCGACGTCGCCGCCTCGACCGATGCCACCGGCAATGCCGCGCAGGGCGCCGACTGGACGCTGGAGCAGGCCACTGGTGCAGTGGATGTTCAGGCCATTGCGCTGCCCAACTGGCAGGGTGAACTGGCGACCTACACGGGCAGCACGCTGGCCTCACACCTGACGCTCTCGGGCAATGCCAGTTCGGTGTCGTCCGACACCGTCCGCCTGACCCCCAACCTCAACAGCCAGAGCGGCGCCGCACAGTCCACGTTCGAGGTCTCGCTGAGCACCAACTTCAGCTTGTCTTTCAGCGTCTACTTGGGTAGCAGCGACGCCGGCGCCGACGGCATCACGTTCGTCATGCACGACGACCCTGCGGGCGCCTCGGCGCTTGGGGTCATGGGCGGCGGGCTGGGTGCATTCGGCATCGCCAACGGTGTGGCGATCGAGTTCGACACCTACAACAACGGTGCGATGGACATGGTCAACGACCACACGGCCATGTGGGACACGGACGCAGGTACCGTCGACAACATGAGCTTTCTGGTGGCCAACCACGATCTCGGCAACATCGAAAACGGCAGCTGGAATGCGGTGGTCGTCACATGGACCGCTTCCACGCAGACCCTGTCGTACACCTTCAATGGTGTATCGATGGGCAGCGCGTCCGGGCTGGTCACGGCGGGGCGCTTCGGTTCTGGTGACACGGTCCATTTCGGATGGACGGGCGCCACCGGCGGTGCCACGAACGACCAGCAGGTCCAGATCACTTCCTTCACCGGGGCCATCAATTTCGCGCCCGACGCCGTCAACGACGCCGTCACGGTGAATGAAGAAGGTGCGACCCCGCTGGGCAACCTGATGGGCAACGACAGCGACACCGAAGGTGGCGCCATGACGATCAGCCCGAACAGCACCACGGGAAGCAACGGCGGCACCATCTTCCAGGACGATTCCGGCAGCCTGGTGTTTGCCCCCGGCAGCGCCTTCGACGACCTGGCCGTGGGCCAGACCCGCGACACCAGCTTCACCTACACCCTGACGGACGATCAGGGCGCGGTCGACACGGCGACGGTGACGATCACGGTGCAGGGCACCAACGACGCACCGGTGGCGGTGGGCGATGCGTTCGATGTCAGCGAAGACGGCGCGGCCTGGCTGGGCAATCTGATCGCCAACGACAGCGACCCCGACAGCAGCAACCTGAGCATGGTGCTGGACAGCTTCAGTGGCAGCAACGGCGGCAGCTTCGGCACCGACGACTCGGGCAACCTGATCTTCGTGGCCGGCAGCGCGTTCGACGACCTGGCCGTGGGCCAGACGCGCCAGACCAGTGTCACCTACACCGTCAGCGACGACCAGGGCGCACAGGCGATCGGCACTGTGACCATCACCGTGCACGGCGCCAACGACGCGCCGGTGGGCACCGACGATGCGTTCAGCACCTACGAAGACGACGCCGTCTCGCTGGGCCACATCACCGACAACGACGGCGACATCGATGGCGGCCTGGTGGTCGCAGACACTGCGGCGGTGCACGCCGGCGACAACGGCGGGATCTTTTCGTTCGACGACTCGGGCAACCTGATCTTCAACCCCAACGGCGAGTTCAACG